>CAVFVD010000023.1:0-41903 GCA_963625935.1 uncultured Oscillospiraceae bacterium | reverse complement strand
TCGCGACCCCAACCTTGGCAAGGTTGTGCTCTACCAACTGAGCTATTTCCGCATTCCTGCCGTCTCTACGGCGGCGTTTTCCTCAAACGCGGTGCAAAGGTACGCGAAAAATCGGTATCTGCAAGCGTTCTGCGCAAAAAATGCGGTTCTTTCGTTGGTTTCCGCTTATTTTCATCTTCCCCGCTCCCTTTTCCTGCGGGCTTTCGCAGGGAAAGGGCGGGGATTTCCACCCTACTCCTCGCTGTACACAGAGGCCGGGAGGTGGCGGCAATTATATGTGGAGGCCATTGCCTCACCGTACGCGCCGGCAGAACGGAAAGCGATGAAGTCGCCTCGGCGGGTGACGGGCAGCGTCTCTCCTTTGCTGAAGACGTCGCTGCTTTCGCAGATGGGGCCGACTACGTCGTACGTTGCGTTCTCTGCTTCCGGCGACGCGGAGATGTTTTGCGTGAAATGGTGCGAGCCGTACATGGCGGGACGGACAAGGTCGGTGAAGCCGGCGTCAACGATGACGAAGCTCTTCGCGTGTCCGTGCTTCACATAAAGCGTACGGGCGACAAGCGTGCCGCACTGGCCGACAACGGAGCGACCGAGCTCGAAGTGCACCTCTTGCCCCTCGGAAAGCCGGAGACAACGCGCGAAGAGAGAGAAATAGCTCTCGAAGTCGGGCACGGGGTGCGCGTCGGGCGCGTCATAGTCTATGCCGAGGCCGCCGCCCACGTTGATGCTCTTCGGAGCGAATCCCTCCGCAGACAGTTCGGCGTTAAGCTGGTTTACGACCTCGCAAAGCACCTCATAAACAGAGAGGTCGAGAATTTGGCTGCCGATGTGGAAATGAAGTCCTACGAATTCCACGTTTTTCATCCCTGCGGCGAGCTTCACGGCGGGTTTCACGTCCTCGAGGGCTATGCCGAATTTGTTCTCGTTCAGGCCCGTCGTGATTTTCTCGTGTGTGTGCGCGTCCACATTGGGGTTTACACGGAAAGCTACACGGGCCTTTACGCCCGCCTCGCCGGCAAGTGCGTCGATGACTTCAAGCTCGGGGAGACTTTCCACGTTGAAGCTGTGGATGCCGGCTTTGAGCGCGAGCTTTATCTCGCGGTCGCTCTTCCCCACCCCGGCGAAGACGATGTCGCCGCCCTTGAAGCCGCCGGCGAGCGATGCTTCTATCTCACCGCCGGACACGCAGTCGGCACCCAGTCCGTAGGAGGAAATCACATTGAGAAGGCGCGGATTTGCGTTAGCCTTTACGGCGTAGTGCACGTGAAAGTTAGGATGCTCGGCGGTGCACGCTTTTATTTTCTCGAGCGTCTCGCGAAGCAGACCGAGGTCGTAATAGTAGAACGGGGTGTCCGTTGCCTTGAAGCGTTCTAAGGGGAACTGCATGGTGTGGTTGTCTTGTGTAGTTTTATATGTGCGCTTTCCGCGCCTCTGGGCGGTATGTCTCTGGTTTGGGCAGTACACATTCGCACGTGGGCAGTACGCTTTCACGTGTGTGGCTGTACGCCATCTGCGCTATTGGCTGTATGCCTCCGCGTGGAAAATGCGCGAAAAATTGGCGGAAACGGCTTTCCCGCCGTCCCGCCAAATAATTTGTCTGTGTTATTTGCCCTTTGTGAAGAGCTTTTCGCTAAGCGCGCAAAGAGCTTTCTGCTTGTCTGCCTCGCGCACAAGGAAGGAAATGTTGTGGTCGCTGCCGCCGTATGAAATCATGCGTACGGGGATTGCGGAGAGTGCGTCGGATACGAGCGACTCAAAGCCTACGTTGCCCCAGCGCAAGTCGCCCACGACGCAGATGATGCACATGTCGTGGTCTACCTCAACCGTTCCGTACTTCTTAAGCTCCTCGACAATGCTGACGAGGCGGCTCTTGTTGTCGATGCTGAGCGAAACGCCCACCTCGCTCGTGGTTACCATGTCCACGGGGGTCTGGTTGTTTTCAAAAATCTCAAAGACCTTGCGCAGGAAGCCCGTGGCGAGGAGCATGCGCGAGGAGACAATTTTGATGGCCGTTATGTTGTCCTTCGCGGCGACGGCTTTAATGTTGCCGTTCTGCATACGGTTGTTGATGATGGTGCCGGGCGCGGCGGGGTCCATTGTGTTGAGCAGCCGCACGGGTACGCCGGCGTAGCGCGCGGGCTGTATGCAGGTGGGGTGAAGAATCTTTGCGCCGAAATAGGCAAGCTCTGCCGCCTCCTCGAAATTGAGCTGGCGCACGGGGGTAGTATCGGGGACAAATCGCGGGTCGTTGTTGTGCATCCCGTCAATGTCCGTCCATATCTGTATCTCCTCAGCGTAGAGCGCCGCGCCTATGAGGCAGGCCGTATAGTCCGAGCCTCCGCGCTGCAGGTTGTCTACGTAGCCGCGCGCGTTGCGGCAGATGAAACCCTGGGTTATGAAAAGCTCGGCCTCGGGCGCGGCCTCGAGCATCGGGGTAAGGTGCTGCTTGAGGTGGACAAGGTCCGGCTCGGCGTTTTCGTCCGTGCGCATAAAGTCGAGCGCGGGGAGCAGCACGACTTTCTTGCCACATTCGTGCAGGTAGTTGGTCACCATGTTGGTGCTGATTAGCTCTCCCTGCGCGAGAATCTCTTTTTCGAGGTTGTCCGAATAGTCACGCCCCGTCAGCTCGTGCAGGTGCTGGAACACGCCGCGGATGTACTCGCGCGTGGTCTCAGCCCACTCCTCCGTGGCGTACAGCTCGGAGACGTGCTGCATATAGAGGTTGCGCAGCTTGTTAATCACGTTGTTGGCGGCCTCCTGATTGTGCTTCGCTATGTAGTCGGCAATTTCCACGAGCGAGTTTGTCGTGCCCGACATCGCGGAGAGCACCACGATGTCGCGCTTTCCGCCGGTGATGAGGTTGCACACGTCCTTCATGCGCTGCGGTGAGCCTACCGACGTGCCGCCGAACTTTAAGATCTTCATATCCTTGTGTAGTCTGTGTTTTCCTTTGTTTTTCCCAGAGCCTTGCTTCGGGCGGACTCTGTCTTGCCGCTGCTTGGGCCTTGCGCCCTTACATTTCCACGGGGGCGTTGTATTCCTCCGTCACTTCCTCTATGCGTCCGTCGGCGCAGCGATACACTATGCCGGGATATTGGGAGAGGAGGCTGAGGTTGTGCGTCACCATCACGACGGCAGTGCCTTTGTCGCGTATGGCAAACAGGAGGTCCATTATCTTTTGGCTTGTCTCCACGTCGAGGTTGCCCGTCGGCTCGTCAGCGAGAATAAGCTTCGGGTGATTGAGCAAGGCGCGGGCTATGCACACGCGCTGCTGCTCGCCGCCTGAAAGCTCGTGCGGGAAGCTCTCCTTGCGGTCTGGCAGCCCGACGAGGGTCAGCACTTCGTCTATGCGCCCCTCGCGCAGCTTTTTCTTCCACCCCGTGGCGCGGAGCACGAAGTCCAGGTTCTGGCGGACGGTTTGGTCCTGCATCAGCTGGAAGTCCTGGAAGACGATGCCCAGCTGCCGCCGCAGCTCGGGCAGGCGCTTGCGCTTGAGTTTGGCGAGGTCGAAATCCAGCACACAGCCCTCGCCCGCCGCGAGCGGATATTCGCCGTAGAGGGTCTTGAGCAGTGAGCTCTTCCCCGAACCCACTTTTCCTATGACGTAGATGAAGTCGTTGTCGTCCGCGTGGAAGTCCACGCCGCTAAGCACCGCCTCCGCGTCCGGGCGTATCTCCGCCCCTTTCAGTTGTGCCAACATCGCTTTGGGTCTTGTAGTGTGTGTGGTTAGTCAAGCTTGAGCACGGCGAGGAACGCCTTTTGCGGAACCTGCACGTTGCCAATCTCTTTCATTCGCTTCTTTCCGCGCTTCTGCTTCTCGAGGAGTTTGCGCTTTCGGCTTATGTCTCCGCCGTAACACTTGGCTGTCACGTCCTTTCTCACCTGCTTCACCGTTTCGCGGGCTATGATTTTTGCCCCGATTGCGGCTTGTATGGCGATGTCGAACTGTTGGCGCGGAAGAAGCTCTTTGAGTTTTTCGCACATGCGCCGACCGAAGCTGACGGAGTTGTCTACGTGCGTCAGGGTAGACAGGGCGTCCACCGGCTCGCCGTTGAGCAGTATGTCCAGCTTTACGAGCTTGGACGGACGGAAGCCTATGCCGTGGTAGTCAAACGAGGCGTAGCCCTTTGAGATGCTTTTGAGCTTGTCGTAGAAGTCTATCACTATCTCCGCCAAAGGCATGTCGTAGTGCAGCTCTACGCGGTCGCCCGACACGTACTCTTGCTTCACCAGCTCGCCGCGTTTTCCGAGGCAGAGCGTCATAATGCTGCCAATGTAGTCGGCACGCGTGATGATGGAAGCGCGGATGTAGGGTTCTTCTATATGGTCTATCTCCGTGGCGTCGGGCATTCCGGCGGGATTGTGCACCTCCTTCATCTCCCCGTGCTTGTCAAAGACGTGGTAGCTTACGTTGGGGACGGTGGTAATCACGTTCATGTTGAACTCACGGTCGAGCCTTTCCTGTATTATCTCCATGTGCAGCAGACCGAGGAAGCCGCAACGGAAGCCGAAGCCCAGGGCCACGGACGACTCGGGCTGGAACGTGAGCGAGGCGTCGTTGAGTTGCAGCTTCTCAAGGCTTGCACGCAGCTGCTCGAAGTCTTCCGTCTCTATGGGGTACACGCCCGCGAAGACCATGGGCTTCACTTCCTCGAAGCCCGCAATAGCTTTCTCGCATGGCGTCGCGGCAGAGGTGATGGTGTCGCCCACTTTCACCTCCGTGGCGGTCTTTATGCCGCTCACAATATAGCCCACGTCGCCGCAGTGAAGCTCTCGGCGCGGAGAGAGGTCCATTTTAAGCACGCCCACCTCGTCCGCGTGGTAGCGTTTCCCGGTGTTGACGAAGACAACCTCCTCGTCTTTGCTGATATGCCCGTTTTCTATTTTGAAATAGGCTATGATGCCGCGAAAGGGGTTAAAGACCGAGTCGAATATCAGCGCTTGTAGCGGCGCGTCCTCGTCGCCCACGGGCGCGGGTATGCGCTCCACCACGGCTTGGAGTATGTCGTCGACGCCCTCTCCTGTCTTTCCCGATGCGCGGATAATCTCTTCGCGCTTACAGCCAAGCAGGTCGATGATTTCGTCCTCTACTTGCTCGGGCATGGCGTTTGCCATGTCGCACTTGCTGAGAACGGGCACAATCTCGAGGTCGTGCTCAATGGCCATGTAGAGGTTAGAGATGGTCTGCGCCTGCACGCCTTGTGTGGCGTCTACAAGCAAGAGGCAGCCCTCGCAGGCGGCGATGCTGCGCGACACCTCGTAGGCGAAGTCGACGTGTCCCGGCGTGTCAATGAGGTTAAGCCGGTAGGTCTCGCCGCCGGTTGTGTACTCCATCTGTATGGCGTGGCTTTTGATGGTGATGCCGCGCTCTCGCTCGAGGTCCATGTCGTCAAGCATCTGCCCCTCGGTCACTTTCACCGTCTGCGTGCGTTCGAGCAAGCGGTCGGCAAGCGTGCTCTTGCCGTGGTCAATATGGGCTATGATGCAAAAGTTGCGTATGTGCTGCATTAGGGTGCTTGGGCTGTTGGTGGTGTGGTTGGTTTCCCGTCCGCCGCTCCTTATATATAATATGGCGTGTGCCTATAATAAATAGGCGTGTCCTTATATATAATAAGGTGTGCTGCCGCCGCATTTCTGCGGGCTTGCTTTCCAGCGTGCTTGGCGCGGCGTTGTGACGGAGGGGAAAGGTAGGTGGCTGGGGTCAAAACTTCTCCGCGTCGTCAAAGGACACTGCGTGGAGCAAATCCTTCTCGGAGAGTTTCACCTCCGCCGGGTCGCTGATGGGCCAGGATATGGCGAGCTTCGGGTCGTCATAGCGTATGGAGCATTCGCTTTGCGGGGCGTAGCGGTTGTCTACCTTGTAGGTGAAAACAGCCTCGTCGGAAAGCACTTGGAAACCGTGGGCGAAGCCGCGCGGTATGAAGAGCTGCCGCTTGTTGTCCTCGCTCAGCTCCACCATAACGTGTTTGCCGAACGTGGGCGAGCCTTTGCGCAGGTCCACCGCCACGTCCACCACGCTGCCTTGCAGCACGCGCACGAGCTTGGCCTGCGAGTCCGCGCCCTTCTGGTAGTGCAGCCCGCGCAGCACGCCGCGCGTGGACTTCGACTGGTTGTCCTGCACGAAGCAAACCTCGTGCCCCACGCCGTTGTTAAAGTCCTCCTCGCGCCAAGTCTCCATAAAGTAGCCGCGCGCGTCCTCAAAGACTTTCGGCTCTATAATCCATACGCCCTCTATCTCGGTAGGTATGTAGTTCATGTACTTTTTATTGTTTACGCAAAATAGGTTGTCTTGTTTTCCGCCGCCGCTCGGTCACTCCGCCGTCACGGTCACTTTTCCGTCTGCCGCGTCGACGGTGAAGCGCGTCGCGCCGGGGTTGGCCATAATAGCGTCGCAGAGCGGGTCCTCAACGTGCCGCTGCATCGCGCGTTTGAGTGAGCGCGCGCCATACTGCGCGTCGAAGCCCTTTGCCACGATGAAGTCCTTTGCCGCGTCGGTCACGCTCACGGCGTATCCGTTCTTTGCCATGCGACTCTCAAGGTCGCGAAGCTCAAGGTCTGCTATGCTTCCCGCGCTTTCCTTGTTGAGCGCGTTGAAAAATATTATGTCGTCCAAGCGGTTGAGGAACTCCGGGGCAAACTGCTTGCGCAGTGACTTCATCAGTATGTCCTCGGCCATCTGCCCCGTGGGCGCAGCGGCTGTGCGTGCGAAGCCTACTCCGCCGCCAAACTCGCGCAGCTGGCGCGTGCCACTATTGGAGGTGAGGATGATTATTGTGTTGCGGAAGTCCACCGTCACGCCGTTGCCGTCCGTAAGGCGTCCCTCGTCCATCACTTGGAGCAGCGTGTTGAAGACGTCTTGGTGGGCTTTCTCTATTTCGTCGAGCAGCACCACCGAGTAAGGGTGGCGGCGCACACGTTCGGTTAGCTGTCCGCCCTCTTCGTAGCCGACATATCCCGGAGGCGCGCCGACAAGCCGGCTGACGCTGTATTTCTCTCCGTACTCGCTCATGTCCACGCGGATGAGCGCGTCTTTGGAGCCGAACATCCATTCGGCCAGACATTTCACAAGGTGTGTTTTGCCCACGCCCGTAGGTCCTACGAAAAGGAACGTGCCTATGGGGCGGTCGTTGCCCTTCAGCCCCACCCTGCTGCGCAGTATGGAGCGCGTGAGCCGATCCACGGCGGAGGGCTGCGCAATGACGCGGGCGTTGAGCGCGTCTTTCATGCCCGACAGCCGCTCTTTCTCCTGCTCGGCGACCTTGTTGGCCGGCACGCCGCTCATCATGGACACAACCTCGGCCACGTCCGCTTCGTCCACCACGGAGGGATGCTCTTTCTGGCTCTCTTCCCATTGGCGCGTGAGCTGGGCGAGCTGCTCCTCGAGCTGCTGCACGGTGTCGCGCAAGCCGGCGGCGCGCTCGTAGTCCTGTTCGGCCGCCGCCTCTATCTTTTCCTTGCGCGTCTCCTCTATTTTTTCCTGCATCTCCACTATTTCGCGCGGCGTGCCGGTGGCAAGCAGCCTTTTGCGGCTCCCCGCCTCGTCGAGCGCGTCAATGGCCTTGTCGGGCAGGGCGCGGGAGGTGACGTAGCGCGTAGTGAGGTCTACGCAAGCTTTAAGGGCCTCCTCGGTGTAGGTCACATTGTGGTGCTGCTCGTAGCGCGGCTTTATGTTGTGCAGTATGCCGAGCGTCTCCTCTGACGTGGTGGGTTCGAGCAGTATCTTTTGGAAACGGCGTTCGAGCGCGCCGTCCTTTTCTATCGTCTTGCGGTACTCGCCCGTCGTGGTCGCGCCGATGCACTGCACTTCGCCGCGTGCGAGGGCGGGCTTGAGCATGTTTGCCGCATCGAGGCTGCCGGGAGCCGAGCCTGCGCCTATGATGGTGTGTATCTCGTCTATGAAAAGCACAATCTCGGGGTGCTCGCGCAGCTCCTGCATCAGTCTGCGGAGGCGCTCCTCAAACTGCCCGCGGTATTGCGTGCCGGCCACCATCGCCGCCATGTCGAGCGAGACGATGCGCTTGCCCGTGAGCGGCTGCGGAACGCGGTGCTGGGCGATGCGCTGGGCAAGTCCTTCCACCACGGCGCTCTTTCCCACGCCGGGTTCGCCTATGAGCACGGGGTTGTTTTTCTTTCTGCGGCAGAGTATCTGCACAAGGCGCAGTATCTCCCTCTCTCGCCCGATGACGGGGTCCAGTCCGCCTTTCGCGGCAATCGCCGTGAGGTCCGTGCCGAAATTATCCGTTACGGGCGTGTCGCTTTTGCCCGGCTGAGCTTGCTGCGTGCGCTGCTGACCTGCCGCGCCGCGTCCCGCGTTTTCGTTGCTGTCACCGGGGACAGGCTCGGCGTCCTCGTCCGCGTAGCTGTATCCGTTTGTGGGCTGCTTCCCGCGTCCTTGGGTGAAAAGCGCGGCCATGCGCTTGTAGTCTATGCCGTATTCGGCCAGAAGTGCCTTTCCGGGGTTGTTGCGGTCGTGCAGCAGTCCCAGCATCAGCGCGCCTGAGCCGTCTATGCTTTCGTTTACCATACGCATTTCCAGTTCGGAGAGCCGCGTGACGCGGGTGAGGTCGGCGTCGGGCTCGGGCTCGGCCGCCGTCTCGCTTTGCGTGTCCGCCGCGTCCTTGTTTGCGGCTTCGTCGTTGTTGAGCCACTCGCGCGTGGCCTCGCGCAGATTCTCCACTTTCACGCCAATGCGGCTCAGCCCTTCGCTTATGTTTTCCTCTTCAAGCAGATTGGAGAGCAGGCACACCACATTGGCTCGCCGCAGACGGTAGCGGCGGGCGGTCTCCCTGCTTGCTTTTATGATGCGCGCCAGGTCGGCGGATGTTGCGTAGTCCATTCAGTCTTTCCTTTCTCTTCATTCGTGCCGACGAGGCCGGCGCGGTTTGTGTTGGTTTCGGGATGTTTGTTAAGGAGAAATATAATGCAAACTGTGTGCCAACCTCTCTCCTCTCCCTCTCCCTGCGGGAAATGCCAGGACTGTCCGTTTTCTTGCGCCGCTCTTGCCCCTATACGGCCTTTTGCTTTGCTTTTTGTCATTGCAAAATGTCTTTCTGCGGCAATGTGGACACTCCTGCGAGCGCAAAGTTACAAGAAAACCGCCGTACGCTAAGGCGCAAAAGCTCCCTTTTCGCAGGCGCGGGCGATTAATTATGGGCATCGCGGGACGGACGTGGCGTTTTTCGTGGGACAGGAAGCGGCATCTTTCAGTTTCCACCGGGCAAATTTTGCCGCAAAAAGTCTCCGCTGAACCGCATCTGCGTCCTCTGCCTTTCGAGATGCCGAAAAGGGAAAAAGAACATTATAGTCCATTCGCGCAGGCCGCGTACCCAGGATGAATTTTTATGTAAGTTTAACTATGGCACTAATCCCGGCTTCCGCGGAAAGGGACTTTGGCGGCACGGAAATAGGCCCTGGAGCGACGGAAATACTTGGAATTTTTCCGGCATGTACATCCCGGCGACGCTACATGTACATATCGGAGCTGCATAAGTCTTTGATAATCAATATAGCAAAAGAGGGGATACGCGCAGTGTGCATACCCTTTCTTTCCTCTACACAAAGATAATACATTTTCCGCCGCTTTCCAAACCGGCTTAACGTATTTTACATTTTCAAGAAAGGCGAAAACTGCCGAAAAACGGCGTGCCGCGAGCGGCGGAGTTCCCTTTTTGACAATGTGGCGAGTTGCTCAGTGCCGATTTTTGCCGGAGGAAACGCCGTGAAATGGTCTCGTCCGAAAGTGCTTCCAACTTGCGTCTGCGCCGCCTATGTGTCCGCCCGTCTGTCACGTTGCCACACGCCGCAAATTCCACTTTCCGCACGCCGGCGCGAGTTTTTCCTTGCCCATTGCCTAACTTTGCCGCCGCTGCGTACGCGGAAAAGACGCGCGCAGCCACACCGAAACGCAACGGAGTATGGGAAAAACGACGAAACACAGCACGGGCGGCAAGGCACGCCTTATATATATAGGCGTGGCTTTGGCCTCTGTCCTGCCTTGCCCGCTTGCGGCGCAAAGAGCGGGCGGACGCGCGGCGGCAAAACAGACGCACGCCAAGAGCGTGGAGGCTAAGTACCTGCACGCGCTCGACTCCCTGCGCTCGTCTTTCGCCTCGTGGGAGTACACCCGCCCCGACACGCTGAGCAACCCCTATTACGCGCAGCTTTTCGGCAGTCCGTCGTTCTACGCCTCGGCGCTTGACGGCGTTTTTCTCCTTGACGGGGAAAACGCGATGGAAGCGGGGCGCGGCACGGTCTCTTCGCATGCCGGCGAGGTGACGGCGGCGGCGGCGTCCGCCTTGTGCGACATCTACACTTCGCAGCCGTGGCTGATTTGCCACGAAGAGGCTCAGCGCGGCACGCTGAACGTGGAGAACGACCTCCGCCGTTTGCGGCGCGAGGAGCTGCCCATTGCCGACGCGGACCACGCGAAGCCGGCCGTGCCTCCCGCCCCCACGCTCGACATCTTAGACGACGGGGAGATAGGTCCCGTTGTGCGCCGGCCTAACTTCTGGACGCTCAAGGCGGGCTTCTCTTTGCAGTTCACGCAGAGCCACGTGTCGGAAAACTGGTATAAGGGCGGAGAGAGCAACCTCGCACTGCTTGCCTCCACCACCTTGGAGGCCAACTATAACAACCAGGAGCGGCTTACCTTTGACAACAAGCTGGAGATGAAGCTCGGCTTCCAAACCTCGCAAAACGATGAGGAACACAAATACAAGACCAACTCCGACCTCCTCCGCCTGACCAACAAGCTCGGGTTAAAGGCGGCGAAAAACTGGTACTATACCGCGATGCTGCAAAGCTGGACGCAGTTTTACAAGGGATACAAGTCCAACGACACAAAAGTGTACTCCGACTTCTTCTCGCCGTTTGAGTCGCTCCTCTCCTTGGGTATGGACTACCAGCTGACGCTCAAAGAATTCAAGGTCAGCGCGACACTCTCCCCGCTCGCCATCAAGCTGAAGCACGTAAGCCGCGAAGCACTCATCACGTCGTTTGGCCTCGACGAGGGAAAGCACACAAAGGTGGAATATGGCTCGAATATCACGATAAACTACAAGTGGGAAATCGTCCGCAACGTTTCGTGGACGTCGCGCCTGTATTTCTTCACCGACTACCACAAGACGCAGGTGGAATGGGAAAACACCTTCGACCTCGCCTTCACCAAGTACCTCTCCGCGCGCCTTTTCCTCTATCCGCGCTTTGACGACAGCGTGAAGCGGAAAGATACTTCCGTGTCGTTTTTCCAGTTTAACGAGCTGCTCAGCCTTGGGCTTAATGTGAATTTTTAAGCCCTTGCGCGTAGGGTCTATTACTTTGGTTTTCAATAAATACGGATTTATGGCTAACGCAAAGCGCGAAGTGCGCTTTAATGCGCTTTGCTTTGGTTTTTCTCCTCAAATACCCGCCCCACAAAGTTTTTCCGTACGCGTGACGCGCATTTCTCGCGCGTGAGATAGCCCGAAAACAAGGCGTTTTGTGTAATTTTGCGTAAGATTGGCTGCGGTTTGGTGTTCGGGGCTTGATTTCGCTCGTCCCCCGCCCGCCGAAGTCAAGCAAAAATTGCGGATTCGGGCGGCACGCGGATGCCGCAAAGACATAGACTTGACATTAACCAGACTGCCGCAAAGCACTAACCATAAGACATTTCCCGACATGCGGACACCACGACTGTTTCTCACGCTTACGCTGTGCATCTTCTGCGCCCTTGGCGCGGCGGGGCAAAACACGGGCAACGCGTCCGTGCAGCACACCGTGCAGCCGGGCGAGACGCTTTACCGCATCGCGCACAACTACGGCGTGACCGTCGAGCAGCTCGTGGCAGCCAACAAGGGGCTGGAAGCCGGGAAAATTCAATCTGGACAGTCTATCGCCGTGCCGAAAAAGGCTACCGGCACAGCTACATCGTTTCCTGCTGCAAAAAATGAGGAAAAACGCGTAACCACTTCTGCGTCAAACGGTACGACAAACGTGGCAAAGACGGCGAAAGCCACCGAGAAGAAGCCGAAATACACGGAATACAAAGTCAAACGCAAGGATACGGCGTATGGCGTGGCAAAGTCGTTTGGCCTGACCGTCGAGCAGCTCTACGAGACCAATCCAGAGATGAAAGCCGAGGGCTACAAGCTGAAGAAAGGCACGGTTTTGCTCATCCCTGACGCGCAAGAACTTGCCAAGGCAAAGGGACTTGGCGACATCCGTGTGGCGGTGATACTGCCATTCAAGGGCGACGGCGTGGAAAACGTGCGCAGTGTGGAGTTTTACCGCGGACTGCTGATGGGCATAGAGCGTTTGAAAGACGAGGGGCTTAATGTCTACCTCAACGCTTACGCAGAGCCCGCTCCCGATGCTGCGGCGGCGCAGTTGATGCTTAAAGTGATGGAGACGAAGCCCGATGTGGTTATCGGCGGTGTCTATCCCAGCCATTTCTCCGACATTTCTTCGGTTTCCTCCGCTACGGCAAAGGTCGTGATTCCCTTTTCCTCAAAGGTGCGGCAAGTGGAAAGCCGCCCCGAGCTGTATTTGCTCAACACGCCCGCCGCAATGGAAGTGCCGCTCGAATGCGACCTCTTCCTCGCCTCGTTCAAGAAAGACAGCCGCGTGATTATTCTGCAGTCCGGCGGAACGGAGCGCAGCGCGTTCAACACGATTCTTTCCGACCGCCTTACCGCCGCGAAATACAGCGTGATACGCCTTTCGGCCTCCACTTCTGCAGAAACATTGAAGCTAAACCTTGGCCCAAAGACAAAAGGGCGCGTGGTGGTAGTTTCGGACGCTACGACAGCAAACGCGGCAAAGGTGGCAATGGCGCGTGTGCGTGAGCTTCGTGCGCTGCTCCCCGGCATCGAGATTTCGCTCGTTGCCCCCTGCGACTGGCTGCCCCTGGCCGCCGGCTCGCTCAAAAAGGAAATACACGAGGCGGACACTTACATCCTCGCCCCCGCATACTTCTACCCGCACACCACCGCCGCCCGCGCCTTCACGGACGCATATCAGAAATGGTTTGGCGGCGGTCTGCTCGACAGCGAGCCGCGCATGGCGCCGCTCGGCTACGACCTCGCGCTTTCTTTCCTCGGAGGAATGAGGCTGCACGGGCGCAGTTTTGCCACACAGCACTCGGCCGCCAACGCCGCAAAGGTATTGCAAAGCAACATAGGCTTCGTGAAAGCCGCGCCCAACGGCGGGTATGTCAACCGCAGCATGTGGCTCGTCCACTTCAAGCCCGACATGGGCATCGTCAAACTCTCCGCGCAATGACCCCTACCCTGTACCTCTCACACTTCAAGGCACGCAAGGGGCTGCGCAAAGCGGCTCTGACAGCCTTGCTCCTGCTCCTGCCCCTCGCGGCATCGGCGCAGGTCGGCGAGAGCCGGCGCACCATAGCCATAGGTGCGGGCGGCGGACTGATGCTCAACAGCGTGGGCTTCGACCCTACCGTGAAGCAGAAGATGCACATAGGGCCTACGGTGGGACTGGCGGCGAGGTTCACAAGCGAAAAATATTTCAGCGCGTACTGCGCCCTGCAGCTCGAGCTGAACCTCAGCGAGCTGGGATGGAGGGAAAACGTGCTGAACTCGCAGAGCGAGCCTTTGCCCGACACGTACAGCCGTGACATTTACTACTTGCAGCTTCCCATGCTTGCCCGCCTCGGATGGGGTCGCGAGCGCAAAGGACTGATGGGCTACTTCCTCGCCGGCCCGCAGGTGGGCTGGTGCATCGGGGAGAAAACGCGCCAAAGCTCGTTCACGCTGAACGAGGAGGGCGTGCCCGACCGCCCAAGCGGCACGTACGAGCAATACGGCCTCGCGGTGCAGCGAAAGTTTGACTACGGCATAACCGCAGGCCTGGGCGCGGAGCTAAGCACCCCAGCGGGGCATTTCCTCTTGGAGGGCCGCTACTATTACGGCCTTTCCGACATATTCAACAACGCAAAGAAAGACGCATTCGGCCGCTCCAACAACGGGACGATTGTCGTGAAGATAACCTATTTGTTTGACGTAAGAAAATAAGGAGGCGGCGCGGGCACACACAAGCCCGTACCGCTTGTTTGCACAAATAACGCACACACCACCCAAGCATTATGCGCAGGACCACGCTACTACTTTCCGCATTCGCGCTTTCCGCCGGCCTTTGGGCGCAGAGCGGCGACGCTACGCGCTTCAACATCATTCCGCAGCCCAACCATATCTCGGCATCGGAGGGGAGTTTTGCCCTCACCCCCGCCACCACTGTCGCCGCAAACGGGGCGGAGGCTAAGCAGGTGCTGGGCTATCTGCAAAACAAAATGCTGTGCGCGACGGGAGCCAAGCTGCGCGAGGTCGGGGCTAAGAAGTCTCCGGGCATTCTCCTTTCCATCGATAAAAAGATGACAGGAGCGGAGGCGTACACCTTGGAGGTTACGCCGCAGGGCGTAGTGGCGAAGGCCGCAACAGGCGACGGACTCTTCTACGCCGTGCAGACGCTCTTGCAGCTGTTGCCGCCCGCCGTGGAAAGTACGGTGGCAAAGAGCTTTTCCTCTTGGAGCGTGCCGTCGGTGCAGATTGCCGACAGCCCGCGCTTCACCTATCGCGGCGTGATGCTTGACCCCTGCCGCCATTTCCTACCCGTAGAGGCTGTGAAAAAGCAGATAGACGTGCTGGCAAGCTACAAAATCAACCGCTTGCACTGGCATCTGACCGAGGACCAGGGCTGGCGCATCGAGATAAAGAAATACCCGCGTCTGACGCAAGTAGGCTCGGTGCGCACAGAGGGCGACGGCTCCACGCACCGCGGCTATTACACGCAGCAGGAAGTGAAGGAGGTGGTGGCGTACGCACGCGAGCGCCATATAGAAGTAGTGCCCGAGCTCGAGATTCCGGGACACGAACTCGCAGCCATAGCCGCCTACCCCGAACTTTCGTGCACGGGCAAAGAGACCACGCCGCGCATCATCTGGGGCGTGGAGGACGTGGTGATGTGTCCGGGACGTGAGCGCATGTTCGGCTTCCTGCGCGACGTGATTGACGAGATGGCGCCGCTCTTCCCCTCGGTGTATTTCCACATCGGCGGCGACGAGTGCCCGCGCGGCGAGTGGAAGAAATGCCCCGACTGCCAAAAGCGCATGAAAGAGCTTGGCTACACCCGCGAGGCACAGCTTCAGAGCTACGTGATTGGGCGCGTGGAGAAATACCTCCGCACAAAAGGCAAGCGCATCATAGGCTGGGACGAAATATTGGAGGGAGGCAACCTCGACACTACGGCCATCGTGATGTCGTGGCGCGGCGAAGAGGGCGGCATCACGGCTGCCAAAGCCGGACATCAGGTGCTGATGACCCCGTCAAGCCATGGTTTTTACTTCGACCACTATCAGGGCGACGCCATCAATGAGCCTTGCGCCATCGGCGGCTATTCCACTTTGGCGAAAGTGTACGGCTACGACCCTGTGCCCGCCGAGGTGCACGCAGCGGGCCGCGACAATATGGTGCTGGGCGTGCAGGCAAACTGCTGGAGTGAGTACATACACACGCCCTCACAATTGGAGTACCGCCTCTATCCCCGCGCCCTCGCGCTCTCCGAGGTGGCTTGGACGCGCCCCGAGGCTAAGCCCGGTTTCGAGGACTTCCAGCGCCGAGCTGACGGCGACGCGGCTGAGAGACTGAGCCTGCGGAAGATTAACTTCCACATACCGCAGCCCGAGCAGCCCGGCTTAGCCTGCAACTACCTCGCGTTCACCCAAAGTGACACAATCGCGCTGAAAACTACGCGTCCCCTGCCCATCGTTTACACTACGGACGGCACCGCGCCCACAGCCTCGTCACTGCGCTACACCGCGCCTATCGTGCTCGACCGCAGCACCGTCCTGCGCACCGCCTGCGTGCTTCCCTGCGGCATACTCTCCCCGGAAAGGACGATTTACGCGGACAAAACGGATTTTGCCCCCGCCGCAAAAGCCGCGGACACCAAGCCCGGACTGACGCTCACTAAGTGGGAGGGACATTTCCTGCGTCCCACGCAGATAACGGGCGAGCCTTCTGTGAAGGACTCCGTTGTGACGGACATCGAGGCTGTGCGCACGCTCGCCGACGTGCCGGCTGACGTGCGCGGAGTGCGTGACTACGCCGCCCGCGTGGAGGGTTACATCGACATTCCCGCCACGGGCGTGTACGAGTTCTCTTCCAACAACAACCAAGTGTACATAGACGGCAAACTCGCCATAGACAACTCCGGCGAGGACGTACCCCGCTACTCACGCAACAACCGGCAGCTCGCCCTCGAAAAGGGACTGCACCGCGTGAGCGTGACTTTCCTCGGCGGCATCTTCGGCGGGTGGCCCACCTACTGGGACAACGCGCAGCTGCATTACCGTCCCGAGGGCGGAAAGTGGGCGAAAGTGTCCGCAGAGATGCTTTGCCACTAAACGCACAGGGCGCAGCGTCCGCGTGGGATACGCATTGTCATAAGCGGAGTACGCCTTGTCATAAGAGAAATACGCATTATTATATATAGAAAGAGAAAACAGAGAAAAAGACATAAATGGAACTAGCGAAAGTTTACTCCCCCGACGAAGTTGAAGGCAAGTGGTACCAGTATTGGACGGACCACCGCCTCTTCGCCTCTAAGCCTGACGAACGTAAACCATACACCGTGGTTATACCGCCCCCCAACGTGACGGGCGTGCTGCACATGGGCCACATGCTCAACGAGACCATTCAGGACATCCTCGTTCGCCGCGCCCGCATGGAGGGGAAAAACGCGTGCTGGGTGCCGGGCACCGACCACGCGTCCATAGCCACCGAGGCAAAAGTCGTAAACCGCTTGGCAGAGCAAGGCATAAAGAAGAGCGACCTCACGCGTGAGGAGTTCCTCAAGCACGCTTGGGCGTGGACCGATGAGCACGGCGGCATCATCTTGAAGCAGCTGCGCCGCCTCGGCGCCTCTTGCGACTGGGACCGCACGGCTTTCACGATGGACGACGAACGCTCCCGCAGCGTCATACACGTATTTGTGGACCTCTACCGAAAGGGACTCATCTACCGTGGCGTACGTATGGTCAACTGGGACCCCAAGGCGAAAACCGCGCTCTCCGACGAGGAAGTGATATATAAGGAAGAGCACACGAAGCTCTACTATATGAAATACTACGTCAGCGAGGACGACGGCACGGGAGCTACGGGCGAAGAGGGCGAGATTATCCACAAGGACGCCAAAGGGCGTTACGCAGTGGTGGCTACTACTCGCCCCGAGACAATAATGGGCGACGTGGCGATGTGCATCAACCCCAACGACCCCAAGAACCACTGGCTGCGCGGCAAGAAAGTAATCGTGCCGCTCGTGGGCCGCGTGATTCCCGTCATAGAAGACGAGTACGTCGACATAGATTTCGGCACCGGCTGCCTCAAGGTTACTCCCGCGCACGACGTGAACGACTACATGCTCGGCGAGAAGTACGGGCTTGAGGCCATAGATATTTTCAACGACGACGCGACCCTTTCCGAGGCCGCCGGCATGTACGTGGGGCAGGATCGCTTTGACGTGCGCCGCCAAATTGCCATAGACATGCAGGCCGCAGGCCTAATGGAGCGCATAGAGGACTACGACAACAAGATTGGCTGCTCGGAGCGCACGGGCGTGCCCATAGAGCCGAAGCTCTCCATGCAATGGTTCCTGAAGATGCAGCACTTTGCCGACATCGCCCTCCCGCCGGTAATGAACGATGAGATAAAGTTCCACCCGGCAAAATATAAGAACACGTACCGCCATTGGTTGGAGAACATAAAGGACTGGTGCATCTCCCGCCAGCTTTGGTGGGGACACCGCATCCCCGCCTACTATCTCCCGGGCGGCGGCTTCGTTGTGGCGGAGACCGAAGAGGAAGCCCTGAGCCTCGCCCGTGAGAAGAGCGGCAACGCAGAGCTTCAAATGTCCGACCTCCGACAGGACGAGGACGCGCTCGATACTTGGTTCTCCTCCTGGCTCTGGCCCATGTCGCTCTTCGGCGGCATTATGGACCCGGAGAACGCCGAGTTCAAGTACTACTACCCCACCGCCGACCTCGTGACCGGTCCGGACATCATCTTCTTCTGGGTGGCACGCATGATTATGGCGGGCTACGAGTTCACGGGAAAGATGCCTTTCCGCAACGTGTACTTTACCGGCATCGTGCGCGACAAGCTCGGGCGCAAGATGTCCAAGTCGCTCGGCAACTCCCCCGACCCGCTCGACCTCATCGACCGCTTCGGCGCGGACGGCGTGCGCATGGGCATGATGCTCTCCGCGCCGGCCGGCAACGACATACTCTTCGACGAGAGCCTCTGCGAGCAGGGACGCAATTTCTGCAACAAAATATGGAACGCATTCCGTCTTGTGAAGGGCTGGACCGTGGACGCTTCCGCCGCGCAGGACGAGACGGCGCGCATAGCTACTGAGTGGTTTGGCGCAAAGCTTCGCCAGAGCGCGGCTCAGATAGCCGACCTTTACGGGAAATACCGCCTGAGCGAGGCGCTTATGGAGGTTTACCACCTCTTCTGGGACGAGTTCTCCAGCTGGTATTTGGAGCTTGTCAAGCCCGCTTACGGCAGCCCCGTTGACGCGAAGACCTACGCCGCAGTGCTTGGCCATTTCGACCATCTCCTGCACCTGCTCCACCCTTTTATGCCGTTTATCACCGAAGAGCTATGGCATCACCTTGCAGAGCGCAAGGACGGCGAGAGCATCATGGTAAGCGCGCAGAGCATCGCCGCTCCCGAGGAGGGCGATGCCAAGCTGCTCGCCGACTTTGAAAGCGCGAAGAGCGTCATCAGCGGAGTGCGTGCCGTGCGCAACAGCAAGAACATCGCGCCGCGCGAGACCCTCTCGCTTGAAGTGACGGGCGCGAATCCGCTCCCCGCATTCGACAGCGTGGTAAGCAAGATGGCCGGCGTGGACGGCGTGCGCCCCGTGGAGACGAAGAGCGACGGCGCGTCAGCCTTTATGGTAGGCACAACCGAGTACGCCGTTCCCCTCGGCGGCCTGATTGACGTGGAGGCGGAGATAGCTAAGGCCGAGGCCGAGCTGCGCCACCTTGAGGGCTTCCTCAAAGGCGTGGAGAAGAAACTCGGCAACGAGCGTTTCGTCAACAACGCCCCCGCCGCTGTCGTCGAGCTTGAAAAGAAGAAGAAGAGCGACGCTGAGACAAAGATCACCGCGCTGACGGAGAGCCTCCAGCAGCTTCGCAAGCAGGCGTGAGACACAAGACGGCGGCGGAAAGCGTAACCGCGCCGCCCGCCGCCCTATTTGCGCCACAAATGGAAAACAAGAAAGATAAAACCAATAATTTTTTGCTATGAGAAAGAACGAACTTTGGGCCGCGCTGGCTGCGTTTGCCTTTCCCGCACTTATGTCCGCGCAGAGCGGCTACACCATCTACCCCATCCCGCAGCAGCAGACGGCGGGCACGGACGAGGTGAGCTTCTCCAAGAGCGTAACGCTCGTGGCGGAGAGCGGCATTGACAGCTACACGGTTGCCCGCGTGAAGCAAATCCTCACCGAGCACGGACTCACCGTCACCGCATCTTCCGCGCCGTCGGCTACGGAGTCCAACATCTACCTCGGCATCAACGGCTCCAACGGAACGGCCGACGCGCTCCTCGGCACGAAAGGGCTGAGCCGCGACGTATTCGCGAAGACGGGCAAATACGACCGCCACGTGCTCTCCCTTTTCAAGGAGAACGGCGCGGCAAGCGTGCTCGTCGTGGGCGAGAACACCGACGCCACCTTCATAGGCCTGGCCTCCTTGGAGCAGATTCTCGACAACGGCACTTCGGGGCTGCACACCACCACCCTATACGACTTTGCCGACCAGCAGAGCCGCGGGCTTGTGGAGGGCTATTACGGCTACCCCTACTCCGCCGCAGTCAAGGAAGACCTTATGCGCTTCATGATGCGCTATAAGATGAACACCTACCTCTACGGCGCGAAGAGCGACCCCTACCATTCCCAAAACTGGAAGGACGCTTACCCCACCACGCTCACCGACGAGCAGCTGAAAAACGGATGGCTCTCGCAGGACATGATGCGCGACGTGGCGAAGACTTCCCAGGAGACCAAGGTCAACTTCATCTGGGCAATACACCCGGGGACGGACTTCATCAGCAGCTCCTCCGTGGTGAGCGACATTATGGGCAAGTACACCAAGATGTATGAGCTTGGCGTGCGCCAGTTTGCCGTATTTGTTGACGACGTGGGCGTGCCCAGCAGCGACACCGACCTTGCCAGCAACGCCAACCACCTGACGCAGCTGCAGAAGGCCATTGAGGCTAAGTGGAACACCGAGGGAGCGGCACCCGCCGACACGGTACGCCCGCTCCACTTCGTGCCGCAGGTCTACTGCACAAGCTTCGCGGGCAACGACGTGCGCAAGCGATTCTTCGCGGCCCTGAGCTCCTGCCCCGACAACATAACCTTCTACACCACGGGCTACGGCGTGTGGAGCGTCCCCAACAACAACGACCTCAACACCCTTAAGACCGAGCTCGGGCGCATCGGCGCTTGGTGGTGGAACTACCCCTGCAACGACAACGCGGACGGACAGATCTACACGATGGATATGTACTCCAACTTCTTCGACCTGCCCAATGTCAACTCCTCCGCCACGCTTCCCTCCGAGCTGCAGAACGGCCTCGGCATAGTGTGCAACCCGATGCAAGAGGGAGAGGTGGCGAAGACAAGCCTTTTCAGCGCCGCCGACTACGCTTGGAACAACAAGGGATTTAACAACCAGACCTCCTGGGAGGCGTCCTACGCCGCCGTGCTTCCGGGCAACGCAGAGGCTCAGGCATCCTACAAATTCCTCGCGCCCTACCTGCGCTACAACGACCCTGACGCGCTCAACCAGATGATCACGCAGTACAAGAAGGACGGAAACGGAGAGAGCATCTCCGCCCTTATGGACGAGATCATCAAACACTGCGACGTGGTGGCAAAGCTTAAGGACTCCGAGATTGCGGGCGAGAACCTGCTCTACAAGGACCTTTCCCCGTGGCTGCTCAAGCTGCGCATGATGGCCAGCGTGACAAAGCGCTTCATCGCCGTAGCCGCTCAGACGGGCGACTCTGAGGAGCGCTGGACGAGCTACATGGACGCTCTGAAAGACGCCAACTCGCTCTCCACGGCGGAGGAGTACAAAGCCTACGCCCTCGAGGGTATGGGCAACAGCATCAGCGTGTCCGTGCGCCCCTCCCAGCCCTCCGAGCGCTACCTCATCAAGTTTGTGGACTACCTTAAGGCAAACGCGCTGAGCGACTATTTCTCTGGCAACGCAGAGGAAAAGGTAAACACATTCTTCTCCAACAACAGCGAAGTGACGGCCACCGTCTCGGGCAGCACGTCCGTGTACATGGCAATGAAAAGCCCCGTCACGTTCAAGACCGGAGAGTATGCGGGCCTGCAGCTCGCCGCTCCCTCGCTTGTCAACAAGATAACCCTTTCCGACACGCTCGTGGCTAACCACTACGTGGCTATGAGCGCCGACGGCAAAAACTGGACGCAAATCACCGAGAAGACGGTTGTGCCCGAGGGCTATGTGCGCTTCGTGGGCGTGGTGAACAACACGGCCGAGCCTAAGAGCATCCGCCTCACGGCTTCCTCCATCAAAATCTCCCTGCCCGCGCAGACCACCATCTCTGAGGCAACTCTCCCGAGCGGCAACGTTTGGCAGAACCACGGCGCGGACTACATCAAGGACGGCGACCTCACCACTTTCGCCACGCTCAACCGCAACCAGCAGAACGGCGACGCTTACACCGTGAAGCTGAACAAGGCGGGCGTGATACAGAAAGTGCGCGTGGCTGTCGGCACTACCAACGGCGACTACATGAACGCCGCCAAGGTGCAGATATCCAAGGACAACAGCACGTGGACAGACCTTAAGGTGAAGGGCGGAACGACCACGACGTTCACGATGTCGCTCCCGCAGGTGGTGACCTACTCCGACGAGTGCAAATACTGCGACTTCGACGGCGAGGGACAGACCGCGCAGTACGTGCGCCTTTATCTCACGCAGGCCAACACCTCAAAGTGGCTGCGCCTCTATGACATCATTGTCAACGGAGACGGAGCTTTCACGCAGCTCACTTGCGAGGACGGCGAGGGCAACAGTCTCTCCGGCGCAGTGGACGGCAACGCCTCCACCAGCACCGCAAGCGCGCTGGGCAGCATCGTATACAACTTCCAGCAGCTGCACCTCCTCAAGGAGGCCGTGCTTTTCTGCGACCCCTCCACTATGGGCAACGCCACGATAGAGGCGACCGAGGACGGCAGCAACTGGAAGAAGATGGGCGACATCACTTCCGCCGTGCAGCATGTTGACTTCTCCTCGATGCCCTCCGCCACCGCAATGCGCCTGACTTGGACGGGCGACGTCACCCCCGCCATCTACGAAATCACCGAGGTGGCAGACGCAGACAACATGCCCGTCATCACCGGCATCAACTCCGCCACCAACGGCTTCTCCGCCCTTTCCGCGCTTGGCGCAGAGCTCACCGGCGGCAAGCTGCGCCTCACCGCGCCGCAAGGCATCAAGAGCTTCACGCTCTACACCGCCGACGGCAAGCAAGTGGGCGGCACGCTCCGCGTAGGCGGCGCGCAGACAGCCGAGTACAACGCCGCTTCCCTCTCCGCCCCGCAGGCGGTGCTGGTGCGCGTGACGCTCGCTGACGGCACAACCCACACGCTGAAAATTATGGGCAAGTAAAAACCGCGTCCCCCTTTACGGGGCATCGCGTCACACACTCCTCCCCGTCCGCCACAAAAAGCGGGCGGGGAGGATTTTTTCGTATTCAACAAAGACTTCCGCCGCTTTTGCGACAAAGGACATCAGGCGGTCTTTTCCCGAAAACCACGCCCGTAACGCATTTTTATGTAAGTTTAACTAAAGACGGCTGGTCTCATCGACGCAGAAAGGCACTTTCGCGTCACAGGCATAGGCATCCTGCTGACGGGAATAGGCTCTGTAGCGACGGGGATACTTGGAGTTTTTCCTATATGTACATCCCGGCGGCGCTACATGTACATATAAGGACTGCATAACTCTTTGATAGTCAATAACGCAAAAGAGAGGATAGGCACTGGGTGCATATCCTCTCTTTTCACTACCCAAAGATAATACATTTTTCCCCGCTTTCCAAATCGGGTTAACGTATTTTACAGAATCCGCGCGGCAGATTCGCCCAATTTCGCCCCCCTTGCACACGCTGTGACAGTGCGCAGAGAGATGTTGGCGGCGGCGGTTTATTGCGATAAATAGACGGCTCGCTGCGGCGCTTCGGCTAACTCGCGTGCCACGCCGCCGAAATGCCCTTTTCCATCGGCTTTTTTGCGCGGCAAACTTTGCGCATTCAAAACCTTTTCCACAAATTTGCAATGTAAACGCAACAATTCCTTTAATACGATAAAGCCATGGAAAATTGTTACAAGCCCGTCAGCGGGCTTAAAAGGGAAGATTTCCAGAAAGAGATACAGGGCAAGCAGACCGACCTCTATTTCCTGCACAACGAGGCGGGCATGGAGGTGGCGGTGACCAACTACGGCGGCTCGCTCGTGGCCATTATGGTTCCGGACCGCAACGGGAAACTCGCCAACGTGATACAGGGACACGACTGCATAGACGACTGCCTCGCCTCGCCCGAGCCTTTCCTCAGCACCCTCGTGGGACGCTACGGCAACCGCATCTGCCACGGCAAGTTCACGCTTAACGGAAAGGAGTACAGTCTCGCTGTCAACAACGGCCCCAACCATCTGCACGGAGGCCCGACCGGCTTCCACGCCCGCGTATGGGACGCCGAGCAGGTCAACGGACACACGCTCGTGCTGCGCTACGTTTCCTCCTATTACGAGGAGGGCTTCCCCGGCGAGCTCACAATGACGGTGATGTACTCGCTCACGGAGGACAACGAGCTGAAGATAGACTACAAAGGCACAACCAACAAGAAAACCGTAGTCAACATGACGAGCCACGGCTTCTTCTCGCTTGCCGGCATCGGCAACCCCACGCCCACGTGCGAGGATGTGGTTTGCCAAATCAACGCCGACTTTTACATTCCCATCGACGAGAACAGTATTCCCACGGGAGAGATACGCAGCGTGAAAGGCACGCCTTTCGACTTCACCACGCCCCACCCCGTCGGCGACCACCTTACCGACTTCTCCGACGAGCAGATTAAGAACGGCGCGGGATACGACCACTGCTTCGTCCTCAACAAGCACGAGCCCGGCGAGCTCACTTTCGCCGCCAAAATTACCGAGCCCAAGAGCGGACGCACCATGGAGGTGTACACCACCGAGCCGGGCGTGCAGTTCTACTCAGACAACTGGGCCGACGGCTACAAAGGCCAGCACGGCGCGACCTTTGGCAAGCACTCCGCCCTCTGCTTCGAGGCGCAGCACTTCCCCGACAGCCCCAACCGCCCCTACTTCCCGCCCGTAGTGCTCAAGCCCGGACAGGTCTACACGCAGAAGACGGTGTACAAGTTCGGCGTAGAGGCGTGACCAACGCACGCCGCGCGGCGCGAAAACGAAACATCCAATCACTAACCATAAACTTATTCTTCCTCTAAAACCAATGAGTAACCAAAAGAAACAATGGGGCGCCATCATCGTGATGATTGCCCTGTTCGCAATGATTGCCTTCGTGACCAACCTCTGCACCCCGATGGCAACCATCATCAAGAACCAGCCGGGCGGCGTGTCTAACGTGCTTGCGCAGATAGGCAACTACGGCAACTTCGTGGCTTACCTCGTCATGGGCATCCCCGCCGGCATGCTCATCGCCAAGTTCGGCTACAAGAAGACCGCGCTCATCGGTCTCGTGGTAGGCGCAGTGGGCATCCTCATCCAGTGGTTCAGCGGACAGCTTGACGCAGAGAAAAACCTGGGCCTCGTCTTCGGCGTGTACCTCGTGGGCGCGTTCATCGCAGGCCTTTGCATGTGCATCCTCAACTGCGTGGTGAACCCTATGCTCAACCTCCTCGGCGGCGGCGGCAACACCGGCAACCAGCTCATCCAGACGGGCGGCGTGTTCAACTCCTCCGCAGCCGTTGCCTGCTATATCCTGATGGGCGCGCTCATCTCGGACGTGACCAAAGCAAAGATTTCCGACGCCACCCCCGCGCTTATGATTGCGCTCGCAATATTCGTGGTGGCATTCATCGTGATTTCGTTCACAAAAATCGAAGAGCCTGAGCAGGAGCCCGTCAAGGTTGACCTCATCAAGGGCGCGGTAAGCTTCCGCCACTTTAATCTCGGCATCCTCGGCATCTTCCTTTATATGGGCATAGAGGTTGGCGTGCCCAACTTCGCCCAACAGTACCTCTGCAACGAGATGCAAATACCCGCCGGCACTGTGGGCATGCTCATCGCAGTTTACTGGTTCATGATGCTGATAGGGCGTTTCGTGGGCGCTTCCATAGGCAGCAAGGTCAGCAGCCGCGCCATGATCACCACGGTGTCCACGGCCACCCTCGTGCTCGTACTCTTCGGCATGTTCGCGCCGCAGGACATCTCCGTTTCGTTCCCCGGCGTTGATTGGGGCAAGCTTGAAGTGGTATGGCAAGACGTTCCCCTGGGCATCTTCGCCTTCCTTCTCGTAGGCCTCTGCACCTCAGTGATGTGGGGCGGCATCTTCAATATGGCCGTTGAGGGTCTCGGCAAGTACACCGCCATAGCCTCCGGCATCTTCATGACGATGGTGTTCGGCTGCGCCGTGATGATGGCAATACAGGCAAAGGTGGCAGATATGTTCGGCTACATCCAGAGCTTCTGGGTAGTGGTGTTCTGCGCCGCATACCTCCTCTTCTACGCGCTCGTCGGCAGCCGCGTGACGAAGCGTCAAGACTGACAACAAACAAAGGCGGAAGCCCGCGCCCCGGAAAGGGACGGACTTCCGCCTTTCCCGTACTAACAACATACTCTTTCTAAACCTTTACACCCATGAAACTTACGATAGAAGACGTGAGAAGCCGTTTCATCGAACACTTTGACGGCACCACCGGCTCGGTTTACGCCTCACCCGGCCGCATCAACCTCATAGGCGAGCACACCGACTACAACGGCGGCTTCGTGTTCCCCGGAGCCGTGACGCAGGGCGTGATTGCCGAAATCAAGCCCAATGGCACGCGCAAGGTACGTGCTTACTCCATCGACCTGAAAGACTACGTCGAGTTCTCCCTTGACGACGAGAAAGGCCCCACCGCCACCCACTTCCGCTTCATCTTCGGCGTGTGCCGCGAAATGATGAAACTGGGCGTGCCAGTAGAGGGCTTCAACACAGCCTTCGCAGGCGACGTGCCCCTCGGCGCGGGCATGTCCTCCTCAGCCGCGCTCGAAAGCACATACGCCTTCGCACTCAACGACCTCTTCGGCGACAACAAGATAGACAAATTCACCCTCGCCAAAGTGGGACAGGCAACGGAGCACAACTACATAGGCTGCAACTGCGGCATTATGGACCAGTTTGCCAGCGTCTTCGGCAAAGAAGGCTGCCTGATGCGCCTCGACTGCCGCTCGCTGCAGTTCAAGTACTTCCCCTTCGACCCCAAGGGCTACAAACTCGTTTTGCTCAACTCGCAGGTTAAGCACGACCTCGCCTCCTCGGCATACAACGACCGCCGCCGCAGCTGCGAGAACGTCGTGGCAGCGATGAAGAAGCACCACCCCGAGGTGGAGACCCTGCGCGACGCGACATACGACATGCTCGATGAGGTACGCCCCGAAGTGAGCGAGGAGGACGCACTCCGCGCAAAGTACGTCATCGGAGAGAAATACCGCGTGCTCGAAGTGTGCGTGGCTCTCGAGGAAGGCGACTACGAAGAAGTGGGCAAGAAAATGTACGAGACGCACTACGGCCTTAGCAAGGAGTACGAAGTGAGCTGCCCGGAGATAGACTTCCTCAACGACGTGGCGCACAGCTGCGGGGTGACAGGCTCCCGCGTGATGGGCGGCGGCTTCGGCGGCTGCACCATCAACCTCGTGAGCGAAGACCTTTACGACAACTTCATCGACACGGCGAAGAAAGCCTATAAGGAGAAATACGGCAAAGAGCCCATCGTCATCGACGTGGTTATCGGCGACGGCTCCCGCAAGCTTTGCTAAAACCATCCCGCCTTTCTCCCCGCGCGGCACATACCGCGTGGCAGCCGGCAAATACCGAATGCGTCGCCTCCAAACTGCGCATGAGTAGGTAAAAACCGAAAGCGACGCGGCGCAAACCGCGCGAAATAACGGAAATCCCAAACGCTGCCAGCCACAAACCGCGTGAGAGAAAGCATAAACAATAAGGGCGCGACACAAATAATACGTGTCGCGCCCTTTTTCTTATGCATGGATTTCGGCGTGGCGGAGAAATTCGGCGGATTGTGTTGCAACGATGCCACTTAGATACGGCATGCGCCTTTCCTATCCGTTTTTCCTGCGTTTTCCAGCCTCGCAGTCCCGCCATTTCCTCTATGTTTTCCATCACGTTGCGGCGGTATACCACAAAGGCGGCGGGAAAGGGCGAAAAAAACTTTTACCCCTCTTTCCGTTTAAGGCGAAAAGAAGTAATTTTGCACGTGGAAAGCAAAGCGTCCGACAGGGCGCGAAGCGCGGGCAACAGACGCGCGGGAGCTTTCCGCCGCGATAGTTCACCCGAATATTAACCTATTAAATAGTTAATCGTTTTCAAATCATGATCAAAGTAGGTATTAACGGTTTCGGTCGCATTGGCCGTTTCGTTTTCCGCGCCGCTCAGAACCGCAGCGACATCCAGATTGTAGGCATCAACGACCTCTGCCCCGTAGATTACTTGGCTTACATGCTCAAGTACGACACGATGCACGGTGCGTTCCAGGGCACGATCGAGGCTGACGTTGAGAAGAGCGAGCTCATCGTAAACGGCAACCACATCCGTGTTACCGCTGAGCGCAACCCGGCTGACCTCAAGTGGAACGAGGTAGGTGCTGAGTACGTAGTTGAGTCCACCGGTCTCTTCCTCACGAAGGAGAAGGCTCAGGCTCACCTCGAGGCTGGCGCAAAGTACGTGGTTATGTCCGCTCCTTCCAAGGACGACACGCCCATGTTCGTTTGCGGCGTAAACTTCGACAAGTACGTTAAGGGCACGCAGTTTGTATCCAACGCTTCCTGCACCACCAACTGCCTCGCACCCATCGCCAAGGTGCTCAACGACAAGTTCGGCATCACGGACGGCCTTATGACCACCGTTCACTCTACTACCGCAACTCAGAAGACCGTTGACGGTCCCTCTTTGAAGGACTGGCGTGGCGGTCGCGCCGCAAGCGGCAACATCATCCCGTCTTCCACGGGCGCTGCCAAGGCAGTAGGCAAGGTTATCCCCGAGCTCAACGGCAAGCTCACGGGTATGTCCATGCGTGTGCCGACTCTTGACGTTTCCGTAGTTGACCTTACGGTTAACCTCGCTAAGCCCGCTACCTACGCAGAAATTTGCGCTGCTATGAAGGAGGCTTCCGAGGGCGACCTGAAGGGTGTTCTGGGCTACACGGAGGACGCAGTCGTTTCCAGCGACTTCCTCGGTGACACCCGCACCTCCATCTTCGACGCCAAGGCTGGTATCGCTCTTACCGACACGTTCGTTAAGGTTGTGTCTTGGTACGACAATGAGATCGGCTACTCTAACAAGGTGCTCGAACTCATCGCACACATGGCTAAGGTGAACGGCTAATCGCAGCGAAAGCGCGTAAGCTTCTTCACTGACTAAGTGAAAATCCGGCCGCTGCAAGACTTTCTCTCTTGCAGCGGCCTTTTTCTTTGCGCCTGACGTAACTTTGCCGCGCGGCATTTCCATTTGTGCGGCGTGCGCTTCCCGGGATATGCAAGCCGTGCGCTTGTTATGAGTGCCGCCGGGACGGAGTCCTAAGAGATGACAAAGGATGTGCGAGGATGTAAAACATTCACTTGCGGACAACATCCTAAAAAGTTTGGGACATTCGGGGAAAAGCGGCAAGTCAACCGCAGAGAAGCGCAGTAAAGTCCGCTGAGTGCCGCAAGAAAGTCTGTAGAAACCGACAGAACGTACGTAGGAACCGCAAGGCAGCCCCGTAGAAAAACAAGTAAGCCCGTAGAAAATCAAGTAAGTCCGTAGAAAACACAGATAGATGGAAGAGAAAGAGCCTTCCCCACCCTATGACCTCATCACCATCATAGGCCCGACAGCTTCGGGAAAGACCGCTGCGGCTGTGGCGCTTGCCCGCGCCATTGGAGGCGCGGAGATAATCAGCGCGGACAGCCGGCAGGTGTACCGCCGTATGGACATCGGGACGGGAAAGGACCTTTCCGACTACGTCGCGCCCGACGGGACGGTGACGCCCTGCCACCTCGTCGACATTGCCGAACCCGGCACGAAGTACAACATCTACGAGTACCAGCGCGACTTCCTTGCGTGCTATGAGGACATCAAACGCAGGGGCGGCAAGGTTATTTTGTGCGGCGGCTCGGGACTTTACGCCGAGAGCGTGCTCCGGGGGTATAGGCTCTCGCCCGTTCCGCAGAACCCCGCGCTTAGGGAGCGGCTCACGGGCAAAAGTCTCGCCGAGCTCACTGAGCTTCTTTCCACATACAAGACCCTGCACAACACCACCGATGTCGACAGTACGCAGCGTGCCATCCGCGCCATCGAGATTGCCGACTATTACACGCACACCCCCGTGTCCGACCGTCCTTTCCCGTCCCTGCGCTCCTATACTGTGGGCGTAGAGGTTGACCGCGAGACACGGCGGCAACGCATCAGCCGCCGTCTTCGCGAGCGGCTCGACGCGGGAATGGTTGACGAGGTGCGGCGGCTGCTCGATGAGGGCATAGCCCCAGAAGACCTTATATATTATGGTCTCGAATACAAATACGTCACGCTCTACCTCACGGGCGGACTTAGCCGTGAGGAGATGGAGCGCGGACTTGAAATAGCTATCCACCAGTTTGCCAAAAGGCAGATGACGTGGTTTCGCGGTATGGAGCGGCGCGGCGTGGAGATACACTGGATGCCGGCGGAGCAAGTGCCGTCGCTCGCCTCGCAGGGACTTCTTTGAGGAAAAACAAAATAAAAGCATAGTGCCCTCCGCCTGCGGACTTAATCTCTCGTATTGCGAAAAAAACACTGAGAGCTGTTTTTAAGCACCGGCGTGCAAGTCGAAGAGAGAGAGGGCGTTGTATAAATAAAAACACGGCTGCGCTATGTGCGTAAAGCACGGCGCGTCAACGAGAAAGGATATGCCAGAGAAATCTTGGGGCGTGATATACTGTCCAAAGGACGGAAAGCCCGGAAAGACCGCGAGGCGGTGGCGCAAGATACGCGCGTGCCTTGACGCCGAGGGCGTGTCGTACGACTTCGTGCAGAGCGACGGATCCGAAGCCGTGGGGCGGCTCGCCGCTATGATGACGCGCAACGGCTACCGCACCATTGTTGTGGTAGGCGGAGACTCCGCGCTCAACCGCGCCCTGTGCGGCGTGATGGACACCGCGTCTCCGGACGGTCGCCATCCCGCCTTGGGCGTGATACCTAACGGCTACGGCAACGACTTTGCACGCTTCTGGGGCATAGACGCCGAGGACTACCGCGCCGCCATAGCCACACTCGCTCGCCACCGCCTCCGCCGCGTGGACGTGGGGTCAGTGACGATAGGGCGTGAAGACGGAACGGAAGAGCGACTGTTTTTCCTCAACTGCTGCAATATCGGCGCAGCGTCAGCCGTCACCGCCTTGCGCCGCAAGACGCGCCGCCGTTTCTTTTTCCGCGGCACCGCCTATCTTCTCTCCTCGCTCCTGCTGCTTTTCCAGCGCATGGGCTTCCGTTTCGCCTTCTCAATGAGCGGCGAGAGCCACGAGCGTCACGGCATGAACCTCTGCATCGGCTCATCGCGCAGCTACGGCCTCACACCGAGCGCGGTTCCGTTCAACGGGCTGCTCGACGTGACGCTTGTCTCCAAGCCAATGGCGCGGCAGCTGCTGCACGGGCTTTGGCTGCTCTACACCGGACGCTTTCTCAGCCACCGGGGCGTGAGCGTGTGGCGCACCCGCCACATACGCGTCACTTCCACTGGCCGCGCCCCCGTCAGCCTTGACGGCCGCGTGCTTCGACGAGGGGTAAAGTCCGCCGATGTGACCATTTTGCCCGAGGAGATAGACTTCGTCATCCCCGAGTGACCGCCGCCGCGCCGCCATTTGCCCGCACAAGGCGGCACATTCGCGGGAAAACACTATTTTTGCACTAATTATACAATGCTTTGCCGCGCCGCCGCATGCCTGATGCGGGGAGAGCGGTCGGGCGTGTTTGCTTGAAAAACACGCCCAGAAAGAAAGGAAACATTAAAAGACACGATGAAAAAAGCACTTTACGTCTTCGCCCTCGCGCTCCTTACGCTGAGTTCGTGCAAGACGGCAGAAAGAATAGTATATCTGCAAGACGTGACACAGGAAGAGACCGTGACAAGCGCAGCCCCCAAGCCCCTCAAGCTTGCCCCCGGCGACAAAATAGGCGTAAACGTCTCCAGCGCCACCACGCCTGAGCTTGCCCTGCGCTACAACATCGCGGCAAGCTCCAATGTGGCGAGTACGTCCAACTATGACAACCTGCGCTACACCGTCGACGAAAACGGCAACGTGGACATCGTGGGACTTGGACGCGTAAAAGTGGGCGGACTCACGCGCGCCGAGGCTGCGTCAATGATACAAAGCACCTTCCGCAATGGCATCATCAACGACGCCGTGGTCACCGTGGCCGCATACAGCCGCTATGTCACCGTTTTGGGTGAAGTGGCGAAGCCGGGCCGCCTTGAAATCCCGCGCGACAATATCAACATCCTCGAAGCCCTCGGCATGGCGGGCGACCTGACCATCAACGGCCGCCGCGACCGCATCAAGGTGGTGCGCCAAGAGGGCAGCGAAAGCAAGACGTACTTTGTGGACCTGCGCAGCAAGGAGCTTTTCAGCTCGCCCGTCTATCAGCTGCAACAAAACGACATTATCTACGTCGAGCCCAACCGCGTGCGCATGGGACAGTCCACCAACAACGACAACTCCATCCGCCAAATCTCCACTTGGCTCTCCGTCTCGTCCCTCCTCACCTCTATCGCAATCCTCATTTTCCGCAGATAAAGGAGAGACAGAGCTACAAACATACGCCCCGCGCGCCGGTCTCACACGGACTGCCGCGCGGGGCTTCTTGATGCGGAAAATGCGGAAATCTTAGCGAGAAATATGCTGCAGCCGTCCTGCGCTATTTGGGGCAAAACTGACACTGGCTTCAGGCGGATTTCCAAAGCCGCGCGGGCGAAAAATCCGCATTCGTTTTGCCCGGGAAAATACGTTTTCGCACCCCGAAAAGATACTTTGCGTTTTAACATAGTAGGCATGCCCCTCTTGCAAACGGGCGAAAAATGTGTTATCTTTGTGTAGTAAAAAGAGAGGATATGCACCGCGTGCGTACCCTCTCTCTTGCATTGTTGACTATCAATGACTTACGCGGCTCGTATATGTACATGTAGCGCCGCCGGGATGTACATATAGGAAAAGCTCCAAGTATTCCCGTCAAAATTCCAAGTATTCCAGTCCGGAGAAACACCCTTTTTCGCGCTTCGGAAAGCATCCGCGCAGCCGCCGGGAGCATTTTGCGACTTAAAAATTCATAAAGTTTGTTATCGCAAAACGGGCAAAATGAGGCTCCGTTTCTTCCGCGAAAAGCGGGAAAAAGGCCTGCCGAAAATCGCCCCGGACGAGGCGTTTTGTGCTGACGATTCCGCTCGCATTTTCACTGTCTTTTGACAAGCCAGGCGGCGGCTCGGGTCTGCGAAAAGCCAAAAGACGCTTTTGGCTTACGCAGACCACTCACCTTGCACTATCTTTGGATAAGATAGGCTGCGGCTCGGCAGCGCGCCAAGTTAAAAGCGCTGCTTTTACTTGACGCGTTGCGCTCGCCTTGCACTATCTTTGAATAAGATAGGCGGCGGCTCGGCAGCGCGCCAAGTCAAAAGCGCTGCTTTTACTTGACGCGTTGCGCTCGCCTTGCACTATCTTTGCACCCGACAAGGACGTGACGACAATGATTTTTCCATAAAGAAGACTTTTCGGGATGCATCTGTCAGACTTACACACAGGAGAAACAGGAGTAATAGTAAAGGTTTCGGGGCACGGCGGCTTCCGCAAGCGCATCGTGGAGATGGGCTTCGTGAAGGGCAAAGCCGTGCGCGTCATACTCAACGCGCCGCTGCGCGACCCCATCGAGTACGAGATAATGGGCTACAAAGTGTCCTTGCGGCGCGAGGAGGCGCGGCTCGTCGAGGTGGTCAGCGAGAGCGAGGCCGAAGCCGACGAGCGGCTGCACGCCTCCTGCCGCCTCGGCTCGCTCAAGCCGGGCGCGGACGAGGCAGAGGAGCAGCGGCTGCGACTTGAAAGGCACATGGAGCGGATGGCGAGCGACAAACGGCGCACCATCACCGTGGCACTTGTGGGTAACCCCAACTGCGGCAAGACATCCTTATTTAATATGGCGTCCGGCGGGCACGAGCACGTCGGCAATTACAGCGGCGTGACGGTGGACGCCAAGGAAGGCACGTTCACTTTCCGGGTGCGCCGTAAGGAAGACGGCGTAACGGACAACGGAGCGCATTCCGCACTGCACAACGACAAGGCCGGAAAGGCGTGTTCCGCCTCCTGCGGCGGCGGATGCGCCGAATGCGCTTTGCAGGCCGGCGACGAGTACAAAATACGCCTTATCGACCTTCCCGGCACATACTCCCTCTCGTCCTACTCGCCCGAAGAGCTGTACGTGCGCCGCAACCTCATAGACGAGACCCCCGACGTGGTGGTGAACGTGGTAGACGCCTCAAACCTTGAGCGCAACCTATACCTCACCACGCAGCTTATCGACATGCACCTGCGCATGGTTGTGGCTCTGAACATGTACGACGACCTGCGTCGCAGCGGCGACAGGCTCGACCACCACCAGCTCGGCCACCTTTTGGGTGTGCCAATGGTGCCCACGGTCTCTCGCAGCGGCGAGGGGCTTCGCGAGCTTTTCGAGACAGTGGTGGCCGTGTACGAGCGGCAAAGCGACGAGGAGCTGCAGCGCCATATCCACATCAACCACGGCACGGAACTCGAGCAAAGCATTGACCGCCTGAAGCTCGTCTTCCAGAAGAACGACGCACTGCGCTCGCGCTTCTCCACGCGCTACCTGGCCATAAAATTTCTGGAGGGCGACCGCGAGACCGAAGAACTGGCCGTCTCCCTGCCCCAGCGCGACGAGCTCTTCGCCGTACGCTTCGAGGAGACCGCGCGACTTAAAGAAGAGCTGCACGAAACGCCCGACAACGCGCTGACCGACGCTAAGTACGGCTACATACAAGGCGCGTTGCGCGAGACGCTGGCCACGCACGCACGCCGTCCGGGAAAATCGCTCACGGAGCGCATCGACACCGTGGTGACCGGGCGCTATCTTGGTTTTCCCCTCTTCTTCCTGCTGCTTTTCCTCATCTTTGACGGCACCTTCGTGCTTGGGCAGTACCCAATGGACTGGATAGACTGGACCGTGGGCAAGCTCTCCGACTTCGTCTCCTACGCCCTGCCCGAGGGAATGCTGCGCGACATGCTCGTCGACGGGGCGATAAGCGGCGTGGGAAGCGTCATTGTTTTCCTGCCAAACATCCTCATCCTCTACCTCTTCATCTCCCTGCTAGAAGACACGGGCTATATGGCCCGCGCGGCTTTCATAATGGACAAGCTGATGCACCGCATGGGGCTGCACGGCAAGTCGTTTATCCCGATGGTTATGGGGTTCGGCTGCAACGTGCCAGCCATCATGGCCACGCGTACCATCGAAAACCCCAAGAGCCGGCTTGTGACCATGCTCGTCACTCCCTTTATGTCCTGCTCGGCACGCATCCCCATCTATGTGGTGCTGATTGCCGCCTTCTTCCCCGATCACGGCGCGCTGGTGCTTCTCTCGCTCTACGCGCTCGGCATCGTGGCCGCCGTGGCTATGGCGAGGGTGTTCAGCCGCTTTCTCATGCGCGGCGACGACCTGCCCTTCGTGATGGAACTCCCCCCCTACCGCCTCCCCAACGCACGCTCCGTGCTGCGCCACACGTGGGAAAAAGGACGGCAGTACCTCCGCAAGATGGGCGGCATAATTCTCTTTTTCTCGCTCATCATCTGGGCACTCGGCTACTTCCCGCACAACGACGAGACTGTCGCCTCCGCACCCGAGACAACCGCCGCCAGCCCCGCCGCGCCCGTACAAAACGGCAGCGCAAATACTGAAAACGCCTCTGCGTCCGCAAGCACGGCAAACGCGGACGGGGACACTACCGCCCCCGCCCCCTCCTATCTCGAGCGGATGGGACGCGCCATCACCCCCGTGCTTTCCCCCATGGGCTTCGACTGGCGCATGAGCGTGGGCATACTTTCCGGTGTGGGCGCGAAAGAGCTTGTGGTGAGCACGCTCGCCGTGATGTACGCCGGCGAAGACACCGATGCCGGCAGCGCCTCGGGCGACACGCGCCTCTCCGCAGCCCTGCGGCAGCACATGTCTGCCCCCTCCGCCCTCGCCTACCTCGTCTTCGTACTGTTCTACTTCCCCTGCATCGCCACCATAACGGCGATAAAAAACGAAAGCGGCGGGTGGAAATGGGCACTGTTCACCGCCGCATACACCACGGCTTTCGCCTACGTGGCTTCGTGGCTCGCCTTCCTTGCCGCCTCTTGGGCAGGCTTGTAGGCGGCGCGGCGCACGCACGATTTGGCTTTTCGCCCATAATGCACTACCTTTGTACGAATTTTGCGCAGAAGCTCCCCGCCGCAGCCGTTGCGGGGAGTGAGGGAACGGCGCAATAAAAAAGCCTTGTCCGCGTTATTATTTACGTGAAAAACAAGCGGGCGGGCTGCATAAGCGCGTCCCGCGCGAAAGCAAGTACGAATGGCCAACGAACTGTCCCTGTACATCCCCCTGAGCTTCGCCATCAGTCTGGCGGCGACGCTTTTGCTGATGCCACGGTTGCTCAAACTGTGCAAGCGGCGCGGCATGTACGACATCCCCGACCCGCGCAAGGTACACCACGGCAACATCCCGCGGCTCGGCGGCGTGCTTTTCATACCCTGCATGCTGCTTGCCACCGCCGCGACAACCGTCATCCGCAACGGAATCCTGCACGCAGAGACCATAATGTACAACAGCTCCGTGCTGCTCGTGCTGACAGGCATGTTCCTGCTGTACATCATCGGCGTGCTCGATGACCTTTTCGGCATGCGGGCCTGGGTGAAGTTCTGCATACAATTCGCCGTGTCGCTCTTCCTGCCGTTCTGCGGGCTGTACATCCACAACCTCTACGGCCTGTGCGGCATTTACGAGCTGCCATTTTGGGCGGCGTACCCGCTGACCGTGTTTGTGTCCATGCTGATAGTGAACGCAATCAACCTGATAGACGGCATAGACGGGCTTGCGTCCGGTCTCTCGCTGATAGCCTTGGGCGCTTTCTGCGTGCTGTACTACCGCATAGGCACGATGTTGTACTCCCAATACTGCGCCGCGCTTGCCGGCACGGTGGCGGGCTTCCTCTGCTTCAACCTCTTCGGGAAAGTGGAGCGGGGCACCAAGACATTTATGGGCGACACGGGAAGTCTCACGCTCGGCTACGCGCTGGCTTTCCTCTCCATCCGTTATATGATGACCTCCGAGGGGATGTCCGTCTCCGTGATGTACCCCTCCGCCCTGCTCGTCCCCTACACGCTGCTCATAGTGCCGTGCTTCGACCTCGGGCGCGTGGCTTTCGGGCGCCTGCTCCGTAAGAAAAGCATGTTCCATCCCGATAAAACCCACCTCCACCACATGTGCCTGCAGGCGGGCTTCACCATGCGGCAGACGCTCTGCGTCATACTGCTGCTCGAGGCGGCTTTCTGCCTCTTCAACTGGCTGCTGCTGCGTGCCGACCTCGGCGTCACCGCCATCGTGGCCGCCGACATCGCGCTCTACGCCGCTTTCGCGGGATGGCTGTCCCTGCGCGTAAGGAGCGCAAAGACCTCTGACAAATGACAAACACACTCGCCGCCCCCGGCACAGACAAGGACATACGGAAAGAAAACGGGCTGCCCCTGGTGACCTTCTGCGTCGTCGCCTACAAGCAGCCTTTGGAGGAGCTGAAAAAGGTTGTCGGCTCCATTCTGCTGTACACGGGGGAGAAGGTAATATACATTGTGGACAACTCGCCCGGCGACGAGGCCGCCGCGCTGGCTGACCTCTCGCCCGAGATACGCTACCTGCGCCAAGACTCCAACCTCGGCTCCTGCCGGGGCAACAACGTGGGCTTCCGCAAAGCCCTCGAAGCTGGCAGCGCCGTGCATTTCGTGGTGAATCCCGACATTTGCTTCACCACGGACGTGGTTACCCCCATCGTCACCTATATGCTCTCCCACCCCGACGTGGGCGAGATGATGCCCAAGATACTTTCCCCGGACGGCACGGCGCAATACCTGCCCAAGCTCGTCACTTCGCCCGGCATGCAGCTGCAACGCCGCGCGCGCAGGCTCTTTCCCAAGCTCTACGAAAAGTGGATGTGGCGCTTCGAAATGCGCGGCATGCGCGATGACCGCGTATACGAGGTGGGGCACATATCGGGCTGCTTCTCCGCCATACGCACCGACGCGCTGCGCGAATGCGGTCTCCTCGACGAACGCTTCTTTATGTACTTTGAAGATAACGATTTCTCGCGCCGCGTAGGCAGCCGCTACAAAGCCCTTTACTATCCCTTTGTGGAAGTGACGCACGAGTACGGACACGGAGCGAGCAAAAAGCTGCGCCTCTTCTGCATTTTCGTCGCTTCGATGGTGAAGTATTTCAACAAATGGGGTTGGATTTTCGACCGCGAACGACGGGAGCGCAACCGCCGCTATCTCGCGCAGACGCAGGAGTAAGACTAAAAGCCGCGCAAACTGCGGACACTCTGAGCGCATTGTTTCCCTTTGGGGCGAAATGGCGCTTGCGCCTGTGAAACCAAGCGTTTTTCCCCGCAAAGCCAAGCTATTTCCCTCCCAAAGTCAGGCAATATTCCCCGCAAAGCCAAGTAATTTTTCCTGCATAGGCAAGCTGGTTTCCCAGCAAAGTCAGGCTTCTTTTACCAAAACACTCCTTGCATCTTTATATGAAAGACTTTCGCCGCCGCGCCCGCCGCACCGTTTTCCGCACATTGCTGACAGTTTGTGCAGCAACCGCAGTATTTTCCTTCGCCTCCTGCTCGAAGAAGGCGAAAGCCGCAGGCGAGGACACCGCAGAGTACAGCAGCGAGAGACGGAAAATGGAGGCGGCCGCCGCCCCGATGCTTTCCGAGGCCCGCGCCCGCCTTGCCGCCGGCGACCACGCAGCCGCCCGCGCCGCCGTGGAGCGTATGCGGAAAGACTGCTACCTGGCGCTTTCAGCCCGCCGCCAAGGCATTCTTCTCATGGACTCCATAGACATCGCCCAAGCCCGCATCGAGCTCGTTGCGGCAGACAGCGTGCTGCGAGAGAAAGGCGCGTCGGCGCAGCCGGACTTTGACGAGGCTTGCCGCAAGGTGCAGTTTTACGAGCGCAAGCTGCGCCACGACAGCGGCAAGACGCGCTAAGCCCAACCTTTCAGCCATTCCCAAGATGAACGAAACACACATGGCGCGTCTCGCCGCCGAGCTTAACGAAGCGCAGTTTGAAGCCGTCACCTACTGCGACGGGCCCTCGCTCGTCATAGCCGGGGCGGGCTCGGGCAAAACCCGCGTGCTGACGTACAAAATAGCGCACCTGCTCACCCTCGGGCTTGAACCGTGGCGCATACTCGCCCTCACTTTCACCAACAAAGCGGCGCGGGAGATGAACACCCGCATCGCGCAGATATGCGGCGGGGAAGGCACGCGCCAGCTTTGGAGCGGCACGTTTCACAGCCTTTTTGCACGCATTCTGCGCATAGAGCACGAGCGCATTGGCTTCCCCGCCGACTTCACCATCTACGACTCCACCGACTCGCGCTCGCTCCTAAAAGCCATCGTCAAAGAGATGGGGCTCGACGAGAAGACATACAAGCCCGCCACAGTGGCTGGACGCATCTCCGAGGCCAAGAACCGGCTCATCACCGCCGAGGAGTACGCCAGCGACGCCAGTGTGTCGCGGCGCGACTCCGCCGACAACCTTGGCGAAACGGCGAAGATTTACACGCGCTACCAGCAACGGCTGCACGCGGCGGCGGCGATGGACTTCGACGACCTGCTTGTGCGCACCTACTACCTTTTGCGCGACAACGCCGATGTGCGCCAGCGCTACAAGGACCGTTTCGCCTACATCCTCGTTGACGAGTATCAGGACACAAACCACGCCCAGCACCAAATACTCTCCCTGCTCACCGACCCTACTTCGCGCATCTGCGTCGTAGGTGACGATGCGCAGAGCATTTACGGCTTTCGAGGGGCGGACATCTCCAATATTCTCCAATTCACCGAGCAATATCCCACGGCGCGGGTGGTGAAGCTGGAGTGCAACTACCGCTCCACGGGCTGCATTGTCGGGGCTGCCAACAGCATTATCGCCAAAAACCGCCACCAGCTGCCGAAGAAAGTCTATTCGGCAGGTGAGGAAGGAGAGAAAATCCACGTTTTCTCCGCCAATACCGACAAGGAAGAAGCCACGAAAGTGGCTGCAAACATCGTGCGTCTGCACCGCAAAGGCATCGACTACTCGGACATCGCGCTGCTCTACCGCACCAACTCGCAAAGCCGCTCCTTCGAGGAAATTTTCCAAGGCGCGTCAATTCCTTACCGCATATACGGCGGCCTTTCGTTCTACCAGCGCAAGGAGATAAAGGACGTGATAGGCTACTTCCGCCTTGTTTGCAATCCCGACGACGAGGAGGCTTTCCGCCGCATCGTCAATTACCCCGCGCGCGGCATTGGGGCAACTACGCTCACGCGCCTGCAGACGGCCGCCGCCGCTGCCGACAAGAGCCTTTGGGAGGTGGCATGCAACCCGTCCGCCTACGGTTTGCAACTCAACCGAGGGGCTTTGGGGAAAATTGCGGATTTCTGCCAGCTCATCCTCGGTTTCCGCGAACAGCTTTCCAAAGTCGGGGCGTACGACCTCGCCACGCAAATTGTGCGCAAGTCGGGCATCGGCGCGGACATAACCGTTGACCGTTCGCCGGAAAACGTGGCACGGCAGGAAAACGTAGACGAGCTGCTCGGCTCCATACGTTCGTACGAAAAGGAAATGCTTGAAGAGCAGGGGCGTGAGGTCGTCCCGCTCAACGAATTTCTATCAACGGTCTCGCTGCTAACTGATACCGACACCGAAGACGACAACACGCCAAAAGTGACACTGATGACGGTGCACGCCGCCAAGGGCTTGGAGTTTGATGCCGTATTTGTGACGGGACTGGAAGACGAACTCTTCCCCAACGCCAACGCCAAGCTCTTCCCGCGCGAGATGGAGGAGGAACGCCGCCTTTTCTACGTCGCCGTAACCCGCGCCAAGCGTTTCTGCTACCTTTCTTACGCCGCCATGCGTTTCCGTTTCGGCAGTCTGCAATTCTCGGAAATCAGCCCGTTCATAGGCGAAATAGACGCAGAGTACCTTGACCGCTCAGACCGCGCGGCGCGTCCTGCCTCCAATCCCTGGGGCGCGAGGACGCTCTACGCCACCGGCAGCCCCGTGGCCTCGTCTCCGTACGCCACGCGCCGCCCGGCTGAGAACGCGTACCCGTCCCAGTCGCGAGCCTATGCGTCCCAATCCCATCCCCGCCCGTCCTATTCGAGCGCATCGCCCTATTCTTCGGGCGGAAATATGCGCGCCCTCGGTCGGCGTCCCAAGGATACAGGCGCAAGCAGCCCCGCGCAAGCAGCCGCAACCGCCTCCACGCAATCTGTGACTATTTGCGGGCGCACGGTGGGCGTTGGCACGCGCCTTTCACACGCCCGCTTCGGCGCGGGCATAGTGACAGGCTGCGAGGGAAGCGGCGACAGCGCGAAAGTGCGAGTGCGCTTCGCCGCAGCCGGCGAGAAAAATCTGCTCGTAAAGTTCGCGCAGTTCTCCTTCCCCGACTGACGGCTCACGCACCCTTTGTTTATTGGCATAAAAAGGCTGACTGCCCCCCGCCCTGCAAGGAGCTTTTCAAGCGTCTTGCAAGCGGGGGACGCCACCTAACGCTGATAGTTTAGCTATTATTATAAGAGCTCCACCACAGCATCCTTAAATAATACGTCACCGTCCGTATCGGTTACTGTTTCCACAACATGCCAACCATCCGGTTCCAGCCACCCAAGATAGTCTCCCTCAACGTCGAGACGTTTGTTATCGTAACGAATATCATCTAAGGAAACACAGTCCTCATCCACTAAACTCCATAATGGGTACTCGGTAGGATAGAATGACAACTTAGAAGGGTCAAACTCGTCAACTTCGAGATCATATACTGTGAAACAGCATCCCTCCTTATTGAATTTCTGAACAAAGTATGTACCCTCAGCAAGTTTTTTCTCTTTATAATTTGGGATCTCTTCAATCTCAAATCCGTCTTCATCTTCAAGAGGATAACGAGCTATGGATAGGGGATCATGAGTCTCATAGACAATATCCCCTTGCTCATCAGTCACTTTTAACGAAAAAGATGAGTCATTTTCAAAATCTGACCTTTCCTTGAAGTTTGCGAAGTACCAATAGTCCGGACCGTCTTCAATATACTTTTCAACATCTCCGTCATATTCGGACTCAAGGAATTCGTCAAAATTTTCTTGTGAATCAAAGCCGCCCGTCACACGAAGCTCCACACAATCTGATGCGTTAATCTCTACTTTAAATTTGGCCATAAAAATAAGTTTTAGAAAATTATTATTGCTGTCCGCTAAAACTCAAAACGCCAAAAACATCCCGACCGAAGTCCTTTA
>CAVFVD010000022.1:24246-43424 GCA_963625935.1 uncultured Oscillospiraceae bacterium | reverse complement strand
TAAAGGACTTCGGTCGGGATGTTTTTGGCGTTTTGAGTTTTAGCGGACAGCAATAATATAAAACAAAAAATGCCGGAAACCTTTTGCGGGTGTCCGGCAACTTTTTCACTGCGGTGGCAACGGGGTGTCTCACCTATCGGGCACAGTCCAGCCCGCCGCTTTGGCTATCTTCACGGGTATGTCCGTGTTGTCTATTTGTCCGGAGAACTGCTCCGCGCCCGCGCCGATGGCGAAGGCCGGCACGAAGCCGTTGGAGTGGCCGCCGCTCTGCCAGCCGATGAGTGCGCACTCCGACATAACATCGCGTGCCGCGTCGGCAATGGCACCCACGTGGGCGTAGAGTGACGTCTTCTCCTTTGCCCGTCCGCTCACCGTAGCGTCGTAGGCGTCGTGCAGGCGTTTCTCCTGCGCGTCGGTGAGTTTCACGGCGTCAAAGAAGCCCCAGTTAGCGGTCAAGTCGGCTTTTACAAGCTCCCAGGTGAATTTGTCGCCCTTCTTGCGGCTCAGCTCTTTGAGGTGGTCGGCGTAGGCTTCCGCGCTCATGCGCTGGTAGCGCAGAAGGTCGGTGTGTTGTGCGTACGGGCCGCGTCCCAGCGACAGGCCGCCCGTCTCGTGGTCGGCCGTCACCACGATGAGCGTCTCGTCGGGATGCTGCTCGTAAAACTCGTAAGCCACGCGCACGGCGTCGTCCATGTCGCTAAGCTCGCGGAAAGCCGCAGCTATGTCGTTGCTGTGGCAGGCCCAGTCAATTTTTCCGCCTTCCACCATGAGGAAGAAGCCGTCTTTCTCGCGCGAGGAAAGGAAGCTGATGCCCGCGCGCGTGATTTGCTGCAGCGTCATGTCGGCGGCCGTGCGGTCTATGGCGTAGGGCAGCGACTTGCGGTTGCGGCGGCTCGCCTCCTCGGTCTGCAAGAGTATCATTTTGCCCGCTTTCGCCTCCTTCTTCCGGAAATCCTTGTAGCCGCGCGCTATGGTGTAGCCCGCCTTGCGGCATTGGTCGTAGAGCGAGCCGGCGGCTGCGTCGGAGTCAGACGTGGGTTTGAGAAAATCAGAGCCGGCGTAGAAGTCAAAGCCCGCTTTGGGCAGGTCCTTGCCTATGGCGTAGTACGAGTTGCGACTTGCCTGATGGGCGTAGAAAGCCGCCGGCGTGGCGTGGTCTACGCTGACGCTCGTGCTTACGCCCACTGCCGCGCCGGCCTGCTGCGCCCACACCGCCACGCTCGTTATGGGCGTGACTTGGTCAGCCAAGAGTCCGAGTGTGCCGTTCTTTGACTTGCAGCCTGTGGCGAGCGCCGTCCCCGCCGCAGCGGAGTCGGTCACGCCGTTGGTGCCGGAGTAGGTGGTGACAAAGGCGGCGTATGGAAACTGCGTGAAGCACAACTGCTTCACGCCTATTCGTCCCTCCAAGGCGGCCAGATATGTCTCCGTGCCGTTTACTTGGTTTACGCCCATTCCGTCTCCTATGAAGTAGAAGACATACTTAGCCCGCTCCCCGGCCAGGGCCGTAGCGGCGTAGAGAGCGACGGCGGCAAGGAGCAAAAGTTTTTTCCTGAACATTGTTTGGTCTTTGGCGTGCGCGTGATAGTCGGTTTTTCAAGACAGACGCGCTGCTTCCCCTCACCGAGGGGCGGCAGCCGTCATTTTCCCCACTCCGAGGGGTTGGCGCGCCATTCGTGCAGCATCTCCACGTGTCCCGGCTGAATGTAGCCCGTAGCGAGGGCGGTCTCCACGACGGCCTCGTAGTTGGTGAGCGTAGTGAGCTCCACCTTGGCATCGGCGAACGCTTTCTCGGCAACGGGGAAGCCGTACGTGTAGCTTGCCACCATGCCGATGACCTCGCAGCCGTGCGCACGCAGAGCCTCTACGGCTTTGAGGCTGCTGCCGCCCGTGGAGATGAGGTCCTCTACTACGACGACCTTCTGACCGGCGTGCAGGTCACCCTCAATAAGGTTGGCCATGCCGTGGTCTTTCGCCTTGGAGCGCACATAGGCAAACGGCAGGCCAAGCGCGTCGGCCACGAGCGCGCCCTGCGCTATGGCTCCGGTGGCCACGCCCGCCACGGCCTCGGCCTCGGGGTATTTCTCAGCCACAAGGCGCGCAAGCTCTATCTTCACAAAGGTGCGCAACGCGGGAAAGGCGAGCGTCTTGCGGTTGTCGCAGTAGAAGGGCGACTTCCAGCCGCTTGCCCAGGTGAAAGGCTGCTCGGGCTGCAGCTTGATGGCTTTTACGGAAAGCAGCTTTGCTGCGAAGATTTTCTCAAGTGTGTCGTGTGTCATTTGTCTTGTGCTTGACGTGTGTTAGGAGTGTTGCGCAGTGTGACGGGGCTTGCCCTCCGCTCCGCGCTCCGCAAAGTTACAACGATGGGAAATAAGTGCGGTAAGTTTTCTCCGTAATTGGTAATTTTGTCTCACCCAACCATCCAACATCCTCACCGATGCGCTACATCCTCCCCCTGCTTTCGCTGGTGCCCGCCCTTGCCGCGGCGCAACGCGAAAAGCCCAACGTCATACTTCTTGTGGCCGACGACCTCGGCTATGGGGACCTCTCGTGCTATGGCGCCGAGCGCGTCTCCACGCCCGCCGTGGACAGTCTCGCGCAAAACGGCCTGCGCCTCACCAATATGCACGCCTGCGCCTCTACCTCCACACCCTCGCGCTACGGCCTGCTTACGGGCGAGTACCCCTTCCGCCGCGTGGGCACGGACGTGGCGGCCGGCAACGCGGGGATGATTATCCGTCCCGAGCAGACTACCGTCGCGTCGCTCATGCGCAAGGCGGGCTACGCCACGGCGGCGATTGGCAAATGGCACTTAGGGCTCGGCAGCCGCACGGGCGCGCAGGACTGGAACGGAGAACTGGACCTCACGCCGCGCGACATAGGCTTTGATTACCATTATATAATGGCCGCCACGGCCGACCGCGTTCCCTGTGTGTACATAGAGAACGGCCGCGTGGCAAACGCCGACCCCGACGCGCCCATCAGCGTGAGCTACCGCCACAACTTCGAGGGCGAGCCTACGGGGCGCGACAACCCGGAGTTGCTCACCAAGCTGCGCCCCAGCCACGGGCACGACCAGAGCATTGTCAACGGCATTTCGCGCATTGGCTATATGCGCGGGGGCGGCCGCGCCCTTTGGCAGGACGAGAGCATTGCCGACAGCATCCTCTCGCACACGGTCTCTTTCATCGACCACCATCGCCGCACGCCTTTCTTCATTTATCTCTGCACCAATGATATTCACGTGCCGCGCATGCCGCACGAGCGTTTTCGCGGGAAAAGCGAGATGGGGCTGCGCGGAGAGGCCATCCTGCAGTTTGATTGGACGGTGAAGCAGCTGTCCGCCGCCTTGAAAGAGCGTGGTTTGGACAAAAACACACTGCTTATTATCACAAGCGACAACGGGCCCGTGCTTGACGACGGATATGCCGACCGCGCGGAAGAGCTCGCGGGGACGCACCGCCCGGGAGGCCCTTTCCGTGGCGGGAAATACAGCGCCTATGAGGCGGGAAGCGCAGTGCCTTTCGTGGTGTATTGGCCCGAGGGCGTGAAAGGCGGGCAAACGTCGGACGCGCTCGCCTCGCTTATCGACGCGCCCGCAACCCTCGCCGCGCTGACGGGCGTCTCCGTGCCTGAAGGTGCGGCCTCGGACAGCCAAAACAGCCTTTCCGTCTGGACGGGGAAAGACCGCACGCCGCGCTCTTACGCTGTCAGCATGGCCAACAACCGCAGTCTTGTCCTCCGCACGCAGCGGTGGAAATACATCTCGCCGTCCGACGGCGCGGCGATGATTTCCTGGGGACCGAAGATAGAGACGGGCTACCGCCCCGTGCCGCAGTTGTTCGACCTTTCCGCGACGCCCTACGAAGAGGAAGACGTCTCCGCCCGCTATCCCAAGGTGCTGCAGCGCCTGCAAAGGTTGCTCGGCGTTGTGCATGGCGGCAAGTGAGCCGCAAGTTTCTTTTGAGAAAGCGGAAATCTGTTTTGTAGAGACAAGAGTCTGTTTTCAGAAATACAGCCAAAGCACATAAAAAGGCCACGCCCCTTGCGCCGTGTACGGACGCAAGGGGCGTGTGTTTTCAATATCCCGACCGGCGCGAAGCCGGAAGCGGATTTACGCGCACATAAATAGGATTATGGCTTGCGCGGTGAGGATGCGCAGGAACATAGCCAGCGGGTAGACCGTGGAGTAACCCACCGAGGGCGCGTCGTTATTGGCCGTCTGGTTGGCGTAACCAAGCGCGGGAGGGTCGGTGGTAGAACCGGCAATCACACCCATAAGCGTGAAGTAGTTGAGCTTAAACTTCAAGCGACCCACAACGCCCATAATGAGCAAGGGGATTACCGTGACGAGGAAGCCAACCCATACGTAGAGCAGACCGTCACCGTGCACGACGGTCGTCCAGAAGTTTGCGCCCGCCTTGATGCCCACCGAGGCGAGGAAGAGAATAAGGCCTATCTCACGCAGAAGCAGGTTGGCGGAAGTGGTGGTATACGTCACAAGGTGGAACTTGTAGCCGTACGCGCCGGCAAGTATGGCGATGACGAGCGGGCCGCCCGCAAGGCCGAGCTTCAAGGGCGTCGCCATTCCGGGGAACTGGAAGGGGATGCTGCCGAATATGATGCCGACGAGGATGCCAAGGAAAATTGCGCCGACGTTGGGGTGGTCGAGGCGTTTCACCGAGTTGCCCAGCACGCGCTCTACGCGGTTGACGCAGTCCTCAGGCCCTGCCACCATAAGGCGGTCGCCTATCTGTATGCGGAGCGAGCGGTCGGCGAAGAGGTCCATGCCCGAGCGCGTGATACGCGTCACGTTCACGCCGTAAATGGAGCTGAAGTGCATTTGCCCGAAGGTCTTTCCGTTGACCTCCGGCTGCGTTACGAGGATGCGCTTTGACACGATGGGTGCCTGCTCTGCCTGCCAGTCGAGGTCTACTTCCTGGCCCACGAAAGCTACTACCGCTTCCGCGTCGTCCTCGGCGCAGACGGCGTTCATCTCGTCCCCGATGTGCAGCTGAGTGTCCTTGTTGGGGCTGAATATCTGGTCGCCGTGCTTGTAGTGGGTGCAGACAAACGTGCGCCCGAGGAAGGTGGTGAGCTGCTCGAAGGTGCGGCCGGCGAGGGCGGGGTTCTCCACGCGCAGGGACATGTGGTGCGGCTTCGCGTGCGGGTCGTCCTCCTGGCTACGGCGTATCTCTTCCTCCTCCTTCTCTAACTTGATGCGGCAGATATAGCGCACGGCTATCGTGGCGGCGATGATGCCCAGCACGCCAAGCGGGTAGGCGCAGGCGTAGCCGGAGGCGATGTTGTTTTCGCCCATGTTAAGCCCCAAGGTGCTTATGGCTTCTTGCGCCGCGCCAAGGCCCGGGGTGTTGGTGACCGCGCCGCAGAGCACGCCCACAGCCATGGGAAGGCTCGTGGGGTCGCTTGTGTCGAAGAAAAGATAGTAGAGCGCAAGCAGCGTGACTATGTTCAGCGTCACGATGCCCACGGTGATGAGGTTCATGTGTATGCCGTCTTTCTTGAAAGACTGGAAGAAGCCGGGACCCACTTGCAGACCGATGCAGTAGACAAAGAGGATGAGGCCGAAGTCCTGTATGAAGTTAAGCACTTTGGCAGGGCAGGCGAAGCCGCCGTCGGGGTCGGCCAGCCCGAAGCTGTGGTAGATGTGCCCCACCACGATTCCGGCGAAGAGCACAAACGTCACGCCGAGCGAGATGCTGCCCATCTTGATTTTCCCCAGTACCACGCCGACGGCGATGACAAGGGAGAAGAGCACCACGATGTGCGCGACTGACCCCGTCTGGGAGAATAGAGATTGAAACCAATCCATATAAAACGATTTAAAGTTAGTGTGTGCGTGCCTCGTGTCTTGCGCCGTGCCGCCCGGCATACCTTATATATAAGGCTGTTGTACTTTGCGCATAACGGCTGCGCGGGTTGGCGGCGGCAGACTTGTGCAGTAAACGCGCAAAGATAAGAATAAAATGACACGGCAAGCCGTGCGAGGCGGAAAAGACGACTTCTGTGCCGGCGCGGGGAGCTTATTCGTCGCGCCAGAATGCGGCGGTGAAGGGCAGAAGCAGGGAGAAAATCTCCAAGCGCCCGGCGAGCATAAGGAAAGAGTTAGTCCACAGTGTCACGTCGTCCAAGCAGCCCCACGAGCCAAGCGGCCCGACGAGGTGTCCGATAGACGGACCGATGTTGGAGAGCGACGAAATGGCGAGACCGAAAGCATCGAGGAGCGGCACGTCCCGGGCTACCATGACGAAAGCCGCGCCCACGGTGAGCGTGAAGTACATCAGGAAGAAAACCATAAGCGTGCGGCCCATCTGCGGCGTTACTATTGTGCCGTTGATGCGTACGGGAAGCACGGCGTGCGGGTGGAGCAGCTGGCGGAACTCGGAGCGCGTGATTTTGGCAGCCATCAGAGCGCGGATGCACTTTATTCCGCCGCTCGTGGAGCCCGCGCAGCCGCCTATGACGCTTACGAGCGAGAGGATGAGCCATACGGTCGGGTGCCAGTCCATAAAGTCCTCGCACGTCAGGCCCGTAGTGCTTTGCAGCGAGGCCGTGTTGAAGCACGCCGCGCGTATTGCCGTCGCCCAGTCCGCGCCGTCCGCGTAGTGCATGATTAGGGCTATGGAGAAGGCGGCTATAGCGAAGATCAGCAGCATGCAGCGCAGCTCGCCGTCTCGCAGGGCTTCGCGGAAGCGTCCCTTGACGAAGAAGAGGTAGAGCAGGGTGAAATTGACGCTCGCAAGGAGCATAAAGCCCGTCTCTATCCACTCGAGGCGCGGGGAAGCGAAGTGGGCGAGACTTGCCGTATGCGTGGAGAAGCCGCCCGTAGCTACGGTGGAAAGTCCGTGGTTCACCGCGTCAAACAAGTCCATCCCGCCAAGATAAAGCGCGGCGGCGCACGCGGCGGTGAGTAAGAGGTACAGGCTCCAAAGCCAGCGTGCCGTGGTGCTGATGCGGGGATGGAGCTTCCCGGTCTTTAAGCCGGTGGCCTCGGCCGAGAAGAGTTTGAGGTCGCCCGCTCCCATGTTGGGCAGGATGGCTATGGTGAAGAAGACTATGCCCATACCGCCAATCCAGTGCGTAATGCTGCGCCACAGCAGGAGCGAGCGCGGCAGCGCGTCCAGGTCGCTGAGCGCGGTGGCGCCTGTGGTGGTGAGGCCGGACATGGTCTCGAAGAAAGCCGCCGCTACGCGCGTCTCGCAGCCGCTTATGAGAAAGGGCAGCATGCCTATGAGCGAGTACACCGCCCACGTCAGCGAGACGATGAGGAAGCCGTCGCGGCGGCTCAGGCGGTTTTCCGCGTTGCGCCCCACGTAGCGGAAGCCCGTGCCAAGCAGGATCGCGAGCAGCGCGGGCAGCCCGAAGGTGAGGTGGTCCGTCTCGCCCAGGACGAAGCCTAAGGCGAAGCACACGCCAAGCAGCATTGCTTCGAGATAAAGCAACACGCCGAGCGCTTTGTACAGTATGGGATAGTTGAGCATTACGAGAGGGGGGCGGACTTACTTGAAAAATTTCTCCAGCTTCTTTATTCCGCCTTTTAGACAGAACGCCACCACGGTGTCTCCGGGGAGTATCTGCGTGGAGCCGCCTACAAGGACGCCTTTGCCGTCGCGCACCAGGCCCCCGAGCGTCACGCAGGAGGGGAGGTCTAAGTCGCGCACCGGGCGGCGTATTATGCGCGCGCCCTCCGATACGGAGAATTCCGCCACGTCGGCGGCTGCGACGGTAAGGCTCTTGACCGAGGTGATGTCTGCCCGCAACATCATTTGGTAGATGTGGCTTGCGGCGAAGGTTTTCTTATTGATGATGGTGCCGATGTCCAAGCTTTCCGCCATGCCTATGTAGTCGGTGTTCTCCACCATAGCCACAGTCTTGCGCACGCCCATACGCTTGGCGGCGAGGCAAGCGAGGATGTTGGTCTCCGAGTTGTCGGTGAGGGCGGCGAAAGCCTGCGCCTTGCGTATGCCTTCCTCTTCGAGGAGCGAAAGGTCGCGCCCGTCGCCGTGGATTATAAGCGTGTGGCGGTTTGTCACCACTTCGTTGAGTCGTTGGGCGCGGCGGGCGTCAAGCTCAATAATCTTGGCGTGCATATAGTCGGGCATGGCGTTGGCGAGATGCACGGAAGTGCTTCCTCCGCCCATTATCACCACGTTGGCCACGTCGGGGTAGTCTTCCTTTCCCGCCACGTCGCGTATGTAGTTTATATACTTCTGCGTGGTCATAAAGTAGACTATGTCGCCCGCCCGCAGGCAGTCCGCGCCGTGGGGTATCACCGTCTCCTCTCCACGCTTCACCGCCACGATGTGGTAGGGCGCGTCCGGGCCGCAAAGGTCTTTCAGCGGGATGTCGAGTATGTGCGCGCCGAGGCGGACTTTTACGCCGAGCAGTATAAGCGCGCCGTTCTGCACTTCCCACCATTGGCGTATCCAGCTCCGCTTTATGTTGTGCAGTATCTCCTGCCCCGCGAGCATTTCCGGGTAGATTATCGACCCGATTCCTACGGTGCGGAAAAAGTCGCGGTGTTGCGGGAGCGTGTACTCGTAGTTGTCTACGCGCGCCACTGTTTTCTTTGCGCCGAGCTTTGAGGCGAGCATGCAGCTTGTCATGTTGTGTGCCTCGTCGGGCGTTACCCCTATGAAGAGGTCGGCTTTCCCTACCTCCGCCTCTTGTAGCGCGGAGATGGAGGACGGGGAGAGCGGCAGCGTGAGTATGTCAAAGTTTGACGAGATGTCTGCCAGCTTCTCCGGCGACTCGTCCATAAGGGTTATGTCGTGGTTTTCGCGGGAAAGGAGCTTGGCCAAGTGGGTGCCAACCGCGCCCGCGCCGGCTATGATAATCTTCATTTTTCGGTAAGGGTGTAAGTAAACGGGCTGTCAGTCTGCCAGCAGGGCGGCGAGGCTGCGGGCTATGCCGTCGGCATCGGTGCCTGTGAGGGCGCGGAGCTGCGGCACGGAGCCGTGCTCTACGAAACGGTCCGGCAGGCCTATGCGCACGAGGCGGGGCGTATGCCCGCGGTCGGCCATCCATTCAAGCACCGCGCTGCCCATACCGCCCTCGCGCACGCCGTCCTCTACGGTCAGCACGCGCTTGTAGCGTGCGGCGACTTCTTCCAGCAGCGTGTTGTCGAGCGGTTTGAGAAAGCGCAGGTCATAGTGCGCCACTGTGCGTCCGGGGTTTTGCGCCTCCACGCGGCGTATCGCCTCGGCGGCTTCCGTGCCTATCGGCCCGAGCGTCAGCACGGCTGCGTCCGCTCCGTCTTTGAGCCGCCGCCCGGTGCCTACTTTCACTTCTTCGAGCGGGCAGCGCCAGTCTACGAGCGAGCCGCGCCCGCGCGGGTATCGTATGACAAATGTGCCCTTCCCGGGTAGCTGTGCCGTGTACATCAGGCGGCGCAGCTCTGCCTCGTCGTATGGCGAGGCGATGGTCAGGTTGGGGACGCAGCGCAAGGCGGCGAGGTCAAACGCGCCGTGGTGCGTGGGACCGTCCTCGCCTACCAGTCCGGCGCGGTCAAGGCACAGCACGACGGGAAGCCGCAGCAGGGCCGCGTCGTGTATCACGTTGTCGTAAGCGCGCTGGGCGAAGGAGGAGTAGATGTTGCAGAAAGGCTGCAGCCCCTCTTTTGCCATGCCGCCGGAAAAGGTCACGGCGTGCCCTTCGGCTATGCCCACGTCGAAGGCTCGGTCGGGCATTTCGCGCATGAGTATGTTCATCGAGCAGCCCGTGGGCATTGCGGGCGTGACGCCTACGATGCGGTCGTTTTGCCGCGCAAGCTCGAGCAGCGTCTCGCCGAACACGTCCTGAAATCTCGGCGGCTGCGGCGTGTCGCCCGTTTCGCAGAGGCGCTTTCCGTTTTCCTTGTCAAATTTTCCCGGGGCGTGCCACACCGTCGCCTCGCGCTCGGCGGGGCGGAAGCCTTTCCCTTTCACCGTGTGCAGGTGAAGGAGCTTCGGTCCGCCCATTTCCTTTATTTCGCGCAGCACGCGGACAAGCTCAATCACGTTGTGCCCGTCCGTGGGTCCGAAGTAGCGTATGTTCATCCCCTCAAAGATGTTCTGCTGGTTGGCGAGCAGGGATTTCACGCTGTTGTTGAAGCGCAGGACGGCGCGGCGCCGGCTCTCGTTGAGCAGTCCCCAGCGCGTGAGGCGTTGGGAGGCGCGGAAGCGGAGCTGGTTGTAGAAGCCGCTTGTGTGCAGATGGTGCAGATACTCCTTCATTCCCCCCACGGCGCGGTCTATGCTCATGTTGTTGTCGTTAAGGATAATGAGCATATTGTTGGGGGTGTCGCTCACGTTGTTGAGGCCTTCGAAGGCCAGTCCGCCGCTCATTGCGCCGTCGCCTATGAGCGCCACGACGTGCCGCTTGTCTTCGCCCTTTTTCAGTGCAGCGAGCGACATGCCGAGCGCGGCGGAGATGCTGTTGGAGGCGTGTCCGCAGGCAAAGGTGTCATACTCGCTCTCGTCGGGCGAGGGGAAGGGGCGTATGCCGTGCAGACGGCGGTTGGTGCAGAACGCGTCGCGCCGTCCGGTGAGTATTTTGTGACCGTAGGCCTGGTGTCCTACGTCCCACACAAGGCGGTCGTAGGGCGTGTCGAACACGTAGTGCAGCGCCACGGTTATTTCCACTGTGCCGAGGCTTGAGGCGAGGTGGCCGGGGTTGTCGGCCAGCTCGTCTATGATGTCTTGGCGCAGCTCCGCGCAAACCTCCGGCAGCGCCTCGACGGGGAGGCGGCGCAGGTCGGCGGGGGAGTCTATCGCTTGCAGGTATTTGAAGGGTTTCTCTTCTCGCATTTTGCTCGTTTGGCGGCTTCGCTTTGCGCCTTTGGCGCGTAGGAAGCAAAAGCAAAATTAACCAATATTGGGGAAAGCAAACGCCGCGCGGCTGTAAATCGTCCCCGCAGCGGCGCTCTTGTGTGTGTGCGCAGGGCGAAAAGGCGCGGCGTAACGCGCTTTTGCTTACTTTTGCGGGCGGTGTGCGTGCTTTCGCGCCGGCGGCAGCTGTGCATGCGGGGCTTCACACGCCGTTTTTTGAAGAAAAACTTTATGAGAAACATTACGAATACCCTGGGACGCGCCGTCTGCGCGGCAGCCTTGTCCCTGCTTGCTCCCTTTTCCGCCGCCGCGCAAGACGGCGGGGCGTCTTCGGCGAAGCTCCCCACGCTGCGCCTCACTATGGAAAACCCCGTAGAACGGTACATGCCCTACTCAAAGGGCACGCTGACGCTCACCGACACCGATGGGAAGAAGGTGGAGCTTAAAACAAAAATGAAGACGCGCGGCGCCACGGCGCAGCAGTACCTTATGAAGCCGTCGCTCACGGTGAAGCTGCGCTCCGACGACTACTCGGCCTCGGTCGACAGTTCGCTCCTCGGCATTCGCTCCACGTCTAAGTACATTCTCGACGCAATGGCGATAGACTGCATAGGCATGCGCAACCGCGTGGGCATGGACATTTGGAACGATTTCTCCCCGCTGCCCTACGACACCGACTTTGGCGGGCGCAGCGGGTCGGACGGACGCTTCGTGGAGGTGTGGCTCAACGACGAGTACCTCGGCATCTATTGCCTCTCCGACCAAATCAACCGCAAGCTGCTTAACCTCAAGAAGTACGACGACAAGGAGCTGCGCGTGCGGGGCGTGTTGTACAAGAGCGGGACTGAGGACATCGAGGACCAGAACAACGTGAACCACACCGACGACTGGCTTGCCTACACCATTGGGTGGCACAACGCGTGGGAACTCAAAGAACCCGACGAGGAGTACGCCTGCGCGGAGGCGTGGCAGCCCCTGCTTGACGTGCACGCCCTCGCCGACACCTACAAGTGGGACAAGGACGGGCTGTACGAGCAAGTGAATAAGTACTTCTACATAGACAACCTCGTCGACTTCCAACTATTCCACATGGCGCTCTGCATAACGGACAACTGGGGAAACAAGAACCATTACTTCTCAGTCCGCAACATACAGAAGGACATCGACGACGCCGACCCCACGGAAGCCGCGCGGCGCAAGTTTGTCGTAAGCCCCTGGGACCTTGACACCGACCTCGGCGGCTCGTACAACGGCACTATGCACGACGGGGAGTATATGGAGTGGCTGCCGGCGGACATGGTGAAGCACGGGGGCTTCTTCCCGTTCTCGGCATGCCAGGGACGGACGGACTACCACAAGCTGATGCGCACGCGCTGGGCGGAGGTGCGCAAAACGGTCTTCGCCCCCGAGCTGATTAACAAGCGGCTCGAGGCCTACCGCGACCTTTTCATTGGCAGCGGGGCCTGGCAGCGCATGACGGACGCCTTTGCCGAGCGCAGCGCACGCCCCGAGCACGTCGCCGACCTTGCCAAGGAGATTGCCTACATCGAGGCGTGGTATGCCAAGCAATATGCCGCGATGGACGCGTACTTTGAGACGACCGACGGCATCGACGCTCCGCGCATCGCCACGGGGCAGTGGACGAAGGGCGTGTACACGCTGCAGGGCGTGCGCCTTGACAAAGCGCCCGAGAAAGGCGTGTACATTGAGGACGGAGTGAAGCGCGTGAAATAAGTCCCGCGCCCGCCGCCGCTCCATATATAATAGGAGCGGGCGGACATATAGACAATGAAAAATCCGCCGGTCGCCTTTCGCGCGTCCGGCGGACTTTTTATGCTTTGCAAAGGCTCTTCTCTATACCCAAAACATATTAGCAGGAACGGGGTATAATCGGACTTTCCCTGCGCCTTGTTTGCGGGACAATTTTTTATGTAAGTTTAACGGGAAACCTTAGGGCACGAGCTGTGGAAAGGGGATCTCGCAGCGCAGAAAGGGGACTTCCCGCCACGGGAATAGGCCCCGTGCCGACGGGAATACTTGGAATTTTTCCTACATGTACATCCCGGCGGTGCTACATGTACATATAGGAGGTTTGTAAGTAGTTGATAGTCAGTATAACAATAAAGAGGGAAAACGCTCCGTGCGTTTCCCCTCTTCTATATGGCAAAGATAATACATTCTCGCCCGTTTTCCAAATGGCCGTTAACGCTATTTATAAGTTCTCGGCCGGCGAAATGGGGTAAAAGATGCGGTTTTCATACTATGAAATTCGGAGTCTTATAAATCTTCACCGCTTGGTGCGGCGGCTTAGCGTATTGGGGAAAGCGCGGGTCAAAGGTTTGCCACGCGCATGATGTCGGCGAAGACACCGGCGGCGGTCACGTCCGCGCCCGCGCCGTAGCCCTGTATCAGCATGGGGTATTCGTGGTAGCGCTCGGTGGTGAGGAGTATGATGTTGTTAGAGCCTTCGAGGTCGTAAAGCGGATGGCTGCGCTCTATTTCGCGCAGGCCCGTGCTGCCCTTCCCCTCGCTCCACCGCGCCACGTAACGCCAGCGTTTGCCCTCGCGCTCCAAGCGCTGCCGCTCGCTTTCGAAGGCCGCGTCAAGGCGCGGCAGCTCGTCCCAGAAAGCCTCTTCCGAGCCCTCGAAAAGCCGAGTGGGGATGAAAAGCTGGCGGTCGATGTCGCTCTCCTCGGCGCGGTAGCCGCTCTCGCGGGCGAGGATGAGCAGCTTGCGTGCCACGTCCTTGCCCGAAAGGTCAATGCGCGGGTCGGGCTCGCTGTACCCGTTCTCCTTCGCAAGGCGCACCGCACGTGAGAGCGGCGTGTCGGCCGAGAGCGCGTTAAAGACAAAGTTGAGTGTGCCGCTCAGCACGGCCTCTATGCGCAGGACGCGGTCGCCCGAGCTTATGAGGTCCTCTATGGTGTGTATGATGGGCAGGCCCGCGCCTACGTTTGTCTCGAACAGAAACTTTACGCCTTTCTCCCGCGCCGTGCGCTTGAGCTGCGCGTAGTCATCGTAGGCGGCCGAGGCAGCTATTTTGTTGGCCGCGACAATGTTCACGTTGTGCCGCAAAAGCCGTCCGTACTGCGCCGCAACCTCCGCGCTCGCCGTGCAGTCGACGAAGACGGAGTTGAAAATGTTCATCTCCTCTATCTCGTCCATCATACGCTCCACGCCGCCCGTTCCGCCTTTCTCCAAGGCCTCTTGGTAGCGCGACGGGTCAATGCCCTCGCGCGAGAAGGCGGCGTGACGGCGGCCTCCCACGCCCACCACGTTGAGCTTCAGGCCGCGCTCGCGGAAGAGCTTGTCCCTTTGGGCGGCTATTTGCCCCAGCAAGCTGCCGCCCACGACCCCGGTGCCGCAGATGAAGAGGTTGAGGTCCTCATGCTCGCTTAGGAAAAAACTGTCGTGCAAAACGTTCAGCGTCTTGCGCAACTGGCTGCGCTCGACGACGAAAGAGAGGTTCATCTCCTGTCCCCCCATCGCCACGGCACTGATGCTGATGCCGTTGCGCCCAAGCACGCTGAAAAGCTTGCCCGCAATGCCCGGCAGGTGGCGCATGCGCTCGCCCACTACCGCCACGCTGGCGAGTCCCTCGTCAAGGCTGGCGGGGTTCATCGCCCCGTCGGCGATTTCCGTGGAAAACTCCGCGTCGAGCAAGGCGCAGGCCCTCGGCGCGTCGGCAGGGGTCATACAGATGGAGGTGCTGGTCTCCGAGGAGTTTTGCGCCACCATAAAGACGCTTATGCCGCCGGCGGCGAGTGTGGCGAAGATGCGCCGGTTGACGCCAATCACGCCCACCATCGCGGGGCCGCTCACCGTCACCACGCTCGTTTCGCTCACCGAGGAGATGCCGCGGATGGGGCGCTCGCTCTTCGCCGCGTCACGGCGTATCACGCTGCCCCGGGCGTCGGGGCGGAAGGTGTTTTTGACGAAGATGGGGATGTCTTTTTGGCAGACGGGGAATATGGTAGGCGGGTAAATCACCTTGGCCCCGAAGTTGCAGAGCTCCATCGCCTCGGCGTACGAAAGCTGGTCGATGGTGAAGGCATTGGGGATGATGCGCGGGTCGGCGGTCATGAAGCCGTCCACGTCCGTCCATATCTCCAAAGCCTCCGCCCCGAGCGCGGCGGCAATTACCGCCGCCGTGTAGTCCGAGCCGCCGCGGCCGAGGTTGGTGGTGACACCCGTCGCGTTGTCGGACGCTATGAAGCCGCCCGTTACCGCCACGCCGCCAAGGCCGGCGAACGTCTCGCAGACAAGGCGGTTGGTCGCGGGAAAGTCTACCACGCGCTTCCCGCCCTTGCGCTCCGTCTTTATGAAAGAGCGCGAGTCGAAGTGCGCCGCGCCGTCCACCGCCGCCGCCACGATAAGCGAGGAGAGCCGCTCGCCGTACGCCACGATGGCGTCGCGCGTCTTCTCCGTCACGTCCTGTATGAGGCACACGCCGTGCAGTATGCTGCGCAGCTCGGAAAGCAGCGAGGAGAGTTTTTCTTTAAGTTCCGGCAGCTTCTCGGGGGAAGCCACCGTGTCCTCGGCCATGCGCAGGTGGCGCGCTTCAAGGGCGTCGAGAAGCGCGGTGTACGAGCCGTCGCCTGCGGCCGCCGTGTCGGTGAGCCGCAGAAGCTGGTCGGTCACGCCGCCCAGCGCGGACACCACCGCGATGACCGGACGGCCCGTGCGGGCGATAATTTCCTTCACGTTGGAAACACTCTCGGCGGTGCCTACCGACGTTCCGCCAAACTTGAGAACCTTCATAATGGTTGAGCCAGATATATGGTTTTCGCCAGAAATGCTTTTTGCTTTCGCGGCGGCCGTTCCTTTCGCCCGCCAAATACTTCCCCTTTCACGCGAGGCCTTGGGCGGAAAGGGAATTAAAGAGTCTGATCAACGCTCGTCCCACAGCCCAAGCTAGGTTTACGGGGACAGCGTTGCCAATTTGCTTGTATTGCGCAGCCGTTGTGCCTGCGAAGAGCCAATCATCAGGGAACGTCTGTATGCGGGCATATTCCCTCACCGTGAGCGGTCGTGTCTCAGTGGGGTGGCAACGCTCGGTCTGCTTTTGCGCCGGAGCGCAGGTGAGCGTGAGACTAGGCTCGTCCATCGCCAGCCGCCGCGCCATCCCCGTCTTACCCCCGCCAAGGCCGTAGCTTCCTTTCATGTACTCGCGGGCTATGTCTTCGGGAAGGTCGCGCCAGTCGCCGCCTTCCGGCACACGTTCCATCACGCGACGTTTCCCCTCTGGGTATGCCTGCCCCGGCGAGGGCGGGACGTTCTCCGCATACAAAGTGCCCTTGCAAAAGGCGTCGCGCAGAGTGCGCACGCCGCCGTACACGTCGGGCCACTCAAAACGCGCGTAGGGAGCGAGGTCGTCACGCACAGCCACAAGGATGAGCCGCTCGCGCTTCTGCGGCACGTTATACTGTATAGCCCGCAACACGCGTGGCTCTATGAGCGTGTAGCCAAGTTCGGCTATCACGCCGCGTATGGTGTTCATTGTCCGGCCGCCGTCGTGCGTGAGCAGCCCGCGCACGTTCTCTCCCATAAAGACTTTCGGGCGCACTTCTTTCACAGCCCGCGCCAGTTCGAAGAAGAGCGTGCCGCGTGTCTCCTCGAAACCGAGGCGCTTGCCCGCGTAAGAGAAGGCCTGGCAAGGGAAACCGCCCGACAGGAAATCCACCTTGTCGCGGTAGGGCGTGAAATCCACTTCGTGAATATCTCCTTCAAGCACGTTCCACTCAGGCCTGTTTTGCCGCAGCGTGGCACACGCGCTGCTGTCTATTTCGCTTAGCATCACATGACGGAAGCCCGCTTTTTCCATGCCAAGGGCTAAGCCGCCGCCGCCGGCAAACAATTCTATGGACGTGAAGTCACGCGCGGGGCGGGTTTTGAGTTGCTCTTCCCAACGCGTGGCTTTCATTGCTTTCACCTCAGGGAAGCATCCCAAATCGTCAAGGAGGAAGAAACAACGGCCGCGCTCGTCTTTTTGCGCGGGGAACTTGCCTTTCGCCACCCACGCGTCTACTGTGGCACGCGACACGCCCAGCAGTGCGGAAAGATTGTTGGCTGATATTTTCTTTTGTCCGTTCATCCCTCGCCTTTCATCATGTCTTTGTCAAAGCCCTCATAGGAGGAGAATGCCAAAAGATACAGTGACGTGAGCATATTGCGGTGCTTTTTCTTCAGCTCATCGTACACCGTGTTTTGCAGCGCTAAGGCGCCGTCCTCGCTAACTACGTCTTCTATTATATTAGGCAAGGACTTGCAAAGTTTGTAGAACGCTTCCGGGTCTCCGAAAACCATTTCGTACAACTTGTCTACTGACATCCTGCGGATGCGCTTATGCGAGCAAGGCTTCCCGTCTATCTTTATTTTCCAAACCTCGTCTTGTGATTTCTTTGAGATTACTTCTACAAGATAGCAGGTGGCTTCATCGTCCTCCAAAAGCCGCGCTTGCATCTTCATGTAAGTCTTTTGGGACGAGGCGGCGTTCATCGTGTTGTGCTTGTTCTTCATCTCCACGTAAATATGCCGCTTCTCGTTTTCTACATCAAAGCCAGAGGACGGCACTTCCCACCCTTCTCCGGCGTACTTGAATATGTTTTGGTGGAAATAGCCTATTTGGTTCCCGTTTGACTTGTCTATTTGGCGGAAGCACTCATCGGCTATGGCACGCTCAATGCTCTTTCCGTACACTTTGGCGTCAAACGTAAGCTTTATCGGGTCTACTATGCTCTCGTTGAAGTCCGCCAGGGTGATTTTGCTCCGGTACGACTTCGCCGTATTCCGCACGTGTTCGTAGATGTCAGCGTCGGAGATGAAGCCCAATCTATACTTTCTCATAAGTCGTTCTTTGCAAGTTTGAAAATCTTTCCCCGCTTTTCAAAGCTTCACGTTGGCTTTCGCGGGCTTCGACTCGTTTTGCAGACGGTCGAGGGCGGTGACCACGTAGGTGTACTTAGTGTGGCCGCCGTCGTAGGGAAGCTTGTAGATGGTCTGCGGAGTGATGTCAAGCAAATGGGAAGCGTCGAGCAGATTGATTTTCTCGCCTTTGCGGAAGCGGTAGACGGCATAGTACTTAGCCACATCGGTTTCGCTTTTGGCCTTGGGGGCTGTCCAGTAGAGGAAGAAGCCGTCCGGCGCCCACGCTGTGGAGACCTTGCGGGGCTTTCCCGGGGCTTTGTTGTCTATGAACGGGAAGAGCGGCTGCAGAGCCGGTGTGCGGTGGTAGCGCTGGCGGAGGGCGGTGGCGAAGTTGCCCTCGTCGCGCACCACGGCGGCGGAGTACCAAAGGCACGAACCTTGTATGCCGCGCAGCGAACGCTGCAGGCGGAACTTTTCCTCCATTTGGTTTTTCGTCGGGTCTTTCAGATCGGCGGCGCGGACGGTGCGCTCCACGTCTTGCCCTATCACCAGAGGCCGTCCGCCGGCGAAGCGGCTCCACCATTGCACGAGCTCGGCGTAGTCGGCGCTTTTGTGGCCAATCTCCCAGTATAGCTGCGGCACGTTGTAGTCAACCCAGCCCTTGCTTATCCAGTAAAGCACGTCGGCGTAAAGATCGTCGTAGTTTTGCGTGCCGTTTGTGCGCGAGCCGGGAAGCGATGTGCCGGGCTTGGCGTTATGGTAGATGCCGAAGGGGCTTATGCCGAATTTCACCCAAGGCTTTACGGCGCGTATGCTGTCGTGGAGCATTTCGACGAAGAGGTTTACGTTGTACCGCCGCCAGTCACCTATGTTGGCGATGCCGTTTTTGTGCGCCTCGTAGGTGGCTTCGTCGGGGATGGAGACGCCGGCCACGGGGTACGGGTAGAAATAGTCGTCGATGTGCAAGCCGTCCACGTCGTAGCGGCGCACTATGTCGGCTGCGACGGAGCAGATGTAGCGGCGGTTCTCGTGCAGCCCGGGGTCGAAGAGATAGAGCCCGTCGTACTCGAAAAACCGCTCGGGGTGTTTGACATAGGGGTGGCTGGTAGCAAGCTCGCGCGTGCCCTTCGTCTTGGCGCGGAAGGGGTTGATCCAAGCGTGCAGCTCCATGCCGCGCTTATGGCACTCGTCAACCATCCAGGCCAGCGGGTCCCAGTAAGGCGAGGGCGGCGTGCCCTGCCGCCCGGTGAGGTAACGGCTCCAAGGCTCGTAGGGAGAGGCGTACAGCGCGTCGGCCTCGCCCCGCACTTGGAAGATGACGGTGTTAACGCCGCAGCCGCGCAGGACGTTGAGCTGGTTGCGCAGGTTGGCTTGCATTTCGTCGCGGGACATTCCCTGGAACTGCCCGTTTATCATTTGTATCCACGCTCCGCGGAACTCCCGCTTCGGGGGCAGGTCGCCCTGCGCCGCAAGTCGCGCGGCGGG
>CAVFVD010000022.1:0-24091 GCA_963625935.1 uncultured Oscillospiraceae bacterium | reverse complement strand
CCGCTGCGGAAAAGCGAAGGCCCCGCCGCGCGCCGGGCTGCGGCGCGTACGGGGTCTTCGCGTGGGGAGTGTCAGAATGCCACCGAGCCGAGGTTGCGGTCGACGAGGATGCCGTCCTTGGCGCGGAGCGTGTACTTGCCGGCTTTCTTGGCGCGGAACTTGATGACAAAGAGGTCGTGATCGCCTTCCTCAAGCAGGAAGTTGTTGCCACGGTTGACGAAGGTGGGCAGCAGCTCCTTAGTGCCGTCGGTGTGGAGACGGTCGTAGGTGAGGTTCACCATATCCTTCATGTCGATGAGTTCCGTCCCGGCGTACTCGAGCAGGTCGGTGCTGTACGGGAGAGCGAAGCTCAGGCCGTTGACAAAGTGGAGCGCCTTGCCGCTGACGGTGACACGTATCGTGTCTCCGGCTGCAAAGGTCTTCTTGTCCGGCGTGAGGACGAGCGAGCCTGCCACCTTGCCCGAGGAGGGGTATACGCCGCCGTCGAGCTCCGTGGTGACGCAGGAGATGTCGTAGGCGTCGATGAGGCCGTTGCCGTTGATGTCGCCGCTCTTCACGTAGTCGAAGTCGCTGTCGCCGCTGCGCAAGCCCGTGTAGTTCATGTAGGACGTAAGGTCATTCTCGTCGATGCGCTTGTCGTGGTTGATGTCGCCCTGGAGATAGCCCTCGGTGCCAGCCTGACGGAAGACATACATTTCGCGACCGGAGGCGAAGCCGCCCACAGCCTTGTCGACGTGCATCTTGATATAGCGTGCCTCGGGCGAGCCCTCAAAGCCGAACTCCTTGACCGTGCCGTCCTGCGCCCAAGTAAAGGGCACGGGCTGGCTCCAATGCTGGCGGTCGGTACTGTACTGCACTGTGCCGGAAAGGAGCGTACCATTGCCGGCGTCCTCTCGGGGCGTGTACTGAATGCGGTCGAGCTTGTTGACCGAGCGCAGGTCGGCGGTGAGGTCGAAAGGCACAGCCTCGCCCTTGCCCCACTTGGTGTGCCACTGGCTCTTCTCATCGAAGTCGAAGAGCTTGGAGACGGGCGTGCCGGGCTGGTCTTCGCAGGTGGCCTGAGCGCGGATGTCTTTCACAGCCCACTCGAGCGGGTTGCTCTTCGTGGTTGCCGTGAGCTCGGTCCACGGCGACTGCCCGTCCTTGTTTACGGCGCGTACCTTGAGCGTGTAGGGCGTTTCGGGCTGCAAGCCGTCTATGGTGAACGATCCCTCGCGCAGTGTGGAGTAAACCATGCCCGCGTGCTCTATCTCATAGTAGTCGGCGTTGTCGGCTTTGTCCCAGGAGGGCGTGAGCGTGAATACGCCCGTGCCTTCTTCGGTGATGCGAGCTGCGGGGGCGGCGAGCGCGCCGGTGTGCGTGCGCAGACGGTCGGCGGGGGCGAAGACAAAGCCGCTTACCTTCACTTCCAGCGCGGCCTCGGTCACGTCCGCTTTCGCCGTCTTTACGAGCAGCTGCGGGTTTTTCGTAACCTTGACAGCCGCGGCCGGCGTACCCGGCGTGGAGAAGCGGTTGAGCTCGGGGGACGCATTATAATAGTATACGTTCTCCCCCTTTTCGTAGTCGGCGAGCGTAGCGGCTTCGGAGAGCTTCACCTTTTTGCCGCCCAGCTTTGCGCTTACGCTCTTAGGCTTCGCGCTCACGTTGACGCGCAGCTCGGTCTGCTTCGTTTTTTCAAAGCCGTCGTACGCTCCGCTCGCGGGGGAGACGGTGACGGTGAGCGTCTTGCTCTTCGCCGCTGCGGAGACGGGGGTGCGCACGCACTTCCCGCTGAGGTAGTCGACGGTTTCGCCGTCGTCGTCGTACTCTACAAACGAGCTTGCGCCGCCGTCGGTGGCGTATATCTCGTAGGCGCGGAAGTCGCGGCGTATCTGCGAGGGGTTGTTGTTGGGGTTGGCCATCGGGATGATGGCGTCTGCTTTGACGAAAACGGGGAGTTTCCAGAGGGGCGCGTCAAAATTGTTGATGATGCGCCCGCCCGTGTAGGTGTCTCCGCTGTAATAGTCCACCCAAAGCCCTTCCGGGAGGTAGATGCCGTCGCGTATGTCGTTGCCGTCCTTGTCCATGTGCGTGTCCTTGTACACGGGGGCGACGAGGAAGCTCGGGCCGTACATATACTGGTAGCGCGTGGACTCTCCGAGGGTGTAGGCCGAGGGGTAGTCGAGGAACATGGCGCGTATCATAGGCTTGCCGTCGACGGCCTGCCGTGCTATGGTGTAGGCGTAGGGCATCAGCTCGCTCTTGAGCTTGAGGTAGCTGCGGTTGACGCTTGTGGCGGGCTCGCCAAGGGCTTGCGGGTACTTGGGATTGCTGCCCCAGCCGTCCATGTTAAGCTCCATCGGGGTGAACGTCTTCCACTGGAACTCGCGGACGTTGACCGGCGTGTTGCGCCCGCCGAAGATGCCGTCGAGGTCGGAGGTGATGTTGGGCTGGCCGGAGAGTCCCGAACCGATGAAGGTGGGGATGTGGAAGCGTATGTACTCCCAGTCGCCGCCCGTTTGGTCTCCGCTCCAAATGCCTGCGTAGCGCTGCGTGCCTGCCCAGCCGTCAAGCGAGATGATGAACGGGCGGGCGCGGTGTCCGTAGTGAGGGAGAATCTCGCCCACGTCGGCCACGCCGTTCAGTCCGAAGGAGTAGCCGGCGCCCACCCAGGCCACGTCGGTCTTGAGTACGCGCACGCCGGCGTCGCGCACCTCTTTCACGATGTCGCGCTGCAAGAGCGGCTCTACGCCCTCTTTGGGATGGAGGTCGCTCTGCGTCCAAAGTCCCACTTGCACGCCTTTCGAGCGGGCGTAGTCGCCAAACTCTTTGAGGTTTTGCACATTGCCGTCGAGCGTGGCGGTCTGTCCGTAGCCTGCGCCGTATCCGTCGTTGGGCAGGAACCATCCCAGCGGCATGTCGGCCGCTGCGTAGCGGTCTATCGCGGCGCGTGCCGAGAACTGGTAGTTTTGCTTTTCCCCGTTCAGGCTTTCCTTTACGCCGCCGTTGTCTTTCTGGCTCTCCTTGTAGCTTTTCCCGTCCTCAAAGGGTATGCCGTTTTTGTCCTCCGTCCAGTAGTCGCGGTTGTAGGCGTTGAGGTGTCCCTCGTAGAAGCCGAACTTGGGCAGCAGCACGGGGTTGCCGGTGAGCTGGTAAAAGTCGTTGAGCAGGTCGACAGGGTCGGTGTCCACCATAAGGAAGAGGTCGAGGTAGTCTTCGCTGTGGGAAAGCAGCACTTTCCCCGCCTCGGTGGCGCCGAAGTCGTAGCGTCCCGGCTTGAAGGTGTGCCACATCACGCCGTAGCCCGCCGTGCTCCAGTAGAAAGGCGTGGGCGAGGCTACGCCGCCGTCTACCCAGTTGTTGGTGTTCTCAATGGCGATGGATTTCCCCTTATGGGAGAAACGCCCGTTCTGCACGCCGCCGCCGTAGAAGTACTCGTCGGGGGCTGCGGTGAGCGAAACGGTCACGCCGCTCTTCTCAAAGGAGACGGGCGCGGCGGACTGCGTCACGGTTTTGCCCGTGCGGCGGTTGACGAGGGCCATTGCGCCCGTCTGCGTGTCAAAGGAGAGCGTGACGCGCTCCGTGGAGATGACGGCTTTGCCGCCTTCCGTCTTCACGTCCACGCCCATCACCGCGCGTCGCGCCGTGGGCACGAGGATGCTTGCCGGCGGCGTGGCTTGCGGGTCGCGCACGGGGCCGCCCTTGTCGTCGCGGAAAAGGCGCACTATGTTGGGACCGTAGAAGTCGAGCGTAAGCACTTTTCCGTCGGCGTGGCGAAGCTCCACCGTGGTGCGCCCGGTCTTCACGGCTTTGAGCGCGGCGGCTTGCGTCTGTCCTTGTGTGTTTTCGGCGGCGGGCGTTGCCGTCACCTGCGCGAGCAGCTCCTGCGGGGCGAGCATTGTGCCTGCCACCGCCAGCGGGAGCGCCATCGCCAGCGCGCCGCGGCGTGCGGCGCGGATATATCCGGGTATCCTCATGTTGGGTATGTTTTTCCTTGTATGAAAATTGGTGTCTCTTTCTCTTGCGAAGCATTGCCGCTCCGCGCGTCTGCGGCTTCGGGGCTTGCTGCCTGTCTCTCCGCTGCCGCGGGTGCCGGCGTCTTTGCGCCTCAAAGTTACGCATAAATCCCCACCGCGCCGCCTCCCGCGCGGTGCAAGTTGCCTTTGCCGCCCCGCCGCCGTCTCGGCTCGCGGTCTCCACGGCTTGCGCGGCACGGCGCGTTTTCCCGCGCCCAAAGGCTCTTTGCTTCACTTCTGGCGGCAAGGTGCGGTGGGGTGAGGACTGGGCAAAACGCCTTTCTTTCGTAATGTCCTTGCACGGGGAAACGGACTTTCCGGGCGGTGTGCCAAAGTCTCTGCCGCGAGCAGGGTTGGGTTGCGTTTTAAGTCTTAAATCTGTTGTTAATACCCCTTACTTTGTGTTTGATTTCTTAGACTTCGCTCTCATAAATAACGTTAATGCCCATTTGGAAAACGGAGGAAATAGTATTATCTTTGTGTAGAGAAAAGAGAGGATATGCACCCCGTGCGTATCCTCTCTTTTGTGATATTGATTGTCAGTGACTTACGTGACTATTATATGTACATGTAGCGCCGCCGGGATGTACATGCAGGAAAAACTCCAAGTATTCCCGTCGCTCCGAAGCCTATTTCCGTGGCGGGAAGTCCCCTTCCAGTGTCCCGAAAACCTTTTTCCGCCGCCAGTGTCCTAAGGCTTGCAGTTAAACTTACATAAAAATTCGCCCGTCAAACGGCTCGCGTTTGAGTTTGATTTCTTTCCATTTCCGCTTTTCTTGCGATATGGCGCGAGAAGACGGCGTTGCGTTCCGCCACCAATAGATTTTTGCGGCACGATGCTTGTTTGCGGCGTAAGGAAAGTCACTCTTGCGCGGCGGAGGGTGCGGGGAAGGGCAGGAGCGAATATTCCAGCGCCCATTTCCATACGGGGCGCAGCAGTATTTGCAGCCCGTCGCGCGTGGTTTCACCCTCTTCCTCGTAGGTCACTATTACGGCCTGTCGCAGCGGGTGCAGGGCGTGCAAAGCCGCCAAGGCTTTTGTCTCGCGCTCGAGCGTGTCCGTGTCGCTCGTCTGATAGCAAGCCTGAACGGCAAGCCCCTCCTCCGGCACGTAGAAGTCCACCTCAATGTTGCGGCCGTAATAGTACAGGTCTTTCCCGTACGCCTTGTGCAGCGTCAGGGCGCACAGGTTTTCAAGCAGGGAGGCGTTGGGGTTGTCGATGAAAAGGTGCAGCAGCCCGTTGTCTATGAAGTAGTGCTTCTTTTTCGTTTCCCTTTCCACAAACTTAGAAACGTAGTTGTCAAGCGAAACCAAGAGACAGGACTCCTGCAAGTAGCGCACGTACTCCATCACCGTGGACGGGCTGCACGGCGTGCCGGTGGATTTTACCAGATTGCTCAGGCGGTTGAGCGAGCAAGGCTGCTTCACACTTTCCGCAAGCCTCCGCACGCACAGGCGAAGCGCGTCCTCGTTTTTCACCTTATGGCGCACGACGAGGTCATTGAAGAAGATGCGGTTGTAGAGGCTGCTTAGCCACACTCTCTTCTCGCGGAAATGGACAAGCTCGGGGAAGCCGCCCCAGTCGAAGTATGTGCGGAAGTGCCGCTGCAACTCGTCGGCCTTGCGTCCGTACTGCCAGTTTTTCGGGAGCGCCACGCCCACGGCTTTCAGGTATTCGGCGAAGCTGTACGGATAGACGCTGATGTCGAGATACCTGCCGCCAAGCACGGTCTCGATGTCGCGGCTCAGCATTTTCGCGTTGCTGCCCGTGACGTAGACGCGGTACTTTTGGTTGGCGAGGCGGCGCGCGAAGTTTGCCCACCCCTCCACGTTCTGTATCTCGTCAAAGAAGAAGACGGGCTGCCCCTCGTGCATGCTGTGGTATGCCTGCAAGATGAGGTCGAAATCCTCTGCGCGCATCCCTTGCAGGCGCTCGTCGTCAAAATTGACGTACACGATGCGCTCAAGCTCCGTGCCGTTTGCCAACAGCTGCTGCACGCGCTGGTAGAGAAGGTAGGATTTCCCCGCTTGCCGCACGCCTACGAAGACGTAGTTGCCGCACTCTTCAAGCCGCAACGGGCGCTCCACCAAAGGGGTGCTGCCTATATATTCTTGGTTCTCAACTATTATTGTCCTGAATAGCTCTTTCTCCATACGTCTTGCTTTGGCGGCAAAAGTGCAATATTTATTCGGTGCCGTAAAATAAAAACACGACTTTTTATTCGGCGCGGGCGAATAAAATCAAGTCTATATGTTCGCCGCTACCGAATAGGCCGGCGTTCCGAAGAACAAAAGAATGGCGGCAGGACGTGCTTGTCCTGCCGCCAAAATGCGGTGTGCAGCGGTTGTGAAAATAGGGATGCCGCCGGAAATGTGGCTCGTGCGGGAAGTCGGCTCGTGTGGCGCGGACGGGGCGCGGAGCTTATTCGAGGTAGGTGTAGCCGTAGAGGCCCGAGCGGTAGTTGGAGATGAATTCCTTTCCCTCCTCGTTGGTGATGCGCCCCTCTTTCACGGCGCGGCTCACCCAGCTCTCCAGGCGGCGCACAAGGCGCTTGGGGTCGTACTGCACATACTCCAGCACGTCGGCCACGGTTTCGCCGTCGATGGTCTTGTCTATGCTGTACCCCTCCTCGTCCACGGTGATGTGCACGGCGTTGGTGTCGCCGAAGAGATTGTGCATGTTGCCCAGAATCTCTTGGTACGCGCCCACGAGAAAGACGCCGATGTAGTAGTGTTCCCCCTCGCGGAAATTGTGCAGGGGGATGTACGACGTTTGTTGGTTGTAGTTGATGTAAGCCGTGAGTTTGCCGTCCGAGTCGCAGGTGATGTCCTGCAAGGTGGCCGAGCGCGTGGGCTTCTCGTCAAGGCGAGCCAGCGGCATGATGGGGAAAAGCTGGTCTATGCCCCACGCGTCGGGCAGGGACTGGAAGACGGAGAAGTTGCAGAAGTATTTGTCGGCCATCATCTTGTCGAGCTTGCGCAGCTCGTCGGGGACGTGCTTCTGATGGTGTACAAGCTCGCTGATTTCGTGACAGATGCTCCAGTAAAGGCTTTCTATCTGCGCCCGCGTGCGCAGGTCTATGATGCCGTGGCGAAAGAGGTCGAGAGCCTCGTCGCGTATGTCCTCGGCGTCGTGCCAGTCCTCCAGCATAGAGCGCGGCGAGAGCTTGTCCCATATCTCCGTGAGGTCGTGCACAAGTTGGTGATCCTTTTCCGTGGGATGGAAGTCCTCCTCCATGTGCGGCATGCTCACGCTCTCAAGCACGTCCACGACGAGCACCGAATGGTGCGCCGTGAGCGAGCGCCCGCCCTCGGTGATGAGGTTGGGGTGCGGAATGCCGTTTTTGTTGGCTGCGTCGACGAAAGTGTATACACAGTCGTTCACGTACTCCTGTATGGAGTAGTTGACGGAGCTTTCCGAGTTGCTCGACCGTGTGCCGTCGTAGTCTACTCCAAGGCCGCCGCCGCAGTCCACAAACTCTATGTGGAAGCCCATGGCGTGCAGCTGCACGTAAAACTGCGCCGCCTCGCGCAGCGCGGTGGAGATGCGGCGTATCTTCGTGATTTGCGAGCCAATGTGAAAGTGAATGAGCTTCAGACAATCGTGCAGCCCCATCTCGTCAAGCATACCGAGCGCGTGCAGAAGCTCGGAGGAGTTGAGCCCGAACTTTGACGCGTCGCCGCCGCTCTCTTGCCATTTGCCCGTGCCCGAGGCGGCGAGCTTGATGCGTATGCCGAGGTTGGGGCGCACGCCGAGCTTCTCCGCCGTGCGGGCAATGGTGACGAGCTCCGGGAGCTTCTCCACCACGAGGAAGACGCGCTTCCCCATCTTCTGCGCCAAGAGCGCGAGCTCGATGAAGTTTTGGTCCTTGTGTCCGTTGCAGATGATGAGGCTGTCGGAGTCCATGTTGGTGGCGAGCACGGCGTGCAGCTCCGGCTTCGAGCCAGCCTCGAGCCCCAGGTTGTATTTCTTGCCGTGGCTGATAATCTCTTCCACGACGGGGCGCATCTGGTTGACCTTGATGGGGAATATGATAAAATGCTCCGCCTTGTAGTCGTACTCGTCGGCGGCGCGGGTGAAGCACTCCGAGGTCTTTTCGATGCGGTTGTCGAGTATGTCAGGGAAGCGCAGCAATACGGGCGCTGTGATGTCGCGGGCGTTGAGTTCGTCCACCACCTCTTTGAGGTCGACCTTCACGCCGTCCTTTCGGGGCGAGACGTAGGCGTGCCCCTTTTCGTTTATGCCGAAGTAGTTGATGCCCCAGCCCTTGATGTTGTAGAGTTCCTCCGAGTCGTCAATCCTCCATTTACGCATTATCTTCGCTCTGTCTTTATGTTAGGGTGAAATGCGGTTGCCCGCGGAAAAGCCTTACTGCGGCAGGCGGGAGACTATGTCGTCCACCACCAGGTCTATTTTGTCAAACGAGTCGAGCACGTCCACGTCCACCGTATAGGCAGCGCGGGCGTAGAAGGGTTCGCGCTCGGCGAGCTGCGCGGTGATGAAGGAGCGCAGCTCCTCGGGCGACTTGCCTTGGAGAAGCGGGCGCTCGCCGCGGCTCATAGACAAGTGGCGCAGCACAGTGTCCACGCTGGCTTTCAGGTAGAACGTGTCGGACACGGAAGCCAGGTAGTCCATGTTGTCGAAGAAGCAGGGCGTGCCTCCGCCGCACGAAAGCACGATGTCCTCAAACTCCGCCACCTCGTGCAGCATACGCCGCTCCATGTCGCGGAACTTCGCTTCGCCTTGCTCGGCGAAGATGAGCGGCACCTTCGTGTGGTAGCGCTTCTCTATGTACCAGTCGAGGTCGTAGAACTCGCGCCCAAGCCGCTTGGCCAGGGCTTTGCCCACCGTGGTCTTGCCGGCGCACATATAGCCTGCAAGCACGATGGCTTTGTGTCGCAGGTGGCGGCTGTCTCCGTTGTTTTCCATAAGCAGTAAGCCGGCGCGGCGCGGAATGTTCCCGCCCGCAGCCCGTCCCGTTTCCCGCAGAAAGTCGCGGGAATGTGCGCAAAATTAGCGAAAACCAAACGCAAAACGGCGGTTTGCCCCCTTTTGTTGGCAAGCGAAAGCAAAAGGGCAGGCGGCAAGCTGCGGCTGTCTGCCCTTTTGGCGTGTGGAAAAGTGTGTCTGTGCTTAGAGCGAGAGCCGCACGGTGCGGACGACATCGCCGCTGGAAAGGCGCAGCACGTATGTGTTCCCCGCCGGGAGGCTCCAAAGGTATGGGGCGGGAGAGGAGGGACGCACGCTCGCGGCGAGGCGTCCGTCGGGCGTGTACGCCCAAGCGCGGGTCACGCCCGTAAGCCGCACGATGCCCGCCCCGACCGCTTCGGCGCAGGGCTGGGGCGCGGCGGCGGAGACACTGTATATGCCGTCCTGCCCGCCGTCAAGCCCTTCCGGCTCTTCCGCCTCGCCCTCGTCCATCAGCGGGAGGGCGATGTCCGCCGCCGTGGTGTCGGCGGAAAGCTCGGAGAGCGGGCTGCGCGGGATGGCAAGCCAGCGCACGGGCGAGCAGGTGTGCAGGTCGGAAGACACAGCCCGCACTCCTATATAAGGAGTGTCGGTCTCCGCGTCAAGGACGATATGCGGCACAAGCGCCGCCCACTGCGAGGTGCGTGCCACTTCCCGCACACGGCCGTCAGTGCCGTTTTTGTAGAAAACTTCAAAGTGGTGTATGCCCGCCTCGTCGTTGGTCAGCATGTCCCAGTCCGAGCGTGCGCCGCCCGTCGCGTCGGCCGCCCAGGCGAGTTTTACGGAGAGAGACGTGAGCGTCTCTTGCCGCACCTCCGCGCTCAGGTCTTTTATCCCCGCCGTCGCGCGGCGCGTGCCGTCCTCTATTTGCAGCTTGCCCACGTAAAGGTCGCAGTCTGCGCCCGTCCCCTGCACGCGCAGCGCGATGCGGTCTATCGAGTCGCCGGGGGCAAGACCCGCGAGCGAGAGCGTTTTCTCCTCCCAAGCGCTTCCCTGCGTGTCGCCTACGGGGTACACTTCCCACTGCGCCGCGCCTTTCTTGCGCAGAAGCAGACTAAGTCCTGTTGCCGTCGCGCCGCCTTTGCTTGTCTTCACGGCCACACGCGCTGTGGGCTGGCTGCCCGCCACGCGCAGCGCGGTCTTGAAGAGGACGACGTCCGTCGCGCCCGATACCTCCTTGCCCGTGAGGTGCAGGCACGAGCCGCCGGTGTATGCGTCGCGGTGGGTGAACGCGCACTCCACCTCGTCACTCACTTCGTCCGTACCCGCCCGCAGTGTGAGCCAGCGGTAAGTCGGCACCACGTCCTGCGCCGCCATGTTGGTCCAGCGCCCGCCCGTGCGCTTGCCCTTATAGGCGTAGGCCGCGCCGTTGCCAAGGCAGAAGTGCGTGGAAAAGGGCAGGTCGCCGCTGATGGCAGACCGCTCGGGAATGAACTCCGCTAAGCCGCAGAACGTAGACAGGGGCGCGCTGCCGTCCTCGCCGGTGTGCCAGTTGTTGCCCGTGGGGGAGGGCTCGGGGCGCAGGGCGGGATTGCGGTAGCCGCCCGAGAAGCCGCGCTCAAGTAGCTTCTGGTAGTTGTCCTGCCGTTCCAGCTCGTCCGTGCCCTCGTTGTTGCTCCAAAACCAAGTAGCCCCGTGTTCGCCCCAAAGGCACAGTCCGCACATTTGCATACTTTCGTCCGCGTTGAGAATATCCCACGAGCGGTCCATTGACAGGATGTGCACGCCGGCGTACAGGCCCGAGGAGCTGCCCGTCAGTTTCTGCGCCACATAGGCCGAGCCGGACATCTCCGGGGAAAAGTCGCCGTCGGCGTAGTTGAGCATCAGGTCCGCCGTCTTCCCTTTCGCCGTGGAGCCGAAAAGCGCGTCCGCCTCAGAGGGAAGCAGCGCCATGTTGGAAGTGTACATTGCCACGTGGAAATTGTCAAAGCCCACGCTGGCGGCCTCCTTGTAGAGCGCCTTGTGAAAGGACACCACGTCTGCGTCCTTGTAGTGGTCGTCTTCCCAGTTGAAGTTTATGCCGTCGTGGCCGAAGAAAAGCAGCGCGTTGATAAGCGGTTTGACGTAGCGGAACGTTCCGTCGGCGTTGCGCTTGGTGCAAAATGCCACCCAGTCGCTGTCGCCCACGTTCCAGCTCTCGAAAAATTTCAGTCCGCTAAGCATATCCGTGCCGTTGCGGTGCGCCGCGTCCACCCACGCGCCGGGCGCTTGGAAAAAGCAATGGTTCCACGCGCCGTAGAGATTGGTGTACTGCCACATGGAAAAGGCATCGGTGTCAAAGTCGGCATTGGGGTAGCCGCCGCGCCGGTCTTCCTCGCTGGCGCAAGGGAAATTGAGCCAAAGCTCGCGCTCGGAGTAGATGTCGGGCACAAGGTGGTCGGCACGCGAGCCAATTTGCGCCTTCCGCACGTGCGACCGCACGAAAGCGAGGTCAACGGGCAAGATGCCGGCTGCGGCAAACTCCTCCTCGGTAGGGACTGTGCGTCCCGCGTCCTGCGCTTGGGCGAAAAGCTCAAGCACGGTTTCGGCGGAGAAAGGGGAGAAGTCGTACAAGTCCGCGTTTGTCGCCTCCTCTGTGCGTGTTTCCTGCGCGTGTGACGGCAAGCCGCCGGAGAGCGGGAGGGCGCACAGCACACCTATATATATATAGCGGCGCACGCGCGCCCAAGAGAGTCTTTCCATGTCGTTTAGTTTTTGCGAGGGCAAAGGTTACATTTTTTCATGGGAAAGCGGATATTGCTGCACAAAAGTTTGCCAGTACGGAAAGTTACCCCTACTTTTGCAAGCGAAAAGAACAGACAAGGCTCTATGCTGAACTACGCATCCTACTTTTACGGCTTTTACTTTTACTTTACCCAGAAGGTGAAGCGGGATGTCGTATGCTGACAGAAGAGAAAACAACAACAGACAACATAATGAGGTCCCGCTCCACGCAAGGAGGCGGGACCTTTCTTTTAAGATATATGGTGAAAATCGCGATACAGGGCATTGAGGGGTCGTTCCACGACATGGCCGCCCACCAGTACTTTCCCGGAGAGGTCGTGCGGCTTGTGTGCTGCGACACCTTTGAGGGAATTTTCGAGGAGATGCGGAAAGACAGCGACTGCCTCGGGCTGATGGCCATCGAAAACACCATCGCGGGCAGCCTTCTCCCCAACTACGAGCTGCTCCGCGCAGGCGGCGCGACAGTGGTGGGCGAGCACAAGCTGCACATAGCCCACAGCTTGCTCTGCCTCCCCGAGGACGACATGGAGAGCGTAACGGAGGTCAACTCGCACCCCGTGGCATTGGCGCAGTGTCGCGCCTTCCTTGCCGGACATCCCTCTATGCGCGCCGTCGAAGCGGGCGACACCGCCGGAGCCGCCGCCGACATAGCCCGGAAAGGCTTGCGCGGACACGCCGCTATATGCAACGCCGCCGCCGCACCGCTCTACGGGCTGAAAGTCTTAGAGGAGGGCATCGAGGACAATAAGCACAACTACACGCGCTTCCTCTTGCTCAGCGCGCCGCAGCATGCCGGCCGCTACCGCACGGAGGAAAGCACGGACAAAAGCAGCCTTGTCTTTTCGCTGCCGCACGAAGAGGGCGCGCTCTCGCAGGTGCTGAGCGTTTTCTCCTTTTACAAGGCAAATCTCACCAAGATACAGTCGCTTCCCGTTATCGGCCACGAATGGGAATACCTTTTCTACGTCGACGTGGTCTATTCCGACTACACGCGCTACCGGCAATGCATCGACGCAGTCCGCCCCCTTACGAAGGCACTGCGCGAGCTGGGCGTGTACAAAGGGAAATGAAGAACGGAAAAACAAACACAGACGACAATGAGCAAGAAAGAAATACAGCCGGCCGCACGACTCGGCAGCGTGGGAGAGTACTATTTCTCACGGAAAGGGAAAGAGGTGGCGCGGCTCAACGCCGAGGGGCGCGACATCATATCCCTCGCCATCGGAAGTCCCGACATGCCGCCCTCGCCCCAGACCGTGGAGACGCTCTGCCGCGAGGCGCGCAAAGCCGACGCACACGGCTACCAGCCCACGGCGGGCATACCGCAGCTGCGCGAGGCAATGGCGCAATTCTACCGCCGCTGGTACGGCGTGGAGCTTGACCCCGCCACCGAGATACAGCCGCTCATCGGCTCCAAGGAGGGAATTCTGCACACCACCCTCGCCTTTGTCAACCCCGGCGATACGGTGCTTGTGCCCAACCCCGGCTATCCCACCTACACGTCCCTGTCCCGGCTGCTCGGCTGCAACGTTGTGCACTACAATCTCTTGCCCGAAAACGGCCGGCAGCCCGACTTTGACGAGTTGGAAAAGCTTTGCGACGAGCGGACGCGCATACTTTGGTGCAACTACCCCAATATGCCCACCGGCGCGCCGGCGCGCCGCGAGACGTACGAGCGGCTTGTGGACTTCGCCCGCCGGCATGGCGTCGTTGTGGTTAACGACAATCCCTACAGCTTCATACTTGGGAAAGAGCACCTCAGCATTCTGCAAGTGCCGGGAGCGAAGGACTGCTGCATAGAGTTCAACTCGATGAGCAAAAGCCACAACATGCCGGGATGGCGCGTAGGCATGCTTGCCACAAACGCCACATTTGTGCGCTGGATACTTACTGTGAAGAGCAACATAGACTCTGGTACGTTCCGCCCGCTCCAGCTCGCCGCCGCCGAGGCCTATGCCAACAGCGCGGAATGGCACGAGCAGGCCAACGTGCAAGTGTATGCGCGCCGCCGCGCCCTGGCCGAGCAGATAATGACTGCGCTTGGCTGCCAAATGGAAGCGGGACAGGTGGGAATGTTCCTGTGGGGGCGCGTGCCGGACGGCTGCGACGACGCGGAACAACTGACCGAGCGCGTGCTGCATGAGGCGCGGGTGTTCATCACTCCGGGCTTCATCTTCGGCGAAAACGGCCGCCGCTACATACGCATATCGCTCTGCGCAAAAGAGGACAAGCTCGCCGAGGCTCTGAGCCGCATACGGCAGTCGTTCGCGGGGAAGTGAGCGAGAGAAAAGCATTGATTGGAAAAAACAAACAAGACACACCTTATTATATATGGAACTGAATCTTACTCCGCTTAACATCGCGGGACAGAAAGACGGGCAGCCCGCCCGCCCGATAGTGATAGCCGGTCCTTGCTCCGCAGAGACCGAGGAGCAGGTCGTAGAGACCGCCACCCAGCTTGCGCGTAACGGCATCGGCCTCTTTCGCGCCGGCATTTGGAAGCCGCGTACTAAGCCCGGAGGCTTTGAGGGCGTAGGCGAGGCTGGTCTCCCGTGGATGCAGCGTGTGCAGCGCGAGACGGGGATGAGGGTCGGGACGGAGGTGGCAACCCGCCAGCATGTCGAGGCTGCGCTTGGAGCCGGGCTCGACTTCCTTTGGATTGGCGCGCGCACCGTTTCCAATCCGTTCGCTATGCAGGAGATTGCCGACACGCTGCACGGGACGGACGTTCCGGTCTTGGTGAAAAACCCCGTGAACCCCGACCTTGAGCTCTGGATTGGCGGTCTCGAGCGACTCAACCAGGCCGGCGTGACGCGTCTCGGCGTGATACACCGCGGCTTCTCCACTTACGACAAGCGACTCTACCGCAATCCGCCCATTTGGCATATCCCCATTGAGCTCCGCCGCCGCATCCCCAACCTTCCGATATTTGGCGATCCCAGCCACATGGGCGGCGCACGCGAGCTCATCGCTCCGCTTTGCCAGCAGGCTATGGACATGGGCTACGAGGGCTTGATTGTGGAGAGCCACCGCTGCCCGGACGAGGCGTGGAGCGACGCTTCGCAGCAAGTGACGCCCGACGTGCTGCACTTCATCCTGCACAAACTCGCCATCCGCCGCGTCACCGACACCGCAGAGAGCCTCAATTCGCTCCGCAGCCAGATTGACGAGGTGGACAACTCGCTTGTGGAGCTGCTCGCAAAGCGCATGCACATAAGCCGCGAGATAGGCGAGTACAAGCGCGACCACGACATGACCGTCGTGCAAACGGGTCGCTACACCGAGATTCTTGACAAGCGCGGCGTGCACGGCGTGCTGTGCGGCATGTCGCCGGACTTCGTGAAAAGCGTCTTTGAGGCGATACACGAGGAAAGCGTGCGCCAGCAGATAGACGTGATGAACAAGGACTGAGCCGCCGGCCCGCACATTCTTTTAATAGGGAAAAATGAGAATACTTATACTCGGGGCGGGGAAGATGGGCTCTTTCTTCACCGACCTCCTAAGCTTTGAGCACGAGACCGCCGTGCTCGACACCGCGCCGGAGCGTCTCCGCTTTATGTACAATACGCTCCGCTTCACCTCGCTTGACGAGGTGGACGACTTCCGCCCGGAGCTGGTCATCAACGCCGTGACGCTCAAGCAGACATTGCCCGTCTTCCGCGAAGCCTTGCCCCATCTCCCGGCGGACTGCATCATTAGCGACATCGCCTCCGTCAAGACCGGGCTGCGCGACTTCTACGAGTCGTGCGGACGGCGCTACGTCTCCACGCACCCCATGTTCGGCCCCACGTTCGCCAACCTTGGCGCGCTGAGCACGGAGAGCGCGATTGTCATCACCGAGGGCGACTATATGGGCCGTGTCTTCTTTCGCGACCTCTACACGCGCCTTGGTCTTAACGTGCGCGAGTACACCTTCAGCCAGCACGACGAGACCGTGGCCTACTCTCTGAGCATCCCCTTCGTCAGCACCTTTGTCTTTGCGGCGGTGATGAAGCACCAGGATGCGCCGGGCACTACATTCAAGCGGCACATGCAAATAGCCCGCGGCGTGCTGGGCGAGGACGACGGACTTTTGCGCGAGATTCTCTTCAACCCGCACACCGGCGCGCAGGTGGCGAAGATAGAGGAAGAGCTCGCCGCCCTGCGCTCCATCATCGAAAGCCACGACGAGCCTGCCCTCAACGCCTATCTCCAGCGTATCAGGCAGCATATTAAGTGAGGAAAGAGTTAGGAGAAAACCGTCCGGGTTGCTAATTTTGCCATTTGACATTATAGCTCTACCCATAATCAGAGGATGATTGAAGAAATAGAAAGCTTGAAAAGGGCTACGCCGTTGCCGCAGCATATTAAGGATGCTGTGGAAGAGTGCGTGTCGCTCGTATATGCGAGAAGCGAGAAAGGGAAGCCTGTCGGGGAGGCGCTTGCTGCCGTGTTTGACTTGCTTGTCTCGGGTCTTTACTATGAGAACATCTCCAACCGAGGCTGGACTTATTGCGACGGCAATCCGCGACTGATGTTCTACACCTATACGAACGTGTGTCCAAGATGCATTTCCAAAGGAAAGTTCGTATTCTCCAAGGCAAACAAACCCGTTTCGGCGAAAATAGGGCAGGCAACGGCGGAGCTGCTTTGCGCTTTCTATCAAACGCTCTTTGAACGCGTACCTCGCAGACATATAGAAGTGGTGAGGGGAAAAGAGCCGATAGACTTGATAATACACGATACAGACAAGGACACTTATCTGCTTGCGGAGGTAAAAGCCGCGCCGCTTGTCACGTTGCCGCTTGCTGCGCATTGTGACAGAATCACGGAAAACGTGGATGGAGAGGTTAGGGACACCGCTGCACACAGTCTTGTCGACAATCCGGTTCTTAACTCTGCGGAGCTATCCCTTTACATTCCCGCCTATGGTAAGAAAAAAGAGAAGCTATTCTCGTTTCCCGTGCAGAAGGGCGAGAAGAAGAGTTTCCTTTCTGCTGTTGCCGGTATGCTTAGAAGTGACAAAACATTCTATACCGAGTACCTTTCCTTTTGGAAGACCGCTCTCCAAGCCTATTCGCAAAAAGAGCGCAGCCTTTCTTTGTATTGGCTGACAAACGCGTGCGGCTCGCCAACTCCCGTGCCGCAGGGATGGCCGAAGCGTCCCGGCTATGGCTTTGAGGCGGTCTCGGACGCGAAGACCAGTGCCGGCATGGATAGGACGGATGACATAAAGAAAGGAATCTATCAGGTGTTGAAGTTGGGCGCAGAGTTTAAGACGAAATATACGGGCGTGCGCACTGCCATCGTTTCCAATTTGCCTGCCCTGCGTCACTTTGACGAATATCTTCTTCCTCTGAAGGACATAGTCTGGGCTGTAAGCCAGAAACCGCATATCACGAAGATTGCTGACCTGCCGGCAGACACGCCGGTGTACAATCTCTTTGACGGAATCATATCGCTCACGCGTTCGGAAGTGAGGGACAAATGGGTGAGGGAGGCTTTGGCATGGCAGTGATATACAACCACGTGGCACGCAATGTCACGAAGGAGATAGTTTTGCGCCGCATAGAGGCACTCAAGATAGGGCAGAAAATGCAGGACTTGCCCGAGGAACTATGGCAAGAGAGCTTCCGCTTTTATGTCAAGGAGGACAAGACCCGACGTGGCGGTCCCAATCTGCGCATGATAAGGCTCGACCCGTCAAAGCCCTCGCTTACGGTCACCGGCTTTGTTTTCAACAAATTTGTGCACCCGACGGAAAACCGTTTCATTACGGTACGCGAGGCAGCGCGGCTGCAGGGTTTCCCAGACGATATGGAGCTGAAGGGCTCGCTTACGAGTACGCAGCGGCAAGTGGGCAACGCCGTCCCTGTGCAGCTTGCTGAGGCTGTTTTCCATACGATCTCAGCTTTCGCGAAACGAATTGGGTATCCGCACAAAGTGCTGAACGCCTTGTCGCTCTTCTGTGGCGCGGGCGGGCTTGATATTGGAGCTTCGCTTGCCCGCGTGGGAGAGTATAGCATACACACACGGCTTGCGGCAGACTGCTGGGAAGACGCTTGCGAGAGCCTTCGCGGCTATCGCGGGCGGGAAACCCGCGTGTTGCAGCAGGACATAGCCGCCGTGGCAGACCCGTTGGCTTTCTGGTGCGAGGGAAGTGGCGAGGTCTTGCCGCCCGACCTTGTTTTCGGAGGACCTCCTTGCCAGGCTTTCTCGCAGGCTGGAAAGCAAAAGGCTCTTGACGACGAGCGCGGGCAACTAGTTTACGATTATCTGCGTTACGTAGAGTCGCTCCGTCCCGCGTTCTTTGTGATGGAGAATGTATCTAACATCGTTTCCATCTACGGCGGCCGGCTGTACAAGGATATTATACGCCGTATGGAGGATAGCGGGTATAACGTAACTTTTGGGGTGTTCAACGCAGCGGACTATGGTGCGCCGCAGCTGCGCCGCCGTGCCATCTTCATTGGCTGCAAGAAAGAGCTTGGGCGTGTACCTGTACCGCCCGCAACCCGCTCTGCCGCGCCAGACACAGCCGACCTTTTCGGACTTCCTCCCTACGTGACCGTCGCCGAGGCTTTCAGCGGGCTGCCGAGCCTGCTTTGACGAGGCGGCGCTAGCGGGGAGAGCGCGGACGCGCCCGATGCCGTATGCACTATGTGCGGCGGTGTCGGGCGCGTTTTTGTATGCTTCTCCGCGCGTGTCTTAGGCTGGCGTGGCTTGTGCTTGGGACAGGTGGGGGCGGAGCGGGGGACGCTTGGCTCTGTTCGCGTGAGGGCTTCGCGGGTTTGCGCGAGTGCATCGCGGGTTTCGGACTATTTTTCGGCTTTGTGCCTTATACTTGCCCCGTTCTCCGTCCCGCTTTGCCGGTTTCGCAAAAAAGTGCAAAGCGCGGAGGGGCGGGGCAGCGCGAAATGCCTACATTTGTGGCGTATAAGTCAATTTCGTGGCGTTGCCCGTATTGCGCGTTATGGCGGCGCGGGCGGCTGTGTTATTGCGAATTAAGTCATAGTAAAACACTTATATTATATGAAAAACACACGACCCTGGCAATGGCTTGCCGGGCTGTTGGCGTTTTGCTTGGCTGCCGGCGTGCAACGGCTGGCGGCGCAGAACGTGAGCGAGCTCACCAGCGGCATTGCCTATTACATCAAGTGCGGCGGCAGCGACAACGGCGCGAAGGCGAGTCCGTTCCTCTACGACGACTCGGGCACGCTGAAGGCGCAGGCTTTCAGCGCACGTACGGACGCCACGCTGTGGATTGTCACCGCCGTCTCCGGGAAAGACGGCTTTTACACAGTACAGAACAAGAGCACGGGGCGTTATCTCACCCCCGTAAGCTCCAAGGGCTCCACCGCCACGCTGCAGACCACGAGCGCGGAGGTGTACATCGGGGCAAACGACAAGACGGGCAGCAGCGACCCGTGGTTCAACATTAAAGCCTCGGCTGATAACAACATCAGCTACAATATGTACGGAACGGGGCAGATAGGCGGCTGGTCGGCCAACAACGGCAACAGCAGCGGGCTGAGCAACTCGGAGTGGGGCTTCTGGAAATGCAAGGAGGCCTACCTCGAAGAGAAAGGCTTCGCCGTGCCCACGGCGAGCGACACGCAGCTTTACCGTGTGGTGAACCAGAAAAACTCTTCCTGGGCAATAGCCGAGGGCGCGTCGGGCGGACTCGTGTCCGTGGACTACACAAGCAGCGCAAACGACGGCGACTTCTCCCAGTACTGGTATCTCGTGAGCCAGAGCGACGGGAAGACTGCCTTTCTGAACGCCCTTACCGGCAACTACGTGCAGAGCCTTTCGGGCACAAAGGACTCGCAGTACAAGACGGGCGCGACCGCCTACGGCTTCACCGTGGCCGACAATGCCAACCACCTTGCGGGCTATGACATAAAGGACACCAGCACCCTGGGCTTCAACTCCACCGACAAGAACGCGGGGGCGACCACGGCAGGCGGCGGCACGACCAGCGGGCAGATATACTCGTGGACGTTCTATGACGGGAGCAATGACCTCAATTCGCTTTGGAACTTCTACGCCGTCACGCTCACCGCCGAGCAGCAGACGGCTCTCGCTACGGCAAAGGCGTCCTACGCCAAAGAGAAAGCCTTGAAGACAATCCTTTCGGCGGGCAAAGTGCGCATAAGGACGGCACGCAACGCTTCCACCAACGCGGGCTACTATACCGACGCGGCTTTCTACCTCACTGACAACAACGGCACGGAGAAGATGCAGACGGAGCTCAGCGGCGACGACGCCAACAAGCAGACGTGGATTGTGGAGGACGCGGGCGACGGCGGCTATACGTTCCGCAACCTCGCCACGGGCAAGTACCTTGACTTCTACAACTCCAACTCTTCCGCGAAGACGCTCTTTGTGCGCTACTATCCCAAAAACGGCGACACGGAGAGCTATGTGAACCTTTCCGAAAACAGCGACTTCTCCGGCGACGGCAACAAGAGCAGCGGCGGCGCGATACACGCGCAGGGCGACGGCTACAGCGTAGTGCCTTGGGAGCCTTCGGCCGGGACGGGGTCCAACTGGACCTTTGAGAGCGTCGACCTCACCGACGACGCGGTGCGCGCCGTCTTTGACAACCTCGCCGGCCGCCTTAGCGACGTGCCCGCAGAGGGCGTGTATGTGAGAGTGCGCAGCGCAAAGTTCGGCGGGGAGTCGCTCACCGACAACTCCGACAACCTCCTCACGCACGAGGACACGCGCTCGAAGGACGCCTTGCAGCTTTGGAGCGTCACGCCCGTCAGCGGCAAGGACGGCTACTACCAGCTTTGCAACGCGCTCACCGGACAGTATGTCTCCATCGTAAGCTCCAACAACAACACGCGCTGCACCACGCAGAGCGGCGAAGCCACGAGCGGCGACTACACCGGCGTGAAACTGACGCGCACCAACCTGCGTTTCGAGACGCGCTTCACCATCACCATGCCCTCCAATACGGCCCAGGGACTTAACACGCAGCCCGGCACGGGCAACGTCGTGATATGGTCTGCCACCGATGCTGGCTCGGAGTGGTGTTTCGCAGCCTCCGACATGACCGAAGCCGAGATTGCGGCGCAGAAAGCCACCTACGAGGCGCTCAACACGGAGTTGGGCAAGATAGACACCTACGCGACGGCTTACCCCGCTTTTTTCACCGACGCGTACTGCACCGAGCTGGCCGACACCTATAAGGAAATGACCGACGACGCGCTCCGCTCCGCCCTCGCTGCGGCGGGTGTCGACTCGGAAACCTTGCAGGCGGCCGCCGTAAAGGCGAAGAACGCCTCCTGGGCTAAGTGGGAGAAAATTTTCCGTGTGCGCGACGTCAATCCTTACTCTGCCGCCGGCACTTGGAACAACCTCCTCAAAATTGGAAACGAGTACACCAGCCTGAGCAACCCCACGGGCATCTGGACAAACGCTTACGAGCCCACCTACATCTACGTGGGCGCAGACATCCCCGACGGCGCGACGCTCAAGCTGCGCAGTGTCTTGAAGACCGACTCGCAGGGCTCGGAGATTGCCACCTTGAAGAAGGGGCTCAACGTGGTAAGCACGAAGACCTCCGGCGCACTCTATTTCGTCTACACCGTGACGACCGACCTCTCCGACACCTCGAAGAAGCTCGCCGACTATGCCGCGCTGCCCGTGCACGTGGAGGGCGGCACCGTGGACGGCTACTTCGACGCTACGCGCTCGGGCATCGACACCGACGAGGCCTGGAAGGAGATGGTGGAAGACGGACTCTTCTCCAAGAGCATGGCTATGATGAAGGGACGCCACCTTATCTACCAGCTCAACAGCACGCTCACGAAGCAGTACGTCCCCGAGAAGATGCGCGAGATTGTGGACTTCTGGGACTGGATGATGGATGTCTTCCACGAGAAGATGGCAATCAACGACTACTACGACCGCTGGAACAACGTCAACGGCTTTTACTCCTGCACGTACAACTACATGTTTGCCACCACGTACGGCACGTACTACAACGAGAGCACGCTCTCCTCTGTGCTCAACTACGACAACATGGCGGCGGGCGGCGGCTCGCTCTGGGGACCCGCGCACGAAAACGGGCACAACCACCAGAGTATGATCAACATGATTGGCTGCACGGAGATTTCAAATAACCTCTTCTCGCAAATCATCGTACACCTCAACGGCAAGACCTCCACGCGTCTGAATGGGCGCAAGTTTAAGGACATCGCCGACCTGTACGCTGCCGGCACGTCCTGGCACGACTACAACCTCTGGGACCGCAACACGCTCTACCTCAAGCTTTACCTCTACTACGAGGTGGCTGGCTACAAGCCCGACTTCTGCCGCGCGCTCTTCCGCGCCCTGCGCAGTGACCCCCTCAACCACAGCACGGGCTCGGAGAGCAATCCCACGCCCGCCTCTGAGGACTTCTTGAAGTTCGCCCTCAAATGCTGCGAGGTGACGGGTGACGACCTGAGCGAGTTTTTCCGCGCCTTCGGCTTCTTCGTTCCGTTTGAGACGCGCGTGATTGGCGACTACGCCAACTACTATACCGTCAACACGCAGGAGATGATAGACGCGGCGCTTGCCAAGATGCACACTTACGCCAAGCCTAAGGGCAACATTCTCTTCATAGAGAACCACATCAAGCACGAGCCCGCCATCGACCACGACGGAAACTATCTCTACAACACCGACGGCTCTCAGGTGCTGCGCACCGACTACAACGATGAGGACGCTGTGGGCAAGTGCGGCGACGTAGGCTCTTACTCCGACTACGCCGAGGGCAACTATGCCAGCGGCTACACGTACAGCCAGACCGACAACACGCTCACCATGAGCGGCGAGGGGGCTGTGGGCTACAAGGTGTACGACAGCGACGGCACGCTGCTCTATTTCTCCAACCAGAACACCTTCACGCTGCCCGCCTCCGTAGTTTCCGCCCTCAGCGGAAAGACGATGGTGGTGAAGGCGGCGCAGCCCGACGGAACGGACATCACTCTGCCCGCCGCCGGGGCCGACACGTGGGAGCTGAAGGTATACCATGCCAACGCGCTCTCTGCCGACAAGAGCAGCACGGTGTATACGGACGGCACGGCCGCCACTATCCCCGCGCTCACCGACAACGCGCTCGCCTTCATCCAGCCAAAGGCCTCCGGCACGCTTCCCGCTACGCTTACCGAGACGGCTAACGTGGTGGACGCTACCGGCAGTGATGGGGCGCATGCGGCAAACATCGTGATAACGGACAAGGCGGACTTCTACTCGCCCTCGGCCTTTACGGCGGACAAAATCACCTATGCCCGCACCAACACCGCCGGGTGGAACAGCGTCTGCCTGCCGTTTGCGGTTTCCGCTTCCGACTTTGGCGAGGGCTCGCACATAGAGACGCTCAACGGAGCAAGCTACGGAGGCGGCGAAGAGGCTGCCACCATCAGCTTTAAGACGCTCTCCGGCGAAAATCCCGCCGGCAAGCCCTGCCTTGTCTATTGCCCCGACGACGTGACCGAATGGAGCATTACGAAGAGCGGTGTGGAGATTGCGGCGGAGCCCGTCGACGTGACCGCAGGTGGCATGACAATGAGCGGCTCGTACCTCAACTCCGGCATCGGAGCGGGCAAGTACAAGCTCAGCTCTGACGGCTCGACGTTCGGCGTGACGAGCGACAAGGGCAAGGTCTACGCTTTCCGCGCTTATGTGACCGCGCCCTCTGGCGCCACCGGCTTGCTCAGCTTCGCCGTGAGCCACGAAGGCGGCACTTTCACGGGCATAACCGACGCCGCCCGAACGGCTGAGGCTTCCGCCGCCGTGTACGACCTCACCGGCCGCCGTGTGGCGAACCCCGTTAAGGGACACCTCTACATCGTGAATGGACGCAAGGCTATTGCGCAGTAAGTTTCGTCGAATCTCCAAGACACATCTTTTATATGACAATAAGGAAAACCGCATACCAAGCCCCTGCGAGCAGCCTTGTGCCGCTTCGCTGCGAGGGCGTGCTTGCCACCAGTGTGACAGTGGACACGTCTACGGACGTGGACAACTCCGACAAGAGCGCGTCTAACCCCATCCCCAACTCCGGTCTTTGGGAGGGAATGGACAAGTAAAACGCCCCCGCGCGGGCTAAGCCCGCCAAAGGCTCGCGGCACACCGCCGCGAAAAAGAGAAAAGAGCCGTCTGCCCGCGAGGGTGGGCGGCTCTTTCTGTGCGGCGCGATTTTTTGCCGCGCGGCTTTGGTAGTCGCTGGGTTTTGTCTGGCGGATTTTCGGGGGAAAATATACCCTTCATTCGTGGCGAATTACTCGTGTCGCGAGCGCAAAAGACATCCGGGAAAAGAGGAAAAATAGAACACTTACGGAAGCCGGCATCGGGGTGCATTTTTATGTAAGTTTAACGGGGAACCTAAGCTTTGCGGCTACGCAAAACGGCTTTCGTGGAAAAA
>CAVFVD010000021.1:0-45579 GCA_963625935.1 uncultured Oscillospiraceae bacterium | reverse complement strand
TAAGCGCCATCGTTAAACTTACATAAAAATTTGCGGCTGGAGTGTAGCGCGAAATCGCGTTTTGGGGACTTGCCGCGCCCTCGGGCTATATGAAGCAATCCCCGCGCTTGCCTTTTGGGACAGGCGCGGGGATTGTGTGCTTTGCGCGGTATGTCGGGGCGTGTCGCGTGCCGCGGCATGCGGTGGCTTAGAAGCCGCCACCGCCCGGGCCGCCGCCTCCGTGGAAGCCGCCGCCGCCTCCGGGAGGCGGGCCCATCGGGCGTCCGCCCTCGGGCGGGCCTTGGCGGTCGTCGGGACGCTGGCGGTCGTCGTCCTTGTCGCCGCTCTTTTTCTTCGAGCCGCCGGGGAAGATGTTCAGCTTGTAGATGAAGTGAACCATGAAGTAGGAGTTGATGGCGTTGCTCCAAGTGTCCTGGCGCATGGTGGCGGTGAGCGAGCGGCTCACGTTGCTCTGCTGGTGGAGAATGTCGTAAAACTGCACGCTGAGGGTGGCTGCGCGCCCTTTGAGGAACGACTGCGAGATTTGCGCGTTCCAGAGAAGCTCGTTGGTGTTCATGCTCCGGTCGGAGTAGCCGCGGCGCGAGCTCATGCGGATGTCCGTGGAGATGCTCAGGCCAAAGTCAAGGTTCACGTTGGCATTGGCCCCGTAGTCAAAGTTCCAGGTGTCCATGTTGGCGTTCTCCTGCACGGAGGCGCGGGCGTGCTGGTAGTTGAGCCGCCCGAGCAGTCCCACGTCGAAGTAAGTGGAGCGGTAGGAGGCGTTGAAGTTTTCGCCGAGGTCGAGGGTGCGGGTGGTGTTTTTCTGCGAGCTTGCGCCGGAGAAGACGCTGCTGTAGTAGGCGTAGCTGCGGTCGGCCGAGACGGTGTTGTCAAGAGCCATGAGCGTGGCGTTGGCGGAAGACGTGGTCTGCGCCGCCGAGGACGGCGTGCTTTGCATACGGCTCACGTAACCCACGGCGTTGGTGTAGCCGAGGGTGGTGAAGGTGCTTATCGTGAAGGTCTTTTGCCGTCCCAGCCCCGTGTTGAACATGAACATGGCGCGTGCGTTCCAGTTGCCGTTGATGTTGTCCGGGCGGGTGTAGCGCACGCCGGTGGCCTCGTCGTAAACCATGCGGTTGGAGATGGAGTTGCTTGTCTGCTGCGCGTCGATGCCCGCCATCATGCCGCGCTGGTAGGTAGCGTTGTAGGTGTTATAGTTGATGCGCATCGTGTTGTTCCAAGACGGCTTCAAGCCCGGGTTACCCATGGAGATGTTAAGCGGGTTGGAGTCGTCCACTACGGCGAGGAGGTCGGTCATAGAGGGCTGCGAGGAGCTTCCCCGGTAGCGTATGTCGAGGTTGGTGGTTTTGGAGAAATTGTAGCGCAGGCGCACTTGCGGCGAAACCTTGAAGACCTTGCGCGTGATGAGCGTGTCGATGTGCTGGCCGGGGCGGTTGTAGGCCATCTTGGTGCGCTCGGGGTTGAAGTCCACGCCCGCGTTGAAGCGCACGGCGGAGGTGTTGTAGCGCACGCCGAGCGAGGCGGTGTGGTCCTGGTATTTGTAGGTGGCGTACTGCGAGTTGTTCAGGTCGCGCACGTAGTTGAGTGCCTCGTCAAGCGTCGGGAGCTTGCCGATGGCTGGGTGGTTGTCCGCATCGCCGAAGGAGGCGAACTCGCCGTCCCACATCGTGCCGTACGTGCTGTTGCCCAGCGAGTCGAGGTTGAAGCGCGAGCGGTTGGAGTCCTGGTACTTGTAGCTGTATTGGTAGCGAGCCTCGGCAAACCAGTTGTGCCCCAGCGGTTCGGAGTATCCTACGCGCACGCTGTAGTTCCAGTTTTTGCCCGGAGTGGTGCTGTACTGGTTGAGAAAGCTGCCCTCGCGGCCGCTTGTCTGGTTGTAGTTGATGTTGGAAATGGAGAACTGCTTGTTCTCGCTCTTGTTGTAGCCCGCGCTTGCGTTCAGGGAGACGTTGCGTCCGGCCGAGTTGAGGCGGCGCACAATGTTCAGTGTGCCCCTTACGTTGTGGCTGGTGCTCTCCCCGAGGCTCTCGCGCTGGTTGGTGTTGACCATCATGGCGTAAAGCGGACTGCTCTTCGCGGCCATATCGGCAAAGATGCTGTCGAGCGGATTCTCCATGCCGGCGATGGAGTAGGGGTCGTTGTTAAAGGTGGCCGAGCGCGAGAGCCCGTCGCTCGTGGTGCGCGAGTAGGTGTACTGCGGGCGCAGAGACACGAAGGTGAGCGAGTCCGGGTTCCACTGCAGGCGGAAAGACGAGTTCACGCTCGTGGCGCGGTTGTGGTTGTGGCTCCAGCTGTTGGAGAAGGAGCTGCTGCTGCCCGACGTGAGGAAAGTCTCCGAGGACGAGGTGCTGAGCGCGTCGGTGGAGGAGAAGCGGTACTGCGCGCTGCCGCCCAGTTCAAGGCGTCCCGCCTCGCGCTTCTGTTTGCCGTTTTCCCAGGAAAAGTCCAGGCCGGCGTTGCGCGAGGCAGTCAGGCCGCCTCCGCCGCCACCGCCGCCCACGCCGCGCGGGCCGCCGAAGCCTTGGTCGTTGGTGTTGTTGGCGGAGCCGAAGGCCGTGACGCGCGTGCGGTCGGTGAAGCGCGTGGCAAACACGCGGCCCGTGTAGCGGTCGTGGTTGCCGTAGCCGAGGTCTATGTTGGAAACCCACGACTCGTTGAGCTGACGCTTTGTCGTAATGTCAAGCACGGTGCTCTCCTCTCCGTCGTCTATTCCGGTCTGCTCCGTGTAGTCGCTCTTCTTGTCGTAAGCCTTAATCTTGCTCACCAGCTCGGTGGGGAGGTTTTTCATGGCGGTCTTCGTGTCGCCCTTGAAAAAGTCCTTGCCGTTTATGAGAAACTCCTGCACGGTCTTTCCGTTCCACTTTATGGTGCCGTCGTCAGAGACCTCGACGCCAGGCAGCTGCTTTACGAGCGCCTCGAGCGTAGAGCCCTCCGGCACGCGGTAGGCCGAGGCGTTGAACATCGTTGTGTCCTCTTTCTGCTCCACGCGCGCGGCGGTGGCGGAGACGGTGGCCGTGCCCAGCACGTTGTCCTTGGAGGCAAGGAGCAGTTCGCCCAAGTCGAGCGTGTCCTTCTCCCCGGCCTTCACCTCCAGACGGTGGGTGAGGGTGGAGAAGCCCACGTTGCTGAGGCGCAGGGTGTACGTGCCGCTCTCAGGGACGGCGAGCGTGAAGGCGCCCGTCTCGTCGGTGTTGGCGGAGCGCACCACTTTCGCGCTGTCGCCGCGCAGCAGCGCCACGGTGGCAAACTCCACAGGCTTGCGCGTCTTGCTCTCGAGTGCCTGCCCGCGCACCACGCGCACTTGCGCCAAGGCGGCGGCCGTCGCGGCAAGCGTGAGCAGGAAAAATAGGAATGTGCGTTTCATCAAAGAAATGTGTGTGTGTTTCCGTTTTTGTCTGACTTTTTGACGCGTGACACGCTCTTTGGTTTAAGGAAGATGTACATTTTTTCCCCTCCGCCGCTTTGTTTTTCGGCAAAACGCCGTTTTCCCACCACGAAAAAGCGTGACGGCGAAAGCAAATAACTGCGTATATTTGCCGCATACAACCTTAGAGCCAACAGCGATGAAACTTGCCGACAGCATAAAGCGCATAGAGATTTCCAGCCTGTGGAGCGGCCACAAGCACATAGTGTGGGAGCTGCGCCCCGACGTGAACGTGCTCAGCGGAAAGAACGGGGCGGGAAAAAGCACCATCCTCAACAAGCTCGTGCAGCACCTCCGCACGCTTCCCGCCACGGGCGAGATTTCGTCTGTCGCGCCCCTCGGCGTGCGCATTGATTTCTCCCCCGCCGACGCCACGGGCATACGCTACGACGTGCTGCGCAGTTTTGACCGCCGCTTATTGCGTGGCGACGCGCTCGGCGACCCCACGGGCCGGCAGCTTGCCACGGAGCTCGACTTGCAGCTCTACCTCGTGCAGCGCCGCTATCTCGACTATCAGGTGAACGTGGGCAACCGCATGATAGCCCTGCTCACCGGCGGCGACCCCGAGGCCCGCGAGAAGGCAGCCCGTGCCGCCGACCTCAAGACGCGCTTCCTCGACATGGTGGACAGCCTTTTCAGCGAGACGGGAAAGCGCATCGACCGGCAGAGCAACGAGCTGCGCTTCATACAGTACGGAGAGCCGCTCTCGCCCTATCTGCTATCAAGCGGGGAAAAGCAGATGCTGCTCATTTTGCTTACCGTCCTCACCGAGGACAAGCAGCCCTACGTCCTCTTCATGGATGAGCCGGAGGCGAGTCTGCACTTCGAGTGGCAGAAAGGGCTTATCTCTATGGTGCGCGAGCTTAACCCCAACGCGCAGGTGTTGCTCACCACGCACTCGCCCGCCCTCATTATGGAAGGGTGGGAGGACTGTGTGACGGAGGTGTCGGAGATAACGGTATAAACTTCGGGGAGGAGAAAGCATGAGCCAGCTCAGCCGCAACCTAAGCAGCGCGTACATCGGGGCGATGAACCGTCTCGGCGGACGGCATGCGGCACGCCGCGTGGTGGCTTACGTGGAAAGCTACGACGACGTGCTTTTCTGGAGCGCGCTGCTGCGTCCGCTGGAGACGGAAAGCCTGCGCTTCGAGGTCACGCTCCCCTCGCGCGACACGCTCAGCAAGGGAAAGAAGACCGCGCTCGCCAACGACTTGGGCGAGCGCTTGGGCGAGTGCATGATAGCCTGCGTCGACGCCGACTACGATTACCTCATGCAGGGCGCGACCCCGCTCTCGCGCACAGTGTGCGGCAGCCCGTACGTTTTCCATACCTACGCCTACGCCATAGAAAACCTCCAGTGCTACGCCCCCGCGCTCTCGGAGGTGTGCGTAATGGCCACGCTGAACGACCGCCGCTCTTTCGACTTCGAGGCGTTTCTTTCCGCCTACTCGGAGACCGTCTGGCCGCTTTTTGTGTGGAACGTCTGGGCTTACCGCTACGGGCGGCACAAAACTTTCTCTATGCTCGACTTCTACCACACCGTGCAGCTGCCGCGCGGCGCCGCTTCCTCGCCCGGCAAGGCCTTGGAAAAGCTGCGCTGCGCAGTAAACGCGAAGGTGTCGCGCTTGCAGCGGCAGTTTCCGGAAGGCAAGTCCACATACAAGCCGTTGCGGGAAGAGCTGCTGAGGCTTGGCCTTACGCCGCAGACTACCTATTTATATATGCGCGGGCACGACCTTTTCGACGGCGTGGTTACTCCGCTGCTCTACGAGGTGTGCGACGGGCTGCGGCGCGAGCGCGAGCGGGAAATACGCGCCCTGGCCGAGCACGCGCAGCAAATGGACAACGAGCTGTCCTCCTACCGCCACGCGGCGGCGGACGTGGTGGAGATGTTGCGCAAACACACCGGCTACACTGGCTGCCCGCTTTACCTCCGCGTGCAAGACGACGTGAGGCGGCGGATATGCGCCCCCGCCGCGCAAGGTCGCAAGGCGCAGGCGCAGAATGGTGTGGACGGGAAAAAGGAAGCGGGCGAAACGGCAGAGAAATGAAAGAAACGCTCCTTATAAAGAATATGGTGTGCCGGCGCTGCGTGAGCGCCGTGGAGGAGATAGCGCGCCGCCTCGGCATCGACGGGGCGGAGGTATCGCTCGGGCGGCTCACGCTCCCCGCTCCGCTTTCCGAGGAGCGCGGGTGCGAGCTTGGCGAGGCCTTGCTTGCGGCGGGTTTCGCCATAGTGCGCGACGAGGCCGACCGCGTGACGCTCACCATAAAGCGCGAGCTTGTCGCTGCCGTGCGGGGCGGTGTCTCGTTGCAGCGCACGTTGCCCGAGCTGCTCGAGGCTGCGCTACGCGCCGACCACTCCACCGACTACGACACCGCGAGCCGCCTCTTCTCGCAGCGCGAGGGGCGCACGGTGGAGCGGTATCTCATCGCGCTCCGCCTCGAGTATGTGAAGGAGCTGCTCGAATACCGCCAGTACTCCGTGAAAGAAATTGCGTGGCGTGCGGGTTTCTCTGACGTGGCGCACCTTTCCCGCCAGTTCAAAAAGCTCACCGGCCTGACGCCCACGGCATACCGTGAGCACCGCCCAGCCGACCGCATCCCGCTCGACCAAGTGTAGCGTTTTTCCCTCTCTTCCTCTTTTCTTATTCAGAAAAACCGCGCCCTTATGTCGCGGCGGACGTTTTGTTTTCGGCAAAGAATGCTTTGTGCCGCCGCGTGCAGGCGGTCAGTCTTTTCCCTCAATAGGGCAAAAAGCGCGGGCAAAGTTTGGCGGGGAAATAGAAAATACGTTTTTTTGCAGAACGCGGCGGCTGCCGCGCGATAGTTTAAACTGTTTTTTTGTGAGCCGGGAGCGTGGCTTCCGCATCCCGCGCGGCGTGCGTGCCGGGCGGCGGGCGAGGACGGCGGCGTCCCTTGGCTTTGACCCCATCCTGTTTGTTATGGACGAAACATTGAACACTGAAGTGACGGAAGAGCGTACGCTGGCGCAAGGCGCGGCGGACGCGGCAGAGAAACCCGCAGCGGAGACGGAGACGGCTCCCGCGGAGCAGACGCAAGAAGCTCCCGCTGAGGAGAGCACGCCGGCTGAGGGCACTGCAGTGGAGACGGCGGCGGAGACTCCCGCCGCTGAAGAGAAGAAAGAGGAAGAAACAACCGCCGAAAGCACTGAGTCCGCGCCCGCACCGCAGCCCAAGACCAAGGGCGAGGTAGTGCAGCGCCTGCGCGACATTGTGCACAACGGCGGAGAGGTGGAGCGCGCTGAGCTCGACCATCTCAAAGCCCTATACTACCGGCTGCACAACGCCGAGGCGCAGGCAGCCCGCGACAAATTCGTTGCCGACGGCGGCGCGCCCGAAGACTTTGTCCCCGCTCCCGACACGGAGGAAGAAGAGTTCAAGGCACAGCTCTCGCTCATCCGCGAGTTGCGCACCAAGGCCGCCGAAGCCCTCGAAAAGGAAAAGGCGGAAAACCTCAAACGCAAGCAGGAAATCATCGAGCGCATTAAGGAAATGGCCGTTTCGCCCGAAGAAGCGGACAAGGGATACGATGAGCTCAAGAAGTTGCAGGCGGAGTGGAAGGAGATAAAGAATGTCCCGGCGGAGAACGCTACGGAACTGTGGAAGAACTACCAACTCTACGTCGAGCAGTACTATGACCAGCTGCGCCTCAACCATGAGATGCGCGCCTACGACTTTAAGAAGAACCTCGAGATAAAGACCCGCCTCTGCGAGGCCGCCGAGAAGCTCGCCGAGGTAGCCGACCCCATATCGGCTTTCCACCAGCTGCAGGCACTCCATCAGGAGTACCGCGAGACCGGGCCCGTGGCGCGTGAGCTGCGCGAGGAGATTTGGAAGCGCTTCAAGGATGCCTCCACCGCCGTCAATAAGCGCCATCAGGAGCACTTCCTTGCCCAGAAAGCGCAGGAGGAGGAAAATCTCAACAAAAAGACAGAGCTTTGCCAGAGCGTCGAGGCGCTTGACTTCGATGCCTTGAAGAGTTACGCGCAGTGGGACGAGATGACGAAGAAGGTCATAGCCCTGCAGGCAGAGTGGAAGACCATCGGCTTCACGCCCCGCAAGGTCAATGCCGAAATCTTCGAGCGCTTCCGCGTGGCGTGCGACCGTTTCTTCCACGCAAAGACTGCTTTCTTCAAGGAGGTGCGGGAGAAGTTCAGCGCCAACTATGAGGCGAAGATGGCGCTTGTGCGCCAGGCCGAGGAGCTTAAAGACAGCACCGACTGGGCCGCCACGACGGCAAAGCTCGTCCAGTTGCAGAAAGAGTGGAAAACAATCGGGCCCGTTGCGCACAAGGTTTCCGACGCCATCTGGAAGCGCTTCAACGAGGCATGCAACGCTTTCTTCGACAAGAAGAGCGAGGCTACGTCCGGCGAGCGCAAGGAGCAGGAGGACAATCTCGCCAAGAAGGAGGAGATACTTGCTGAGCTTGCCAAGATAGCCGAGACCCCGGCCGACAATCAGCTTCAGGCTGTGCGCGACCTGCAAGCCCGCTGGAACGAGGTGGGTCACGTGCCTTTCCGCAAAAAGGAGAAGATGTACAAGCGTTACCGCGCCTTGTGCGACAAAATATACGACGCGCTGCACGAAAGCGGACAGCGCCGCCGCATGGACGACTTCCGCCGCAGCACGGCGGAGAAGGGCGGAACGGAACTGACTCGCGAGCGCGCCCGCTTACAGAACGCCTACGACGCAAAGAAGCAGGAGATAGCAAACTACGAGACCAACCTCGGCTTCTTCTCTTCCAAGTCGGCGAAAGGCAACAGTCTCGTGGCAGAAGTGGAGAAAAAGGTGGCCCGCCTGCGCGAGGAGCTTGCCACCATTGCTGAGAAAATCAAGACTGTGCGCGAGCAGATAAAGGCGGAGGAGCAGAAGTAGGTCTTCGCTAAGCTCTACACACCATACACACGCGGCGGCGCGGGACGGGGTACGTCCATGCGCCGCCGCTTTCCGTGTTTGCGTCGCGGGGCGTGCGGCTGAGTTGCTGTGCCATTATTGCTCGCGGGGTGAAATCCGAGAAACGTGGGCTGGAAACGGGAGAATTCGGGCTGGAAACGGGGAACTTGGGCATAAATCCGTGGGTACGCAGGCAGAAAACCAGGTGAGTGCGGGCAGAAAGCAAAGTGAGCGCGGCAGGAAGCCGGGGCGTGCAAGCTGCAAACCGAGTCGGCGCGGCGGCGCACGTTTCATATATTCTTAACAACGGCTTTGCGCGGCGTGCGAGGGGAAAGGTGTAATATTGCAAACTGAAAAACCTAACGCGCGGGCGGCGTGTGCCTGCTGCGCGTGACAAACTCTTTCGTGAAAGCCTTATGGAAAAGTACAGGATACTTGTGGTGGACGACGAACCCGATCTCCGGGAGATACTGCAATGCAATCTGGAGAACGCGGGATATGCCGTCGACACGGCAGAATCTGCCGAGGAGGCGCTGCACCTGCTTTCGCCCGCCCACAGCCTGATATTGCTGGACGTGATGCTGGGCGGGATGTCGGGCTTTCGTATGGCGGAGAGACTGCGAAAGGAGCTGCACAACGCCACTCCCATAATATTTCTCACAGCCCGCGACACGGAGAACGACCTCCTTACGGGCTTTTCCTCGGGCGGCGACGACTATATCGCAAAGCCCTTTTCCCTGCACGAAGTGCTGGCGCGGGTGGCGGCGGTGTTGCGGCGCACGCAGGCCGAGCCCGAGCGCGCGGAGATAAAAGCCGGCGGACTTGTCATAGACTTTACCAAGAAAGTCGTTGTCTGCGGCGGACGCGAGGTCAGGCTGTCGCCCAAGGAGTTCGGGATACTTTCCATGTTGGCGCGCCAGCCGGGGCGCGTTTTCTCCCGCGACGAAATTCTCTCCGAGGTATGGCACGGCGACACCTTCGTGCTTGAGCGCACAGTCGATGTGCACATAGCCCGCGTGCGGCGAAAGCTCGGCGAGGACGGGGGACGCATCACCAACCGCCAGGGTTACGGCTACTGCTTCGAGGAATAGACGCAGGGCTTTCGGGGCGTTAGGCATAAAACATTAGCCTGCGGCACGCGCCCCGCAATAAGGCTTTCCGCTGCAACAAACACATGGGACGGCCTGTGGCAAGCTGTCCCAGTTTATACAATTCCACTCATACGATGCGTTTCTCCTATAAATCAAAACTCCTTGTCTACTTCACGGCGCTCTTCGCCCTGTTCACCGCGCTGCTTGTGCTGTTTCAGTACAACCGTGAGCGGCAGTACAAGCGCGACGTCTTGGAGGCGCGGCTGCTGTGTTATGCCGACCTCGCCAACGCCTCGCTTGGCACGGACGGCGCGACGGCTGAGGCTCTGCCCGCGCACGTGCCGGGGCTGCCGGGAAACGTGCGTGTGACGGTGATAAACCACAAAGGGGGCGTAGAGTATGAGTCTGTCCCGACGAAAAGCGGCACTATGGCCAACCACGCCGGGCGTCCTGAGGTGCATGCCGCTCTCTCGCGCGGCACGGGTAGCGACATCCGACTTTCGGAGACGGAGGGGCGCAGCTATTTCTACTTCGCCAAACTGTACGGCCGGCGCGTGGTGCGCGTGGCCTTGCCCTACAACGAAGAGGTGCAGAACTTCATGAAGGCGGACAACGTCTTTCTGTGGTTTGTGCTTATGGTATTCCCCATAGCCTTGGTGATGCTCATTTACATCTCCGACCGCTTCGGAAAGGCAGTAAGCGCCATGCGCGGCTTCATTGCTTCCGCTGAGCGCGGGCTTGTGGACTACGACCACATCTCCTTTCCCGACACCGACTTGGGCGAGATGTGCCGCGCCGTGATGGCTAAGTACCGCCAGCTTGACGAAAGCAACCGCCGCACGGCCTTGGAGCGCGAGCGCCTGATGCGCCATTTCCACTACCTCGACGCGGGCATAGCCATCTTCACCCCCGAGCGCCGCAGCGTGTACGCCAATCCGCCTTTCACGCAGCTTGTCAACACCATCCTCGACCGCCCTACCGCCAACATCGACAATATTTGGGACAACGAGCGCTTTGCTCCCGTCAAGGAGTTTCTCCAACTGCGCGGCGGCAGCCACCCCGCCGGCGAGGAGCCGCCCGTCTTCCGCTACAACGTGCGTGCGGGCAGCGTCAGCGTGGCCGTGCAGGTGCTGGTATACAGTGACGGAAGCTTCGAGCTGTCCCTGTCCGACGTGACACGGGCAGAGAAAAACCGCAAGCTCAAACAGGAGATGAGCAACAACATCACCCACGAGCTGCGCACGCCCGTAAGCAGCATACGCGGCTACCTTGAGACTGTGCTCGACTGCGAGGGACTCTCTCCCGAGCGCAAACGCCACTTCTTGGAGAAAGCGCGGGCGCAGGCCGAGCGGCTTACCGACCTCATCCGCGACGTCGCGCTCATCACCAAAACCGAGGAAGCGCCTGAGACGATGCCCGCCGAGGCGGTGGACGTGGCCGCCGTGGCACGCGGCGTGGCCGACGACCTCGCGCCCGGACTTGCGGCAGCGGGGATGGAAGCCGACGTTTCGCTCCCGCGCGAGCTGATGATACAAGGCAACTACTCGCTTGTGTACTCCGTTTTCCGCAACCTGATGGAAAACAGCATACGCTACGCCGGCGAGGGCACGCGCGTGTGCGTCACCTGTTATAAGGAGACGGCGGAGTACTGCTACTTCTGCTACTACGACACGGGAAAAGGAGTGCCCGAGGAGCATTTGCCGCGCCTTTTCGAGCGTTTCTACCGCGTGACGGACGGACGCACGCGCGACACGGGCGGCACGGGGCTTGGCCTCTCCATTGTGCGCAACGCTGTGCAATATCACGGCGGCAGCGTCACCGTGCGCAACCGCCGCGAGGGCGGGCTGGAGTTTCTTTTCACCCTGCACAAGTGATATGCCGCGACCGGCGAGCCGCAAGCCGCGCCGTTGTCCGCCTGTATTTGCGGCGGCTGCGGCAGACATAGCCGTATGCGGGCGCGTCCGCCCAAGCAAAACGCCGTTTTTGCTTGGGCGGCGCTGCGTTTTACGCTAATTTTGCAGTGAATTTAAGACGCTTCCCGTCCGCGCGGGCAGGAAGCGCGTGCAGAGACACATACGACAAAAAACATACACAAAGCAATGGCAAAGAAAGCACTTCTTATGATTCTCGACGGTTGGGGCATCGGAAAGCACAACCACGGGGACGTGATTTACGAGACCCCGACACCGTTCATCGACTCGCTTGACGCCAAATATCCCCACTCCCAGCTCCTCGCCTCGGGCGAGAACGTGGGTCTGCCTGACGGGCAGATGGGCAACTCCGAGGTGGGTCACCTCAACATCGGCGCCGGCCGCATCGTCTTCCAGGACCTTGTGAAAATCAACCGCGCCTGCGCCGACGGCTCCATCCTCAGCAATCCCGAGATAGTCTCCGCCTACACCTACGCAAAGGAAAACGGCAAGGGCCTCCACCTTATGGGCCTGACCTCGACGGGCGGCGTGCACTCCGAGCTGAGGCACCTCTTCAAGCTCGTAGAAATAGCCAAGGAGTACGGCGTGGCAGAGCGCACGTACGTGCACTGCTTTATGGACGGCCGCGACACCGACCCGAAGAGCGGCAAGGGCTTTGTGGAGAAGCTGCAAGGCGTTTGCGACGCAAACGGAGCGCACATAGCCTCCATCATCGGTCGCTTCTACGCCATGGACCGCGACAAGCGCTGGAACCGCGTAAAGATTGCCTACGACCAGCTGGTTGAGGGCAAGGGACGCAAGGTGGAAGACATGGCAGCCGGCGTGCAGAGCTGCTATGACAGCGACACGCCCGAGCACAAGAATACGGACGAATTCATGGAGCCGCTTGTCAACGCCAACGTAGACGGGCGCATCAAGGAGGGCGACGTGGTGATTTTCTTCAACTACCGCAACGACCGCGCCAAGGAGCTTACCGTGGTGCTCACGCAGCAGGACATGCCCGAGGAGGGTATGCACACCATCCCCGGCCTGCAATACTACTGCATGACGCCGTATGACGCTTCGTTTACGGGCGTGCATATCCTTTTCCCGAAAGAGAACGTGGGCAACACGCTCGGCGAGTATCTCGCCGCCAACGGCAAGAAGCAGCTGCACACCGCCGAGACGGAGAAGTACGCACACGTCACCTTCTTCTTCAACGGCGGACGCGAGACTCCCTTTGAGGGAGAGGACCGCATCCTCGTGCCTTCGCCCAAGGTCGCAACTTACGACCTCAAGCCGGAGATGTCGGCCTATGAGGTGAAAGACAAGCTCTGCGCCGCCATCCGCGAGGACAAGTACGACTTCATCGTTGTGAATTTCGCCAACGGCGACATGGTGGGCCACACGGGCATATACGAGGCTATAGAGAAAGCCGTCGTGGCAGTGGACGCTTGCGTGAAGGACGTGGTGACCGCGGCCAACGAGACCGGATATGAGACCATCATCATCGCTGACCATGGCAACGCCGACAACGCAATCAACGAGGACGGCACGCCCAACACCGCCCATTCGCTCAACCCCGTGCCTTTTATCTACGTCACCGAGAACAAGCACGCCAAAGTGGCTGACGGCGTCCTTGCAGACGTGGCTCCGAGCATCCTGCACATTATGGGCTTGAGGCAGCCGGCAGAGATGACGGGAAAAGACCTTATCACGGACTAAGCCTCCGTATTTTGTATAGCTGACCACAAGCGGGGCGGGCGTCGCGGTGTCTGTGTTGCAGACCGCGAGTCCGTCCCGCTCTTTTCTTTCCTCTTGGCGGCTGGGGCGCGGCAGCTTTCCCGCCTTGCCGCTTTTGTGGAGTGACTTTTGAGGGAATATGGATATTGATAGCAAGAAAACAGCTGCGCCCGCCTCTCGCGGCGCGGGCGGATGGATTGCCACGCTGCAGTCGGCGCGTTTCCCTTTCGCGCTGCTTGTGTGGCTGTCCCACCTCGATGTTCCGTCGCTCCAAGGCTCGTTTGACTTCGGCGGCGAGTGCGCGGTGTCCTTTTTCTTCGTGCTGAGCGGCTTTCTCCTTGCGCGGGCATACGGTGGGCGTGTGGTTGAGGGCGCGTTCTCCACGCGCCGCTTCCTTTTTCGCCACCTTTGCAAGCTCTATCCGCTCCACCTCCTGCTTTTCGCGGCGGTGCTTGCACTCGACACGGCGGACGGGCGCGTATGGTCGCTCGCGCAGCTTGCGGCAAACTTGCTTTTGGTGCAGACGTGGTTGCCGTCTGGCAGTTTTACTTTCGTCGTGAACGGCGTGTCGTGGTATCTTTGCGACATCTTTTTCTTCTACTTCGCCTTTGCGTGCGCGTACCGCGTCTTGGCGAAGCTTCGGCTTCGCACGCTTTTCGCGCTGGCCGCTTTGTACGCCGTGGCGTACGCGGTGCTTTTCGCGCGGCTTCCGGAAGAGTGGGTCAACCCCTTGCTATACGTTAATCCCGTTCTGCGCCTGCCCGACTTCGCCGCCGGCATTGTGCTTTTCCGCTTGTGGCAGTCGCCCGCCGCGCGGCGTGCTGTGGCGGGCTGTCCGCTTTCCCGCACTTGGCTTCTGCGTCTTGCGCCCGTACTGCTTGTAGTGGCGGCTTACGCGCTTTACACGGTGATGCCCCATTCCCTAAGCTGCCAGCTTATGCTTCTGCCTTTCAGCGCGCTTGTCATACTTGCGCTAGCGTGTGCGGACGGACGTGGCTCGGCGGAGAAAGACTTTCTCCATACGCCTTTGGCTTTGTGGCTCGGCGGCATAAGCTTTGAGTTTTTTATGTGCCATCCGCTTGTGTTCCGCCTTGTGCGCCTTTTCGCCGCTTCTGAGGGCACGCCCTTCTCTGACACACTCTATGCTGCCGTGTCCCTCTCTCTCTCCGTCCTGCTGGCGTGGCTGCTCTCCCGTTTCTTCGTTTCGCCTGTGCGGAAAGCGTTTTTGCGTTTGTCGGGAAACTGAGATCGGAGGGTGGATGGCGGCTTCTTGGCTCGCGCATTATGCCTACGGAAAAAGAGGAAAAATAGAACACTTCCGCAAGCCGTTCGCCGGGTGCATTTTTATGTAAGTTTAACTATAAATCTTAGCCCATCCGCCGCTGAGAAGGGATTTCGCAGCACAGAAAGCCACTTTCTCCGGACGGGAATAGGCCCCGTAGCGACGGGAATACTTGGAGTTTTTCCTACATATACATACCGGCGGCGCTATATGTACATCTTAGAGCCTTGTAAGTCGTTGATAATCAGTATAACAAAAGAGAGGGTACGCACGGGGTGCATATCCTCTCTTTCCGATACACAAAGATAATACATTTTCCGCCGTTTTCCAAATTGCCATTAACACTATTTACGGATTGGGAAAAGGAAAAATAGAACACTTTTGTGCGTTTTGTGTGGGGGGGATAGGCGTTTATCCCTTTGCTTGCCGTTTAAGATTTTGCCGCGTAGTGTGGTTCCCCTCCAGTTTTAATGTCTGTTCAATTTCGAATCTTTTTGCGGTAAACAAACTGTGGGGCGGAATGAACCGCGCTTATGGAAACGACAATGTAAGAGAGAAAAACAATGCAAAAGTTGTGTAATTCTACAACAACGCTTACCTTGGCGGTATGGATAGAGACTATTTCACAGGATTCGAGAAATAGCTGTAAGGTGCGGAGTAAGCAGAGTGTTGCTCATAATTGTATAATGACGAAACAGAGGATACGTTAAGGTTCAAACGCAATTATTATAAAGATAAAGGAAATACGTGATGGAATATACGATGTGGACAGGTGGCTTGACCAAGGGCTGGGCGTACTTGGCTCTTATGAGCGAGCTGCAAATCGTGACAAGGCTCGTGGAGAACTCAAATTGCCTTTGAAGCGTGTTTCCGGCAGACGTTGACAAAAGGCAGTGGCAAATTTCTTAAAGGAAATAGCCGCTGCCTCTTGCCCTTTTGCCTTTTATGCCCCTTTGGGGGTGGATGGCGATTGATTCGGATTGTAGTCTCAGGGTCGCTCTGCTGTGTCAGTGGTGAGCCGGTTCGTAGGTGTAGCGGGCCGCCCTCTTATTTTCTGTGCTTAATCTTTATCGTGAGTATGCGGCGTACGCTTTCGTTGATTCTCTCCTCGGAGATGGTGCCCGCCTTGACTGCGTTGACTACCGCGTCAAACGCTTTCTTGTAGCTGTTGACGCAAAGCACCACGTCCACGCCGGCTTGTATGCTCAGGACGGCCGCTTGCTCGGGCGTGTACTGCTGGGAGATGGCACGCATCTCCATAGCGTCGGACACGATGACATTGGCGAAGCCCAGCTCGCGGCGCAGCTTGTCTTGCAGGAGGACGCTTGAGAGCGAGGAGGGGATGTCGCGCGGGTCGACATTGGGGGCTGTGATGTGCGCCGCCATTATCATTTCCGCGCCGTGCCGTATGCCGGCCTTGAAGGGAATTGTCTCGCAGCGCTTCATCTCTTCCCACGTTTTTTGCGTCTCTGCGTAGCCAAGGTGCGAGTCGGTCTTCGTGTCGCCGTGTCCGGGGAAGTGCTTGAGACAGCCAATGACGCCGCTGGCGCTGAGTCCGTCCAGATAGCGGCAGGCCATGGCGGCGGCGGAGTCGGGGTGGCTGCTGAAAGAGCGCGTGCCTATGATGGGGTTGTCGGGGTTGCTGTTGACATCGGCATCGGGCGCGAAGTCGAGGTCGAAGCCATACTCTTTCAAGTACGAACCTATGTACCGCGCGGCTTCGTATACGCCCCGCTTCTTCCCGTTTTGTGTCAGCCACGCCATGCTCTCGTACTTTTTCAGCTTGAAAGCGTCGTTGACGGCAAGGCGAGAGACGCGGCCGCCCTCCTCGTCGACGCAGACGAGCGGAGCGCCTTTCAGGGCTTTTATCTGCGGCACGAAGGCTCTGAGCTGCTGCGGGCTTGTGCAGTTGTGGGTAAAGAGTATGACACCTCCGGCGGGGTATTCGTCGTAAAGGGCCGCCATTGCGGGCGTGACGGAGGTGACGTGGTACGAAGCCCACTCGTCTGCGCTGGCGGGGGTGACTGTTCCGTCGGCAATTTCCTCCAAGAGATATTCGGGGCGAATCCAGAACATTTGCCCTACCTTGTCGCGGAGCGACATTCGGCTAAGTATTTTCTCCGCTTCCCGCCGCTCGGCTTTCGTAGCGTAGCTTTTGCGGGCGGCGTTGTTGTCTGCGTGGGCGGGGAAGGCTGCGAGCAGGCACAAAAAGAAGAGGGCAGCGGAAAGCCCCTCCTTGAAGATTTTTTCCATTTATGCGGTTTGTAAGTCTTGTTTAGTGGCGTAGGTCGTGCAAGTCGCGCTCTTGCCCATTGCTTACGTGTCTTTGCGCTGCAAATTTCGGGAAAAATACCGTGGGCGCGGGGTTTCGCATGCCGAATGTGGGTTTTCCGTCGGCTTCCCATTGACTCGGCGGCACGTGTATATGCAATCCCGCCGGGCAGGGACGTGCAAGATGTGTGGAGGAAATCCTGCTCGTGCCTGCCCGGCGGGGTGGCGTGCCGCCGAAACGGCTTGCGGCGCGGCTTGCGCCTTATTTTCCGTGCTTTATCTTTATAGAGAGTATGCGGCGCACGCTCTCGTTGATTCTCTCCTCAGAGATTGTGCCCGCCTTGACTGCATTGACTACCGCGTCAAACGCTTTCTTGTAGCTGTGCACGCAAAGCACCACGTCGACGCCGGCTTGTATGCTCTTTACGGCAGCGTCCTCAGGCGTGTACTGCTGGGAGATGGCACCCATCTCCATAGCGTCGGTCACGATAAGATTGTTGTAGCCAAGCTCTTTGCGCAGCTTGTCTTGCAGGATAAGGCTCGACATGGTAGAGGGCACGTTGGAGTTGTCCACATTCGGGGCAGTGATGTGCGCCGTCATTATCGTCTCCACGCCGTGCTGTATGCCCGCCTTGAAGGGAACCATTTCGCAGGCGGTCATCTCAGCCCAAGTTTTCTGCGTCTCCGCATAGCCCAGGTGCGTGTCGGTCTTTGTGTCGCCGTGGCCGGGGAAGTGCTTGATGCAGCCAATAATGCCGTTGGCGCTCAGTCCGTCAAGGTAGCTGCACACCATCATCCCCACCGAGTCGGCGTCGCTGCTGAAGGCGCGTGTGCCTATGATGGGGTTGTCGGGGTTGCTGTTGACGTCGGAGACTGGGGCGAAGTCGAGGTCGAAGCCGTACTCTTTGAGGTACGAGCCAATATAGCTGGCCGCGTTGTAAACAGCCTGCTGCTTGCCGTTTTGGCAGAGCCACGTCATGCTCTCGTACTTGTTGAGCCCGAAAGCGGGGTTGTTGGCGAGGCGTGCCACGCGTCCGCCCTCTTCGTCTATGCAAAGCAGGGGCGAGTTTTTGAGTGCTTTGAGCTGCGGCACGAATGCCTTGAGCTGCTGCGGGTCTACGCAGTTGTGGGCGAAGAGTATGATGCCGCCGGCGGGGTATTCGCTGTCGAGCTGCGCCATCTCGTCGGTGACGCTCGTCACGTTGTACGACGGCCACTCGGCTGTGGTGGGCGTGACAGTGCCGTCGGCGATTTTCTCAATGAGGTACTCGGGGCGAATCCAGAACATCTGTCCCACCTTGTCGCGGAGCGACATCTGGGAGAGCGCGGTCTCTACCTGCTGCTCTACGGTGGGGGATGAGGGAGATGAGTTTCCGTTTTCGTCGTCGGAGCATGCCGCGAGCGAGAAAAGCGCGGCGAGAAGGAAGAAGCTTTTCAGCAGCTTCTTGTTGAGTTTAGTGGCCATTAGTCTGTATGGTTTCTGTGCCAAAGAACTTTATTTTATTTCTTCAAAGTCGACGTATGTGCCTTCGTCCTTGCCGAAAATTTTGCCGCCGGCGGTGTTGGCGGAATTTTGCCCGCGTGTCTCGTGGCGAGCGTTGCCGGCACGCGTGCTTCCGCCGTTTGCGGCTTGCGCTCTTTGGGTGTGAGGGCGGCTGCTGGCGTTTTGCTTGCTTGCGCCCCATAGCCCTGGGAATAGAAATTCGAGGAAAGAGCGTACTAAGCCTATGGCGATGAAAACTCCGGCAAACAACAGGATGAACAGGCATCCGAGCATTCCTTTCATAGATAGCGTCTGTGAGGGTGGTAAAGGATGGGTGTGCGAGGAAGTTTATTGCAAGCGGCGTGCCAAAGGCGGCTTATTTGCGGGATAATAGGTTGCTTGCCACGGAGACAAGGACGTATAGCACAATGATAGGGGCAAATGCGACAACGCCCCAGAGGACGAGCAACACGGCACTGAGGGCGACGAACGTGAAGCGCAGCTCGTTGCCGCGCCAACCGTAGCTCTTGAATTTGAGGGCGAACATAGGTATTTCGCTTACAAGGAGAAAGCACGACAGAAGCGTCCCGGCGAGCAGCAGCACGAAGAGCGGGGCAGGGGAGGGGGCGGGAATTGCGCCCTTGCCCAGGCCGTAAGCCACGGCCGCCCAAAACAGCGCGTTGGCCGGCGTGGGCAGACCGATGAAAGACGTTGTCTGACGCTCGTCAAGATTGAATTTAGCCAGACGGAGCGCGGAGAAAGCGGAAATGAGAAAGGCCGTGTAGGGAAGCCAACCGCCGATGGGTGAGGCGAGCGCGGAGGAAAGGGGGCAGCAGCCGGTGGTGGCCTGCGTGCCGAAGAGCGCCGCGCAAGCAGCTCCGTTTGCCGTGGCGCACGACTCGGTGCAAGTCCTCATCAGCGAGAAGACAATGGCTGCGGGCGCGAGGCCGAAAGTGATGTTGTCGGCGAGCGAGTCGAGCTCCTTGCCGATGGGAGAGGACACGTGCAGGAGGCGGGCGGCGAAGCCGTCGAAGAAGTCAAATACCGCGCCGATAACTATAAAGAGCAGCGCGAGGGAATAGTCCTGCCCAAGGGCGGCAAGCACGGCGAAGCAGCCGGAAAGGAGGTTGCAGCAGGTCAGTGTGTTGGGAAAATGCTTCTTCATCCTGTATGTGATATGGTGTGGAGTTTGGGGGATTGCACGGCGTAGGCGGGAAGCCTGTTTGCTGTGTCGTGCGCCGGAGCTTTGCCCCTATGACGTGCAAAAGCTCCGCCGTCTCCGCTTGTCTCTGCGGCGTGGCGAAGCTTTTATGTTTTGTTGCAGTGTCGTTTGTGTCGTTTCTTCCCGTATTGTCGGGGCGGCAGGACTAAGCCTTAGCCTCGGGGTGGAGCTTTGCAATGACGGTGTGGTTGCCCGTCGTGGCTTGCCCCATCTTTACAAGGACTTCCGTGCCGAGGGGGAGGTACACGTCCACGCGGGAGCCGAACTTGATGAAGCCCATGTGCTCGTCGATGAAGCAATCCTCGTCCTCGCGGGCGTAGGTGACGATGCGTCGCGCTACTGCCCCGGCTATTTGCCTTACGAGCACTTCCTGCCCGGCGGGTGTCTCTATCACCACGGTCGAGCGCTCGTTCTCGGTGCTGGCTTTGGGCAGCCACGCTTTGTGGAAGTTGCCGTTGTGGTGCGCCACCTTCTTCACCATGCCCTCAACGGGGAACCAATTGGCGTGGACGTTGGTGATAGACATAAAGATGGAGACCATCAGGCGACGGTCGTGGAAGTACTCGTTTTCCTCTACCTCCTCAATCACTACGACCTTGCCGTCAGCGGCGGCGACAACTGTGTTCTCGGGGTCGCCGTTGAACTGCCGGAGCGGGCAGCGGAAGAAGTTTACCGCGATGGCGTAAAGCACAAGGCTTATCGCCGCTACAACGTAGAACGGCACAAGCGTCACGCCGCGCAGCAGAAAGTAGAGCAGGACGTTGACTACGACCAATGCCGCAAGGCTGTGGCGGAGTATCTCCGTCCCCTCGCGGTGCAGGCGTATGCGTTTTATTCTGCGGTGGTTTGCCATCGGCTGTGTGTTGCGGCTTGTGCTTTTTGTCTAAGTTATAAATGCAAAGTTAAGCGTTTTTTGCTTTTCGCAGTTTACTTTCCGCTCTATTTTGCCTTATGGCGCGACAAGTAACGCCCCCGCAGCCTTTCAGCCTTGACGGCTTTCGGGGCGGCGGGGACGTGTGATACAGAATCAGAGCAAGGCGGGGAGCTGGAAAAGCCGCGTGCCGTTTGAGCCCTTTATGAGAATGAGGCGGCCGGTGGGGCGGTCGCCGCCGGCAAGGGCGGTTTTCACCGCTTCCACGTCGGGGAAGTAGGTCGCCCCTTCGGCGAACGGCTCAAACTCTTCGCCGACGAGCCACACGTCCTCGCAGCCAAGCGCTTTCGCCTGCGCCGCCACCTTGGCGTGCTCTTCGGCGGAGGCTGTGCCGAGCTCGCGCATCTCGCCGAGTATCACCATGCGGTGCGCGTCGGGCATAAGCGCGAAGTTGTCGAGCGCGGCCTTCATGCTTGTGGGGTTGGCGTTGTACGCGTCCACGATAAGCGTGTTGTCGGCGGTGCGCAAGAGCTCGCTGCGGTTGTTGGTGGGCGTGTAGGCGGCAATGGCTTCCGCTGCCTCGTCGGCGGTCACACCGAAACGTGCGCCCACGGCGATGGCGGCGAGGACGTTGTCGGTGTTGTACGCGCCTATGAGCCGCGTCTGCAGCTCTTTCCACGTCCCGCCTTTGAGGCGGAAGCGCATTTTCAGATAAGGGTTGCACTCCACGGGTTCGCCTTCCACGTCGTAGCCCTTGCCCGGGCGGCCGTAGGTGACGGCGGACAGCCCGTGGGCAATGGCGGAGAGGTGCGGGTTGTCGGCGTTCAGGAAGATGAATGTCCCCTCCTTGGCACGCAGGTAGTCGTATAGCTCGCCCTTGGTGTGCAGCACGCCGTCAAACGAGCCGAAGCCCGCGAGGTGCGCCTTGCCGACGTTGGTGATAAGTCCGCAGTCGGGGTCGGCAATCTCGCTCAGGGCGGCGATTTCGCCCGGATGGTTCGCCCCCGTCTCTATGACGGCGATGTCGTGGTCGGCAGTCAGCCGCAGCAGCGTCTTTGGCACGCCGATGTGGTTGTTGAGGTTGCCTTGCGTGTAAAGCACGTTGTGGCGGGCGGAAAGCACGGCGGCGGTAAGTTCCTTGGTTGTGGTCTTCCCGTTTGTGCCTGTGATTTGCACCACGGGCGTTCCGAGCGTCTTGCGGTGGCGGGTTGCGAGCCTTTGCAGTGCGGTGAGCGTGTCGTCCACGTGGACAAGGCGCGGGTCGCCCGTGACTTTTTCGCTGTCCACTACGGCGTAGGCGCAGCCCGCCTCGAGCGCTTTGAGGGCGTAGTCGTTACCGTCAAACTTCTCCCCGTGCAGCGCGAAGAAGATAGAATCTTTCGGGCAGTCGCGCGTGTCGGTGGTGACGACGGGATGGTCTTGGTACAGCCGGTATAGTTCTTCGGTGTCCATGTCAGTAAGACTTTTATTTGAGTTTCGCCACAGCCTCCTTGATTCGTCGGAGCGCCTCGGTGATGTTCTCGTCGCTGGTGGCGTAGCTCATACGGAAGCATTCCGGCGAGCCGAACGCCGCGCCGCCGACGGTGGCGACGTGTCCCTCTTCAAGCAGGTAGAGGGCGAAGTCCATAGAGTCCTTGATGACGCGCTTGCCGTCTGTCTTGCCGAAGTAGTGGCTGCATTTTGGGAAAAGGTAGAACGCGCCGTGCGGGTCGTTGACCTCGAAGCCCGGAATGTCTTTCGCAAGGCTCACGATGAGCTTTTTGCGGCGCTCGAAAGCGAGGCGCATCTCCTCCACGCACTCCTGCGGACCGGCGAATGCCGTGGTGGCTGCCACTTGGCTTACCGAGCAGGGGCCGCTAGTGTATTGTCCTTGCAGCTTGGAGCAAGCCTTTGCTATTTCCGTCGGGGCGGCGATGAAGCCAATGCGCCAGCCGGTCATTGCGTAGGCTTTCGACACGCCGTTGATTACGACCGTGCGCTCTTTCATCCCCTCGCAGGCGGCTATGGAAGCGTGTTTGCCCACATAGTTGATATGTTCGTATATCTCGTCGCTAAGCACGGTGATGCCTTCGTGGCGGCGCAGCACGGCGGCAAGGCCTTCCAGCTCTTCTGCGCTGTACACGGAGCCGGTGGGGTTGCTCGGCGAGCAGAGGATGAGGGCTTTGGTGCGCGGCGTGATGGCTGCCTCAAGCTGTGCGGGGGTGATTTTGAAGTCTTGCTTTATGTCCGCCTCCACGAAGACGGGCTTGCCGTCGGCGAGAAGCACCATCTGCGGGTAGCTCACCCAGTAGGGGGCGGGGATGATTACCTCGTCGCCCTCGGAGACCAATGCCATGACGGCGTTGCATACGCTCTGCTTTGCGCCGTTGGACACCACGATTTGGTCTTCGGTGTATGTGAGGCCGTTCTCCTTTTGGAGTTTCTCGGTGATGGCTTTGCGCAGTGCCGGGTAGCCAGCTACGGGCGAGTAGCGCGAGTAGTTTTCGTCTATGGCCTTTTTCGCTGCCTCCTTGATGTGTGCCGGTGTGTTGAAGTCCGGCTCGCCTACGGAGAGGTTGATGATGTCTATGCCCTGGGCGCGGAGCTCTGCGCTCTTTTGCGACATTGCGAGCGTGGCCGACGGGGCCAGGCGGTTTACACGGGTGGAAAGCATATAGTAGTTGTGTTTGCGCGGCGGTGACATGCGCCTCCGCTGGTTTTACTTAGGGTTGTCCTTACTTCTTCTTGCCGAGTATGCGCAGCAGGTAGAGGAAGAGGTTGATGAAGTCAAGGTAGAGCGAGAGACTGCAAAGCAGCGCCACTTTGTGGAGCGTCTCTTCGCCGCTCTCTTCGTAGGCTTTCAGCATTTCGCGCATCTTCTTTGTGTCGTAGGCCGTAAGTCCGCAGAAGATAAGCACGCCGGCGTAGGTGATTACCCAGGAGAGCGTGTCGCTTGCCACGAAGATGTTCACCACGGTGGCTATGATGAGCCCGATTAGCCCCATCAGCAGCAGCCGGCCAAAGGTGCTGAGGTCGCGCTTGACTGTCATTCCCACCAGCGACATAGCTCCGAAGGTGGCCGCAGAGGCGAGGAACGTCGCCGTGACGCTTTCCATCGTGTAGACAAGCAGGATGATGGAGAATGTAACGCCGTTCAGGATTGAGTAGAGTGCGAAGAGCAAGCCCGCCGCCGTGAAGGAGAGGCGGTTGATGCCTGCGGAGAGTATTATGACAAGGACGAGCTCGGCTATGGCAATACCCCAGAAGATGGCGGGATTGCTTGCGAGGGCGAAGACAACGCTTGTGTCAAAGGCGACAAACCACGCCGTCAGTCCCGTCACCGCGAGGGCGAGGGTCATCCAAAGGTACACTTTCGTCAGCAAACGGCTGAAAGCGGGCGCGGAGGCGCGTTCTTGCGTCTCGAGGCTGTAAGGGTTGAAATCTGTCATAATGTTGTCCTATATATAATAAGGTGTGTTGTGCACGCGGTAAGTCGTAGCCTGTTTGCAATAGACTGCCGCGCATATATAATAAGGTGTCCCTCCAATGGGATAGGGCGTGTGGCGGCAGACTGCGGCGCGGTACGGACTTTCCCGCAGGGCTTTATTTGATGTGCAGCGTGTGACCCATGCGCTGTTGTTTTGTGCGCAGGTAGCGCTCGTTGAATTTGTTAGGAGTTATCTCTATGGGGACATTCTCCGTAATCTCCAGTCCGTAGGCTTCGAGGCCGACGCGCTTGACCGGGTTGTTTGTGAGCAGGCGCATCTTATGCACGCCGAGCTGGCTTAGGATTTGCGCCCCCACGCCGTAGTCGCGCTCGTCGGGGTCATAGCCGAGGTGGATGTTGGCGTCTACCGTGTCGTAGCCTTCCTCTTGCAGTTTGTACGCCGCAATCTTTGCCATCAGACCAATGCCGCGCCCCTCTTGGTTGAGGTACAGGATGACGCCCTTGCCCTCCTTTTCCACCATGCGCATAGCTTTGTGCAGCTGCTCGCCGCAGTCGCAGCGTTCCGAGCCGAATATGTCCCCTGTGGCGCAGGAAGAGTGCACGCGCACGAGGAGCGGTTCGTCTTCGCTCCATTCCCCTTTGATGAGCGCAATGTGTTCAAGTCCGTTGCTCTTCTGGCGGAAGGGGATGAGGCGGAAGTGTCCGTACTCCGTCGGCATGTCCACCTCCTCGCCGCGCTCTACGAGGCACTCGTGCTTCAGACGGTAGGCGATGAGGTCTTTTATGGTGATGATGTGCAGTCCCTCGCGCTTGGCAAACTCTTGCAGCTGCGGCATGCGTGCCATCGTGCCGTCCGCGTTGAGTATCTCTATGAGGCACGCCGCCGGCTGCATTCCCGCGAGGCGTGCGAGGTCAACGGCGGCTTCGGTGTGCCCGGCGCGTGCCAGCACGCCGCGGTCCTGCGCGTAGAGCGGGTTGATGTGTCCGGGGCGGCCGAAGCTCTCCGGGCGGCTGTCGGGGTTGGCCAGCGCGCGGATGGTGGCGGCGCGGTCGTGGCAGCTTACGCCCGTGGTGCAGCCCTCGAGCAGGTCCACTGTCACGGTGAACGGCGTGCCGAGCATGCTTGTGTTGGTCTGCACTTGGTGTTCGAGCGACAGCTCGCGGCAGCGCTCTATGGTGATGGGGGCGCAGAGCACGCCGCGTCCGTTGCGCAGCATGTAGTTGATCTTTTCCGGTGTGGCGAGTTCGGCGGCCATGATGAGATCGCCCTCGTTTTCGCGGTCCTCGTCGTCAACTACGATGACAAACTTCCCGTTTTTGAAATCGTCTACGGCCTCTTCTACGGTGGCCAGCTTAAATGCGTCCATTATTAGTCGTATGGATGAAGTGTGTGTGACTGTTTTTCTTCTTTCTCCGTTGCTCCCCGTGCCTACTGCGTGCGCTCGGTTTGTTGCGCGGCGCGGCGGTGGCGGTATCCGTCCCAGCTGCGCCAGCCCCATTCCGCCAGCATAAGCGCGATGAGCGCGAGCAGCAGCCATTTCGCCGCCTTCCTTAGCTTCTTCCTGCGGCGTGCGCGTGCCTCCTCGCGTGCGTCGGTGGCCTCGGCGGCGGCTGTCTGACCCGTAATCACGGCCGTGAGTCGGTCGCAGGTGCGGACTGTCTGGCGCAGGTCGCGCAGCAGCAGCAGGCGGAACCGCCACATTCTGAGCCAAAGCACTGCGCCGATGGGCAGAAGTAGTCCTGCCGCGATGTTGGCCTTTCGGCTGTGGAAGGGCGAGGTGTGCGCCGTGGTGTAGATTATTGGAAATCCGTTGAGCGCCGCCAGCACGCGTGCGTCGCGGCTGTTGGAGAGTTCCTCCACTATGGCCTCGGTCTTCTCGCTTATGGCCTCGGCTTCGGTGTCGGGCTTGTAGCGGAAGAAAGTGTCGGCGTATCCCGGCGCGGTGAGCAGATGCTTTTCCTCGCAGTAGCGGCGGCAGTCGTCGCGCAGTGCGGCGAGCAGGGCGGGCATGGCTTCGAGGCGCGGTTCGTCTATGATTACCTCCTTGCGGGTTATGTGCCGTTTGGGGCGAATGCCGAGCACGGAGCGCAGAAGCTGGGCGTAGAGGTCGGTGTTGAACACCACGGAGTCGCGGTTTGCCTTGTAGGAGATAAACGCGCCGAAGGGCGTAATCACGAGCGTGCTTACCCACATGCCCCAAGCCATCGCTATCGTCCCGTCACGCGCCATCTTCATGCCGGAGGTGTTGATGATGTACCAGAAAATGAAGATAATGACGGATATCACCGTTGGCATGCCCAGTCCGCCTTTGCGTATGATTGCGCCGAGGGGCGCGCCCACGAAGAAAAAGATGAGGCAGGCGAGGGAAAACGTGATTTTCTGGTGCCACTCTACCCAATGCCGGCGCACGTACTTTTCCGTGTCGTTGGTGACTGTCCCTTTCCACGACAGCTCGTTCTCCATCTGTGCGGCGTGGTTTCCCGCCGTGTGCGCCGCCCGCTCCATTGCTTGTGCGGGGAAGTGTGCTACAAGGGTGTCAAAGGGCGTGGCGGAGGCGTGCGCTGCGCGTTCGGCTCGGAGCGAGTCGGCGCGTGCGGCAAAGCGCAGCGGGAAATGCATCTGCCGCGCTTCGGCGTAATACGCCCGCCCTATGCTGTCGAGCTCCGTGTTCATAGAGTCCACGCTATGCTCTATCTCGCGCATGTTCTTCGCCGAGGGCATACCGCTAAGCATGTCCTTGTCCATAAGGGCGAAATTGCTGTCAAAGTCTATGAGGAAATCTTTGTGTCGGAATGTCTCGCGGTCGTAGGGTGCTTCCGCGCCGCTCTGCGACAGTTGCGAGCCGCCGCCTTCCAGGCTCTCGAACTGCTCGCCCGACCACATGCTCAGCCGCAGGTGCAGTTTGTCGCTCGTCATTTCCATCCGGCCCGAGTCCGCCAGCACTATCTGCGCCTTGTCAAAGCCCTGGTCCGTCTTGTAAATGATGAGCTGGTATAGCATCCCCGTCTCGGGCTGCTTCTGCTGCACGTAGATGTTGATGTTAGGCACGCCGTTGTAGAAGACCCCCTCGGGTATCTCCACTGCGGGCGACTGCTGCTTCATGCTCAGCAAGAGCGTGCGGAGGTTTATCTGTGCCTCGGGCGACGTGCTGTTTTGGAAGTAAAACGAAACGCCGGCCATTGTCGCCGCGACCGCCATCGGCGCCGCCATGACGCGGATGAGCGGCACGCCCGCCGCTTTCATGGAGAGCAGCTCGAGGGTCTCGCCCATATTGCCGAAGGTTATGAGCGAGGCGAGAAGCACCGCCAGCGGCAGAGCCTGCGGCACGAGCGTGATGCCCATATACCAAAAGAACTGGGCAAGTATGTCCATCGACAGTCCCTTGCCTATCAGCTCGTCCACATAACGCCACGTGAACTGCATCATAAAGACGAAGAGGCAGATGAAGAACGCGCCCGCGAAAACCAGCAGGAATTTCTTCAGTATGTAGCGGTCTAATTTCTTTACAACAGTCATTGGCTCTCCGCCCTCTTGTCTTTCGTTTCTGTTTTAAGGGCAAAATTACTACTTTTTTGCCACAAAGCCGCCCCGCTTCCCCTCTCGCGTGCGTTGTGCGCGTGCGCCGCGTGCATTATTAATGCTTGCGGTGGCGGTCGCCGCAGGGCTGTGGCGGCAAAAAAGGAGCGAGCGCGGCGGCGGTTTGTGAGAAAACGCGTAATTTTGCCGGTTGGAAAACAAAACCATACAAAATACAACAACAAACCCCATGATCAAATCACAGGACATCAAGAAGGGCACCTGCATCCGCCTTGACGGAAAGCTCTACTTCTGCATCGACTTCCTGCACGTAAAGCCCGGAAAGGGCAACACTATTATGCGCACCACGCTGAAAGACGTTGTGTCCGGCCGTGTGTTGGAGCGTCGCTTCAACATCGGCGAGGCGCTTGAGGACGTGCGTGTGGAGCGCCGCCCCTTCCAGTACTCGTATGCCGACGGCGACCAGTACCATTTCCTCAATCAGGAGACTTGGGACGACGTGGTTATTGAGCACGACCTCATCACGGGCGTGGACTATATGAAGGAAGGCGACGTGGTAGAAGTGGTAAGCGACGCCTCTTCCGAGACCATACTCTTCGCCGAGATGCCCGTGAAGACTCACCTCAAGATTACGTATACGGAGCCGGGGCTCAAAGGCGACACCGCCACCAACGCCACCAAGCCCGCGAAGCTTGAGACTGGCGTGGAGATACGCGTTCCCCTCTTCATCAACGAGGGCGAGACCGTGGAGGTAGACACCCGCGACGGTTCGTACCTCAACCGCGTGAAGGCGTAAGCCAAAAGCCCGCCCGCTCCCGGGATTTAGGAGCGGAATGGTGAAAAATAAGGCGAGTGCCGCAGTTAAACGCTGCGACGCCCGCCTTTTTTTGTGCCTTTTGCGGCGGAGTGGGGGAGTGGCGGACTTTTGGGCGCAGACAAACGGGCTTTTTGCGTTTCTTCGTCGCATTTCCTATGCCGTTCGTCGCCTTTCCTATGCCATTCGCCGCCTTTCTCGCGCCATTCGGCGGTGTCACGCTCGGCGCGTCTGCCCAAAGGCGCGGCGAGATTGTCCTATTTCTCCGTTTTGCGAAAAGCCCCCGCGCGGCGCAACGGCGTAATGCCTAATTTTGCACTCGACTAAATGGGGGCGGCGAGAGGCGAAGACCTTTACGCCCCGTGCGGAGAGCCGCGCCGTCGAGGCGTGTCCCGCAGACTTTTGCAGACAAACACACGATGAAAAAAACAAGAAACGGCGCGAGCGGGCGCGGGTGGCTGGCAAAGCCGCTCGTCTCGCTCCTGTTGGGCTGCGCCTCGCTTTCGTGCGGCGCGCAGACGCTGTCGCTCGACAGCTGCCGCGCCCTCGCGCTTCGCAACAACAAGACGCTCGCCATAGGCCGCGCCACACAGGAAAAAGCCGCGTACACCGCCAAGGCGGCGCGCACCCATTTCCTGCCGCGCGTGGACGTGATGGCGGGATACTTGCGCTCGGGCGACGAAATTTCGCTGCTCAGCAAAGACCAGAAACAGTCTCTCGGCAGCATCGGCACAAACGCGCTTAGCGGCATTTCGTCAAAGGCGGGCGAGATAATAGCCCGCTACCCCGACCTCGCGCCCCTCGCGCAAGCCTTGCAGACCAACGGCTCGCAGCTCGCGGCGGCGGGCGACGCGCTTGGCAAGAGCTTCGCCGACAAGTTCCGCACCGATACGCGCAACATAACCGCAGGGAGCATTCTCCTTACGCAGCCGCTTTATATGGGCGGTAAAATCAACGCCTACGCCCGCATCACTTCCTATCAGGAGAAACTCGCGGCGGAGCAGCTCCGCTCTGACGAGCAGGCGCTCCTGCTTGATGTCGACAAGGCCTATTGGCAGGTTGTTTCGCTTGCCAACAAGCGCCGCCTCGCCCTTTCCTACCGTGACATGCTCGCACGCCTTGACTCCGATGTTGTGCGCATGATTGCCGAGGGCGTGGCCACGCGTGCCAACGGCCTAACTGTGGGCGTGAAGCTCAACGAGGCGGAGATGACGCTCACTAAGGTGGAGGACGGACTCTCGCTCTCGCGCATGCTGCTTTGCCAGCTTTGCGGACTTTCGCTTGACTCCAGCCCCGCGCTCGAGGACGAAAGCGCAACCAACGTGGGCGCGGGCGGCACAGACGTGCAGGCCGACGCCGCCACGGCTTTTGCCAACCGGCCGGAGATAAGCCAGCTGGAGACAGCAAAGCAGATATATGGCGAGAAAGTGAAGATAGAGCGTTCGGCGTTCCTCCCGCAGATGGCTCTGATGGGCGGATACCTTATTTCCAACCCTAACGTGTTCAACGGCTTTGAGAAGAAATTCCGTGGCACATGGGGTGTCGGTGTCACGCTTAAAGTGCCGGTGCTCAACTGGGGCGAGGGACGTTACAAGGTGCGTGCCGCGAAGGCCGATGCCGTGATTGCGGGACTTCGCGCCGACGAGGCGAGGGAAAAGATAGAGTTGCAGGTAAACCAGGAAACTTTCCGCGTGAACGAGGCAAACCGCAAGTACGCCCTCAGCGTGAAGAATATGGACAAGGCTGAGGAGAACTTGCGCATCGCACAGGCGGGCTTCCGTGAGGGAGTCATACCCACGAGCGACCTGCTTGCCGCACAGACGGCGTGGCTGCAGGCGCACAGCGACAAGATTGACGCGGAGATAGACACCAAGCTTTGCCGTGCCGCCTACGATAAGGCGCTTGGCGTGCTGAAATAAGAGTGCCGCGCCGCGAAATATTCCAAATAGAAAAACATACAAGACAAAGAGATATGTCAAGAAGAAAAGCAAACATGCTGCCCGCCATCTTCATCCTCGCAGGGGTGCTGGTGGCCGTGGTGGTATTCTCCATGTACGCTTTCCGTGAGGAGAAAGAGAGCATACAAGGGCAGGCCGACGTGACGGAATACCGCGTGTCGAGCAAAGTGCCCGCCCGCATACGCGAGTTCCGCGTGAAAGAGGGGCAATATGTGCACGTCGGCGACACGCTCGCCCTGCTCGAGGCTCCTGATGTGGAGGCAAAACTCTCGCAGGCGCAGGCCGCTGAGTCTGCTGCCGCCGCGCAAAACCGCAAGGCTGAGAAGGGCGCGCGTCAGGAGCAGATTGCCGCCGCCTACGAAATGTGGCAGAAGTCGCGTGCCGGCGTTGACATCGCCGAGAAGTCGTACGCCCGCGTGAAAAAGCTGTACGAAGAGGGCGTGATGACGGCGCAGAAGCTGGACGAGGTGACGGCGCAGCGCGACGCGGCCGTTGCCACGGAGCGTGCCGCCAAGTCGCAGTACGACATGGCACGCAACGGAGCCGAGCGCGAGGACAAGGACGCCGCCCGCGCCCTTGTCAGCCGCGCGCAGGGTGCCGTGAGCGAGGTCAACTCTTATATAAAGGAGACCGTGCTGCTTGCCACGCACGACGGCGAGGTCACGGAGATTTTCCCGCAGGTGGGTGAGCTTGTCGGCTCGGGCGCGCCGATAATGAACGTGGCGCTTATGCAGGACATGTGGGTCACTTTCAACGTGCGCGAGGACCATCTCTCGGGCTTCGCCATGGGACGCGAGTTTGCCGCCACCGTGCCCGCGCTCGGCGGACGCGAGGTGAAGCTGCGCGTGTACTATATGAAGGACCTCGGCAGCTATGCCGCGTGGAAAGCCACAAAGACGACGGGGCAGTACGATATGAAGACCTTTGAGGTGAAAGCCAGCCCCGTGGGCAAAATTGACGGCCTCCGCCCGGGTATGAGCGTGCTTCTGAAACAGTAGGATGTTTGCGATGCTGGGGATATTCAAGCGCGAGCTTTTGAGAATGGCGCGGCAGCCGCTCTACCTCTTTTGTATGGTGGTGGCGCCGCTCTTCTGCTGCGTTTTCTTCACGACGCTGATGGGCGAGGGGCTTCCCGAGCGCCTTCCCTTGGGGCTTGTCGACGAGGACCGCACGGTCACGTCGCGCAACATAGGGCGCAATCTGGACGCTTTCCAGATGACCGACATCACGGAAAGCTACGCCAACGTGACCGACGCGCGTGCCGCCGTGCAGCGGGGCGAGATTTACGGCTTCTACCTCATACCGCGCGGCACCACGCGCAAGGCGCAGCGGCAGGAGATGCCCACCGTGTCGTTTTACACCAACTACTCCTACCTCGTGGCCGGCTCGCTGCTCTACCGCGATATGCGCATGATGAGCGAACTCGCGTCCGGCGCCGCCGCGCGCAGCGTTTTGTACGCAAAGGGAGCGACCGAGGGGCAGGCGATGGCTTTCTTGCAGCCCGTGGTGATAGACATGCACGCTGTGGGCAACCCGTGGCTCAACTACAACATATACCTCTCCAACATAATCCTGCCGGGCATTTTGGGCATCTTCGTCTTTATGGTGTCGGTGTACAGCCTCGGCACGGAGCTGAAGCTTGGCACGGCAGACGAGCTTATGTCGCGCTCGGGCGACAGCATTGTGACGGCGCTTACGGGCAAGCTCCTGCCGCAGACGGCGGTTTTCCTGCTCACGGGCACGGCGATGGTGTTTCTGCTTTATGGCTACCTCCACTTCCCGTGCCGTTGCGGCGTCTTCCGCGCTTGGTGCGTGATGGCTCTTTTCGTGCTGGCGTGCCAAGGGCTCGGCGTCTTTATGTTCACCATGCTGCCCACGCTGCGCATGGGGCTTAGCTTCGCCTCGCTCTGGGGCGTGGTTTCGTTCAGCATGTCGGGTATGTCGTTCCCCGTCATGGCTATGCACCCCTCCTTGCAGGGGCTTAGTCTGCTTTTCCCCCTGCGCCACTACTATTTGCTTTACGTCAACAGCATGCTCGACGGCTACGCGCTCTCCAACGCCTGGCCCTACGTCCTCGCGCTGCTGGCTTTCTTCGCCTTGCCGCTTTTGTGCCTCGGCCGCCTTCGCCACGTGATGAAGCACTGCATATACGAGCCGTAAGGAAAAACGCAAAACATTCCCCGATGACCGCCATCAAATCCTACATACGCCAGGCCCTGTCGGACTGGAACCACATCTTCCGCGAGGAGCTACGCACCATCGTGAGGGACAAGGGCGTGATAATATTCTTTTTCATAGTCCCCCTCGGCTATCCCTTGCTTTACGCTTTCATCTACACCAACGAGGTGGTGCGCGACGTGCCGGTGGCGGTGGTGGACGACTGCCGCTCGGCGCGCAGCCGTGACTATGTGCGGCGGCTGGACGCGACGGCCGACGTGCGTGTAGTGTCGGTGTGCGCAGATATGGGCGAGGCGAAGGAGATGGTAAAGCGGCGCGACGTGTACGGCGTGGTGCGTATCCCCTCCGACTTCTCGCGGTGTGTCGCCACAGGGCGGCAGGCGCACGTCAGCGCCTATGCCGATATGAGCGGAATGCTATACTACAAGAGCGTGCTTACGGCCAACACCAACGTCTCCCTTGCTATGAACGCCGAGATAAAGGTGGCTCGGGCTGGCGGAACGACCCAAAGGCAGGACGCCGTGACGCAGCATCCCATAGCCTATGAGGAGGTGAGCCTCTTCAACCCGCAAAACGGCTTCGCCACGTTTCTCATCCCCGCCGTGCTTGTGCTTATCATACAGCAGACGCTGCTGCTTGGCGTGGGGATGGCTGCCGGCACGGCACGCGAGCACAACCGCTTCCGCGACCTCGTGCCAATCGACCGCCACCATACGGGGCTGCTGCGCATAGTGTGGAGCAAGTCGCTCGCCTACTTGCTTATATACATTCCCGTGTCGGTTTATGTGCTCGGGGTTGTGCCGCGCCTTTTCAGCCTCAACCAGATTGGCAACCCGTGGGACTTGGCGCTCTTCGTCATCCCGTACCTCGTGGCGTGCGTCTTCTTCGCCATGACGGTGGCGGCCTTTGTGCGCCATCGAGAGGCGTGCATTATGCTCATAGTCTTCACCTCCCTGCCGCTGCTCTTTATCTCCGGCATCTCCTGGCCGGGAAGCGCCGTGCCGGCGTTTTGGCGCGGCTTGGCGTACCTGTTTCCCTCGAGCTTGGGCATAAACGGCTTTGTCGCCATCAACAATATGGGCGCGACGCTTGCCGACGTGCGTCAGGACTGGCTTATACTTTGGGCGCAGGCGGGCGTGTACTTTTTCACCACTTGCGCGGTGTACCGCTACAGCATCACCGAGTCGCGCCGCCACGTCGTCGAGCAGTACCGCAAACTCAAAGAGCGCCGCGAGCGCAAACTGGCCGCCAAGGTCGCAGCCGCGTCTAATGCGGCGGGGGTGTGACCCCCGGTATTCGGTACGGTGCTTTGGGGGTGAAAAGCCCGAGCGGCATTAAGAAAGTTTGTGAATTTTTATGATTTGCGCCGGTCTCCGTCACTGCGGAGACCGGCTTTTTCGCTACGAAAAGGGGGCTTCTTGCGACGGGAATAGGGCGCGGAGCGACGGGAATACTTGGAGTTTTTCCGGCATGTACATCCCGGCGGCGCTACATGTACATATCGGAGTCTCGTAAATGGTTGATAATCAATAATGCAACAAAGAGGATAGAAGCAGCGTCGCTTCTACCCTCTTTACATTGCAAAGATACAAAATTTTCAAGCGTTTTTCAAGTCCCTTTTCCCGGAGTGTTAAAATCACAGTCACGCTTAGGGGCGGGTTTGCCGTACATCTTACAGCCCCTGCAAGCTGTCCTTTTCTCTGTCTTTCGCCGCGAGGCTGTCTATGATGCCGTCCGCGAGGCCAATGACCGGCACGTACACGTAGTCGGCCCGCACCGTGTCCGCCACGGCAAGGAAGATGCGCCCCGCCGGCTCTATCACGTCGGCGCGGTCCGGCTTCAGCGCGTAGCGGTCCATACGCTCCTCGGGCGTGAGGCAGGCGAGGCGGTCGTACGTGTCGCGCAGAGTGGGGACGGAGATGCGTCCCAAGTCCTTGTCCTTCTTTTCGGCGAGTTTGAAGTACTTGTTGATGTTGCCGCCCGAACCGATGATGTCCACCGTCCCAAGGCTTTTCGTGCGTGCGGCTATGTCCTCCCTGAGCCGTTGCCAAGCCCCTTCGCCCACGCCGCCGGTGAGTAGGCGTATCGTGCCAATATTGAATGACTGCGTGTACACAAGCCGCCCGTCGGTAAGCAGGTTCACTTCCGTGCTGCCGCCGCCCACGTCGACGTAGATGTAGTTGCCGGTGCGGTCGGCAAGCCGCTCGAAGTGGTTGGCGTACACCATGCGGGCCTCTTCCTGCCCGTCGATGATGTCGATGCGTATGTCCGTCTTGCGGCGTATGCGGCGTATGAGCTTGGAGCCGTTGCGAGAGTCGCGCATGGCCGACGTGGCGCACGCGCGGTAGTCGGTCACGCGGTACAGCTCCATAAGGTGGCGGTACGCCTGCATAAGGTGGAGCGTGTCCGCCGCTTTCTCTTTCGAGACGCGCCCTTGCGAGAAGACGTCAAAGCCGAGGCGCAGCGGATGGCGAAGCAGCAGCTCTTTCGTGAGTACGGGCGTGCCCTCCGCCGTGTAGCCGTCCAGCCGCTTTATCAGCAGGCGCGCGGCGTTGGAGCCTATGTCTATCGCCGCGTAGCGTTTTGTCTCCATAGTTTTCTCCTCTACTTTCCCGTCCTTCATAATGTCTCCTCCTCCTCTCCGGCGGCCTCGCGGCGGTAGGCCTCATAGAGCGCGGTCTGCGAGCGGAACGGCTTTTCGCCCTCGGCGGCGGGCAGCGCGGAGTTTGCGTCCGTGCCGTCCACCGCGCGTCCCTGCGACGTGTCCGCCAGACCGTACTCCACGACGCGGCGGAGGTCGGCCTTTATGTCAGGGTCGTACACCGGGGCGACAACTTCCACGCGGCTGTCAAGGTTGCGCGGCATCCAGTCGGCCGAGCCGATGAACGTCTTGTCCTCCCCCGCAGCGTGGAAGACGAAGATGCGGGCGTGCTCAAGGTAACGGTCTATTATGCCCGTTATGGTCATGTTGCCCCCGAGCGCGGGAAGCGTGGGGACGAGCGAGCAGTTGCCGCGCACAAGCAGCCGCACCGGCACGCCGTTCTCCGCTGCCTCGTAGAGCGCGGACACCATCTCCGGGTCGGTGATGTGGTTAATCTTCACCGTGATGGCGGCGGGCTTGCCCGTCTGGCGGTTGTGGATTTCGTCGCGTATCAGGCGCAGGAATTTTGCACGCATCTCGTTGGGCGAGACAAGCAGCTCGCGGAATTTCACCGGCGAGTAGGGACGCTCAATGAAACGGAACACCGCCGCCACGTCGCGCGTGACGGGCTTGGAAGCGGTCATCAGCATATAGTCGGTATAGCAGCGGGCGTTGCCCTCGTGGAAATTTCCCGTGCTCACGCACGCAATGTCCACGCCCGCCCTCATAGATATGAGCGTCAGCTTTGAGTGCACTTTCAGCCCCTCAACGCCGAAAACGACATGTATGCCCGCCTCCTGCATGCGCTTTGACCAGTCTATGTTGGAGGCTTCGTCGAAGCGCGCCAAGAGTTCTATCACTACCGTAACCTTTTTCCCGTTGCGTGCCGCGCCGATGAGCGCCTTCACCACCTTTGAGTCTTTCGCGAGACGGTAAAGCGTCATCTTTATGCCCTTGACGGCGGGGCTGATGGCCGCCTCCTGCAAGAGCGCGACAAAGGTGTCGAACGAATGGTAGGGGACGTGCAGGAAACGGTCGTGCTGGCGTATGGCCGAAAGCAGGCTGCCCGAGCCAGCGAGCCCCGGCGGCGTGACGGGCGGCTGCGGGGCGAAGCGCAGGTCGGCGCGTCCGCAGTCGGGGAAGCGCATGTAGTCTTTGTGGTTTTGGTAGCGCCCGCCGGCAAGCACCGTGTCTATGCGGTCGAGCCTCAGGGCTCGAGTGACCTGCCGCAGCAGCGTCTTGGGCATCGCCGCGTCGTACACCACGCGCAGCGGCGCGCCGCGCTTGCGGCTCTTTACGCCCTTGCTTATCTTCTGCATAGTGCCTTGGCGCAAGTCGTTGTCCATCTCCATTTCCGCGTCGCGCGTGAACTTGAAGCAATAGCCCTCGAAGTCGGTATAGTCGAGCCCGCGGAAAACTAAGGGCAGGCAGCAGCGTATCACGTCGTCGATGAACATAAGGTTGCTCCCCCCCTCCGTGTCCGGCAGGCGCACGAAGCGTCCGCACCGCTCCACAGGCAGTGCCATAAAGGCGTAGCCGGCTTTGCGCTTGGGCATGTCGGCACGCGTCATTCGCACCGCCATATAGATATTGTCGTCCTTTTCGAGCGCAAACTCTTTTATCGCGGAAAACCACACCGGCATAAGCCGTCCGCCCAGCTCTTGGGCATAGTAGCCGCGCACGTGGCGCATCATCTCGCTCCCGGGCTCTATGTCCGTGTCGCGCAGCAGGCGTATGCCCTCTTCGGCGAGACCGGCGGTGACGCGCGCGTTCACCGCCTCAAACTCTTTGGCGTAGGCGGCGTTGAGTTTCCCTATGCGCCGCAGCAGGTCGAGCGACTCCTCCTGCTCGGCACGCAGGGACTTGTCCCTGCACTCGGCTATGCGGCTGTGCGTGGCGACGCGCACGCGGAAAAACTCGTCAAGGTTGTTGGAGTATATGCCCAAAAAGCCGACGCGCTCCAGCAGTGGCACGGACGGCTTGTCGGCCTCTTGGAGTATGCGGCGGTTGAAGTACATCCAGCTGATGTCACGCGGCACGTAGTTTTTTGCGGATTTGAGTTTCATTCTCTGGCGTTGTTTATCGCGCAAAGATATCCGCCGCGTGTTGCGCCGAAGTTGCGGGCTTGTTACAAACGGGTTAAGCCCGGGGTGGGGAAAAACGCAAAATCCCGCCCGGACTGCCGCCCGGACGGGATTTTTAGGTGTTGCTTGTTTCGACGGACCGCCGCGTCAGTCCAGCTCGGCCACGGTCACTCCCGCGCCGCCAAACTGCACGTGCTCGTCGCGGTAGGAGCGCACGCCCGCCACCGTGCCGAGGTAGTTGCGCACAAGCTCTCGCAGCGCGCCCGTCCCCGTGCCGTGCAAAATGCGCACGCGCCCCTGCTCGAGCTGAATAGAGTCGTCGATGAAGTAAGACACCGCCTGCAGCGCTTCGTCTACGTGCATGCCGCGTATGTCTATCTCCGGGCGGTAGTGGAGCTTTTTCTCGTACATAGCGTCGCGGGTTTCGCGCCCGAGGAACGTGGCCGCCTCGCCCGGGCCGCTCTCCTTTGCGGGGGCTTCGGCACGCTCGAGCCGCTTTGTCTCCACCTGCGTGTACATCATGCCGAAGAGCACGCGGGCGGAGCGTCCGCCGATGCTGTCAATGCGTCCCACCACGTTCTGCCCCTTTATGCGCACATAGTCACCTGCGGCAAGCGGGCGTTCCGATGCAGCGCCGTTCCCTCCGCCCCGAGACGGCGAGCCTTGCGCCGTTTTCTGCGAGAGCGCGGCGGCTGCCGCTTCTTGCCCGGCCTGGAAGCGCCGCTTCGCCGTGTCGCCCTGTCCGCGTCGCTCCTGGCGGCGGCGTATCTGGGCTATTTTCCGCGCGATGCGGTCCTGCTCTTCCTCGTTGCTCTCCACCTCCTCGCGAAAAGCGGTAAGCGTGGCGCGTGCCTCCTTCGTCTTCTCCTTCTCGGCCTGAGCCTCGCGGATGGCGCGGACGGTGTTTTCGATGAGTGCGTTTGACTTCCTGAGGAGCTGCTTCGCCTCTTCCTTCGCCTCGGCTATAATGGTGCGGCGCTCCTCGCGCAGGGCTGTCATCTCGCGCTCGTAGCGGGCGAGTTCCTCTTCCAGCTGTTTCTCCTTCCCGCGTATGTTGCGCCGCTTCGTCTCCCAGTACATTTTGTCGCGCACTATGTCCTGCAGGTACTTGTCGCTCATTACGTAGTCCTGTCCGACGATTTCGGCGGCGCGGGCTATGACCTCCTCGGGCAGACCTATTTTCCGCGCTATCTCGATGGCGAAGGAGCTGCCGGGGTTGCCCACCTGCAGCATGAAGAGCGGCTGCATCTTGGCGCGGTCGTACAGCATGGCGCCGTTGGCCACGCTGCGCGTCTTCTCGGCAAAGTGCTTGAGGTTTTGGTAGTGCGTCGTGATGATGCCCGAAGCGCGGAGGCGAACGAAGCGGTCAAGTATCGCCTCGGCCAGCGCGCCACCTATCTGCGGCTCCGTGCCTCCGCCGAACTCGTCTATTAGGAGAAGCGAGCGCGGGCCGGCGGAGCGCATCATCTGCTTCATATTGAGCAGATGCGAGGAGTATGTCGAGAGGTCGTCCTCCAGGCTCTGCTCGTCGCCAATGTCTATGAATATGTCCTCAAATACGCCCGCGCGGCTGTTGGCGCCGGCCGGCACGGGCATGCCGCATTGCAGCATATACTGCAATAGGCCGGCGGTCTTGAGGCATACCGACTTTCCGCCGGCGTTGGGACCCGAGATGATGAGAATGCTTGCGCCGTCGGGCAGGGATATGTCGAGCGGCGTCATCTTGCCGCCGTGGCGGGCGAGAGACTGCTGCAGCAGCGGGTGCACCGCTTGCGCCCAGTCGATGCGCGGCTCGTCGGAGAGCGCGGGCACGACTGCGCCAAACGTGGCTGCGAACGAGTGCAGCGCGCGCAGGTAGTCGATGTGGGAAAGGAAGCGCTGCGAGTCGAGTATCTCCGTGATGTGCGGGCGCACCATCGCCGTGAGCTCGTGCAGAATGCGTATCACCTCGCGCCGCTCCGCCGCCTTGAGCTCGCGTATGCGGTTGTTGGCCTCGACGATGGCGGTAGGTTCTATGAAAACAGTCTTTCCCGTCGCGCTCTCGTCGTGGACAATGCCCCTGATCTTGCGTTTGAGCGCCGGCGCGACGGGTATCACGAGGCGGCCGTCGCGGAGGGTGGGGGAGATGTCGCGGTCTACGTAGCCCGCCGTCTGCGCCTCGCTGATGATGGAGCGCAGGCTGTGGGATATGCCCCGCGTGGTGGTCTCTATCTGGTGGCGGATGGTGAGCAGCTCGGGCGACGCCGTGTCTTTCACCTTGCCGTATTTGTTGAGTGCCTCGTCAATGCGGCGTATGATGTCGGGGAAGCTGCGCACGCCTTCCGCCATCCGCGCCAGCGCGGGCCAACGGCGCGGAGACTCGCTTGCGCTGCCGTCAGCCTCGTCTGCGCTTCCAACAGCCTCGCCTGTTTTTTCGTCCGCGCTTTCCGCAGGCGTGGCGGGCGTGTCCTCTTCCCCGTCAGCCGTGCGCGTGAATGCTTTTGCGTAGGCCGCGGCCGTGGCGAGCGAGCGCCTGAGGTTGTAGAGGTCAAGTTCCTCCATATAAGTGCGCTCGGGGCGTGCGTGCACCAAAGCCTCGCGCACGTCGAAAAACTCGCACTCTATCTCGTCCCCGCCCTCGGCGGAGAAGCGGGCGAAATCGGCGTAGCGGTCAAGCGCCTCGCGCACTTCGTCGTAGGCCGTAAGGAAATGCAGACGGTTGTCCACCCAGTCGGTGCCAAGAGTGGACATGCAGCGTCCCTTGAGTAGTGTCCGGATGTCGGTAAAGCCTATCTTGCGTTCAAAAAAATCCGGGTAAATCATCCAAAGCTTGCTTAGTGGCTGCAAAAGTACGATTTTTGTTGTACTTTTGCTTCTCAAAAAATTGTGAAACGGGGGCTTCCCTCCGCTTCTCTCCCCTTTGCATACAATCACGCTTTATGGAAAAAGTACAGGTGCGGGACAAGGTATTTGAGGTGTCCATCCCCGAGGCTGAGATAATGCGGCGCGTGGCAGAAGTGGCCGCGCAAATTGACGCGGACATGGCTGGGCGCAACCCGCTCTTCCTTGCTGTGCTCAACGGCTCGTTTGTCTTCGCAGCAGACTTGCTGCGCGGCGTCACGACTCCTTGCGAGATAACCTTCGTGCGTATGTCCTCCTACGCGGGGACGGAGTCTACGGGCAAGGTGCGCGAGCTCATCGGGCTGACTGAGGACATCGCCGGGCGCGATGTGGTGATTGTGGAGGACATCATAGACTCCGGTCTGACGATGGTAAGTCTGCTTGATATGCTCAAAGCGAAAAATCCGAAGAGCGTAAGCATCGCCGCGCTGCTCGTCAAGCCGGGCAACCTCAAAGTGCAGCTCGACATCCCGTACTGCTGCTTTGAGATTCCCAACGACTTTATCGTGGGCTACGGGCTTGACTACGACGGCGAGGGGCGCAACCTGCGCAGCATCTACACCGTGGTGGAGTGATCCCGCAAAGGGCTGCGGCGAAACGCCCTGCGCTTTTCCCGCCACGCAAAACGACACAAACTACTAAACTATACTTTCAAGTGATGAAAAACATCGTGATCTTCGGCGCTCCCGGCTCAGGCAAAGGGACGCAGAGCGACCTCTTGGTGAAGAAGTACGGCTTCCGCCACATCTCCACGGGCGACGTGCTCCGCGCGGAGATAAAGAACGGCACCGAACTCGGCGCGACGGCGAAAGCCTATATAGACAAAGGGCAGCTCATCCCCGACTCCCTTATGATAGACATACTCGCGTCCACCTACGACGCGCTTTGCCCTTGCGAGGGCGTGATATTCGACGGCTTCCCCCGTACGGTGCCGCAGGCTGAGGCCTTGAAGGCTATGCTCGCAGAGCGCGGCACGGAGGTGGCAGGCATGCTGGAGCTTGACGTGCCCGAGGACATGCTGATGGAGCGCCTTATCAACCGCGGCAAGACGTCCGGTCGTGCCGACGACAACGCCGAGACCATCAAGAAGCGCCTTGACGTGTACCACTCGCAGACCGCTCCGCTCATCGCCTGGTATGAGGGCGAGGGCAAGCGCCACGCTGTGAAGGGCTACGGAGAGCTTGAAGAAATCAACAAGGCGCTTTGCGCCGTGATAGACAGCCTTTGATCCGCGCGGCGGAACACGGCTGAGACATAACGGGTATGGGGATTTGAGAATGCACGCCGCACAGGGCGGCGCGGTTCCCAAATTCCCATATCTCCGCTTAATAGGGGCTGCGGTGTCAAATGGCAAGACGCGGCGGTCCGCCTTAAAGGCCGGGCACGCGCGGACAGGCTGCGCCGCCCCGCACAAAGGCACTACGGCGCGGAAAGCCCGCGCCGGACGAAACAGCAAGGAAAGAGAAGAAAATGGCTGAGAGCAACTTTGTAGACTACGTGAAGATATACTGCCGCTCGGGCAAGGGCGGGCGCGGGTCAATGCACCTGCACCGCGCGAAATACCAGCCCAACGGCGGACCTGACGGCGGCGACGGCGGGCGTGGCGGAAACGTCTACCTGCGTGGCAACCACAACTACTGGACGCTGCTTCACCTGCGCTATGAGCGGCACGTCTTCGCCGGAAACGGCGGCAACGGGTCAAAATGCTGCTCGCACGGTTCAGACGGAGCCGACCGCTATATCGACGTGCCGCCGGGCACGGTGGCCTACAACGCGGAGACGGGCAAGTATATTTGCGACGTGGCGGAAGACGGACAAGTGGTGATGCTGCTCAAAGGCGGACGGGGCGGACTGGGCAACTGGCAGTTCCGCACGTCCACCAACCAGACGCCGCGTTTCGCGCAGCCCGGCGAGCCGATGCAGGAGATGATGGTCATTCTCGAGCTGAAACTTCTCGCCGACGTGGGACTTGTGGGATTTCCCAACGCGGGCAAGTCCACGCTCGTGTCGGCTCTTTCCGCTGCCCGCCCGAAAATCGCCAATTACCCCTTTACCACTATGGAGCCGAGCCTTGGTGTGGTGGCCTACCGCGACGGCAAGTCGTTTGTGATGGCGGACATCCCCGGCATCATAGAGGGCGCGGCCGAGGGAAAGGGACTTGGCCTGCGTTTCCTGCGGCACATAGAGCGCAACTCCCTGCTGCTATTCATGGTGCCGGGCGACACCGACAACATAGCGCGGGAGTATAACATCCTGCTCAACGAGCTGCGCAAGTTCACCCCGGGCATGCTCGACAAGCACCGCGTCCTTGCGGTGACCAAGTGCGACCTGCTCGACGACGAGCTTATGGAAATGCTGCGCGAGGAGCTTCCCGACGACCTTCCCGTGGTTTACATTTCCGCCGTGACGGGCTTCGGACTGACGCAGCTTAAAGACATTCTTTGGGAGGAGCTTAACAGCGAGAGCAACAAGCTTCAGTCTGTCTCCGAGGGCGGCTCCATCGTCCACCGCGACCGCGACACGGGCTTGCTCGCCGCCGACTTCGAGGACTGGACCGACGACTACATCGAGCCGGACGGCGCAGACGAGGACGACGAAGAGATTTACGAAATAGAGGACTTGGAAGATTAGTCCCCGAGCCTTAGGGAAAATGGCATTTTCCTCGGAGGGCGCTCCGGCTTCTCTAAGGAGAGCATGCCTTTCTTGGGGAGGGTGGTGCTGTTCTTTTGAGAAAAATAGCCCGTCTTTCCGGGTTTCGCAAAAAGAATACTACTTCGCAATGGAAGAGAAAAGGGCGGCGACGCAGCTTGCCTATGACTTTGGCGAGGATGCCCGCGCGGGTGTCCTCGCTTTTTCTACAACCCGCCGCAGCCCCTTTGCGCTTGCGGCTGACGACCCGCGCAGCGGCGGCGCGTATGCCGGTTTTAATGTGACGGACTACTGTGGCGACGCGCCCGCGCTTGTGGAGCGTGACGCGCAGTGGCTTGCCGGGCGCGTGGGTGTCGCGCGGGAGCGGCTTGTCCTGCCGCGTCAGACCCACTCCGACCGAGTGGCCTGCGTGGACGAGGCGTTTCTTGCGCTCGGAGCTGAGGCTCGTCGCGAAAAGCTCTATGGGGTGGACGCGCTTGTGACGGACTGTACGGGCGTGTGCGTGGGCGTGTCGACGGCCGACTGCGTGCCTGTCCTGCTTTACGACCCTGTGAGGCGCGTGGCGGCGGCGGCGCACGCCGGCTGGCGCGGCACTGTTTCGCGCATCGTGCAGCGTGCGTTGGAGGAAATGGGACACAGCTACGGCACGTGCCCTGAGGATGTGCGCTCGGTCATTGGCCCGTCCATCTCCGCCGAGGCCTTTGAGGTGGGGGATGAGGTCGTGGAAGCCTTCGCCCGTGCGGGTTTCGACACCGCGCGGCTTGTGAGCGAGCGTCCCGCCATGCGTGCGGAGGAGGCCGGAAGGCGTAAGCCGCACATCGATTTGTGGGCGGCCAACGCCGCGCTCTTGGAGGAGGCGGGCGTGCTGCTTGCGCACATACAAGTGGCGGGCGTGTGCACGTACGCACGCTGTGACGACTTTTTCTCGGCCCGCCGCCTCGGCATCAAGTCCGGGCGCGTCTATACGGGCATTGCGCTGCGGGGCGAATAGGCCAGACTGGGCGTGTCCCGCAACGACTTTTTATAAGGCGCGGTCTTGGTCAGACTATCTCGTCAAACTGGAAAGGCAGAAGCGCGCTCACGCTTTCAAAGACAAGCACCTCGTCCGCGCCGTAAAGCAGTACGCGGACGGGGTGTCCGGCACGCTGCTGCGCCTCTATAAGTGCTTGGCGGCAGATTCCGCAAGGCGAGATGGCGCGGCGGGTGAAGTCGCCGCTGCGTCCGCGAGCTGCGATGGCAATCACCTCCACGCCCACTTCCGGATGGGCGGCGTGCGCGTAGAAAAGCGTGCAGCGCTCGGCGCAAGTGCCCGCGCCGAAAGCGGCGTTCTCTTGGTTGCTGCCGGAGAATACCGCGCCGTTGTCAAGCCGCACGGCTGCGCCGACGTGAAAGTCGGAGTAGGGCGCGTAGCTCGTTTCTGTCGCTTCGCACGCCTTTTCAAGCAGTTCGCGGTCGCGCTCGGTCAGCTCTTCAGGGCGTGCCACGTGGTATTTTATGGTAAGTTCGCAAGTCTTCATCTTTCTTTCTTCTATCCAGAAACGGCGGCGAGCCGCGCAAGTGCCGTGCCGTCGCCCGTCAGTGCAAACTTACTACAATTGCGCCTAACGCGCCGCGCCTAACGTGCGCTTTTGCAAAGGCGGATTGCCATGCGCGGACGTATTTGCTAAAAGTTGGTGACATCGTGGCTCTTTGGCGTGCCGGCGCTTTGCCGCCGGGGCGCGGCGTGCTAACTTTGCAGTGTATTAGAAAAAGAGATGTTCAACCCGGTCTCCGAAACGCGGAGGCCAAAACAAGACGCAAAGATGAAGAACAACGAGACCATCGTGATGCTGGAGTACAGCATTCGCCGCTGCAAAGAGCGCGGCGAGGGCGTGAAGTGCCAGAAGCTGCTCAGCGAGCTTAACAAGCTTCGTTCGGCTGCGGCCCAAGCCAACTGAAAAAGCTCTTCGCCCCCACCGTGTCTGCGGGGGCTTGACAGATAAACGGACACACAAAAACTAAACAACGCGATAGGTGGCGCGGCAGCCGTAAGGAGATGCCGCGCCGCTTTTTGTCTTTGGGCAAGGAGAACGGGATGCATTACAGGCAGTGCTTGTTCGCGCTTCATTCTTGTTTTCGTTGTCGTTCTCTTCTATTTTCAGTACTTGCCGGAAGTCTTTTACTGACTTCTTCAATAATTTTGCATTCAGTATGGGCTTGCCCTTTACTCTAATCTATAACTAATCGTGGAAAGGTTCTATGGCCAAAAAGGCGAAGCAGGCAGTCCGGCTCGTGGAGGGCGTTGACCCGGGGCTCTTTGGACAGAAATATTCAAGCAGGGACTATCGCTTAGAGGAAGCGTGGGGAAAGAATCAGTTCAACAGCTCTTTCCCGGCTTCTCTTGTCGCGTATATGGGAAGCAGAGATATTGACCCCGTGTTTATTTGTACGAATAAAGAGAACGGGATAACTCATAAGTACATTTCTCCCGCCAAGCTTTTGGGCATTGACCCTTTGAGCGAAGACGCGTACAAGGCTTGACGCGTACTTAATATAAGCCATCCTGAATTGTTTGCGTAAATGAGAGTCGTAGATTTGTTTTGTGGCTGCGGCGGTCTCAGCCTTGGCTTTGAAAAAGCGGGAATGGACGTGGTGGCGGCTTTTGATAATTGGCCAGACGCTTTGGCTGTGTACCGCAACAATTTCTCGCATCCGGCGGTACGCGCCGATTTGGCAAATGTAAGTGAGGCTGTCGAGGCTATACGCCCTTATGCTCCGGATATGATTATTGGCGGGCCACCTTGCCAAGATTTCTCGTCTGCCGGAAAGCGCGATGAGGACAATGGGCGCGGCGACCTTACTGTGTGCTATGCTAAGATTGTTTCCGAGATAAGGCCGGAGTGGTTTGTTATGGAGAATGTGGAGCGCATATTAAGGACGAACAAGCTTAAAGACGCACTTCGCGTATTCAAAGAAGCCGGGTACGGAGTCACTTATACCGTACTTAACGCCGCTCTCTGCGGTGTCCCACAGAAGCGGAAGCGTTTCGTGATGGTGGGAAAGCTGCATGCGAAGGACGACTTTATGAAGACGGTTCTCTTAGATAGGCTTGCCGACCATGAGATGAGCGTGGCGGAATATTTCGGCGACAAGTTGCCGATAAAGTATTATTGCTGTCCGCTAAAACTCAAAAGACCATAAAAACTCCTCCCGAAGTC
>CAVFVD010000020.1:0-46765 GCA_963625935.1 uncultured Oscillospiraceae bacterium | reverse complement strand
TCTATTTTTCCTCTTTTCCGCTACCCCGCAGACCGCGTCTACACGCCCCTTTTCCGGAAGAAAAAGTCGTTTTTGCGCCCTCCTGAAAACGCCCGAAAAGCCATAAGCAGGCGAGTCCATGCAGCGGTGCTCGCTTGCAAAAAGGAAGGAGCGGGACACGCGTGTGCCTCGCTCCTTTTGCGGTGTCAGCCTCGGTGGCCTACTTGTGCGCCTCCACCCACTTGCGGGCGTTGACAAAGGCCTCCATCCACGGCGTCACCTCGTCGGCGGCGCGGTCGGCGGGGTAGAGCGGATTCTGCCAGGGGAAGAAGGCACGCTCCAAGTGCGGCATCATAGCCAAATGGCGTCCGTCCTCGCTGGCAATGCCCGCCACGCTGTAAGAAGAGCCGTTGGGGTTGCCGGGATAGGCGTCGTACGAATATTTCAGCACCACGTTGTAGTCGTCCTCGGGATAAGGCAGGGCAAACTTGCCCTCGCCGTGCGCTACCCATATCCCCAGCTTGTCGCCCGACAGGCTGCCGAACATCACGCTGCGGTTGGTAGGCACGGTCACGCCAAGAAATGCGCTCTCAAACTTGTGCGAGTCGTTGTGCAGCATCCGCGCGCGCTTCTTGTGGGAGGGATTGATGAGGTTAAGCTCTACCATCAGCTGGCAGCCGTTGCAAACGCCGAGAGAGAGCGTGTCCTCGCGGGCGTAGAAGCGGTCGAGCGCCTCCTTGGCCTTGGGGTTGTAGAGGAAAGCCCCCGCCCAGCCCTTGGCCGAGCCAAGCACGTCGGAGTTGGAGAAACCGCCGCAGAAGACAATCATATTTACCTCGTCCAAAGTCTCGCGCCCGGAGACGAGGTCGGTCATTGTCACGTCCTTCACGTCGAAGCCGGCGAGGTAGAGCGCGTATGCCATTTCGCGCTCGCCGTTGGTGCCTTTCTCGCGTATTATGGCTGCGCGCACGCCCGACGGCTTGCGGCGGTCAGGGTCTATGCCGAGCGAGGCAAACGTGCCGGCAAACTCGGGATGGAAACGCAGCTCGAGGGGCTGTTTCTTATAGTTCTCAAAACGCTCCTTGGCGCAGCCGTTGAAGCTCTGCTTCGTGTCGAGCAGGTAAGAGGTTGCGTACCACACGTCGCGCAGGTAGTCGATGCCAAACTGGTAGGTTGCGCCGTCCTTCTCGCAGAGAATGTGACGCTCCGCCGTGGGCTTGCCGAGCTTCACGTACGACACGCCCGCCTTGTCAAGCACTTCCTTGAAAGACTTCTTATCCTTGTCGGCCACCTGTACCACCACGCCGGGATTCTCAGCGAAGAGCGCCGTGACAAGGTCGGTGTGCTTGAAGTGGTCGAGCGACACCTCCATGCCGCCCTCCGTGTTGGCGAAGCACATCTCCAAGAGGCAGGTGACAAGGCCGCCGGCCGAGATGTCGTGCCCGGCGAGGAGAAGCCCCTCGCTTACGAGCTGCTGCACCGCGTTGAAAGCCGCGCGGAAGTACTCGGCGTTGCGCACCGTCGGCACGTCGCTTCCCACGTGCCCAAGGCTTTGCGCGAAAGCCGAGCCGCCGAGGCGCAGACGGTCGAAAGAAAAGTCTATGTGGTAGAAAGTACTCTTTTCCGTGTTCGCCATAACGGGCGAAACCACGCCGCGCACGTTGCTCACCTCGCCGCCCGCGCTGACAATCACCGTGCCCGGAGAAATGATTTTCTCCCCGCCGGGATACTGCTGCGAAAGCGAGAGCGAGTCCTTGCCCGTCGGGACGTTTATCTGCAAAGCACAGCAGAAGTCGCTCAGAGCCTGCACGCCTTGGTAGAGACGCGCGTCCTCGCCCTTCTGCGAGCGGCAGGGCCACATCCAGTTAGCCGAAAGCGACACGCTGTCAAGACCCTCGGCGAGCGGAGCCCAGACTATGTTGGTCAGAGCCTCGGCCACGGAGAGCACCGAACCGGCGGCGGGGTCGGCAAGACCGGCCTGCGGCGCGTGGCCAATAGCCGTGGCGATGCCCTTACGGCCGCGGTAGTCAAGCGCTACGACGCCGCAGTCGGAGAGCGGCAGCTGCAGCTCGCCCTGCGTCTGCTGGTGCGCCACCTTGCCCGTCACAGAGCGGTCCACCTTATTGGTGAGCCAATCCTTGCAGGCCACGGCTTCAAGCTGCAGCACGCGGGCGAGATAGTCGTCCACCTTGGCGGCGTCGTAAACGACATCCTCGTACTTGCGAACGACTGTCTCGTCGGTCATCACCGTCTTAGGCGAGTGGCCAAACATCTGCGCCACGTCAAGGTCAAAGGGACGCTTGCCGTCAGCCTGTTCGAAAGCAAAATGTGCGTCTCCCGTCGTTTCGCCGACTACGTACATCGGCGCGCGCTCGCGCTCTGCGATGCGGCGCACGTGTTCAAGATGCTCTTCCTGTATGAGCAGACCCATACGCTCCTGGCTCTCGTTGGCGATAATCTCTTTCGCCGAGAGCGTGCTATCGCCTATGGGCAGTTTGTCCATATGTATCAGCCCGCCGCACTCTTCCACGAGCTCGGAAAGGCAGTTCACGTGACCGGCAGAGCCGTGGTCGTGTATGCTGACTACGGGGTTCACCTCCTCCTCGCAGAGCGCGCGGACGAGGTTATTGGCGCGTTTCTGCATCTCCGGGTTTGCTCGCTGCACGGCGTTAAGCTCTATGCCCGAAGAGTAACGCCCGGTGTCGACGGAGCTTACCGAGCCGCCGCCCAAGCCAATGCGATAGTTGTCGCCGCCTACTACGACGACCTTGTTGCCTTTCTCCGGCGTGCCTTTCAGGCAGTCGCGCTTCGTGCCGTACCCCACGCCGCCCGCAAGCATTATGACTTTGTCGTAGCCGTACTTCTCGCCGTTTTCCTGATGCTCGAAAGTGAGCACGGAGCCGGCGATGAGCGGCTGGCCAAACTTGTTGCCGAAGTCGGACGCGCCGTTTGAGGCCTTCACAAGTATTTGCTCCGGCGTCTGGTACAGCCATTTGCGCACGGGAAGCACATCCTCCCATTCGCGGCCGCCGTCCAGTCGCGGGTAAGCCGTCATGTACACCGCCGTGCCGGCTATCGGCCACGAGCCTACACCGCCGCCCATGCGGTCGCGTATCTCTCCGCCGGTGCCAGTAGAGGCCCCGTTGAAAGGCTCTACGGTCGTGGGGAAATTGTGCGTCTCCGCCTTGATGGAGATAACGCTCTCGATGTCCTTAACGGCAAACCAGTCGCTCGTGGAATGGTCCTTCGGCGCAAACTGCTCCACCACGGGCCCTTGGGCAAAGGCCACGTTGTCCTTGTACGCCGATATGATGTGGTGCGGATTCTCTTTCGTCGTCTTCTTGATAAGGGCGAAGAGCGAGGAAGGCATTTCCTTTCCGTCGATGACAAACGTGCCGCCGAATATCTTATGGCGGCAGTGCTCCGAGTTGATTTGCGCGAAGCCGAAGACCTCACTGTCGGTGAGCTTGCGCCCGAGCTGCGCCTCCACGCCGTGCAGATAGTCAATCTCGGCAGGGGAAAGGGCGAGGCCCTCTTGCTCGTTGTAGCTCTCAAGGTCGTCAACGTACACGATGGGGGCGGGCTTAATGTCCACGGCAAACACGCTCTGGTCGAGCCCGTCGTACATGCGCTGCAGCATAGGGTCATGCTCGGCGGCGGCGTCCTTGACGGGGAAGTACTCCTCTATACGCGAAATGCCGCGAAGCCCCATGTTCTGGGTAATCTCCACGGCATTCGTGCTCCATGGCGTGACCATCTCGCGACGCGGCCCGACGTGCCAGCCCTCCAGCCGGTCGCCCTCCACAGCCTCAGCCTCGCCGTAGAGCCAGCAAAGCTCTTTCACCTCCTCCGGAGAGAGGGCGTGGTCGGTCTCTGTGGCTATCACGCTCTTCTGCGGGGTACGGAAAAACAAGATCATATCAGGAAGAATGTTTAGAAGTGGGGACGCTGCGTCAGCGCCCGCACGTAGTGAGTGCTTTTCTTATTGCTGCAAAATTACTATTTGCCGCCCAAACCGCCAAACCGCCGGACTGCGGCGCGAAGACTATGCCCCGGGCTGAGAAGCGACATTTCCCTCACAGCGAAACCGCAGACAGCCGCTTGCAAGTCCGGGCGCGCTTTCCTGTCCCCGCAGGCGGCGGCAACGCCACTTAGGCTTAACTTTGCCGGAAGTATGGCTCAAGACACTTTCCAAGCGGCCGCCTCCGACTTCTACGGCACGCTCTCCGCGCTCTCCCCCGCCCTGCCCGTGCGGCGGCGGTACGCGGCGCTGCGGGGCGTGCTTTCGCTCGCCGCCGACCAAATGCTGCGCGACTCGGAAGTAGCCTTCACCGGTCTCTTCTCTAAGCTCGACTTCCTGTACAAGAGACACGCGGGAGCGGGAGCGGACGCGTCACTGTGGCACGCGGTGAACGCGGCGCGGAGGCGCTTCCGCGAGGCGGAGGTGACGGAGGAGAGCGAACTGAAAACGGCCTGGCCGCACGACTTAAAGGCGGTGTGCCTCTTCATCGCCCTTGTATACGGCACGCCGCCGCCCGCCGCGCTCGCTGAAAGCTTTCCCCGCACGCCGCAGCCGCACTTCCGCCGCCGCGTGCGGGACGGAGCCGAGCGTGCGATAGACTGCATAAGGTGCAGCGTAGTTTCGTGGGACGCAGAGACTATCCGCGTCACGCGCGAAGACAACGGAGACGACGCCACAGTGCGCTATGCGGGCGGCGAGGCCGGCGAGGAGTGGGCGTACATAGGCGCTTTGCTCTCCGAGGGAGCGCAGTTGGGGCTTGTATGGCCGAGGGAAGAGGCGGGAACGATATTCCCCGAACTCATCATCCTGCACCCCGACTCGCTCATTGACGTGACGGCCGTGGCGGGGTGCTTTACCGAAGCGGGAGTGTCGCCTTACGCCTTCCTGATGTCTAAGATAAAGCCCAACGCGCCCACGCGGCACACGCTGCTCGGCAACTTTGCCGGCCAGCTCTTAGACGAAGCCGTCTACCGCCGCGACATCCCCTACGCGGAGAGCGTGCGCGAGTTTTTCCGCCATAACGCCCTCGCTTTTGCCACCTGCCCGGACATCGGCGCGAGCTTTCACGAAGACGCACGCAGGCAGCGGGACAACATAAAGCATATCATAGAGGAGGTTTACCCTAAGGCTGTGCGCAGCGACTTCCGCTCTGACGAAATCATACTCGAGCCCTCGTTTGTCTCGCCGCTTCTTGGCTTGCAGGGGCGTATGGACTTTCTCGACCTCAACTATCGCGTACTCATCGAACAGAAGAGTGGGAAAGGCGCGTTCCGTCCCGGGGCGAAGGCTGAACAATTCGCCGGGCCGCAGCCTAAGCACCAGGTGCAGGCACTGCTTTACCGCGCCCTGCTTCACTACGGCTACGCCCACACGCCTTATGAGCGCATGCACGCCTTCCTGCTCTATTCGCGCTACGCCGAGGGGCTTGCCGACACGCCCAGCATGCCGGCGCTGCTCGCAAAGGCTTTCCGCGTGCGCAACCAGATAGCGTGGCTCGAGCGCCTGTTTGCGGAGAAAGGCTTTGCCTTGCTGGACACGCTCACGCCGGAGCGTATGTTCCCCTCGGCGGGGGGAAAACTGTGGGATAAGTACACCCGCCCGGAAATAGAACAGACGCTCGCGCCGCTGCGTGCGGCCTCGCCGCTCGAAAGAGCGTACTACCACCGCCTCATGCGCTTTGTGGCGGTAGAGCAAACGCTCGCGAAGGTGGGCAACCGCACGAAGGAGAACTCGGGCTTTGCCTCGGTGTGGTGCAGCACGGCCGACGAGAAACGCGCGGCGGGCGACATCTGCGAGAGTCTGTCCCTGCGCCCGCTGCCCCCGGAAGAGGAGGGCGGCCCGGTATGCGACGTGGAGCTGGGCCTGCCAGAGGGCGGAGACACCTCGGGCAGCAACTTCCGCACGGGCGACTCGGTGATGTGCTACCCCTACCGTCCCGGCTCCCTGCCCGACGCCACGGCGACGATGGTGCTTCGCGGCACGGTCACAGCCATTTCCGCCGCCGCGCTGACCCTCCGCCTGCGCAGCCCGCAAAGCACGCTGAGCGTCTTCGCCCATTTCGCGCACAGCCTTTGGGCGGTGGAGCACGACTTCATCGAGGCTTCGTTCTCCGCGCTCTACCGCGGCACGCACGCCTTCCTTTCCGCGCCGAAAAGCCGCCGCGACCTTTTGCTCGGACAACGGCAACCCGCCACGGACACTACGCGCGAGCTGCGCGGGGAATACGGCGGGGAGTATTTTGACCGCCTTGTGCTGCGGGCGAAACAGGCCGAGGACTTCTACCTCGTAATAGGGCCGCCGGGGACGGGCAAAACGTCGTACGGACTGGTAAACATACTGCGCGAGGAACTGCTTTCCAACGACGGCGGCTCGGTGCTGCTGCTCTCCTACACCAACCGCGCCGTCGACGAGATATGCGGCAAGCTCGCGGAAATGGTCACCGAGGACGGCACGCCGCTCCCCTACATACGCGTCGGCAACGACCACGCCACCGCCGCGCCTTTCCGCCCGCGCCTCTTGGGCAACCTCGCCGCGCAGTGCCGTGACCTTGGCGACATGGACAAACTCTTGCAGGAGACGCGTGTTTTCTGCGGAACGACATCCGCTCTCTCGGCCAACATCGCGCTTCTTGGGATAAAAAAATTCAGTCTCGCCATCATTGACGAGGCTTCCCAAATACTCGAGCCCCATCTCCTGGGCCTGCTCTCGGCGAGTGACGGGAAAGAGTGCGCAATAAAGAAATTTGTGCTAATAGGCGACGAGAAACAGCTCCCGGCCGTGGTGCAGCAAACCGAGGCACAGTCGCGCGTGGAAGAGCCGGAGCTGCGCGCCATTGGGCTGACCGACTGCCGCCTCTCGCTTTTCGAGCGGCTGCTGCGGCTTTACGGCTACGACGCGCAAGGACACCCGCGCCCCGAGCACTGCCACCTGCTCACGCGGCAAGGGCGTATGCACCCCGAGATTGCCGCTTTCCCCAACGAGGTGTTCTATCAAAACGCCCTGCGTGAGGTGCCGCTGCCCCACCAACAGGAGGAGACGCCGCTATCGGGCGGCGGGACGGACTTCCTCGCGGACGTGCTCGCCACGCGCCGCGTGGTTTTCATCGACTGCCCGCCGGAGGAGGGGGACAGCGCCGAGGGCGACAAGGTGAACAAGGCGGAAGCGGAAGTCATCGCGGCGGTGGTGGCCGAAGAGCTGCGCACTTTGGGCGAAAACTTTGACGCGGCGCGAAGCGTGGGCGTAATTGTGCCGTACCGCAACCAAATCTCTGCCGTGCGCTGCGCCGTTGCGCGGCTCGCGCCCGCAGTGGCGGGGGAGATAAGCATAGACACCGTCGAGCGCTACCAAGGCAGCCAACGCGACGTGATAGTGTACGGCTTCACGGCCACCAAGTACTACCAGCTCTCCTTCCTTACCGGCAACGAGTACACCGACGAGCGCGACGGCGCGGTGATTGACCGCAAGCTCAACGTGGCTATGACGCGTGCCCGCCGCCGGCTTGTGCTGACGGGCTGCGCCGAGCTGCTTGCGCACGACGTGACTTTCCACCGCCTGCTCTCCTACCTGCGCACGCGCTCTTGCTTCTTCCGCGCCAAGGACGTGCTTTCGGGAGGAGGGGGAAAAACATTACCGCGCCGCGAAACGGATTTTTCCGAAACGACACGCGGGGCGTTGTGGCCGCAAACGGCGCAGCTGCTTCCCGAACGGCTCGCCGCCGCCTTTGAAAGCGCGGTGGCGCGTCCGCTCCTGAGCGACCCACGCACGCCTGCGGCTGAACGCCCGCTGGGCCTGACGCCCGCCGCCGCAGCGCAGTTGCTCGCCTACGGGCGTTGCGGCTTCTCGCGCCCGCTCTCGCTCTACGCCGGAGCCGAAACAGGGGAGAAGCTCGTCTTCACCGCCCGCGACCAAGCGCTCCTGTACGCCTGCCTCTCCTTCCCCGCCCATTTCCGCGAAAGCGCGGTGCTCTACACGGAGCACGCGGAGGAGGCACGCGAGCTTCTGCGCCAAACCGACGGCCGCGCCGCCGTGGTGGACGTAGGGTGCGGCGCGGCGGCAGGGGCTTTGGCTTTCGCCGCCGCACTTGGGGAAGAAACGGCAGAAACAGCCTACCTGGGCGTGGACTCTGCGGAAGAGCAGCGCGCGCTCGCCGTGCAGATGGCAAAAGGCTCGCTAAAAGAGGACACTGAACGGCGATGGCTTGCCGCGCTCCCCCACCCCGCCGACAGGACGTGGGCAGAGCTTTCGGCACATGGGCGGCTCGTGGTGTTTCACCTCGCGGGGCTTGCGGGCTGCATTACGCCGCGCGAGGCGGAAAAGCTTACACAGACAATAAGCGGCGTGGCGCGGCGTTATACCAACAACCGCTACGCGCTCGCCCTGTGCCACAGCGCGTCCGACGCGCGGCTCGCTCCTTGCGCGGTGCTGCGCCGCTGGGCGGAAGAGGCGGGCGTGGCGCTTTGGGAACGGGTGTGGGGACGACGACGCCTGTATTCTTCCCTGACAAACCCGGACGCGCCGCGCAGTGCAAACGCGCCGCACACTCCTTATATATATAGTATGTACCACTGATGGACAGTTTGACGAACATAGCCCCCGCTTCCGCCACCCTCTCGGTGCTTATCCCCGTTTTCAACCACGTGTGCGTGCCGCTCGTGGAGCAAATCGTGAAGCTAGCACGCGCCTGCGGTCTGGACGAGGGACGCTTTGAGGTGGTGGTGGCCGACGACGCGTCGACCGACCGCGCCGCCAAGGAGGCCAACCGCGCCCTCTCGCGCACGGCCGGCTGCCGTCTGGTGGAGCTGGAGCAAAACATAGGCCGCGCGGCGATACGCAATCTGCTCTGCCGGGAGGCGCGGCACGCCTTTGTGCTATATCTTGACAGCGACGTGCTGCCGCTGCGTGACGATTTCCTCCTTTCCTATCTGCGCGAGCAGGACGAGGCATGCCGCGTGGTGTACGGCGGTGTGGCTTTGCCCGCTTCCACGGAGACGACGCGGCACAACCTGCGCTACCGCTACGAGACCTCGTGCCTGGAGAAGTTTACCGCCGAGCGCCGCAGCCAAGCGCCTTACAAGTCTTTCCGTTCCACCAACTTCATGGCGCGGCGCGACGTGATGGAAGCCGTGCCCTTTGACGAGCGCGTGCGGCGCTACGGCCACGAGGACGTGCTTTTTGGCAAGGGTCTCGCCGAGCGCGGCATCGGCGTGCGGCACACCGACAACCCCGTCCTTGTGGACGACTTCGAGCCTAACGCCCTTTTCCTTGAAAAAACGGACGAGGGGCTGCAAACCCTTTTGCGCTTCGAGGGAGAAATGGGCGGCTACTCCGGACTTGTCTCCGTGTCCGACCGCCTCGCCCGCCTCCACCTGCGGGGCGCGGCTGCGGCAGCCTTCGCCCTTGCCCGCCCGCTCTTGCGCCGCTCGCTCTGCGGCCGCCATCCGTCGGTTTTTCTCTACAACCTGTACCGAATTGGCTGCTACATAGAGCTGCACAAAAACTGACGCGTTTTCCCACAAGAAGATCTACATCTTTCGCCGCGCGGAAGGCAGAAAAGTGTTCTAAATGTCGCTTTTCGAAATATGTATAAGTGTTAACGCCCTCTTGCAAACGGGCGGAAAATGTATTATCTTTGCTAAGAGAAAAGAGAGGATATGCACCGCGTGCTTATCCTCTCTTTTGCCTTGTTGACTATCAGCAAGTTACGTGCCGCTTATATGTACATATAGCGCCGCCGGGATGTACATATAAGAAAAACTCCAAGTATTCCCGTCGCTCCGGGGCCTATTCCCGTGGCGAGAAGTCCCCTTGTTTTTCCCCGAAAGTCCTTTTGCGCGGGCGTAGGGCTAAGTTTTATAGTTAAACTTACATAAAAATGCACCCCTCGGACGGTTGGAGGAAGTGTTCTATTTTTCCTCTTCTGCCGAAAGCCGTTTTGCCCCCGATATCGGTGCTTTTTCGGGGCGCGGGAAACCGTCCGAAAGCACCGAAATCTACGATTTGCGCAAAGCAAACACTGGCGCAAAAGAGGCAATCCGCGCTTGCGGGAAAAGCGAAACAGAAATCCCCCGCCTGAGGTCTGTCGGACCTGGGCGGGGGACTGATTTCGCGTCTGCTCTTCTAAGCCTGCGTCAGCGGCTCAGGCGGAGCTTGTAGGAAAGCGGCTTCTGCGGCACACGGTACTTAGGCAGCGTGTACACGTCCTGCCCGCAGGAGGCGTTGCCAATGCCGCAGGTCCATGCGTCAAGATGGAGCACGGTGCGCGCGCTCTGCGTCAGCTCCCACTGGTGCTGGGCGTGCTGGAGCTCGCGGTCGGTGTACGGGATGGCGGAGAACGAGACATCGCCCTCGGTCTGTATCTTCAGCGAGAAGCCCTTGCCGTCCCCGAGGGTAAGCTCGCGCAGTCCCTCGCGTCCGCCGCAGCTCTGCGGCTTCATGTAGTTTTCCACCATCTGCGGGACGGTTGTGGTGTAGCGTCCCACGGTCACTCCGTCCTTGCGGTCGCAGTAGTTTTCCCACGGGCCAAGTGCGTAGTAGTCCACGTGCGAGAGCGACGGGTCTATCATACATACAAGGCCGGCGCGGCGCAGGTCGTCGCGGTGCGGGGTCAGACGCACGCTCATGTCTACCACGCCCTGCGGGTAGACGGTGTAGTCAATCTCCGTGTCGCAATAGGCGCTCTTGCGAGCCGTGCGCACGACGAGCTTGCCGTCCGCGTTGTCCACGCGCAGCGTGCCGGTGGCAGCGAGCTGCTCGTCGGTGGAAGGCGACAGACGGTCGTTTTCTATCCAGCGGTAGTTGTCGTAAACGAAGCCTTCCTTGCCGGCTATCACGTCGCGGCCGTCGAAAGCGAGCGAGGTGAGCCGCGCGGTGCGCTCGTCAAAGGTGAGCTGCACCTTGTCGTTGCCTACAGTGAGGCTTCCCGCGCCAGACGTGCTGAGCATAGCCGGAGCTTTGGCGTCGTTCTTTACGGAGGCGAGGTTGCCGCGTGCGGAGAGCTGGTACTGCTTCAGGGCCACTTCGTGCCCGGCGGGGGTGGCTGTCGTCGCCGCGCGGGCCACGACGTGCAGGTTCAGCATAAGCTCCTCGCCGGAGGCTTTCGCCTTCTTTATGTTGGCTTTCGGCAGCTTCAGTACTATTGTCGCGTTTTCGCCCGGCGCGGCGGAGGGCACGCGGATGGCTTTGCCCGTGCCTGCCACGCGGCCGTCGCGCAGCACCTCGTATTTGAGGTCAAACTTGTCCAGGTTGAGGAAAGCGTACTCGTTTTTCAGCGTGACGGTGACCGTGTTGCGGTCCTCGTCGGCCGCCATCGCGGCAAACTTCACGTATTCGTACGCCGCCTTCACCTCTTTGAGCTTGGCGTTCTCCTTGCGGTCGCTCATCAGGATGCCGTTGCAGCAGAAATTGCCCTGGTGCGGGCCGGGGAAGTCGTATCCCGTGCGCAGGCGGTAAACGCCCTGCTTCATCTCGTTAGGCTCGAAGATGGACTGGTCCACCCAGTCCCAAATGCAGCCGCCGATGCAGGAGTTGGAAGCCTCTATCACGTCCCAGTACTCGCGCAGGTTGCCGACGGCGTTGCCCATAGCGTGCGCGTACTCACATATAAACATGGGCTTGTCCAAGCCGCTCGTGTTGGCGTTCATCCAAGCCATTCCCGGGTACATCTTCGAGTAGAAGTCGGAGAAGCGTCCGCCGCCGTACGAGCCGTTGGAGCGCGTGCCCTCATAGTGCACGGGGCGGCTGTCAAGCTTCTTTGCGGCTTCGTAGCAATACTTGAAGTTCTCCCCGTTTCCGGCCTCGTTGCCCAAGCTCCACATCACGACGCACGCGTGGTTGCGGTCACGCAGCACCATGCGGTCGATGCGGTCGACGAAAGCGGGTATCCAAGAGGGCATGTCGGAGATGCTCTGGTTGGCGTGGTCTTCAAGGTCGGCCTCGTCTACGGCGTAGAGCCCGTAGTAGTCAAACATGGCGTACATGCGTGCCGCGTTGGGGTAATGGGATGTGCGTATTGTGTTCAGGTTGTTGCGCTTCATCAGCAGCACGTCCTGAAGCATTTCCTCCGTGGTCACTGCGCGGCCGTGCAGCGGGGAGGTGTCGTGGCGGTTTGCGCCTTTGAAGAGCACCTTCTTCCCGTTGACATACACCTGCGAGCCTTTCACCTCGACGGTGCGCAGGCCGTACTTGGTGCTGAAAGCCATTTCCTCCTTGCCGTCAGCGTCCTTCTGCACCACGCGCACGGTGTAGAGCGCAGGGGTCTCGGCTGTCCAGAGAGAAGCGTTGGGGACATCGAGCTTGATGTCGGCAGTCGTGCCGTCCGCGCCCGAGAGCGTCACGTCCTGCTCCTGAATCTCCGTGCCGTCCGGCGAGAAAATTTTCGCCGTCACGGTCTTCGCCCCGGCGAGCTTGTCGCGGTTGTCAAGCGTGAGGCGCACGTTGACCTTAGCGTCCGCCATTCCCGCCGCGTCGATGCTGATGTCGGACGTGATGTAATGGTCGCGCACGGCCATGAGCGGCGTGCTGTAGAGGAAGACATCGCGGAAGATGCCCGACATACGGAACATGTCCTGGCACTCCAAGTAGGAGCCGTCGCACCAACGGAACACCTGCACGGCAAGGCGGTTTTCGCCGGCGCGGAGATGCTTCGTGAGGTCAAACTCAGCCACGTTGTTGCTTCCCTGCGTATATCCCACATACTCGCCGTTAAGCCAAACGAGCGCGGCGGAGTATATGCCGCCGAAGTGTATGTACGTGCGGCGGCCGTCCCAGCCTTGCGGCAGGGTGAAGGTGCGGATGTACGAGCCAACGGGGTCGATGCCGTAGTTCTTTCCCCCGTCGTTGTAGCCCGGGCGTGCCTTGATGTAGGGCGGGGTATTGGAGTGCGGGTACTCCACATTACAGTAGATAGGACGGTCATAGCCCTGCATCTCCCAGTTAGAGGGAACGGGGATGGTGTCCCAGGCCGACGCGTCAAAGTCTGCCTCGTAGAAGTCCGTGGGACGCTGCGAGGGCTCGGGCACAAGGTTGAAGCGCCACGTGCCGTTAAGCGAGAGGAAACGGCTTGTCTTGGGCTGCGTCCAGGGAGTGTCATAGAAAGCCTTGTCGGCAAGCATCTCCGCCTCGGAAGCGTAGGGGACGTAAGTGGCAACGGCTTTCTCCTTGTTCTCCCCGAAGATGGTCTCGTCTTCCCAGTAGGGCGACTTGATTTTCGGCTTTTCCACCTGCTCGAAAGTCATCCACGCCGTCTTGTCCGCCGCGTCGAAAGGCACGAGCTTGTACTGCGAGCCGCGCAGGGCGTACATGGTGCCGCTCTTCTTCTCGGAGGCGGAGCAAACGATATAAGCCCCGTCCTGGCCCTCAACGGGCACGAAGCGGAACTGAGCGTTGTTCCACGCGCCGGGAGTGGCCGGCCACTGCAGGAGATAGTCTATGGAGGCGTTGCCGCCGCCGTCGTCGAAATTCTGAGTATAGAATGCGCCGGCGACAACGCGGCGGTCGAGGTCAAGCATCTTTATGCTCCAGTACTGGCCGCGGTTGGTGGCGGCGGTGTCCTCGCTCACGATGCGGGCGTTGTTTTCGCCCGAGTCTGAGTTGCCAAGCACCTTGCCCGGCTGCGACACAGGGTGTATGCGGTAGGTGAGTGCTTCGTCAAAGCCGGCTTTCGCCGCGAGGCGCAGCTCAAACTGCGCGTTGCGGTTGCCTTTTGCCTTGGCTTTCGCCGTAAGTCCTATTTTGCCGTCGCCCTGCACGGTGGCAGCAAGCGAGGGGCTGTTGGTGGGGACAAGGATGTAGTATTTACCGTCCGCCTCTGCCTTCCACAGCTGACCCTCGTCCGAGCCATTGTTCTCGCCCGTCTCGACGCGCTGCCCGTTGGTGCGGAGCGCGAGATTGGAGAAGGGGTTGATAAAACGCAGGGAGCCGGAGAGCGTGCCTATTGTCCAATGCTGCGCCGGCGAGCCCGTGTCGAGCTTGGCGAGCGCTGCCGCGCCCGTCTTGCTGTCGTAGCCCACCGCCATAGTGGGCTTCGCCACGGGGACGAGATGGTAGAGCGAGCCGGGGCTGAGCTGTTGCGCCAGCGCCGTTGCGCCCGCCACGCACCATAGTAGCAGCACGGAGAGAGCCCTTGCCGCTTGCTTTAAGTTTGCCATAGTGTGTGATGATATTAGGATTATGGTTGTCCGGATATACGTTCCCCGCCTACATATCGGCAGCGGGGCGTTCGGGATACAAAGGTAATGAAAACTACGTGCGGCACGCTTGCACGCGCGCATATATATAAATATGCGTCCTGCCAGAGGAAAAGCCCGCCAACGTGCGGCGCGGGCTGAGAAAGCCGTTCCAGATGGAGAAAGAAAGGCATCTGCCGGTGAAAGAAAAGCACGCGTCAGCACCGCAAAGCGTCCGCTCACAAAGAGGAAACGCCCGCAGGCGGCAGGAAGCGCGAATTGGCGTCGGAAAGCGGCGAGAAGGCGGGCGCTCGCCGTCTGCTTGCGCCAGTTCTCCGCATTTCCCGCCTTTCCCTTTTGCCGATACGCCGCCACGCCGTACCTTTGCCGCGCAAATGCGTACGCCTGAGAATGAACCTTATTGTTGACATTGGCAACTCCACTACTAAGGCCGCCCTTTTTGACGGCGGCCGTATGCAGCGGCATACGCGTTTTGAGGGCGGGCTTGCTGACGCGCTCGCGGCGCTGCTTGACGGGCACGAGGCAGAAGCTTGCGCCTACTCGGTAGTGGGACGGGAGGCTGAGGGGCTTGAGGACACGCTGCGCCGTTTCGCTCCGCGCCTGCTGCGCGTTACGGGCGAGACCCCCACCCCGCTTTCCTGCGCCTACCGCACGCCCTCCACGCTCGGAGCGGACCGCCTTGCTGCGGCCGTGGGCGCGGCAGAGCTTGCGACGGGGCGCGACCTGCTTGTGGCGGATGCCGGCACGTGCATTACCTACGACTATGTGAGCGCGGACGGCCGCTATCTCGGCGGCAACATCTCGCCGGGCCTGGGCATGCGCCTCCGGGCGCTGCACGAGCACACCGCACGCCTGCCGCTCGTGGCGGCGGAGGGCGATGTCCCCGCCTGCGGCTACGACACGGAGACCGCCGTGCGGGCGGGCGTAGTGACGGGCATGCGCATGGAAATAGAGGGCTGCGTGCGGGCTTTCCTGTCCGCGCACGAAGAAGGCGCGGTTTTCCTCACCGGAGGCAACGGCATCCGCTTCGCCTCGGACAGGGTGCGCCACCACGAGACGCTTGTGGAGGCTGGCCTCGACCGCATCTTGCGGCACAACCTCGGACTATGAAGCCCTGCGGGGCGGAGGCGCGGCGGCACGCGCCGTTTTTTCACAGAGATAAAACATTCCCGATGAACATAAAGAGCAAAATAGCGGCCACGCTCGCGCTGGCGCTCACGGCGGCGCCCCTTGCGGCGCAGACCAACGGCAGCAACTCCCCCTACTCGCGGTACGGGCTTGGCTTGCTAAGCGATGGCGGCAACGCCTTCAACAAGGGCATGGCGGGCACGGCTTACGGCTTCCGCTACGGAGCGCAGCTCAACACGAAAAACCCCGCGTCGCTCTCCGCCATAGACTCGCTCTCGCTCGTCTTCGACCTTGGCGTGTCGCTGCAGCGCGCGACCTTCAAGCAAGGGGGCAGCACCGCTTCGGCCAACAACACGGCGATAGACTACGTGACAGCCGGCTTCCGCGCCGCGCCGGGGCTTGGCATGGCGGTGGGGCTTGCTCCGTACACCACCATCGGATACAGCACGACGCGCTCGCAAGCGGTGCAGGGAAGCTCGGACGGCACGACGCAGACCGAGACCTACTCGGGCGACGGCGGCCTCAGGGAGGTGTTCTACGCCTTAGGCTGGTCGCCGGTCAAACCCCTGTCCGTCGGTCTCAAGGCCGGCTACCTGTGGGGCGAAATGGAGCATACGGTGAAAATGGCGTTCAGTGACAACAGCGTCAGCTCCAACCGCCAGAAGTACTCCTCCTATGTGCGCACCTACAAGGTTGACTTCGGCGTGCAGTACACGCAGGCAATAGGCAAGGCGGACTGGCTCACGCTCGGCCTGGCCTATGGCCTTGGGCACGACATCGCGGCCTCTTCCAACTACTATAACCAAAAGTACGTCTCCTCCACGCTCACGGCGGCCGACACGCTTCGCGCCTCCTCGGCCTACTCTATGCCGCACACCTTCGGCGCGGGTCTGACGTGGAACCACCGCAACTCGCTCTACGTCGGCGCGGACTACACGCTGCAGAAATGGGGTTCGGCGAAAATGCCTGAGCTTGTCGACGCAGACGGATACGGCACGCTCGACTACCGCGCGGCCACGGGCGCGCTGACAGACATGCACCGCATGAGCGTAGGCTTGGAGTACGTGCCAAACGCCGAGGGCGTGCAATGGCGAAAGCGCATACGCTACCGCGCAGGCTTCTCCTACGCCACGCCCTACTTCAAGGTGGGCGGGCAAGACGGCCCGCGCGACTACACGGCAAGCTTCGGCGTGGCGCTGCCTATTATGAACATGCACAACAACCGCTCCGTGCTCAATGTCTCCGCGCAGTATGAAAGAGTGCAGCCGAAAGTTTCGGGCATGATAAGCGAAAACTACTTCCGCCTTAGCATCGGACTGACGTTCAACGAGCGCTGGTTTATGAAGTGGAAAGTTGAGTGACCGGAGGGCAAGGCCTTGGGACGCAGAATATACATTCCTTTTACAGTAGCAGCGACATGCGCGTCAATGCTCGCGGCTCTTCCGGGCTGCGGGAGCGACGCGCCCCCAATGGGAAGCGCGGTGAAATGCCGCGACTCCCTGCCCGTGATGGTGACAACGGGGGTGTCGAAGCTTGTGTCAGACTCCGGCGTAATGCGCTATAAGATTGTGGCGGAGGAGTGGCGCGTGTACGACAAAACCAACCCGCCGCGCTGGGAGTTTCCCAAGGGCATTTTCCTCGAACGCTATGACGACAAGTTCAAGGTGAACATGCACATCACGGCGGACTCGGCCTGGCTCTACAACCAAAACCTCTGGGAGCTGCGCGGACACGTCACCTTGCACGACGAAGCGGCCGGCACGCGTCTCTACACGCAGGAGCTTTTCTGGAACATGGGCACGGGACAACTGCGCTCGGACGTGTACACGCGCCTCATAGAGCCCGACCAAGAGATTGAGGGCAACTGGTTCCGCGCCACGGTGGTGAACCGCCAGCTGACGCAGTACCACGTGCGCCAGGGCAAGGGTTTTATGCCGATGAACGAGAGCGCGACGGCCTCCCCCGCGTCTCCGGACAACAGCTCGCCCGCCGACACGGCACAGGGCGCGGAGATGCCGGCAATCCCACTGCGCGACGCGCCGACGAGCCGCCCGAAAGGCCGTTGAACGCCGCCGAAAAGTGTTCTAAATGTCGCTTTTCAGAATATGTAAAAGTGTTAACGCCCTCTTGCAAACGGGCGGAAAATGTATTATCTTTGGGAAGAGAAAAGAGAGGATATGCACCGCGCGCGTATCCTCTCTTTTGTATTATTGACTATCAGCAAGTTACACGCCGCCTATATGTACATATAGCGCCGCCGGGATGTACATATAGGAAAAACTCCAAGTATTCCCGCCGCTCCGGGGCCTATTTCCGTGGCGAAAAGTCCCTTTGTTTTTCCCCGAAAGCCCTTTTGCGTGGGCGCAGGACTAAGGTTTATAGTTAAACTTACATAAAAATGCGCCCCTCACAGGGTTTGCAAAAGTGTTCTATTTTTCCTCTTTCGCACACGCTTTACAGCTGCCGTCCGAGATTTCTTTTTTCGGGGAAGAAAGACGCATATTTTGGCTTCAAATCCGCGTTTCTGCAACCGTCGAACAAGGCAAAAGGCGAGGGCTAACGACAGACAAAGATGCGGGAAACGAATGCAGAAGAAAAACGCCGTTAGGGCGTAGCAATATCTAACAGCCGGGACACGCAAAGTCCGATTGCACAGAAAAAGCCCTGCGGGACGCGTGTCTCGCAGGGCTTTCTTTCGTTAGCTCCGTCTGGGGAAAATCCGGTACGTAGGGAGAGTCTTATTTCTTCACAATCTTCTTGACACTGCTGCCCGTAAGGGTGGTGGTGCGGAGAAGGTAAGTGCCGGCGGGCAGACCGCTCTTAGCGGCTGCAACCGTAGCTGCCGTGCGGAGCTTGCGACCGGTGAGGTCGTACACCTCCGCGCCCGTCACCTTGCCCTCAGAGCTTGCGGCAAGCGAGCTGATGCCCGAGTCGTCGGAGCCGGGGAAGCCGTAGGTCACGTCGTCAATGTAATAGGTCGCCGCGCTTGCGGTGCCGCGCGTGCCAGTGAAGCGGAAGCCGAGGAAGAAGACGTCGTCAAGGTTAAGTCCGTCAAGGTTCACCTCAAAATCTACCCACTCGCCTGCCTCGTCAGAGCCGGCGGGCATTACCACCTCGCTGATAGGCTCAATGTACAGGTCTCCGTCAAGCTCGCTTATATAGCACAGCTCGAGCTTATCGGCCGCGTCGTCAACGAGATACTTACCCATCACGCGGAAAGCAAATATCTGCGTCTTCGAGTTGAGGTAGTCGAGCGCCGGAGTGACGAGCATCATCTGGCAAGCGCTCTCCTCGCCCTCAGCCACACTGCTGTCGTAAGCGGTCACCTTTGCGGCAAACTCGCCCGCGTTGTCCTCATCGGTGTCGGGGAAGGTGTAACCCCACCAAGCGCGCTTGCCCGTCATGGCAAGGTTTTTCCAGCCCTCGAGAGAGAGAGGCTTATTGGAAGTCACGCTGGCGAAGTCCTCTTTAAGCTCCGTGAGCGGATTGTCCTTGCTGAGCGGCAGCGCGTCGCCCTCCTGGTCCTCGGGGATTACGGGAGTGGTGGCGGCTGTGCCGCTTATGGGAAGCACGATGTCCTCGTCAAAGAATTCGCTGCTGAACACGATGCGCCCTTCGTACGTCCCAGCGGTGGAGGGGCGGAATGTAATCTTCAAATCCTGCTCGCCCTTTGCGCTGAGCAAAGACGTGCCGATGAGGAAAGCCGAGCCCTCCTGCTCGAGGCGCACGTTGATGAAGTCCGGCATACCTACGGGGGTCACTTTCACCGTGGTGGTCACTTCCTCGCCCGGCTCAGCCTTGAAAGGCTCTACCTCGGCGGGGTCAATCGTGAGCGAAGGCGGCGTGGAGGGGTCAGTAGCCATAGCGTTGATGCGTATCTCGGCAATGAGGTCCGAGCCCAGATTGAAGTAGATGTACCCGTTGTTTTTGCCGACGGCGGTCGGCTCGTAGTAAATCCTGACATCGGTCTCACTCGTCCCGGCGGGAAGCTCCGTCACGTCCGTGGAGAACACGTCCTGCACGGAGTAGGACGGCGCGATGGTCACTTTGTCCGCCATGCCCACGGCTTTCACGTGCACGGTGGCTATCTCCGTGCGGTTGCCCACCTTTCCGCGCACGGAGAGGAAGCTCTCGGCAGAAAGCGTGATGCCCGGCTCTTCCTCCTCGGACACGGTGATGTCCTCAGCCTGACGGGGACCGATGACCACGGCAGAGGCGGAGGTGGAGAGACCTACGATGTTGACCGTCGACGTGGGGATGTCCGTCCCTATGAGCGTAGTGCCCTTGAAGATGCGCAGTTTGCCCGTCGTGCCTGAAGCGTCCATGACGGTGGGCTGCGTCATGCCCTCAGCAAAGGTCGCGCCGCTCTCAAAGCCGGAAAGCTTCGCGCCCTTCACAAAGACAACGCGGGAGGCGTAGTCCTTGGGGGCGGCGGCAATCTCAGCGAGCGTGGCGGTCACGGGCACAATGTTGTTGTGCGAAGAAGCAATCAGCCCACCCTGCTTGCCCATCAGCACGAGATAGTTTTGCCCGAGCGACTCGCTAAGCACGGCCACCATGCCCGTGAGTGCGTCTCCCACGCGGAAGAACGACGTGCCAAGCGCGCCCTCTTCGTCGCAGAGCTTGATGCCCGCGGTCTCGTCCTGTATATAATAGGTGTAGGGCGTGGTGGATTTGTCCACGTAGCTCACAAGTGCCTTTCCGGTGAAGCGCAGCACGCCCGCGCTCTCAGCGTCAGCGTCCACAAGCTGCTTCACCGTAGCCATCTCGGTGATGGGGACGGCGGTCCAAGTGGCGGTTACTTTCACCGGGTCAGCGCCCTCGGAACTGAGCGTGATGGTGGCAGAGCCGGTCAGCGCAGCCACGGTGGGCTTGAGCGTGAACTCCACGTCCGTGCCGTTGGCAGCCGACGCATCGGAGGCTTTGATGCTTGTGACGGAGGGGGTGAGGGCGGCGTTGTCCGTGCTGATGGTTATGTCGCCCCTGAGGTTAGAGCCCTTGACGTTAAGGCTGCGCGTAACGGCAGTGCCGGTATACATCGCGCCAAACTGGAGGCTTTCAGCCGAAGCGGTCACTACGGGTGTCTCGCTCGAAGAGCCGCCGGAGAAAAGCGCGGAATAGCTGTCGGCTATGCGCAAGTCGGCCACGTTCACGTCAAAAGAGCCTGCGCCGTAGCTCATCTTTTGCATAAGCTCCACGCCTTTGAGGCCGTAGCCCGCTTTGTCGTCGGAGACGCAGGAGTAAATGCTTCCCTTGCTGCCGATGGTAGCCGACGCAGGGATTTCCGTAGCGCTGGCGGGGTCGACATAGAGGTAGAAGTTGTCGAGCTTGTCGCCGTTCTCATTGATGGCAACCTTGGCGACGATGTGGTACGTCTTGCCAAGCTCAAGGTCGGCGGTCTGCGTCTCAGCGTTGCTCTTATAATAGGATATGCCGAAGCGGAACTTCCCGCTCTCGCTGCCCGGGCACACAAAGACGCGCCCCCAGTCGTAGGGAGAGCTTCCCGCCGTGAAGTCGTGCAGCACGGCCGTTGCCTTCAAGAAAGAGAAGAAGTAGCCGGATACTGCCTTTTCGGGCACGGCGTTAACACGCACCAGCATAGAGGCGAAAAGCTCGCCCTCGGTCACACCCTTTGCGTCCGAGCCGCCGATGAAGGCGGTCATAACGTTTTGGCTGCCGTTAGTGCCGACAAGGTGCACCGACTTGGCAGGCACTGTGGCGGCATAGCCCTCGTAGGAAAGCTGGTCCGCCTCAACCTGCACGGGGTTGGAATAGTCGTAGCCGAGGTTCACCCAGCCGCCAAGCCCGTTGAGGTTGCCCGGCACGTAGTCGAAGCTCTCTTTCCACGACACTTGCCCGCTTGCCACGAACGGCAGAGCCGCAAAAAGCAAAAGGCAAAGCAAGGCGGGAAAGCGCTTAACAAAGTAATTGTTTCTCATAAGCCTATCATTGTTGTTGTTTCGTCTAAGTTTCGTTTTCCTTTCAAAATGAAAGATAAGTGCAAAAATAGGGCAAGCGGCTATAACAGCCAAGCTATTGCAAAAAAGTTTTAAGCCGCTTGCCGCACTTTCCGTCCCTGTTTCCGCCGCCGCCCGCCTTCGTCAAAGGGGGATAGGCAGACAGGCGAGCATCCCGCCGCAGACGGCGAAAAAGTCCGCTCCAAAAGGCCACAGAGCCTATTTTAGCGGTAAAAAATGCGGTTTTCGCAGCCATTAGGGACAGATTACGCCACCAAGGAAGCATCTTACGTCCTACTATCCCCTAACCCGCACACAGACAAATATTTGTAGCACGCAGAAATACGGCACGCAAAAGCGGAAAAAGCGGTAAAAGGCGGGCATTACCAACTTTCGCGGTACTTTCCGCCGCACGCGCCCGCCGCGAGGATAGGGGCAAAATATTTTTCGTAACTTTGCACCGCTTTTTAACAAAGAATTGCAGACAAACGGGCATACGCTTTCGGGCACACTACAAGCCACGAACGCCGCGCCCGCTTTATGCTTTTTCCAGCAAAGAACCAATGAGCTACCAACCGAAGCGCCTCCTCGCGCTTCTTCCCCTATCTACCCTGCTGCTCGCCTCGTGCATAAGAGACGAAGCCCCCAACGCCGAGTGCGACATCACGGGGCTGGAGCAGACATGGCTTGACGAAAACAAAGGACTGATAGTCGGAGAACCCATTGTCACCAACGACCGCGTCTCCATCACCCTCGAAAAAGGCACGCCCCGCACGGCCCTCGCCCCGCGCTTCACGCTCACCGACGGCGCATGGCTGAGTATGACGGACGAAAACGGCACGACGGTAGAGGCCAACGGAAAGACGCGCGACTTCACCAAGCCCAAAATCTACACCACGCATTCCGAAGACGGGAAATGGACTAAGGAATACACCGTCTCTTTCGGTTTCCCGAAAGCGCTAAGCACCCTCAGCTTCGAATATTTCGACCTCGACCCCACGGGGCGTTACTACCGCTGGTATGAGATGGACAGCGAGGATGCCAGCAACCCGCGCCGCGACTACTGGGCCTCGGGCAACGCCGGCTACGCCTTGGCTGGAATGGCGCACTCCCCGGCCGACTACCCCACGACAGTAGACGCCATCGGCCAGAGAGGCAACTGCGTGAAACTCTCCACCTGCGCGACAGGCGACTTCGGTGCTCGCACGCACATGCCCATAGCGGCGGGCAACATCTTCGTGGGAGAGTTTGTCTCGGCACAGGCCGCGCTCTTCCCGCGCAAGGCGACGAAGTTCGGCCTTCAGGCTTTGGGCGGCACGCCGGTAAAGCTTGAAGGATATTACAAATACAAAGCCGGACCGACCTATACGGACAAAAACGGCGCGGTCGTTGCCGGCGGGCACGACAAAGCGGACATCTACGCCGTGGTATATGAGGTTGACCTCACGCCCGGGGCGAAATTCACCCCGCTTAATGGCGACAACGTCCTCACCTCCGACCGCATCGTCATGATGGCACGCATAGACAACCCGCAAGAGGCCGAGGGCACAGTGAGTGACGGCGTGTCGGCGGAAAGTCTGGCCCGCGCGGCGGAGTGGGTACACTTCTCCGAGCCTTTCCGCCTTATGGACGGCAAGACATTCGACACAGAGAAACTTGAGCAGAACGGCTACGCCATCACGGTGGTATGCACCTCCAGCCGCGAGGGAGCCACTTTCGAGGGAGCCGTAGGGAGCACGCTCTTCGTGGACGAGCTTCAAATCATTTACGAAGACCAATGACACACATGACAAGCAAATTTTTCCTCCCCATACTGCTCGCCCTCCTGCCCGCAACGCGCTGCATTGCGCAAAGCGACAAAGCGCCAGAGGCAAAGGAGACCGACCAAAACCTCATACAGGCCGCGCTCAAAGGATGGCATGTGCGCGTCGGCGCGGGCGTCAGCGTAGGCGGTATGTCGCCGCTCCCGCTCCCCGTGGAGATTCGCTCTATCGACAAGTATAACCCCACGCTCTGCATCACCCTTGAAGGGGCGGTGGAGAAACGCTTCAAAGGCTCGCACTGGGGCATGATGGTGGGCGTGCGCTTCGAGAACAAGGGCATGAAGACCGACGCCACGGTGAAAAACTACCACATGGAAGCGGTGAACGCCAGCACAACGGGCGCGAAGACCAAAGACAACAAAGTAGTGGGCGCATGGACTGGCCACGTGAATACGGAGGTGCACAACAACTACCTTACCTTTCCCATCCTCGCCACTTACAGTTTCAACGACCGCTGGATGATTAAAGCCGGGCCGTATCTCTCTTGGATGTTCAACGGCTCTTTCTCCGGCGCGGCATACGCCCGCCAAATCGGCGTCACTGCCGACGGCGAGCCCATATACGACGAGGCGTACATAAGAGACCAAAACCCGACCGGGGAAAAGTCGCAGGTGGAACGCGCAACCTACGACTTCTCAGACGAACTGCGCCGCTTTCAATGGGGTCTGCAGCTGGGCGGAGAGTTCAAGGCTTTCAAGCACCTGTCCGTATCCGCAGACCTCTGCTGGGGCTTGAACGGCATCTTCCCCTCCGACTTCGAGAGCGTGACATTCCCGCTCTTCCCCATATACGGCACGCTGGGCTTCCACTACCTATTCTAAAGCACCCAGCCCCTACGACACAGGGGAGGCACATAGGCAGAACGCACCGTATATATAGGACGAAGAACGCCAAAATGCACGCCCGCGACGCAAACATATCAGGACGGCACGCCTTATATATAAGGGCAGCACACATTATTAATAAAGATAACACAACAAAACCATAAGGAAACGCGTATGAAAAAACTTCTACTCTCCTTGTTCACCCTTTGCGCAACCTGCCTCACGGCATCCGCGCAGACCGTGGACGTAAGCAAGGTCACCGGCACGTACACCTGCGACCTCTACATCTCCATCAGCGAGCCCATCCCCTCCGACGCAGAGGCTATGCCCAATATGTCCGTGAAGCTGGAAAAGGGCACAAAGGACGGAGCGGTAAACTTCGCCATCTATGACCTTGACCTCGGCGAGGGCATCGGCAACCTTGGCGACATTGTCCTCCCCAACGTGGAGATTGTTGACGCTGGCAACGGCAAGTACACCTTTGCAAAGTACACGCCCGTGCGGCTCAACCTCAACGTGACCGGCGCTACTGTGGACGCTGACGTTACCATCAACAGCGAAACCAGTTACATCGACAACGGGAAGCTTTACGCTGACGTGGACATCGCTTGGATTGGCGGCGTTGACGGCACTAACGATGTGCCCATCTACGTGCGTGCCATCGGTCCGCGCACCTCGCAGCCCGCAGACGTAAGCAAAGTCACCGGCACATACGACAGCGACCTCTACATCTCCATCAGCGAGCCCATCCCCTCCGACGCAGAGGCTATGCCCAATATGTCCGTGAAGCTGGAAAAGGGCACAAAGGACGGAGCGGTAAACTTCGCCATCTATGACCTTGACCTCGGCGAGGGCATCGGCAACCTTGGCGACATTGTCCTCCCCAACGTGGAGATTGTTGACGCTGGCAACGGCAAGTACACCTTTGCAAAGTACACGCCCGTGCGGCTCAACCTCAACGTGACCGGCGCTACTGTGGACGCTGACGTTACCATCAACAGCGAAACCAGTTACATCGACAACGGGAAGCTTTACGCTGACGTGGACATCGCTTGGATTGGCGGCGTTGACGGCACTAACGATGTGCCCATCTACGTGCGTGCCATCGGCACAAAGTCTTCCTCCGACGGAATCTCCGGCGTGAAAGCCACCGCAAAGGTCGGCGCAGACGCAGTGTACAACCTCAACGGCGTGCGCGTAAGCCATCCGGGCAAGGGTGTGTACATCATCGGCGGCAAGAAAGTAATACGATAAACCCCATCTCCCCTCCCCGTAGCTAACGGCACGGGGAGGGGTGTCATTTTCCATAGTGTCTGCGGGAAATCCGCCCACACAAAAAGCGACAGGATATATGAAAAAGATTTTCGCACTATTGCTTGCGTCTGCAGGTCTGCCTGCCTGCGCGCAACACCTGCCCAACAGCGAGTTCAACAACTGGAAGAGCGAATGCGGCACTACCACGAGTTGGGCGAAGCCCCTGTTCGGCAAAATGACGGAGGAAGAGACCCAGCGCCCGGGCGTAGAGCCTGCGGACTGGAACGGCTCCAACATCAAGCAGACCTATGCGGTCACCATCACAAACGCTTCGCTCGTGACGAAAGCCGACGGAGCTACCGACGGAAGCACCGCCGTGAAACTGGTGAACATACTCCCCAGCCAGCTCTCCGAGCTTCGCGCTCCGGGCTTCCTCTCTTTGGCCAAGCCCTGGGTATACCCCCACTCCGCGTCCGACCAAGCCGACGGCGGCGTATACGGCAGCGCGGCTTTCTCCAACAAGCCCGACGCCATCAAGGTGCTTGTGCGCCAAGTGCAGCAGCACAAGGAGAACGCACACATCATAGCCTACATCTGGGCAGGTACGTTCAAGTCGAAGATTGGTGACGGGAAAAACCCCACCAAGGAGGTTGAGGACGCCGACCGCGTCGTTATGGGTCGCGCCGAAGGTACTGAGAGCGGCACGCTCATCGCTTCCTGCGACTACGAGTTCTCTTCCTACGATCTCGACTCGCACACAATGGACTGGACGGAAATAACCGTGCCCCTCACCTACACCGATGCGGGCAAGAATCTCACGCCCGAAAAGGTGAACGTGATACTTTCCGCCGCCGACTACTGGACACGCAGCAACATCAAAGAGGGCAACGAGCTCTACATTGACCGCGCTGACTTCGTCTACTACCACGCTCTTAGCGCGCTCGCCTATGACGGTAAGTCCGTGAGCGGTTTCGATGAGGGCACGCTTACTTACGACCTCTCCACGGAGACTTACGACGCGTCCAAGGTCTCTTATGTGATAAAGGGAGTCGGCGCTACGGCCACGTCCTCCTATGACGAGAGCACCGGCATCCTTACCATTACGGTGAAGGGCAACGACTATGCCGCCGACAATACGAGCGCTACTACCTACAAGGTACAGTTTGCCAACGGAAGCACGCCCACTCCCGAGCCGAAGCCGGAGCCTCAGCCCGAGCCCCAGCCCGACCCCGAGGACTGCTATACCATCAACTACGACAAAGATTCGCAGCTGACGCGCACTGACCGCTACACCAACAGCGTGACGTTCACCACGACATCCGCAGGCGGACAGACGTTCGAGACACAGCAGAGCTCCAACAAGAAGCTATTCTTTGACCAGACGGACAGCTACTTCAAGGCTATGCCCGGCGACAGTCTGCATATCACCTCCGGCTTCAACGGCTACTGGATGCACGGCTACGCTTACATTGACTTTGGCAATGACGGCGAGTTTGCTTTCACCGTCAACGAAGACGGAACTCCCGCCGACGGCTCCGACATCATCTCCTATTCTTACTATGACGGCAAGAACAGCAAAGGCGAAGCTGCCGAGGACGGCTGCGGCGTAGAGATACCGGGAACGGTTATCCCCGCCAGCACAGCGACCGGCTTCTACCGCGTACGCTACAAGATTGACTGGGACGATATCGACGCAGGCGGAAGCAAGAAGCAGAGCCCCGCTGCAAACGGCGGCATCATCTTTGACACCCGCGTCAACGTACACGCCTCCGAGGTCAGCGTAAGCGCAACGGGCGAAAACGGCACAATATCCAACGCCAGCGGCACTGCCCTTGACGGCTCCAAGGCAAACTTCGGAGAAGCCCTCGCCATCAACATTGCCCCCGCCTCTGGCTATAAGTTTGTGTCCGCTACAATCAAACACGGCTACAACCTCAGCGGCACGCGCCTCAACAAGTACGGCACCGTGCAGTACGAGACCGAGGAAATCACCGCCGCCGACCTCACCGACGGCGTTTACACGCTTGCAGCTGACAAGGTAGACGGCGACATCAGCGTCGAGGCTAAGTTTGAGGCAGACAGCACGCCTGACCCCAAGCCCGAGCCTCAGCCCGACTACGACGACTACTATACCATCAACTACGACAAAGATTCCCAGCTGACGCACTCTGAGCGCTACACCAACAGCGTGACGTTCACCACCACATCGGCAGGCAGACAGTCCTTCACGACTGAGCAAGGCACCAACAAACTGCTCTTCTTCGACCAGACGGAAAGCTACTTCAAGGCAATGGCCGGCGACGCTCTGTCTGTAACTTCCGGCTTCAACGGCTCTTGGATGCACGCTTACCTGTACGTTGACTTTGGCAATGACGGCGAGTTTGCTTTCACCGTCAACGAGGACGGAACTCCCGCCGACGGCTCTGACCTCCTCTCCTACTCTTACTATAACGGCAAGGACAGCAAGGGCGAGACGAAGGAAGAGGCTTGCGGAGTCGAGATTCCCGAAACGACAATCCCCGCCACCGCAGCAACCGGCTTCTACCGCGTACGCTACAAGATTGACTGGGACGATATCGACGCAGGCGGCAGCAAGAAGCAGAGCCCTGCTGCAAACGGCGGCATCATCTTTGACACCCGCGTCAACGTGCACGCCTCCGAGGTTAGCGTTAGCGCTTCGGGCGAAAACGGCACTGTGACCAACGCCAGCGGTGCTGCGCTCGACGGCACGAAGGCAGCCTTCGGCGAAGACCTCGCTATAAAGATTGCCCCCGCCTACGGATACGAGTTTGTTTCCGCAACAATCAAGCACGGCTACAACCTCAACGGCACACGCCTCAACAAGTACGGCACCATCCAGTACGAAACGGAGGAAATCACCGCAGCCGACCTCACCGACGGCGTTTACACGCTCGCAGCAGACAAAGTTGACGGAGACGTGTCGATAGACTGCGTCTTCACCGGAGCTGACGGCATCAGCGCGCTGACCGGCAACGGCTCGCTCAGCTTCCACGGCGAGAGCGGCAAACTTGTCCTTGACGCTTCCAAGCCCGCGCTTGTGAACGTGACCGACACGGCCGGCCGCACGCTCTTCAACAATACGCTCTCCGGCTCGCGCACCATTTCCCTGCCCGCCGGCGTGTATATGGTGAACGGCGCGAAAGTACTGGTGAAGTAAAAACAATCCGGCTCAAGCCCTAACAAGGCGCAGAGCTGACCGCACAACAAAGCCGCGGCGCGGCGGGACATCCCGCAAAGCGCCGCGGCTTTTGCTTTCTGCTCCGGCAAATCCCAAGCCACTCGTCACGGAGCGCACACAAAAGTCCCGCCAATGCTATTGGCGGGACTTTTGCTATGCTGTTTCTTCTTCCTTGCCGTAAGGAGACGTACAAGGGGATGTGCGAAAAGGCACGGGAAAATGGTCAGTGAGCGGAGAGAAACTGCAAGATGCCCTGCGCAGCCCGCACCGGCGCACCCGGCTCGCCAAGCTGGCGGCGCATCTCCTCATATCCCGCGAGCTGCGACTCACGCCCACTGCCGCCGGGAAGTATGGAAAGCAGACTGCGGCGCACGCTCTTCACGCTCATACCGCCCGCGACAAGCTCGGGCACTATCTCTCGCCCGCACACAAGGTTTACGAGCGAAATGAAAGGCACGCGCAGGAAGAGGCGGCGCAAGAGCGAAATCACCGGTCCGCACGATACATAGTAGCAAACTACTTGCGGCACGCCGAAAAGCGCGGTCTCAAGCGTGGCTGTGCCGCTCGTGACGAGCGCAGCTACGGAATGGGACAATATGTCGTACGTGCGTCCCTCGGCAAGCACTATCTTGTCTGGGTCAAAACCGGCACTTCTTATCACACGCTCGTAGAAACCGCGCGGAACTGACGGTGCGGCTGCCACCGTAAAGCGGTATCCGCCCTCCTCCACTATTGGCGTAGCGGCGCGAAGCATCCGACTGAGGTTGTCCTTTATCTCCTGCCGGCGCGAACCCGGCAGCAAGGCTATGGTGCGCCCGTCCGGGGACGGCTTCCCGTGACGCTCCTGCCACGCGGCTATTTCGTCTACTGTGGGGTTGCCCACATAGGACACCTCATAGCCGTGGCGGTTGGAGAAATAAGCAGGCTCAAAAGGCAGAATAGAAAACAAACGCGTCACGTCCCGGCGTATGGAGCGAATGCGATGCTCTTTCCACGCCCATATCTTGGGGGAAATGTAGTAGAAAACGGGGCAAAGCGCGCTTTCACGCACAAAGCGGGCAATTTTCAGGTTAAAGCCGGGATAGTCCACCAAAACCACAGCGTCAGGCCGCCACTCGGCTATTTGCCGCTTGCACTCGGAAAGTCCCCGGAGTATTGTACGCAGGTGCAGCAATACGGGGATGAAGCCCATATAGGCAAGCGTCTTGTAATGGCAAAGCAACTCGCCACCCTCGGCGCGCATCTTGTCGCCGCCGTAGTAGCGGAACTCGGCTTTCTCGCCCCGCGCGGCGCACTCTTCCGCCAAGGCTCGCATAAGGCGGGAGGCATGGAGGTCGCCGCTTGCCTCACCGGCGATAAGGAAAAACTTCATCTGGTAAAACTAAGAAAGCACTGGGTAGCGCATTGGCATAACGCACGCGCGGCAAAACCGTTTTGCGTGGATACAAAGAGCCGTTATGCCACATCTCAAATACGGAACGCCACGCCGCGAATAAGTCACGCAGCGGCGCGGACGCACATCACGCGACCACGGAAAGCCTTTCTGTCGGCGGCTCAAAGCACGTCGCGCAGCACGCCCACAAGGTCACGCGCCGTCACGTCCAACTGCGTAGGGGTCACTGCCACATAGCCGTGGGCGAGTGCCCAACGGTCGGTGTCCTCAGCCTCAGGCTCAAGCTCCACACACTCTCCTGCAAGCCAGTAGTAGTGTCCGCCGTGCGGATGAGAGCAAGGCTCAACCTCGTTCTGCCAACGGCTGTACGACATACGGCAAACCTTCACGCCGTTAAACTTAGGCGCCTTCGGGAAATTGACGTTCAGACACGTGAAGGGCGGCAGTCCGAGGGTGATGGACTTAAACATAAGGTCGACAAGGTAGGGCGCAAGCGGCGTGAAGTCGGCATCCTCGCGCCAGTCGCATAGCGAAAAAGCCACGGAGGGGTAGCCTTGCAGCGCGCCCTCCCTTGCCACGCCCATCGTGCCGGAGTAGTGGCTGTTGACCGAAGCGTTGTCGCCGTGGTTGATGCCGCCGATGACGAGGTCGGGGCGGCGCTCGCACAGCACGTTAAGCCCGAGCTTCACACAGTCAACGGGCGTGCCGGTGCACGAGCAGACTACAACCCCCTCCTCCCGCCGCAACTCCTTGTAAGAAATAGGGGCGGCGGAGGTGATGGAGCAGCTGAAGCCACTGCGTGCCGAGTCGGGCGCGACAACAAGTATGTCGGCGTAGGGACGCAGCGTTTCCACGAGAAACTTGATGCCCGGGGCGTTCACCCCGTCGTCGTTTGATATGAGCAGGTACGGGCGCATTATGTCTGAGTGGGAGGAATTTTCTATATGAATATGGACTGAGCCTACTGAAACAAAGTCTAAGCCGACAGAAGCCGAATCTGAGGCAACAGGAAAACGGACAGAGCCAACGGGAAAGCGGGCTATGCCGATGGGAAAGCGGACTGAGCCGTCTCCGTCAGAGCTTCTCTCCAAACGAAAGGTCGCCCGCGTCGCCAAGTCCGGGGACTATGTATGCGGCATCGTTGAGCTGGGGGTCTACCGCCGCCACCCAGAGCGTCACATCGTCGGAGGGAAATACTTTTTGCAGGTGTGCTATGCCCTCCTCTGCGGCAATCACGCAGCAGATGTGCAGACGGGCGGGCGTGCCGTGCGTGAGGAAAGCCTTGTAAGCAAGCTCAAGACTGCCGCCCGTGGCAAGCATAGGGTCTACAAGCAGGAAGGTGCTGCCGTCAAGCGAGGGGGCGGCGATATACTCCACGTGTATCTTTATGTCCTCGCGGCTTCCCTCTTCGCGGTAGGCGGAGACGAAGCCCGAGTCGGCTTGGTCGAACGTGTCGAGAAAGCCCTCGTGAAAAGCGAGACCGGCCCTTAGTACAGTGCCTACCACTACGCGGTCGTCGTATGTGCGCACTTCTTTCACGCCAAGCGGCGTGGTGACCACTTTCGGCGAGTAGTGAAGCGTGTGGCTCACTTCGTATGCCATGCAACGCGCCACCCGCTGCAAATTGCGGCGGAAGAGGGTGCGGTTGCCCTGCACGGCGGTGTCGCGCAACTGCGACATATACACGTTTACTACGCTGTCGCGTTCTCCAAGGTTGATGACTTTCATAGTTTATGCCCCGTCTGCGGGCCTCGTTGTGGGTATATAGGTAGATATGTCCCGAAAGGCGTGCTTGCAAACGCGTTTTCGCCCGCCGGGTAAGCCATGCCACGCCCGGAAAAGCCGTTGCGCGTGCAATCAGTTTACGAAATTCGCCAAAATACTTGGTATGAGCAAGCGGCGGACGCACAACCTTGCCCGCACGCAGCCGTTTCGGCACGCCACCTGCCACGAAAGACGGCGTACAGCCCTACGGTAAACGCCGCGCCGCCGTACGAAAAGTGTCCATACGCCCCCACGGGACACGCCCGCGCCTTGTCGCACACGGACACAAAAAGAGGGGGCGTAACACCCTGCGGCGGGATGCTTGCCCGCCTCGGCATTACGCCCCCTCGAAAGGGTTCTGCTTGGCTCGTCCGCTACTTAGCGCGCGATGCGCTTCTTACGGTCAGAGGTGATATATACGCCCTGTGCCGGGACTCCGTCAAGGCGGCGGCCGGAGAGGTCGTAGTAGCGCAGCTCCTTAGCCTCGGTCTGACGCTCCACGCTGCGGATGTCCGTCACGATGTCCGTCGGCTCGATGTACCACAAAGAGGCGGGACTGCCCTGGGCTACCCAAGGCACGAGGCGCGTATTGTCTCCGGCGAGGTGGATAGCGGGATAGCTCGTCTCTGTGGGAGACGTGCAGGACAGGCTGCTCAGTCCGTCAAGCGTAGAGGCTACCACGTACGTGGCGGCCGAGGTCTGCGTCTTCGTGATGGGGATGCGCGTCTCACGAGCCGGAGTTTTGCCTACATAATAGCCGTTCTTGCTCTGCACATACCACTCTCCCTCGTTAGTTCCGGGGACGAAGGCGAAGAGCTGCCCTTCATTGCTCTCCGAAAGTGTAGCGCCGGTGAGGTTTGTGCCGCTCACGGTGAGGTAGAGCGTGCCGTCCTTGCGCGTGGAGTTGCGCAGGCGGTAGTATGTGGCGCTTTCTACCGCCACCTTGCCCTCAGTGCCGTTTAGCACTTCGGCTATGGCCTTGTTGAGTGCCTCGTAGTTTTTTTTTGACGGGCTTGCCTTGTAAGCCTCATAGGCTGCCTTCACTTTCTCTGCGCCCGCCTCGGTGGGGCAACCCACGTACTTGCCCGTGCTTATCTGTTTGAGCTCCGCGCCGTCGGCCACGATGGCGTCGCGGTCAACGCCGGCCTTGTAGGCATAGAGGCTGTCGGTGATTTGCTCGAGCGAGTAGTTCTTGTAAGCAATGGTGTAGCCCACGCCGTCGCCGAAAGTGTCGTCCTCGTAGAGGAAGCCGATGTGGTTGTCGCCTTGCAGTATCATCGTGGAGTAAGCCGAGCCTATGTAGCTTGCCTGATGGCGACCGTCCCAATTGGCGGCGAGGCTGTCAGGATTGGCAAACTTGTGGAAGCTCCCAAGCTCCTTGTAATAGATGCCCACGTTGCTGCGACCGCTGCCGAAGGGCACGGACTGGAGGATAAGGTACACGTCCTTGTTGTCCGCACGGCGCACGGCGGGAAGTACGAGCACTTCGCCGTTGCAGGAGTTGCCCTCTGCGCGCACGCCCTTGTTGGAGGAGTTGGACGTTGCCATTGTGCCCCAAGAGCCTTCTGCCTTCTCCGTGTCGGTGAAGCTGAAAATATTGTAGTAACGTCCGCCGTACATGCGCGAGCTGCAGAGGATGGATCCGTCGGGAAGCTCCTCCGCCTTAGGCTCGTCCGCGCCGCTGGGAATAGGCGCAACGTCCACGCCGCCGAGCACTTTCCAGCTGCCTCCGAAGTCGTCGGAGTAGAGGACGTAGTTTTTGTTCACGTTGTTCACGTCCTTGAAGAGCACGGAGCAATAGAGGCGGTGGTAGTCGCCAACCTTTACGGTGCTGCTCTGGAAGATGCGGCCCGAGCCAACAAACATACTCTTCGCCGAGCCAATCGCGCTGTTGTCAAACTGCGAGTAGATGCTCTCCGAAATGTCTTCGGGCTTCGACCAAGTCTGTCCGTTGTCCTCGCTGTAGAAGCGAGCGATGGCCTGGTGCTTCTGGCGCGTGCCGCTGGGGAACATCACGTTGCCCGAGCAGCTGAGCATCAGCACGCGGGGGCTTTCGCTGTCGGCCACAATGCAGGGGTCGCCGAAGCCGGTGTTCATCAGGATGCTGGTGTTGGTATAGTCCTCACCCTTCACAATGGTGAAGATGTCGCCCCAAGTGGCGCCGTTGTCCTTGGATATGCGTCCGCGCAGGTCGAGCTTGCCGCCGCCGATGTCAGAACCGTTGTAGCGGAGGTCGGCCACTGCGATGATGTCACCATTATACGCCTTGGCTATGGCGGGGATGCGGTTGGTGGGCAGACCCTTGGACTCGAAGACGTTGAACTGCGGCTCTACTTCGCGCTGCGGCGAGCATACGTCGACGTAGAAGTCTGTGCAGAGCACGTTGTGGTTATGTCCGGAGAGGGTGAACTGCGCCGTCACGTCCTTGAGACCGGTGACGGAGACCTCGGTCTCGCTGTCGGTCACGCTGTAGTCTTTCTCGGAGGTCTTCACCGTGACCGCGTTGGAAGTGGACGCAGCGTTCTTGCACTTGAAGCCGTAGCCGTAGATGGAGTATGTCGTGCCTGCGCTGAACGTGTATACGCTGCTGCCCGACTGTCCCGAGGCTATGTTGATGGCCGCCGTGTTGTCGGACACCTGGCTCATGTTGTTCACGCCGCAGGATACGGTAAGCTGCGGGTCGGTAGCCGTACTGCTCCACTTGGAAGCGTACGTGCCGGCGGGGTTAGTGGCCGTGAACGTTCCGTTGGCGAGGTCTACCTTGTAGCGCCGCAGCATGAAGCCCAAGGAAATGGCGGAGCCGTCGTCGTAGCCGGCGGACCAGAAAGCGAGCTTGCCGTCACGGTTGTTCAGGATGCTGCTGCTGTGTCCGTGCTGGGAGACAAACCAGCCGTTCTCCACGGTGATGGCAGAGCCTTGGGAGGTTTTCTCGGCTTTCTTGAAGTCCCAGTGGTTTACGTGCGTGGCGGTGATGGTGGTGTCCATCAGTATGGCGTAGGAGGTCTTTCCGTTGCCGTCGCTCATAGTGACGGGGGCGGCAAGCGCCTTGCCCGGGCCGGCCTGCTTGTTGAAGATGCGGTAGCCGTCCTTGTCGTTGCCGACGAAGCACCAGAGATTTTCGTCGTCGAGGGAGAGCGTGCCGCCCAGAGAGATGCTGCTGTCTGTGCCGTTGTCGGAAATGCGCAGTCCGCTCGCTCCGATGGAGAGCGAGTACCACTTTGTGCCGGTGGCAAACTGTCCGTTCTCCAGCGTGGTCACGTCAAACGGCACGTCTGCAAGCGCAGGCGCAGCCGCAAGGCAGAGAGCCGCCGGGAGAATGCGTGTAAAATTCTTCATAGCTTGGTTTAAGAGTCTTTTCCCGCCGCCGCGCCCGCATAGGGGACGGCGGCGGATTTTTTAGTTAGTAGTGGGTAAATGTATTTTGAGAAAGGGTGTGCCCCTTTTCATGGTTTCACGGTCACTTCTTCCCCAGCAAGTCGGCGGGGTTAATCTTCGCGATGGTGTCGCGCATAGCCGTGTCGCCCTTGAGATTCTCCAATTTGTAGTAGTCCATAAAGCCCATGTTGCCGTCACGGAGAGCCTGCGCCAGTGCCTTGGGCACGTCGGCCTCGGCCAGTATCACCTCGGCGCGGGCTTCCTGCGCCTTGGCCTTCATCTCCTGCTCGGTGGCCACGGCCATAGCGCGGCGCTCCTCAGCCTTGGCCTGCGCGATGTTCTTATCGGCGTTGGCCTGGTCCATCTGCAATGTCGCGCCAATGTTCTTGCCCACGTCGATGTCGGCAATATCGATGGAGAGAATCTCGTACGCCGTGCCGGCGTCGAGTCCCTTGGAAAGCACGAGCTTTGAGATGGAATCGGGATTTTCAAGCACTTGCTCATGCGTCTCCGCCGAGCCGATGCTCGAGACGATGCCCTCGCCCACACGGGCAAGTATGGTGTCCTCACCGGCGCCGCCCACGAGCTGGTGGATATTGGCACGCACGGTGACGCGAGCCTTTGCGATAAGCTGGATGCCGTTTTTGGCGACAGCGGCCACGGGCGGCGTGTCAATCACCTTGGGGTTGACGCTCGTCTGCACAGCCTCGAAGACATCGCGCCCGGCGAGGTCGATGGCTGTGGCTTTCTCGAATGAGAGGTCGATATTGGCTTTCGAAGCGGAAACAAGGGCATGCACCACGCGCTGCACGTGTCCGCCGGTCATATAGTGCGCCTCGAGATTGTCGCGCGTAATGCTTTCGAGCCCGGCCTTGTGCGCTTCAATGAGGCTCGGCACTATGACCGAGGGCGGCACGTGGCGGATGCGCATCAAAAATAGCTGTATCAGCGAGATATGCACGCCCGACACCTTGGCGCTTAGCCAAAGGAAGAAGGGGACGAAGTGGAAAAAGATACTCAGTACCACAATCGCCGCAACAAGCAAAGCGGCGATCGCAAAAGGTGCGTCAATCATGGTCACTCGGTTTTTTCAGATTAATAGGTCAGTGTCTTGGAGGGAAACTCCCCCGCGCCGCAACGACGCGGGACGCAGTTCACCTTTGCAAATATAAGACAAAAGGTTTAAGCCACCATTTCGCGCCTTGTTTTTTCACTTGTTACGGCATACGACATAGGGCGGAAAACGCCTCAAAAAGGGAGCGGGAAAAGCAGGAAGACTGTGCGTCTGAACGGACCGAAGGGCGGGGTGAATTTTTATGTAAGTTTAACTATAACCCTTGGCCTCGCGGACAGCGGAAAGCTTTTCAAAGACGCTGAAAGGGGACTTTTCGCCACGGAAATAGGCTCTGCAGCGACGGGAATACTTGCAGTTTTTCCGGCATGTACATCCCGGCGGCGCCACATGTACATCTACACGCCGCGTAACTTACTGATAATCAATATAGCAATAAAGAGGAGAAACGCGCGGTGCGCTTCCCCTCTTCTACATAGCAAAGATAATACATTTTTCTCCGTTTTCCAAATCGCCATTAACACTATTTACCAAAGCAAGAAGGGGAAAACGGGGCGTTTTCTGCCTTTTTCGGCCTATGGGAACAGGACTTTTTGCACGCCCGAGCATAAAAGAATCGCCGCCCGATACTGGGCGGCGATTCTTAATATGATATGCGTCTCAAACGCGGCAGGGTGTTTCTGCCTGATGGCAGTCTGCCGGAAAAGGAAGCCCTCTCCCGCCCCGAGCGCGGCGGAGGCGTTTACTTTATGCCAAGCTTCTTGGCGATGGCGGCGGGGATGGCGTGCTTGTTGATGAGGATGTTCATCGTCTTGTAAGCGACGTATGCCTTCGAGGCGTAGAACATGCCGTGGTACTTGCCGTAGTCGCCCCAAGAGTTCTTAACCATGAAGTACTCATGACCGTCCGGGTCAGTGGCGAGACCGTAGATCACCATGCCGTGGTCGTCGGTTGTCTCCCAGTTGTCATACGCGCGCTGGCGGAGGTCCTGCGTGATGGTCAGCTCGTCGTTGGAGCTTACCTCTGCGCCCTTCTGCTCCATGCCGCCCCAGCGGGCCGCGTCAGAGCCGGTGAGGTCGCGCACCTTCAGGTTCTTGGGCACGTAAGCGTAGCCCTTGCCGTTGCGGCGGCCAAAATAGTCCTCGGTCACGTCTGCGCCCCAAGCGAAGGTGTAGCCGTTCTTTACCGCGCTCTCCATCACCTGCACAAACTCGTCAAGCGGCAGGTTGTAGCTCTCAGCCCAACGCCAGTTGTCCTGTATCTCAAGGATGAATTTGCTGTAGAAAGGATGGTGCGTGTACGAGGTCAGGGACACGTAGTCGTCCATATTGAGACCGAGGTAGTCGGATACGTACGTGAGCGGCGTGTAAGCCTTCTTGCCCACCTTAACCTCTGTGGGAAGCTCGCCGAAATAGTTTTTGTAGATGGAGGAAAGGTCGTTCTTCCACGTGAGGGATATCTTGTTCTGCTTCCCCTTGGCGATTGCTCCGACGTATGCGGAGGTCACAGCGTCGAGCTGGTTGAAGTTGAAGAGCGAGTCGCCGTAGAGCGAGCCCGGCGCGGGCATCGCGTCCTGCGGCACCATGCCGTAGTGCTTCATGCAGTACACAGCGTCGTAAAAAGAGCCGCCCTGAGAGAAGCTCACGTCGCCGTGCGTGCGCACTGCCTTGTCGGCGCGGTCCATATAAGTATTGTATACGAGGAACGACTCGCAGAGGTCGTGCTCGCCCTTGCCCATGCGCAGAAGCTCCGCCTCAAAGAAGCCGAGGGAAGAGTAAGCCCAGCAGGTACCGCTCTGGTTCTGGTCCTTCACGGACGTGATGGGGTTTTCCTTTACCACGGTGAACTTTACCGTGTCTTGGGCGGCGGACTTCTTGTCTTGCGCCGCCGCGCCTGCGGGCAGGAGGGCGAGGCCCAAAGCCGCGAGGAGGATGGTTTTCTTCATCTTTACTTATTGTGTGTTGGTATATTCTTGTTTTGGCAAAAACACGCTTCCGCGCTCTTGCGCCCAAGCGTGCGAACGCCGCTTCTTAATATATGACGGGGCTCTCCGCGCTGTGCTCCTCGAGGAAGCGTTCCACGTCCTCGGTATGGTAGGGCACAAGCTCCTTGCCAATGAAGCGGCAGCCGTCGGGCGTGACAAGCACGTCGTCCTCAATGCGTATGCCGCCGAAGTCCTTGTATTTCTCTATCTCGTCAAAGCAGAGGAAATCCTTGTTGGTGCCGTTTGCCTTCCAGAGGTCTATGAGGTCGGGGATGAAATATATTCCCGGCTCGTCGGTCACTACGTGCCCCACCTCGAGGCGGCGGCCGAAGCGCAACGCGTTGGTGCCGAACTGCGTCGAGGGACGGGTCTCCTCGTCAAAGCCTACGTTTATCTGCCCAAGTCCTTCCATGTCGTGCACGTCCATGCCCATCATGTGGCCCAGTCCGTGCGGGAGGAAGAGGGCGTGCGCCCCGGCCTGCACAGCGGCCTCGGTGTCGCCTTTCATCAGGCCAAGATCCTTAAGCCGGTCGGTCATTAGCGAGCAGACCGCCATGTGCACGTCCCACCAGCGCACCCCGGGCCGCGCGAGCTTGAGCGCGAGGTCGTGGCAGTCGGCAACGATGTCGTAGACGGCTTTCTGCCTCGGCGTGTAGCGTCCGCTTACCGGCGTGGTGCGCGTGTTGTCCGAGCAGTAGTTGTCGTTGGTCTCAGCGCCGGCGTCGCACAGCATAAGCCGCCCGGCTTCCAATGGGCGCGGCGAGGGGTAGCCGTGCAGTATCTCGCCGTGCATTGACACGATGCTCTGGAAAGAGACTATGCAGCCGTAGCTCGAGGCTATGCCGTCCAGCACGCCGCCTATGTACTGCTCGGTCACTCCCGGACGGCACAGGCGCATAGCCGTGGTGTGCATGCGATAGCCTATCTCGGCCGCGCGTTCGAGCTCGGCAATCTCTTCCTCGCTCTTCACCGAGCGCAGCCTTACCACCGCGCGGATGAGGTCCATCGAAGCGGCCTCGGTCTGGCGGGACGGGTGCAGCCCAAGCAAGTCCATGAGCTGTATCTTGGTGTCGTGCCGGTAAGGCGGCAGGAAATGCACGCGCCGACCGCCTTTCACAGCCTCGTCGACAAGACCTTTGAGCGCGGACATCGGGGCGTGCGCCGACGCGCCGCACTCCTCGGCCATCTGAGCCACGGAGTGCACCGAGCCGTACCATACAATGTCGTCGATGTCTATTTCGTCGCCGATGAGAGTCTCGCGCCCGCTGTCCGCGTCAATAACGCCCACAAGCCCGTCCCGTTTTTCTCCGAAAAAGTAAAGGAACGAGCTGTCCTGACGAAACTTGTACGTGTTGGAGGGGTAGTTGGCCGGACTGTCGTTGTTGCCGAAAAGCAGGATAAGTCCGTCACCCACGCTCTCGCGCAACTTGCGCCGACGCTCTATATATGTCTCTTTGCTGAACAACATGGCTTTGTGTTTGATATGAAAGGGAAACTACTCCTCGCGTCTTGCCACGGAGGGATGGGAGGTGGCTTGCTTCGCGCCGCGAAAAGGCTACAAATGCGAGCAAAAATACTTAAAACCTTTCGGAATGACGTACCTTTGTACATCTTTTAAGGATTTTGCATGACGACAGAGGCGGCACAGGGAAATAAAACAGCGAGGAGCGCGGCGGCGGGGCTTGGCCTCGACACGTCCGGCACGGCTCTCGTGCTGGAAGGCGGCGGCATGCGCGGCGTCTTCACCGACGGAGTGCTCGACTACCTGCTCGACGCGGGCGTCACCTTCCCTTACTGCGCGGCGGTGTCCGCCGCCGCCTGCAACGGGCTCTCTTACCTGAGCGGCCAGCGCGGGCGGGCGCGTGCCACCAATATCGACCTGCTCGAGAAGTTCCATTACATCGGCTTGAAATACCTTTGGACGCAGCGCAGCATCTTTGACCGAAAGCTGCTCTATGAGCGCATTCCCGCCGAGATTCTTCCCTTTGACTACGATGCCTGTTTCGCCAACCCCATGGTCTTTGAGATGGTCACGACGGACTGTCGCAGCGGCAAGGCGTGCTATCTCACGGAGAAGAAGGACCCCGTCCGTCTGCTCGAGATTGCCAAAGCCTCCAGCGCGCTGCCTTACGTCTGCCCCATTGTGCACGTCGACGGCCGCCCGATGCTGGACGGCGGGCTGGCGGACTCCATCCCCGTGGAGCGTGCCTTAGGGAAAGGCTACGCGAAATGCATCGTTGTGCTCACGCGCAACCGGGGCTTCCGCTACCGCAGCCGCGACCTGAAAGTGCCGCGATACATCTACGGCGAATTTCCCCGCCTGCGCTTGCTGCTGAGCCGCCGCCACGCGCTCTACAACGAGCAGCTCGACACGGTGGAAAGGTTGGAAGCCGCAGGGCAAGCCATCGTCATACGCCCGCAACGCCCGCTCGAGGTGGGACGCTTAGGCAGCGACCCGGAAAAGCTCGAGCGCCTTTACGAGGAAGGCTATGCCTGCGCCCGCGAGGTGCTGGAACGCCTGGCCGCGCAGCAAAAGGAGGCGGACTAAAAACAAGAGACGCGGACCGAGAAGCAAGGCACGCGGACACAAAAGCAAGCGCGGCGCACCGAGACTTAGGGAGCAAAACGCCGGAGCGCGGCTTCACACAACTTTAAAGCGTGCGGAATTGGCGCGGCGGGCGGAAATGACGTACTTTGCAGCCGCGCCGCCGGCGCACGGACTTAACCTGCCAAGATAAGAAAACCTATAAATTCCTCCTATGACCCCACTAACTATTTCCATCGTAGTCGCTTTCGTGTGCGGATACTTCCTCATCGCCATTGAGAGCGTCACGAAAGTGAACAAGGCGGCTATCGCGCTGCTGATGTTTGTCTGCTGCTGGACGCTCTTTATGGCCGACCCCGCGCAGTACCTCCCCGCCGCCATCGGCGAGCAGGCCGCGCAAGTGGTGAGCGGCGAAATGGAGCGGCACTTGGGCAGCACCGCCACCACCTTGTTTTTCCTGATGGGCGCAATGACCGTCGTGGAGCTTGTCGACCAGAACGGCGGCTTCAACTTCGTGCGCGGCATGATGAAGACGCACAGCAAGCGCGCGCTCTTGTGGCGCATCGCCTTCATGACCTTTATCCTCTCCGCCATCCTTGACAACCTCACTACGAGCATAGTCATGGTGATGATACTGCGCAAGCTGGTGAGCGGGCACAAAGACCGCATCGTCTACGCCTCCCTTGTCATCATCGCCGCCAACGCCGGCGGAGCGTTCTCCCCTATCGGCGACGTGACAACCATTATGCTCTGGAACAAGGGGCTTATAACCGCCGCCAACGTGATACGCGAGCTGCTCATCCCCTCGCTTGTCGCCATGGCCATCCCCGCCTTCCTGCTCTCCTTCATGCTGAAAGGCGAGCTTGAGGTGGCTGAGGACAGCGGCGCGGCGCACACCGCACAGGAGCATCTCAGCGACCTGCAGCGCAAGGCAATATTCGTGCTGGGCGTGGGCGGCTTGATGTTTGTCCCCGTCTTCAAGAGCCTCACCCATCTCCCGCCGTTTGTGGGCATACTCCTGGTGCTTGGCGTGGTTTGGACGGTGACAGAGTGCTTTTACCGCCACCTTCCCGAGCAGGGCGGGCTTGACAGCACGCAGAAGCGCGTCACCAATATGCTTTCGCGCATTGACATGAGCACAATCCTCTTTTTCCTCGGCATACTCATGGCTGTGGCCTGCCTTGAGACCATCGGCGTGCTGACGCTCACGGGCGACGCGCTGAACACTGCCTTTGACGGCAACCACTACCTCGTCACCGGCATCATCGGCGTGCTTTCCAGCATCGTGGACAACGTTCCGCTCGTGGCGGGCTGTATGGGCATGTACCCCGTAGCCGAGGCGGGCGACCTCGCACAGGACGGTGTCTTCTGGCAGCTGCTTGCCTATTGCGCCGGCGTGGGCGGCTCCATGCTCATCATCGGCTCTGCCGCCGGCGTGGTGGTTATGGGCTTGGAGAAAATCACTTTCGGCTGGTACATGAAGCACATCTCCTGGATAGCCCTCGCAGGCTACCTCGCAGGCATCGCCGTCTACTGGGTGGAGAAAAACTGCCTGGGCTTCTGAGAAAGCGGGGCGATACCCTAAAAAGGCGGGGTGCAGCTCCCCAAAAGCGGAACTCGTCGCTTTGTAAGCGGTACACATCGCACAGAGAGCGGCGCGCCTTACATCGAAAGCGGGGCTGCTTCCCACACAAGCGGCACACCTTATTATATATAACGGCGGGCGGAGCACGGGTGACGTGTTCCGCCCGCTTGTCTTGCGGCGCGGCGGCAAAGTTTTCCCGGCAAAACGCCCTTTTCGCCATCTTTGCACTACTTTTGTCCCGATTTTGGCGACGGACGCACTTTCCCGCCCCGCCGCCCCATACTTAAACGTCTCCGTCCGGTAAGAGTCATGGACTGGTTAAGCCAAACCCTACTCACTCCCTCCGCCATACAGGCGGTCATCGTCATTTGCGCTTGCTGCGCGCTCGGTCTCGCCCTCAGCAAGGTGCGTGTGCGGGGCGTCAGCCTCGGTGCCACGTACGTTTTCTTCTTTGGCATTCTCGCCGGCGCGCTTGGACTGCAGGTCGACAGCCAGATGGTGAGCTACGCGGAAAGCTTCGGCCTCATCCTCTTCGTGTACGCCTTGGGGCTGCAAGTGGGTCCGGGCTTCGTCAGCTCTTTCCGCAAGGGCGGCACACGGCTCAACGTCCTCGCCGTGGGCGTTGTGCTGGCCAGCACCCTGATGGCCTTGGCCATAGGCTGGGCGGGCTACCTCCCCTTGCAGGACATGATAGGCGTGCTTTGCGGCGCAACGACCAACACGCCCGCACTCGGCGCCGCGCAGCAGACGCTCAAGCAGCTCGGGCAGCCCGCCACGGGCGCGGCGCTCAGTTGCGCCCTCACCTACCCCTTTGGCATGGTGGGCGTGATACTTGCCCTGATACTTGTGAAAGGCTGGCTCTCGCGGCACGAAAAGCCAAGCGAGGACGACGGCGCGGACGAGGCGTTCATAGCCTCTTTCCTTGTGTGCAACCCCGCCATCTTCGGCCGCACGCTCGGCGAGCTGAGCGGAATGGACAGCGCGGGCTTCGTCGTTTCGCGCCTTTGGCGTGACGGGAAGGTATTGCTCCCCAACGCGGAGACTAAGCTCGAGAACGGCGACCGCATACTTGTCATCACGCAGGCGCGGCTGCTGCAGCAGCTCACCATTTACTTCGGGCAGCGTGACGAGACAAACTGGAACCGCAAAGACGTCGACTGGAACGCGCTTGACTCCCAGCTCATCTCGCAGCGCATCCTCATCACACGCTCAGAGATAAACGGCAAGCATCTCGGCTCCCTGCAGCTGCGTAACCGCTACGGTGTCAACGTGAGCCGCGTGCAGCGCGCGGGCATACAGCTTGTCGCCACGCCGGGGCTTGTGCTGCGCATGGGCGACCGCGTGACTGTCGTGGGCGAGGCCGAAAGCATCAAGCGCGTAGCTGAGGAGATGGGCAACGTGGTCAAGCGCCTTGACGAGCCAAATATGATCACCATCTTCACCGGCATAGTCCTTGGTCTGCTTCTCGGCAGCATTCCCTTCTTCGTGCCGGGCATCAGCTACCCCGTGCGGCTCGGCCTGGCGGGCGGCCCTATCGTGATGGGGATACTCATAGGGGCTTACGGCCCGCGCCTGCACATGGTGGCGTACACAACCACGAGCGCCAACCTCATGCTGCGCTCCCTGGGCCTTTCCATGTACCTCGCCTGCCTCGGGCTTGACGCCGGGAAGGACTTTGTGGCGACCGTCATGCAGCCCGCCTCGCTTTTGTGGATAGCCTTCGCCATGGTGGTCACGCTGCTGCCCGTGATGGTGATGGGCGTAGTGTCCGTGGTGGGCGCGGGAAAGTCATACGCCACCACGGCGGGCATGCTCTGCGGCGCGATGGCAAACCCCATCGCACTCGATTACGTCAACGACACACAGCCGGGCGACAAGGCTTCGGTGGCATACGCCACGGTCTACCCGCTCTGCATGTTTCTGCGCGTCATCATAGCCCAGCTCATTGTGATGCTATGGATTTGACGGGCAAAACCTTTTTCTGGGAAAACAACTTAGCAATTATATGAACATCACTGACACCTTGAAGAAAGCCGCCCCCGACGTGGTGGCGGTTTTGCTCTTCCTGCTCGTCAGCACCGTGTATTTCCTCACTCCGCTGAGCGAGGGCTTGGTACTGGGCGGGCACGACACCGTGGCCTCCATAGGCCTTGGGCAGGAGCAGCGCGAGTACCGCGCCACGCATGACGGGGAGACCACGCGGTGGACCAACGCCGTCTTCTCCGGAATGCCCACCTACCAGATTGCGCCCTCATACAGCTCGGCGGACGCCGTGTCCTTCCTCTCCTCAGCCTACGGCCTGGGCACGGGGCACTGGTTTCCCGCCGTCAGCTACCTTTTCCTCTACCTTCTGGGCTTCTACATCCTGCTGCGGGCGTTCAACTTCAAGCCCTATCTCGCCGGCCTTGGGGCTGTGCTATGGGCATTCTCGTCCTACTTCCTCATCATCATTGCCGCCGGACATATTTGGAAGGTGCTGACCCTCGCTTTCATCCCGCCCACCATCGCGGGCATGGTGCTTTGCTACCGGGGCAAATACCTCTGGGGCGCGGCGGTGACGGCACTCTTCACCACTTTGCAGATACAGGCCAACCACCTGCAGATGACGTATTACTTCCTCTTCGTGATGGGGCTGCTTTGCGTCGCCTACCTCATAGACGCCCTCGTGCGCCGCAAGGCATTGGCGTGGGCAAAAGCCACTGGCACGCTGATAGTGGCGGGCTTGCTGGGCGTGGCGGCCAACCTCCCCAACCTCTACCACACCTACTCCTACGCCAAGGAGTCTATGCGCGGAAAAGGCGAGCTTACCGTAAAGGGCGGCAAAGCGCAGAAGGCCACCGACGGCTTGGAGCGCGACTACATCACGGCCTGGAGCTATGGCATCGACGAAACGCTCACGCTGCTCGTGCCCGACTTCAAGGGCGGCGGCTCTGCGGGCATTTACGACCGCGACGGGGCTGAGGACCTCCCGGGCTACGACGACTTCTACGAGTGCGCGGGACAGGCGCAGCAGGCTTTCCAGCAAAGCGGCACGAGCGCCTACCCCCCGGGCGTCAACCAGTATTGGGGCGACCAGCCCTTCACCGTGGGTCCGGTGTATGTCGGGGCGCTTGTGTGCTTCCTCTTCGTCCTCTCGCTCTTCTATGTGCGCGGGCCCGTGAAATGGGGACTTCTCGCCGCCACGGCGCTTAGTCTCGTCTTTGCTTGGGGGCGTAACATCCCCACCGTGACCGATTTCCTCATCGATCACCTGCCTATGTACGCCAAATTCCGCACGGTCAGCTCGGCGCTCGTCATAGCCGAGTTCACAATCCCCCTGCTCGCCGTGCTTTGCGTGTACGAGATATTCCGCCAGCCGGAGCTTTTCCGCCTGACGAAATGGAAGGGCGAGCCGTGGCGCAAGCGCGTGGGACTGCCCGTCGCGGCTGTGCTGACACTCGGTCTGTGCCTGCTGTTGTGGCTCGCGCCGGGAGCGGCGGGAAGCTGCATCTCGCAGGACGACAACTCAGTTTTCCGCATGATGGCGGAGGCGGGCTTCGGCGCCGACTTCGTAGGCCGCTACCGCAGCGCGGTGACGCAGATGCACCACGCCATTGTCTCTGGCGACGCGCTCCGTTCCGCACTCATCATAGTCGCTGGCATCGTCGTGCTTTGGCTTTACGCTGAGAAGAAGCTCGCCGCATGGATAGCGGGCGCCGCGCTTACGGTCATCTGCCTTGCCGACCTGTGGCAAATTGACCGCCGTTACCTCAACGACGACAGCTTCACCGACCCCGTGGAGCGGCAGGAGGGCTTCGCCATGTCTACGGCGGACCGCCAGATACTCGCCGACAAGTCGTACTACCGCGTGGCCAATCTCGGCGCGGGCAATCCCTTCAACGAGACCACCAACGCCACGTCCTACTACCACCACTCCATCGGCGGCTACCACGCGGCCAAGCTGCACCGCTACCAGGACCTCATCGACCGCTACCTTTCGGCCGAGCTGCAGACCTTTGCCGGAGCGGCAAACGTGTCGCAGGGCGACCTCACGCGCCTTGAGGGCAGCGACACCATCACGCCGATGCTGAACATGCTCAATACGAAGTACTTCATCTTCGGGCAGGGCACAAGCTCCTTGGCCGTGAAAAATCCGTACGCCAACGGCTGCGCGTGGTTTGTCAACCGTCTTTCCTTCGCCGCCAACGCGGACGCGGAGATTGCCGCCCTCAAAGGGCTCGACACCAAGCACGCCGCCGTGGCCGACAGCCGCTTCAAAGCCGCGCTCGACGGCTCGCCGCTCGACAGCGGCAGTGTGAAGCTCACCGCCTACCAGCCCAACGAGCTTACCTACAAGGTCTCCTCGGCACGGGGCGGCGTGGTGGTCTTCTCCGAAATATACTACCCGCAATGGACAGTGACGGTGGACGGCAAGCCCGCCGAGCTGGGACGCGCCAACTACGTGCTGCGCGCCCTGCGCGTGCCGGCCGGCACACACGAGGTGAAGATGGAGTTCCGCCCCGCAAGCGTCTCCGCCACCGACTCCGTGGCATGGGCGGCGCTCGTCGCCGTACTGCTGCTCTTCCTCGCCGCCCTTGGCTTCAATTTGAGGAAGAAATCCGCCTCGCCCGCAGGCAAGTAATTTAACACTGCGGAAAAAGGGGCCTTGCAAACGGCTCAAAAATTTCGTATCTTTGTT
>CAVFVD010000019.1:0-48730 GCA_963625935.1 uncultured Oscillospiraceae bacterium | reverse complement strand
GTTCCCAAAAGTACCATGCGGGAGTGTGCGTGCATAAAGAAAAACCGCCGCGTCGTTTGGGCGGCGCGGTGGCATTGGTGTGCGTGCGGCAGATTTCTACCTAACGCTTACTTTGAAAGTCTGCGGCTGCCCTTGCTCGCTCGTCACGCGCACGAGGTACACGCCCGGCGTGAGCGGCGTGGTGTCAAAGGTGGCGGAGCTTCCGGTAGTGGTCGTAGGGAGATTTTCTTTCCCAAGCCTTACGCCTTGCGCGTCAAACAAGGTGACGGCGGCCGCGCCCTGGTCCTGACGGAAAGTGACCGTAAGGCGGCCGAGCGCTTGCGACACGTCGGCGCGTGGCTGTATGTCTGAGCCCGGCACGCGTGCTATGCCCGTTTGCTTCTTCACGGCTGCGGCGAGGCCGGCATAGGTGTCGATTTTGCCATACCCCCAGTCGTTTGTCCCCGAAGCGGTGTACTCGTCATTGACGGCGGTCTCTTTGAGAATGTCGCGCACGTCGTCGGGCGAGAGCGTAGGACAGGCTTCGAGCCAAAGGGCTACGCTGCCCGCCACGTAGGGAGAGGCCATCGATGTGCCGGAGCAGGCCGTGTAGTAATAGTCGTCGCCTTCCTCGTCGGTGGTCTTCGCCACAGAGTGCTCGGGGTCTGCCACGCCCGAGTAGGCAGAGAATGCCGAGACAATCAGTTCGCCGGGCGCGCTGACATCGGGCTTCATGCGGCCGTCAAGCGTGGGGCCTTTGCTGGAAAAGGGCGAGAGCGCGCCGATAGGGAGGTCGTAGACCACTTCCCCGTCAAAGCAATGGTCGGCCCCCGACATCGTCTTTATGGACGAGCGGGTGTGGTATGAGCCGACGCTTATCACGCTTTTCCCCGTGCCGCCTATTTCGCCGGCGGTGCAGTCGGTGTCGCCCGCAGTCCAGCCCGCGAGGTCGCCGGTGACGTTGCCGTCGTCGTTCCAAACATCCACTTGCGTGCCTTCCTCGCCGCTGATGACGATGCCAACCGAGCGGTTCGCGGCAAGTGCGGTGAGAGTGGAGCGAAGCTCAAAGTTCGGCCGGTCGTTAGTCTTTGAAATGCCGCCCGAGAGTTCGATTTTCCCCTCAGCTCCGTCAGTGGCGAAATCGAGGTACAGAGTCTCTGCCGTGCCGTATACGCTTTGCGCGTCCACTTCGGGGGAGGAGGCGATGACGTCGCCCGTCGCGGTGTCGAAAATCACGGCGCGGGCTTTCAGCGTGGCTTTCGCGCTGCCCCAGGCGCAGGCTGATATTTCGCGGTTGGCGTAGACGACGTAGTCGCTGCTTTCCCCTTGCGCCGTCCTTATGGCTTTTGCCGCGTCTTCCTCTGTCTCTTCCGTTTCGTCCCCGGTGTCGACGTAGTCGGTGGTAAGTCCGCACTTCATCTCCTTGTCCGTGGCGGTGAAGGTCTTGCGGGCGTGGAGCGGTTTCTCTCCCTCGTTGCCCGCGCTGCCTACGATGATGCAGCCCTCGCCGGTGAGCGAGTCAAAGTACTGGTCGCCGAGCGAAGTGCCGTCGTGCGGGCCGATGTGCGTGCCGAGGCTGAGGTTGACAACGGCGGGCTTGCCCGCGCTCTTGGCGTACTTGAAGACATACTTAACGGCTTCGGGCGTGCTTCCCCCGCTTGTGGGTACAAGCACAATATCTGCCTCGGGCGCGACGCCGTAGTAGGGCTGTGACATGTCACCGCCCGCAGCGATGCCAGCCACGTGCGTGCCGTGGAAGTCGCCCTCCCCGGCTTCGTCGTGGGAGGCTTCCCTGATTTCCTCCTCGGTGGTGTACTCGCAGCCGTATGTGAAGCCTTCGGGGACATGGCTTTGGGCATCTGTCTCCCCTTGGTTCCACACGCGCCTTATGCGCCAGCTGCCGTCCGGCGCGAGAAAGGCCGTGTGGCAGTAGTCGAAGCTGTCGTCCACTACGCCCACGACGACGTCTTTGCCCATATATGCCCGCTTGAGCGTATTGTCGCTGCGGTGCGCAGGGTCGGCGTTGCTGTACTTGCGGGCGAGGTCCATCCGCTTGTGCGGTTTTTCTTGGAGGGAAATATATTCCACGCCGGGCAATGCGGCGACAGCCGTGATTTGTTTGGCGGTCAAGCGTGCGGGGACTATGCCGCCGCTCTCTGCGTCCGTGCTGACACCGAGGGCGCGTATGCTTTCAAGCGCGTCCGCCCCGTTTGTCTTTATGAAAACGTCAGCCGTCTTCTTCGGAGCGTCTTTTGCGAGCGCGGACTTGGCTTGCTCGGTTTCTTCGGCAAGGAAAATCTTGGTGGAGGCGGCGAGCTTCTGCGTGGAAGCAGTAAGCTCCTTTGTAGTCGCTGCGGAATTCTGCGCAGTCGCCTGTTGCGCCGTTTGCGCCGTTGCCGTCTGCGCGGCGGCGAGGACTATGAGCGGTAGTATTTTCTTCTTCATAAGTGTGTCTGCGTCTATGTCTGTAAAAACGCCGCCGTTCTGCATGGGGCAGCGCGGCGGCGTTGTGGTTGTTATCTTACGCTGACCTTGAAAGTCTGCGGCTGTCCTTGTTCGCTTGTCACGCGCACCAAGTACACGCCCGGCGTGAGTGCGGCGGTGTCAAAAGTCACCGTGCTGCCGGTTGTGGTGGCGGGCAACGTGGCGTTGCTTACCCTCATGCCTTGCGCGTTGAAGAGCGCGACGGAGCTTTTTCCCTGGTCCTGCCGGAATGTGACCGTGAGGCGGCCAAGGCTTTGCGCGAGGTCGGCGCGCGGCAGAATGTCGGTGCCCGGCACGCGAGCGATGCCTGTCTGCTTTTTCACGGCGGCGGCCAAGCCGGCATAGGTGTCTATCTTGCCATATCCCCACTCGTTGCTCCCTGCCTCGGTGTACTCGTCGTTGATTGCTGTCTCCTTGAGTATGGAGCGGATGTCGTCAGCCGTGAGGGTGGGGCAGGCTTCAAGCCAGAGGGCGACGCTGCCCGTAACGTAGGGCGAAGCCATTGACGTGCCGCCGTTGGCGTCATAGTAGTATTTGTTGCCGTCGTAGGATGTCATGGCGACGGCCTCGCTTGCCACGAAGCTTGTGTAGTATTTCGAGCAAGCGGAAACCACGAGCCAGCCCGGGGCGGTAATCTCCGGCTTCATACGGCCGTCGAGCGTCGGCCCTACGCTGGAGAAAATGCTCAGTTCGCCGGGCTTCAGCTTGCTGAGGCTCTCTCCGCCGGAGTACATGTTGCCTGAGATTGTGGTGTAGACGTTCTTTGTGTGGTACGAGCCTACGGAGATGACGCTGTTGCCCACGCCGCCAATCTCGCCGACCGTATACTTCGTGTCGCCGGAAGTCCAGCCTTTTTTGCCGCCAGAGAGCGTGCCGTTCACGTTCCATAGGTCTACGCGCGTGCCGTCCTCTCCCGTCACAATCAGACCGGGCAGGCGGCTTGCGGAAATATTGGTAAGCTGCACTTCAAGCAGCACGTGCGGCCGCCCGTTGGTTTCGTTAGTCTCTGAAGCAAGGGAAACGGTGCCGTCCGCGCCGCAGCTTGAGGAGTAGAACTCTGTCTTTTGCGCCGAGGTGGTGGGGGCGTCCGTGCTGACTTCGGGCGTGCTTGCCACCACACTGCCTTTGTTGGCGTCGAAAATGACGCCCTGCACCTTGAAACTCTTTCCCTCAGTGCCCCAAATATCCACGCGGGTGTGCTTCTTGGTTGTGGCAAACTGGATGCCGCACTTCAGCTGCGTGTCCGTAGCGGTGAATGTCTTTTGCGCGTGGAGTTTGGTGCTTCCCTCGTTTCCTGCCGCGCCGACGATAATGTTCCCCTCCCCGGCGATGGAGTCAAAGTAGCGGTCGATGGCTGACGTGCCGTCGTGCGGCCCTTCGTGGTCGCCGAGGCTCAGGTTGACGACGGCGGGCTTGCCTACCGACTTAGCGTAGTCAAAGACATACTTCACGCCGTCGGCAATGCAGGTGTTGTCGTTCTTAAAGGAAACGAGCACGAGGTCGGCTTCGGGAGCTACGCCATAGTACGCGCTCTTCATGTCTCCGCCGGCTGCGATGCCGGTGACGTGTCCGCCGTGGTACTGGCTCGTGTTGTCGTATTTCGCCTGCTTTATCGCTGCCTCCGTGGTGTACTCGCGGCCATAGCCGTAAGCCTCTGGCGTCTGCGCGCTGGTATCGTAGGAGTTCTGGTCCCAGACGCGCTTGATGCGGAAACGCCCCTCGGGGGAAAGATAGTCTACGTGTGCGTACTCGAAGCCGGTGTCCACCACGCCCACAACTACGCCCTCGCCCATGTAGGCGCGGCCGAGCGTGTTGTCGCTTTGGTGTGCGGGGTTGGCGTTGCTGTACTTGCGCGAGTCGTCCATAAGCAGGCGCACCTCAGTGGCGGCCTGTATCTTCTTCACCATAGGGAGTGCAGCAGCTTTCGTAAGCTGCGACGTGGTGAGGGTGGCTGTGACGAGGTCTCCGCTTGCGCTGCCGGTCTTCACGCCTATGGCTTCGAGGGCTTGCAAGGCTTCCTCGCTGCCGTCAGTCGTGATGAAGGCGCGTATGGTCGTTTCCGCTGCGCTGCCGGCCGTGGTCAGCGCGGTCTGCGTCGCTGTGCCTTGCCCCGCGATTGCCATCTGTGTGGCGGGGGACAGTTTCTGCGCGTACGCGGCGGGTGCGGCGGCGAGCAGCAATAGGGGGAGTATGTTTTTCTTCATTTGCTTTTGCTTGGGAAATATGGTTGGGAGAAACGGCGAAGACGCACGCTCCCTCAAAGGGTGAACCGCGTGCGTCTTCTTCCTTTCTGTGCGGCGTGCCGGCTTAGTATGCCGTGCCCACGCCCGAGTATTGTATCAAGAGCATTGAGCCGTCTCCGCCCGTGGCGTAAGGGCCTTTGTACTTGTTGTATACCTTGAGGTTGATGGTGTAGTTTTCGCCGTCCTTCTTCACGTCAATCGTGCCTTTCTGGCCTACGTTCACCCATTCGTTGTCGGGGGACTGCAGCTGGAAGTCCTTGTACTTGATGGCGTAGGTGTAGGCCTCGGCCTCGGTGAGGTCGGTCTCGCCGGCGTTGACAAGGTTCTTGTTGATTTTCACCAAGGGGACGAGGAGCTGGTCGCTGGTGCTGCTGTCCTCGTCGGGCAGGAAGTAGAACCACAGTCCCTCTTGTCCGCCGCCGATGGCCTTGTCGCGCACCTTGAGAGAGGTTATCTTCGTGTCGAGGGTCACTGTCTCGCCGTCCGCGTCGTAGATGCGCACGCCGTTCTCCACGCTTGCGGCGGGGATGATGCTTTCAAAGGACGACGCGGCTATTGTCGGACCGTAGTAGTCGGCGGTTATGGACACGCCTTCCTTTAAGTCTGCCTCTAAATAGAATTGCACTTTGTCCCCAACCGTGCGGAAGGAGATGCGTCCGCTTGTGATTTCGTCCGACAGGTAGGACTTCTTCTGCGGGAAGTCGATGAAGCGGAGCTTGTAAGCGTCCGGGTTGGCTTTGAGGTCTATCGTGCCGCCGTTTTTCACTACGGAGGTGGGGAGCTGGAATATCACAGCGTAGTTGCCGCTGGTCAGTCCGTCGGGCGTAGCCGCGTCAAGCGAGCCGAAGCAGAACTCCGAGTAGGTGCCGGTGGCGTTGTCGGCGCGGAAGACAGAACTTATGTCGCCGCTTTCAAGGCCGTAGAACTGGTAGGCGTTAGGGCTGATGTATGCCTTAGTATATGCGCCCTTGTACGAAGCCTTGAACACCTTCCCGTCTATCTCAGCGTCGATAGAGATAGTAAGCGTGGAGCCGAGACGGTCTTTTGACACCTTGAACTTGCCGCTGAGGTCTTTCGCTTTCTCGCTTATCGCGGGGCAGTAGAAGTAAAGCTCGTCCTGCGACAAGGTGTCCAGCGAGAGCTCTTTGCCTATGAGGTCGTTGGAAATCTCGAATCCGAAGTCGGGCTTAGTATTTGAGTCGATGGGCTTCGTGGTGTCATGTATGACACCGAACCTTGTGTGCTCTTCATCTTCAAGGCTCATTATCTCGACCACCGTATTGATGGAATACATCTGCCCGTCTGCTTCGTAGTACTTGTTGGTTTCGAGCTGGCCGAAAGTGACGTCTTTGAGGTCGTCTATGCGGAAAATCTTGCTTACCCCGTCTTGGGTGTGCACGGTCATCACTTGCTGTGCGGCGGCAGGGGAAAGCGCGCCGAGCGAAAGCGCGAGTGTGGCGAGCGCTTTCTTTATAGTGTGTGTTGTGTTCATTGTTGTGTGTCCAGTGGTTATAGGAAAGGAAACGGCGGCGCTTTCCGCCCCGTTTCCCTTGCCTTGGTCATTTATTGTGGAGCAATTGCGTCCGTCTGCGGAGCAATATTGTCCGTCCGTCTTACTGCTTTGCCACCTTGAAGGTCTTGCGTCCTGCCACGTCGAGCAGATAAACGCCCTTGGGGAGGCTTTCGAGCGACACGCGGCTCGGGGCTGCGAGGCGCTGAACCGTTTTTCCGTCCACGGAGTAGAGTGTCACGATGTCGCTGGAAGCGAGGCCGCCGAGCGAAATCACGTTGGGGGCGGCGAAGGAGAATTGCACGTCGCGCTTAACCGTATTGATGCCGTCGGGCGTTGCGGCTTCGCCCTGATACTCTACGGGGCCCGTCCACGCGCCGGCTATTTTGTAGCCTGCGTCGTCGATGACATTGATGGTGAAGGTATAGGTCTCGTCCGCGTTTTTCTTCACATTGACCGAACCCTCAGCGGCGGGGGCGAGCAGGTCCATAATGAAGTAGCGGCCCTCAACGAAGTGGTAGTAGCGCGTGCCTATGAGGTCGCCGTCGTAGAGGTGTCCCGGCCAGAGCTTGTATTCGCCCACGGAGGCGGGGTAACGGTCCTCCATGACTTCGTAAGTGCCTTCGGCCATTATCTCAGCCTCGGTGTCGGCCGTAGATATAAACTGTATGCGGAAGATGTCGCCGCCGTTGTCGGCCACGCTTTGGTCGAGGCCCGAGGGAGAGCCGATGTCGAGCACATACTGTCCGAAGAGCTTGCCCTCGGCGTTGGGCGCGTTTTGCACTTTCCACAGACGAGCCACGGGAATCTGCGCGAGGTTGAGCTGCACGTCGTCTTGCAGGTTGGACACGTGCGCTTTGGGCGTGTCGCTGGACTGGTCGATGTACGTGAAGCCGCCTTTGTACGTGCCCTTCACCTTATATCCGTCCTTCGTGGTGCAGTCAACGGTCACCGTGAAAGTGTCGTCGCCGTTGTCCTCAACCGTGCAAGTGCCTTCGGTGATAAGCGCGTAGCGGTACGTGCTGCCGTCAAAGTACTGCGCGAACGAGCCGAGTATCATGTCCTGCCCCATGTAGGTGAGCTCCGTGCCGGGGAGGAAGGTGTAACGCGTGAACTTGTAGCTCGGCGTGTACTCTCCGGCTTTCACCACTGCGGTCTTCGAGTCGCCGAAGAGCGTGTTGAAGACGGACATCTTTATGGCGTAGCCCGGGGAAGTAAGTCCGCCGGTCTCGCTGTTAAAGTCGGTGGTGTAGAGGCATATCTCCATGTTGCCCGTCCCGCCTTGGAAGAGGTCGCCCTGGTATATGCCCATACCGCCGGTGTAGTCCGCCACCACGTCGTGCCCTATGGCGGGCAGCGTGGAAGTAGAGCCGCTGTTGGTGTTGGTAAAGGTTATCTCGCCCGTAAAGCTCAGGTTGTACTTTACGCCGTTGCGCGTGGTGGTCGTCGTCACTGTGTACGTCGTGTCGCCGCTTTTCTTGATGGTGACGGGGCTGTCAAACTCAAAGTAGTCGCAGTCCGTGCCCTGCTTGGCGTAGTATTTCGCGTACGTGTAGTCGGCGTCGAAGGTGTAAGCCGTCTTTGTGCTGCTTGTGGAAGGCGTGTACGTGCCCTCGGGGATGGTGTAGGGGCTTTCCGTGTTGGGGGAGAAGATGTCGAAGCATGCGCCCCAGCCCTCCTTGGAGTATACAATGTTGCTCTCATCGTCAAGGCTTGCCTCGACGGTGCTTACCTCAAAGTAGTACTCGCCCATTGCCTCCGTGTCCTTGCTGGGGGTGTAGTAGGCGAAAGGCACGTACTGGAAGTTGAGGTCGCGAGCGGTGGCGTCCGCCGGCTTTGCCAGCGCTTTCGCGGCGGAGCTTGCGGTGGCGGTGTGGGGCATCGCGTGCTTGAAGGGGGCTTTCTTGTATCCCGGGGTCTGCGCGAAAGCGGACGCGCCGCAGAGCAGCAGGGAGAGGCTCAGTGTGTAGAGTTTCTTCATTTCTTTGTCACTTTGAGAGATTGCTTGTCTGCGGCCTGGATGATATACGTCCCGGCGGGCAGCGCGCCGAGGTCTACGCACGTAGTGCCTTCTGTCATGGTGGTGTCGGCTTGCACGCGGCGGCCGGCCGTGTCGAAGACGCTCACTTTGCCGGCTGCGGAGCCGGAGATTGTGACGTGGCGGCCGTCTTTGTATTCGAAGCTCACCACATTGCCGTCCGTCTTGGCGGAGCTTATGCCGTCTTCCGAGTCGGAGAAATAGAATTTCTTCAGGTCGGCGACGGGGAGCGTAGCGGAAACCTCGGCCGTGCTGAATGTCACATAGCCGTCAGCGAAGGAAGCCTTGGGCTCGTCGCTCAGCTTGTAGAGGGTGGTGGCTCCGTCGGTCGTCTCCACCAGCAGAATGCTCTGCGCCATGCATCCGAGGGGCATAGCCACGCAAAGCATAGCTGCAAGTCTGCGTAATGTTTTCTTCATAAGTGTATTGTAGTATTTCTTTTTGTCTTGTGTCGTTTTGCGCGGCTGGCGGCTTGCGCCCGTTGCCTGTAAGGATACGCCGGCAAGGCGTGAGAAAGCGCCGCAGGGCGGGCTACTCCCCGTCCAAGTTGCAAAAGTATGGAAAAATTCCCCCGCCGCGCCGTCTTGTCTCTTCTTATCGCCGAATTACGGCTTTTTTGTCGCTGTTTCCCCTTTCTCCGCTTGCTGTCACGGACATCTTGCCCCGATGCCAGTGCTTTCCGTCCCTTGAAAAATCGCTTCCGCAAGCGTTTTTGTTTTTTGGGTAAAAACATTGTCAGCGCCCTCCGCGCGACGGACGCATTGCCATCGGGCGGAGGGCGCTGACAGAAAAAGGTGCCGTGCCGGCGTGCCTTGGGCGCGTGGCGTCAGCAATACTCGTCGCCGGCGTAGAGATAGGGGTGGACGCACTGCTCCCATTCGAGAATTTCGCCGTCCTTGAAGAAGCGGCGCAGCTCCACGGTTGCCGTCTCGGCGGAGTCGGACGCGTGGACGATGTTCTCTTGGAAGCTCATGCAGTACGAGCCGCGTATCGTCCCCGGAGCGGCGTTGCGGCCGTTGGTCGGGCCGGCGAGCGCGCGCACGGCGGCTATTGCGTCCACGCCTTTCAGGCAGAGCGCCACGACGGGTGCGGTCATCATAGAGTCCTTCACGCGCTGGAAGAAAGGCTTCCCGCTGAGGTGCGCGTAGTGCTCGCTGAGCAGCTCGTCTGTCAGCCACATCATTTTCATGCCGCATATTTGCAGTCCTTTGCGTTCGAAGACGCTGACAATTTCTCCCGCGAGTCCGCGTTGCAGGGTGCAGGGCTTGAGCAGCACCAGTGTTTTTTCTACTGCCATAGTTGGTCTTTTGTTTTTCTTGGTTGTTGGGTTAAGGGTGGTTCTATAAATTTGCTTTGTCCGATTTCGGAGCTATTTTGCGCCCAAATAGTTTGAGAGCGAAAGAGCATAGCGGGCTATGCGACTGAGCATGCAAGCAATTGGGACGGAAAAGAGCCCGAAAGATGACGAATCGGAAGACATCCTGTTTTGATTGCCACGGTGGTAGTTTACAGAACCACCCTTGAGGCGCTTTCTCCGTTCCGTCCGCCGTCCCGCCCCGTGCGCGGAAAGCCGACACACCTATATATATAAGGTGTGTGCCGGAGCGTGCGGCGCAAGCCGGCGTGTGGGTGTAAAGATAGGCAATTATTGCCGCCCGCAAAGCCCCGCCTTGCGTATTTTGACGGAAAGACAATGGCGAAATAATGACTTCCGCGCCCGGAAAATGACAAGTCTGCCCGCCGTGTTGCGGACAGAGGAAAAGAGGAAAAATAGAACACTTTTGCCCGCCGCCGCGAGGGTGCATTTTTATGTAAGTTTAACTAACACTCCTTAGCCGTCTGCCCACGGAAAGGCACTTACGAGGCACAGATGTAGGTCTTGTGCCGACGGAAATAGGCTCCGTGGCGACGGGGATACTTGCAGTTTTTCCTACATGTGCATGCCGGCGGCGCTATATGTACATCAGCGGACTTTCTAAGTTATTGATACTCAATAGCGCAAAAGAGAGGGTACGCACGGCGTGCATATCCTCTCTTTCCGACACGCAAAGATAATACATTTCCGGCCGTTTTCCAAATCGCCATTAACACTATTTACCAAAGCGAAAAGGGAAAAATAGAACACTTTTTGCGTTTTCCCGCGCGTCAAACTGCGGCGTCGCGGCGAGGAAAATGCCCTTTGCTTAACTTTGCAGCGAGGAAAGACCAAGAGCGGCACAGACAGCCGCTTCGCAGCCCGATGAAGACACGCTTGCACATATTCAATCCCTCGCACGACGAGGCTTTGGCGGCTGACAGCCCCTATTACTATCCCGCTTCGGCGGCTCGGCGGCTCGAGAGCGAGCTTGCCGCTTTGCCCGCACTTATGGCTGAGCCGGGCGACAGCGTGCTTTTGTGCGACAGTGCGGCAGAGCCGGATCGGGCGGGCTGGAACGACGGCGTGCGCTTTGTGCGTCCCAAAGACCTCACGCCCGCGTTTTGGGAAAATGTGACCGAAGTACTGCCCTGGGGCTGGGACAAGCTGCTTTGCCACAGGCTGCAAAAGGCAGGCTGCCCCGGACGGCTCCTTCCGGACGCAGAGCGGCTTGCGGCGGTGCGGCGGCTGAGCAGCCGTGAGAGCGCGGTGGCGCTTTTGCCCCGCTTGCGGGAGCGCTTGGACGGCACTGTCGGCGAGAGCGTGTTGTGTCGCAGCGCGGACGAGGTGCGCGGCGCGGTGGCGCGGTGGGGCGCGGTGATGGTGAAGTCGCTCTGGTCGTGCAGCGGGCGCGGCGTGTACCGCGCCGACGGGCAGAGCGGCGCGGCGGTGTATAATCGCACAGGGCGGCTCTTGCGGGCGCAGGGCGCGGTGGAGTGCGAGCCTTTTTACGAGGTTGCGCTCAATTTCGCCATGGAGTTTTCCGCGCAGTCCGGCGGCGGGGTGCGTTATGACGGTCTGTCCCTCTTCCGCGCCTCGGAAGCGGGCGCGTACGGCGGAAACGTAGTTGCGCCGCAAGAGCGGCTCGCGCAGGCAATAGCCGATGCGGGCGGGCCGGACGCGCAGACGCTTTCGCACATAGCCCGCGTATGCGCCGGCGAGTTGGAGACGCTGCTCGGCGGGGCATACGCCGGTCCGTTGGGCGTGGACATGATGCTTGTGCGCACGGCGGGCGGCACGCTCGTTTTGCATCCCTGCGTGGAGCTGAACCTCCGCCGCACAATGGGGCACGCCGCGCTTGCGATGGCAGGAAAAGTGGCAAATATGCAAAGCCTGTCCGGCGCGTTGGGAAAAATGTGGTACATTTGCCCTTGACTACCGCCGTGCGGCTGGCAAAAAGCTGCGGCGGCGTGAGTGACGCGCGGCAAGATGCGCCCTTTCACAAACACTACACCCAATGAAAAAAACTATCCTCCTGCTCCTGCTCGCCATCTGCGGTCTCACGGCAAGCGCGCAGTTTGAAAAAGGAAAGAAGTATGTCAACACTTCCTTCTCTGGTATCGGACTCTCATACAGCGGAAGCGAGAAGTTTCGCCTTGGCGTAGAGGCCAACGCGGGCTATTTCGTAGCAGACTGCCTTATGCTGCGCGCCGGAGTGGGATACGACCACACCAAGCAGATAGACGACATCTCCGTGGGCGGCGGCGTGCGCTACTACTTTGACCAGTGCGGCGTGTACCTCGGCGCGGGCGTGGAGTACGACCATTTCACGAAGTCCAGCAACGACGTGCTGATACCCGTGGAAGTGGGCTACGCCTTCTTCGTAAACCGCTTCATCACCGTAGAGCCGTCTGTTTACTACAAAATGTCGCTGCACGACTTTTCCAACAACAGCACCGTGGGTTTCCGCCTCGGGCTCGGCTTCTTCTTCTGACCGCGCCGCGCGGCGGAAGACGGACAAGCGTATGGGAATTTGACGACAGGCACGCGCACGAGACGCGGCGGTCGCAAATTCCCATATTGGTATGTCCGCCTCTCCCGCGTTTTGGCGCATGACAAACTATCTGACAAGCTATGACAGAGATTTCCACCCTTGGAGAGTTCGGTCTCATAGACCGCCTCACGGAGGGCATCACCCCGAAAAACGACACCACACTCCTCGGCGCGGGCGACGACTGCGCCGTGCTGCGCTACCCCGCCGCGAAGGGCGACAGCGACGCGCGCGTGCTGGTCACCACCGACATGCTGATGGAGGGCATACACTTCGACCTTACTTACACCCCGCTCAAGCACCTCGGCTATAAGGCTGCGGCCGTCAATTTCAGCGACGTGTACGCCATGAACGGCACGCCCCGCCAGCTTCTCGTCAGCGTGGCCTTAGGGCGGCGCTTCTCCATAGAGAGCATGGACGAGCTGTACGCCGGCCTGCGTCTCGCGTGTGACCGCTACGGCGTCGACCTCGTGGGCGGAGACACCACGTCATCGCTCACAGGGCTTGCGCTGAGCCTCACGTGCATCGGCGAGGCGCAGGAAGCCGACATCGTCTACCGCTCCGGCGCGCGAGACACCGACCTTGTCTGCGTGAGCGGCAATCTCGGCGCGGCGTATATGGGGCTGCAGCTGATGGAGCGCGAGAAAAAGGTGTTTGAGTCGCAGCACGGCTCAGACGAGACCCTCGCGCAGCCCGACTTCAGCGGCAAGGAGTACCTCATCGAGCGTTTGCTCAAGCCCGAGCCCCGCTGTGACATCGTGCGACGCCTTTCCGAGGCGGGCATACGCCCAACCTCGATGATGGACATAAGCGACGGCCTGTCTTCGGAGCTGATGCACATTTGCAAGAAAAGCGGCACGGGCTGCCGCGTCTATGAGGAGCGTATCCCCGTCGACTATCAGACGGCCGTCACGGCGGAGGAGTTTAACCTCAACGTGTACACAGCCGCGCTCAACGGAGGGGACGACTACGAGCTGCTCTTCACCGTGCCGCTCGCATGCCACGAGCGCGTGAGCCAAATAGAGGACGTGCGCGTCATAGGCCACATCACGCGCCCAGAGCTCGGCAAGAAGCTCGTCACGCGTGACGGAAACGAGTTCGACCTCCGCGCCCAGGGATGGAATCCGTTGGCGTGACGCGCCCCGCGCTCCGTCCCAAACGCCGCTCTGCCGTGCCTTACGCAGAGCGGGAGGCGCGTTTCGTATAAAACAATTGCCGCTTTTCAAGGAAAAAAGCAATTTTGCGTCCAGAAAATAGACTAAACACAAAATACAAAATGAAGAAAATCACACTTTCGCTCGCTCTCCTCGCGGGCGTCTTCGGCCTGACCGGCTGCGGCAGCACCACGGGCAGCGTGCTTGGCAACGTAGGCTCTGCACTCCTTAGCAACGCTGTCAGCGGCAGCTCTTCCAGCTCCACGACCACCTCGACCAGCTCTTCCAGCTCCTCTTCCACAAGTCTTCTCGGCAGCCTGCTGAGCGGCATCCTCGGCAACAGCTCCACCATCTCCCAAAGTGACATCCTCGGCACTTGGACCTACACCGGCTCGGACTGTGTCTTTGAGAGCGAAAACTTTCTCATGAAGGCCGGCGGTGAGGTTGCTGCCTCGAAGATAGAAAGCCAGATGAACAGCTCGCTGGAGAAGATTGGCATCAAGCAGGGCGCTTGCTCGTTCACCTTTAACAGCGACAACACTTATACGGCCACCATCGGCGGACGCACCATTTCGGGCAACTACACGCTCAACACGACCGACAAGAAGATAACGATGACCTACCTCGCAGGCATCGGCAAGATGACTCCCCATATCGCAAAGAGCGGCAACAAGCTCAGCCTGCTCATCGAGAGCGACAAACTGCTCACGCTCTTTAAGGGCGTCTCCGCGCTCTCCAACGGCACCACGATGAAGGCCGTGAGCTCGCTCCTCTCCTCCTACGACGGAATGCTCGTAGGGCTTCAGCTGAAGAAGTAAACGCCTATATATATTATATGTGTTGGCGGGTTCTTCCGTCGCGGCCAGGCCGCAAACGGAGATAAAACGCCGACGGACATACGATATCACTCTACGAAAGTCCCCGCAAGCAGGTCTTGCGGGGCTTTCTTATTGTCGCACGCGAGGGAAAGAAATGGAAAAGTTTCTCGTTTGTTCGCGCTTTTCGTATGTTTAAGCACGCGTTGGCGCAACCTAAGCCTTGCCGGCACAGGGCCGGGGAAAACGGCAACTCGGATTTTGTAAATTTGCATACCAATAAAAGGAATGACGCGCGTATGAGGAAAGAAGACGGACTCAAAGCGTTCATAGTAGACGACGACCCTACGGCGAGACACGTGCTCGCCGAGGACTTGCGAGCCTGCCCCGAGTTCGGGGATGTGTATGAGTTTGCGTCGTACGACGAAGCGGCTCTGCCGCTTCTGGAAATACGCCCCGATGCCTTCTTCCTTGATGTCGAGGTGCCGGGAAAGAGCGGAATAGAGTTTCTCTCTACCATAAGGGACAGGATAAACTTTTCCTTCAAGCCAGTCTTCTACTCCGCCTACTCGGCGTATATGCTCGACGCCATCCGCCACTCTGCCTACGACTTCCTGCTTAAGCCTTACAAGCCCGAGGAGCTTCGCACCGTTGTCTCCCGCCTTGTGTGTGAGCATAACTCCGCGACGCCGCGTATGCCGCTCGCCGAGCCGCAGACCCGCCGCCTTGCCGTGCAGACCGTGACAGAGCTTCTGCTACTCGGAGTAGAGCAGATACTCCTCTTCGAGTATATCGGCGAACGCCGCAGCTGGCAGCTCACGCTGACCGACCGCAAGCGCCACGCCCTGCGCCGAGGCACAAGCGCGGAAGACCTTATCGCGCTGCACCCCTCGCTGGTGCGCATCAGCGCCACCTGCGTCATCAACCTCACCTACCTCGCGGCTATCGAGAACAACACGCAGCGCTGCCGCCTCGTCCCGCCGTTTGACGACATCGAGCTTGCAGCCACACGCCGCTACTTCGGACGGCTGAAAGAGCGCTTCGAGCTTCTCTGACACAGAGACTGTGTTCTTCGGCACATAGTCCGTGTTCTTAGACACAACCCCAGCCTTCCGCGCACTAAAAAACGGATTAGCGGGCAAGATCCAAGGGGGCGTGGCACGAAACATAGAAAGTCTTAGTAAAACATACGCTTTGACCTGACAAAACACTGTTATTTCTTATGGGAAGTATTCTTTCCAGCTTCCCTGCCCCGTAACGAATGCGCCCGCCCGCGTAGCCAAAAACCAAGTTCCTATCGTAAATACAACGGCTGGGTGCATTCGTTACTTTTCTTTTTCCCTTTTCTCCTTTTCCCAAAACGCTTCCCCTTTCTTGACACACTGACATATTGTCACTGCGGCGCGTTGCCGTCCCCGCAATAAAAGGCTTGCAGGTCGTGCCGCCGCTTCCTCTCGCTTGCAGGAAAGGGGCAGTGAGGACAAAGCCGCGCCCTGCCGCGCGAAGTTTGGCACGCTTTTGGCATAAAGATAGGCGGAAGCCCGCGAAAGACGGGCGGACACCCGGCGGGGATACGCTCAAAGACAACGAAAACAAACCAAAAACAAAAAGTAATTATGAACATCAAACCATTGGCAGACCGCGTGCTGGTTAAGCCCGCAGCAGCTGAAGAGAAGACGGCCGGCGGCATCATCATCCCCGACACAGCGAAAGAGAAGCCCCTCAAAGGCGAAGTGCTGGCCGTAGGCGGCGGCACGAAGGACGAGGAAATGGTTCTCAAAGCCGGCGACACGGTCCTCTACGGCAAGTACTCGGGCACGGAGGTAGAGATCGACGGCGAGAAATACCTTATCATGCGCCAGAGCGACGTGCTCGCAGTGCTGGCTTAAATGCTTCCGCTCGGGCGGAGCAATACTAACGACAATATTCAAAGCAAACAACCATGGCAAAAGAAATAGTATACGACGTAGACGCCCGCGAGCGTCTTCGCGAGGGTGCGGACGCACTCGCCAACGCAGTAAAGGTGACGCTCGGTCCGAAAGGCCGCAACGTGGTTCTTGACAAGAAATACGGCGCGCCGCGTATCACCAAGGACGGTGTAAGCGTCGCAAAGGAGATAGAGTTGGAAGACGCTTTCCAGAACGCGGGCGCTCAGCTCGTGAAGAGCGTTGCCTCCAAGACTGGCGACGACGCCGGCGACGGAACGACTACCGCAACGCTGCTTACGCAGGCTATCCTCACCGAGGGAATGAAGAACGTGGCTGCCGGAGCCAATCCGCTCGACGTGAAGCGCGGCATCGACAAGGCTGTAGCCAAGGTGGTGGAAAGCATCAAGGAGCAGAGCGAGCAGGTAGGCGAGAGCTATGACAAAATTGAGCAAGTTGCCACCATTTCCGCCAACAACGACCCGGAGATTGGCAAGCTCATCGCCGACGGAATGCGCGCAGTGAGCGTGAACGGCGTGATCACCATCGAGGACGCCAAGGGACGCGACACGGTGCTTAAGACAGTAGAGGGCATGCAGTTTGACCGCGGCTACCTCTCCGCTTACTTCGTCACCGATGCCGAGAAGATGCAGTGCGTGATGGAGAACCCGTACATCCTCATATACGACAAGAAGATATCCAACATAAAGGATTTCCTCCCCATCTTGGAGCCCGCCGTGCAGAGCGGCAGACCTCTGCTCGTCATCGCCGAGGATGTGGACAGCGAGGCCCTGACCACGCTCGTCGTGAACCGTCTCCGCACGCAGCTTAAGATATGCGCTGTGAAGGCTCCGGGCTTCGGCGACCGCCGCAAGGCAATGTTGGAGGATATCGCAGTACTTACCGGCGGCGTGGTGATAAGCGAAGAGAAGGGCTTGAAGCTTGAGCAGGCTACGATCGATATGCTTGGCTCCGCTGAAAAGGTGACCATCACGAAGGAAAACACCACCATCGTGAACGGAAAGGGCGCCAAGGAGAACATCAGCGACCGCATCGCGCAGGTCAAGAACGAAATCGCCGGCACAACCAGCTCCTACGACAAGGAGAAGCTTCAGGAGCGTCTCGCCAAGCTTTCCGGCGGCGTGTGCGTGCTTGAGGTTGGTGCTGCAAGCGAGACCGAGCAGAAGGAGAAGAAAGACCGTTGCGATGACGCGCTTTGCGCTACCCGCGCGGCTATCGAAGAGGGCATCGTGACCGGCGGCGGCGTGGCTTACATCCGCGCTCAGAAGTCGCTTGAGGGCTTCACCGGCGACAACGCTGACGAGACGACGGGCATCAACATAGTCCGCCGCGCTATAGAAGAGCCGCTCCGCCAGATTTGCCACAACGCCGGGCTCGAGGGCGCGGTGATTGTGAACAAGGTGCGCGAGGGCGAGGGCAACTTCGGCTTCAACGCGAAGACGGAGACCTTTGGCGACCTGCGCGTGCAGGGTGTCGTTGACCCTGCAAAGGTGACCCGCGTGGCTTTGGAGAACGCCGCCAGCGTGGCCGGTATGTTCCTCACCACGGAGTGCGTGGTTTGCGAGAAGAAAGAGGAGAAAGCCGAAATGCCGATGGGCAACCCCGGCATGGGCGGTATGATGTAAGCTCCCCTTCCTAAGCTTTAAACAAACAACGGGCGAGGCCGCAAGGTCTCGCCCGTTTTCTTTTGGTAGCAGTCTGTTGCCTCTTTGCTTTTGTCTGCTCTCTTTTTTGCTTTTGTCTGTTGCCTATTAGGAGCAGCCCGCTTCCTTTTTCTCTTAGCCCGCTCTCTTTGTGGGGTGGGAGTTTATTCCGTCAGCTTACCTCCGGCGTGTCCAGATGATGATAAGCACGGCGGGGATGACGAGCATAATGCCCGTCAGCACTTGCCAAGTGAAAGGCTCGTGGAAGACCAAGCAGCCTATAACCACTGCGGTGAGCGGCTCGAAAGCGCCCAAGACGGCGGTGAGCGTGCTGCCGATGCGCTTCACGCAGTACACGAGTGCCACGTTGGTGACAAAGGTGCAGACGACGGAGAGCGAGAGCAGGCGCGTGAGCTGCTGCCCGGTGGTGACGGGCTGCAGTGTGCCTTGCCGCAGGGCCTCTGCCGCGAAGATGAGCGCGCCGATGAAGAGAATGTAAAACACAAGCTTTGTGCCGTCCATCGTTGCCGCCCGCGAGCGGTTTACGCGTATGAGGTAGAGTGCGTAACACAGCGCCGAGATAAGCACTATCACTACGCCGCGCACGCTTGTCTGTCCCGACGTGTCCCAAGACAGCACGCCCACGCCCGCCACAGCCATCACCACCGCAAGCACCGTGCTCACGCGGCGAGCTTCGTTGTAGAAGCACATCATAATGACGGCCGTCACGACGGGGTACATGAAGTGCAGGGTAGTAGCCACGCCGCTCGACATATAGTTGTATCCGTCGATGAGGAATAGCGCCGAGCCGTCGGAGATAAAGGAAAGGTATATTAGCGTAACGAGTTCGCCGCGCGTGACGCGGAAACTCTTCCTCTGCGCCAGCATTATGGCGGCCACGATAAGGCTTGCGAAGCCGAAGCGGTAGAAGAGGATTGTGGGGTCGGAGAGAAAATCGGCCGTGCCCTCTTCTTTGAGCGGGAGGGTAAAGAACGGGATAAAACCGTAGCACACGGCGGCGAGGAGTCCTACTGCGAATCCCCGCGCCGTGGCGTGCCGTGATGTCGGTGTGTCAGACATTTTGTCGTGTTAGCATGTTTGGGCGGTTCACCACTGGTTGTAGTGTACGTTTGCCGCGTCGTATTTGTCTTTCGGCTGCGTCTCGCCTTTCGGCCAGCCCATCGGCACGACGCAGAAAGGCACGATGTGGTCGGGGAGAGCGAAGGCGGCTTTCACGGCAGCGACGCGCTCTTCATAGGGATAGGCTGCGGTCCACACAGCCCCGAGGCCCATCGCCTCGGCTTGCAGCAGGAGGTTCTCCGTGGCGGCCGAGCAGTCAAACATCCAGTTGGTGGAGGGCTTTCCTTCCTTGTCCGTCACGCTGAGGTCGCCGCAGACCACCACCGCCGCCTGTGCCTCGGCCAGCATCTTTGCGTAGGGCAACTTTTCGGCCAGGGAACGCATCGCCGCCTTGTCGTCTACGATGACAAACTTCCAAGGGCGCATGTCGCGTCCCGTAGGCGCGGCCATCGCCGCCCGCACCAGCGTGTCCAGCTTCTCGCGCGGAACGGCTTGGGAGGTGTAGGAACGCACGCTCTTTCGGGAGAGAATGTTGTCCATCACCATTTCTGCCTTGTCGCCCTTAGGCACGTTTTCTTCTAAGTTGTGCAGCACGAAGACAAGTCGCGCCAGAGCCGCCACCAAGGCGACGGCAAGCACAAGGGAGATGACTTTGTACTTGTTCATATCCTTATATCTGTTGTTTTCAAAAATAACGTTCTTCTTGCGGCTGACCGTCCCGCCGCCGGGGACTGCTTGCGTGTGGAAAAACAGCGCTTAGTTGTTTCTCCTGAGAGTGTCTTCGGAAAGGTCGAGTGCCATTCCCATCGGGCAGAGGCACTTGCACCACACGTTGGGGACGAAGCAGCTCGCCACAATAATTACCGCAGCCATGATGATGACCGCCGGCAGCGCGGTGGAGGTAAGGAATGCCGTGAAGGGCTCGTAGTCGAGGAGGAATCCGCCCAGCCCCGTCCACAGCGAGAGCATAAGCAGCGAGAAGGCGGCAAGGCGCACGCGCGACATGGCGCGGTACACTTTTGCCGAGCAGTGAATCTTGGGGAAGGGCAAACGGCCCGCAAGCTCCTGCAAGCTTCCCATGGGGCACACCCACGTGCAGTAGTGGCGCTTGTGCTTGATGAGCGGCATCACCAAAGCCACCGCCAGCACCAGCAGGGTAGGGAGGTAGGCGATGGGGTCAAGTCCGTTGGCAATCCACCCGCGCAGGAGTGAGAGGGAAAGGAACTGTCCGCACCAGAACCCCAACACCACGACGTTGAGCAGCAACTGTATGACGCGTAGCCACTTGTGTCCCCGGAAAAGCATATTGATGGCCACGCCCGTCAGCAGCACGAGGAAGACGGCGAGCGTGCGCCACCAGCCTATCACCGGTCCGCGCGTGCTTTTCGCGCTTCCCGCGCCGTATGCGGCGAGCGAACGCTGCACGCCCGCTATGACCGCGTTGCTGGAAAACGTCGCTCCGCTCACGGCGTCCACTTTGAGCGCCGCCGCTTTGCCCGCGTCCTGCCCAATCCATTGCGGCGTGAGCCCGTCGAGCGCGTGGCGGAGGAAATCGGGTGTCTCTGCGTTGTCGCCAGCGGCGATGCCCGCCACCTTGCCCGCCTTGTCTACGTACACAAACAAAGGCACGGGACCGGCGAAGCCTTTCACGTCGCGCGTGTAGGGCTGCGACGCGATGAGCGTGCCTTGTGCCGTTCCACCGGCTTTTAGGGTCACGTTCCACGAAGCCGAGTCGCGCTGCGCGAGGGATATTTTGCCTTCGTCCAGCCCTAAGGCTTGCAGCTGCTGCGCCGTGGGAAGGGCGAGGGCTGTCTGTGCCGCGCCTTTCGCGGTTGTGCCTATTTCGTGTCCAAAATATTTTCCTGTCCACAGAGCTGCGGCTGAGAGCATGAAAAACACCACGAGCAGCGAGAGCGCGTGTTCGCAGAGACGGCTGGCGCGTTGGCTGTAAAAGTTTGTCAGGGCTTTTGTCTGTACCATCTGGGTCTGTCGTTACGTTGTGCTTTTGGGAAAATCGCGCTCCGCGCGTGGCTCATCCCTCGCGCAAGAAGTCGAGGCTTTCGTATACTTGCTCGCGCGAGAGGTGGCAGTCGAGGCGAATGTCGCCTATGCCTCCGAGGAGCGTGAAGTTAATCACGCCGCCCACGTTCTTCTTGTCGTGCAGCATAGTGTCGTATATGTGTGCGTAGTCCTCGCAGGTGAAGGCAAACGGACCGTAATTGTCGCGCACGAAGCGCACCGTCTGCCGCATCTTCTCCGTGGGGAAGCCCGTGTGCGCCGCGCTGAGGAAGAGTTCGCATACAAGTCCGTACGCCACGGCGTATCCGTGCAGGATGGGCCGCCCTTGCTCCAAGGAAAGGCTTTCGAGGGCGTGGCCCACGGTGTGCCCCAGATTGAGCGCTTTGCGTATGCCGCGTTCGTGGGGGTCCTGCGCCACGATGCGGCTCTTGCACTTTATGCTCTGCGCCACCAGTTCCTGCAGGTGCGCGTAGTCGGGTCGGGCGAGGTCAAAGCGCATGTGGTCCGCCCACATCGTTTCGTCCTCCAAGAGCGAGTGTTTCAGCATCTCGGCGTAGCCCGAGCGCAGGTTCTCCCCGTCAAGCGTGCGGAGGAAGGAAGTGTCCACAAGCACCGCCGCCGCCTCTTGGAAGACGCCCACCTCGTTTTTCAGTCCGTTGAAGTTGATGCCCGTCTTTCCGCCCACGGCGGCATCCACCATAGCGAGCAGCGTGGTGGGCACGTTGACGAAGCCGATGCCGCGCTTGAACGTGGCAGCCGCGAAGCCGCCCAAGTCCGTCACCATCCCCCCGCCGAGGTTCACCATCAGCGAGCGGCGCGAGGCCTTCCCGTCGCTCAGGGCGAGCCACACGGAGGCGAGCGTGTCGAGCGTTTTGTGCGTGTCGGTAGCGCCGATGACTATGTGGCTCGCGCCGGAAAGCACGGGGCAGCTCTCCAAAAGCGGGGCGCAGAGCCGCTCCGTCGTTTCGTCCGTCAGCACAAACACCTTGTCCGCGCCGCTCTCCCGGCACAGCGCGTCGAGCTCTGCGCACGTGTCTTTTGCGTATACTATTTTCTGCATCTCGCGGTAGTTTTGTTTCCTTTAAGTTAGACTCAGGAAAAACGCAGAGCCTTTCCGCCACGGCGATTTGCCGCCGCCCGCCGCGCTCAGTCCTGTCCCTCGCCTGCCTCGTAGCTCTCGAAGGCGCGGCGGCAAGCTTCGGGCACGTCGGCGGACTGCTGCGTGTTGAAGTCAAAGCATACCATCACCGTGTCGCACTTGCACATCACGTCTCCCGTCTTGCGGTTGACGGCGCGTTGCGCCAGCGTGAAGCTCTTGCGCCCTATGCGTGCCACGCGCGTCTCTATCTCTATCTCGTCGCCGTAGTAGATGGGGCGGATGAAGTCGGCGTTGATGTTGGCGATGACGGGCACGATGCCCGCCTCGCGGTAATGGTCGCGCAACACGTGGCGAAGGTATTCCTCCTTTCCCAGGTCGTAGTAGGCGAAGTAGGAATTGTTGTTCACGTGGCCGTAACGGTCCACGTCGTTGAAGCGTATCTGTATGGGCAGGCTGTGGCGGTATGCGCCCTCCTCCGTAGTGTCTTTTTTCTCGGTCATTTTTTCCAGACGTTTACAATCTCTCCCACGTACATCACGTGTATGCTTTTTTCGTCGCGTCCGTAGCAGTCTTTCTGCACGACGGCGTCCATCAGCTCTTTCTTCATTTCCTCCTTGTAGAGCACGCGGCACTCAATGGCGAGCGTCGCCTCGGCGAAGATGGGGTTGCCCAGCTCTGTGAACTCGGCCGTGAGTCCGGCTCTCTCGGTCTTGTCCTTCTCGTCGCGGCCAGAGTGCGAGCCAAGGTACTCCAAGGCCTTGCGTTTGTTCTCGGGGAAGGCGGTGAGCGTGAAGTAGGCGTTGCGCTCCATAAAGTCGTATGTGTAGCGGCTTTCGCGCACGTACACCGTCACTACGGGCTTTCCCCACAGCTGTCCCACGGTGCCCCAGCCCACGGTCATAGCGTTCATGTCACCCTTATGCCCGGCGGCGAGCGCCATCCAGTCTTTCGCGAAGAGCGTGACGGGATTTTTGATGTCCTCCGGCGTGGCCTTGCGCCATTCGCCCGTGGCGGTGGTGTCCGCAGCCGTTTCTGCGGCGGGCGCGGGAGCTTGTCCCCCCACTTTGCGCGACAGCAGCAAGGCGTATACGCCGAGCGCCGCCACGGCAAGCAGCAGCACGCAGTTGAGTATTTGCGACTTGTTCATCGTTTTTGTCGTTTAGCTTGTTTCGCAGTTTGTTTTTCAGCTTTCCTCGTAGGCTTTTCGCCTTTCGCGCCCGCCTATCTTTCAGAAGCCGTCTTTGAAGAAATTGCGTGCCACGGCGGCGAGGCGCATGCGGTCCGGCACGGTCTCGAGCGTGTACTCGTCCACGCGGCAAAGGTCGCGCAGGGCGTAAGCGCCAATCTCCTCGTCCGTCCCGCCGGCGGGGTGGGGGAGAAACAGGTGGTTGCGGGCGTCGGCTATGCGCACCGAGCCGCTCACGTAGTCGCCCGTTCCGTGACTGCGCAGCTCCGCCGCGACGTGGCGCTCGAGCGCGTCCACAAAGTCTTTCACCTCCTCTGTCATAGTGCCGTTGTGGGTGTCCGTGCGGCGTGGCTTGCCGCCCGTCCGTGTTTTACGGGCAAAATTACGGCAAAGGCGGCGACTTGCGGCGGTGGGGCGGGAAAAAAGAACGGCACAAAAGTTCGGTGGGCGTTCCTGCCCGTTCGGGCGTTAAGGAAGTTTAGTAATTTTTAGTACTTGCACCCCCTCTCCGCCGCTGCGAAAGGGGGCTGCGTCACGCCGGAAAGGCATCTTCTTCTGACGAGATGCCTTGGAATTTCGACGGGAATACTTGGAGTTTTTCCTATATGTACATATCGGCGGCGCTACATGTACATCCTGCGGCGCGTAACACGTTGATAATCAATTATACGAAAAGAGAGGGTACGCACGCGGTGCATATCCTCTCTTTTCGTTACACAAAGATAATACATTTTCCGCCCGTTTGCAAATGGCGAATGTCCGGTATGTTAAAACGCAAAGTCCCGCCTTGCCCCTCCTGAGTGCCACTTTTGCGCGGACACACCTTGCGACCAACAAGAAAAAAAGTAATTTTGCCGCACACTCACCGCCGCATCGTGCAACTGCGCAAGCCGCGCGAGGACGCAGGGCGGGAGCGGCGCAAAAGCGACATACACACAATATATAATATATATATGAGTCTGAAGATAATCGTGCTTGCCAAGCAAGTGCCCGATACGCGCAACGTGGGCAAGGACGCAATGACACCCGAGGGGACGGTTAACCGCGCCGCCCTGCCCGCAATTTTCAACCCCGAAGACCTTAACGCCCTCGAGCAGGCGCTGCGCCTCAAAGACCAGCACCCCGGCTCCACGGTGCACATCCTCACCATGGGCCCTCCCCGCGCCACGGACGTGATACGCGAAGGGCTTTTCCGCGGCGCTGACGGCGGCTACCTGCTCACCGACCGCGCATTCGCCGGAGCCGACACCCTGGCCACGAGCTACGCGCTCTCTCAGGCTATAAAGAAAATAGGCGTGCCCGACATCGTGCTCGGCGGACGCCAGGCCATCGACGGCGACACCGCGCAGGTGGGCCCGCAGGTGGCGCAAAAACTTGGGGTGAACCAAGTGACTTACGTCACGAGCGTGGACGAGGTAAAGGACGGAAAAGTCACCGTGACGCGACACATCGACGGCGGAATGGAGCGCGTCGAGGCACCGCTGCCCATCCTGCTCACCGTGAACGGGAACGCAGCACCCTGCCGCCCGCGCAACGCGAAGCTCGTAATGAAGTACAAGCGCGCAAGCGCACCCATGGAACGCCCGGCCGACGGCACGCTGCCCTATGCCGAGGAGTATGACAAGAAGCCTTACCTCACAGTGGCGCAGTGGAGCGTGGCGGACGTGGACGGAGACTTGCAGCAGTGCGGACTCGCCGGCTCGCCCACAAAGGTAAAGGCCGTGCAGAACATCGTCTTCAAGGCAAAGGAGAGCAAAAGGCTCACCGGCTCCGACGCAGACGTTGAGGGACTCGTGAAAGAGCTTCTCGAGAGCCACACCATCGGATAAATTCCCCCATCCACTCATTCCCACTATCCATACCATACAATGAACAGCGTATTCGTTTACTGCGAAATAGACAACCATACGGTCGAGGAGGTCTCTTTTGAGCTTCTCACCAAAGGGCGCAAGCTTGCCACCCAGCTGGGAGCGCAGCTTGAGGCCATAGCCGCCGGCACGGGCATCACGGGCAAGGTGGAAGACGAAATTCTCTCCTACGGCGTGGACAAGCTCCACGTCTTCGATGCCGAGGGGCTCTTCCCCTACACCTCCAAGCCGCACACGAGCATCCTTGTCAACCTCTTCAAGCAGGAGAAGCCGCAGATTTGCCTCATGGGAGCCACGGTCATTGGCCGCGACCTCGGGCCCCGCGTCTCGTCCTCGCTCACCAGCGGACTCACGGCGGACTGCACCGCGCTTGAGATTGGCGACTACGACGACAAGAAAAACAAGAAGCACTACGACAATCTACTCTACCAGATACGCCCCGCCTTTGGCGGCAACATCGTGGCAACCATCGTCAACCCCGATCACCGCCCGCAGATGGCAACCGTGCGCTCCGGCGTGATGAAAGCCGAGAAAGCCCCCGCAGGGCATAAGGGCGAGGTGGTCTACGAGGATGTGGCGAAATTCGTCCCCGAGACCGACTACGTCGTGAAAGTGATAGAGCGCCACGTGGAAAAGGCCTCCAACAACCTCAAAGGCGCGCCCATCGTCGTGTGCGGCGGCTACGGCGTAGGAAGCAAGGAAAACTTTGACCTGCTCTTTAAGCTCGCCGACGAGCTCCACGGAGAAGTGGGCGCAAGCCGCGCCGCCGTCGACGCAGGCTTCTGCGAGCACGACCGCCAAATAGGCCAGACCGGCGTGACCGTACGCCCCAAAGTCTACATAGCCTGCGGCATCAGCGGCGCTATACAGCACGTGGCGGGCATGAAAGAGAGCGGCATCGTCATCTCCGTCAACACGGACCCCGACGCCCCCATCAACCAGATTGCCGACTATGTCATCACGGGCAGCGTTGAGGAAGTTGTCCCCAAGATGATTAAGTACTACAAGGAAAACAGCAAGTAAACGAAGACAATGGCTAACAATTATACTGACCACGCAGAGCTGCGCTTCGAGCTTAACCATCCGCTCATGAAGCGTATCGTGGAACTGAAAGAGCGCGGCTTTCGCGACAAGGACAGCTACGACTACGCGCCGCTCGACTACGAGGACGCGATGGACAATTACGACCGCGTGCTCGACATCACGGGCGAGCTTGCCGGCACAACCATTGCCGACAACGCGGAAGGCGTTGACCTCGAAGGACCGCACCACGAAGGCGACCGCGTGCGCTACGCAAGCGGCACGGCAGCCAACCTCGACGCGATGGTAAAAGCCGGGCTCAACGGCATGACTATGCCGCGCCGCTTCGGCGGGCTGAACTTCCCCATCACTCCGTATACCATGTGCGCCGAGCTCGTCGCTGCGAGCGACGCGGGCTTTGGCAACATTTGGAGCTTGCAGGACTGCATCGAGACGCTCTATGAGTTTGGCAACGAAGACCAGCACAGCCGCTTCATTCCCCGTATCTGCGCCGGCGAGACTATGTCCATGGATCTCACAGAGCCGGACGCCGGCTCCGACCTCCAAAGCGTGATGCTCAAAGCCACCTACTCCGAGGAGGAGGGGTGCTGGCTGCTCAACGGAGTAAAGCGTTTCATCACCAACGGTGACGCAGACCTTCACCTCGTGCTTGCACGCTCGGAGGAGGGCACTACGGACGGCCGCGGCTTGTCTATGTTTATCTACGACAAGCGCCAAGGCGGGGTGAACGTGCGCCGCATCGAGAACAAGCTGGGTATACACGGAAGCCCCACTTGCGAGCTTGTGTACAAAAATGCACACGCCGAACTTTGCGGAGACCGCAAGCTCGGGCTTATCAAGTACGTCATGGCGCTGATGAACGGCGCGCGCCTCGGCATCGCCGCGCAGAGCGTCGGCATCTCGCAGGCGGCTTACAACGAGGGGCTTGCTTACGCCCGCGACCGCGAGCAGTTTGGCAAAGCCATCATCGGTTTCCCCGCCGTCTACGATATGCTCGCGCTGATGAAAGCCAAGCTCGACGCCGGCCGCGCCTTGCTCTACCAGTGCTCGCGCTATGTGGACATTTACAAAGCCCTTGACGACATCGCCCGCGAGCGTAAGCTCACGCCCGAGGAGCGTAAGGAGCAGAAGACCTACGCCAAGCTCGCTGACTCGCTCACGCCGCTTGCCAAGGGCATGAACTCGGAGTACTGCAACCAGAATACCTACGACGCGATACAGATACACGGCGGCTCGGGCTTTATGATGGACTACCCCATACAGCGCTACTACCGCGACGCACGCATTACGAGCATCTACGAAGGAACAACGCAGCTGCAGGTGGTGGCAGCCATCCGCTACGTCACCAACGGCTCTTACCTCGCTCAGATGCGCGACTTTGAGACGGCTGAGGTCGCTCCCGAGTATGCTGGAGTGCTTGCCCGCGCCAAGGCAATGGCTGACAAGTTTGAGGAGGCCACGGCCCGCGTGAAGGAGGCCGGCGACCAGGAGTATCACGACGTATGCGCACGCCACCTCGTAGAGATGGCGGCGGACGTGATTATGCTCCACCTCCTGCTGCACAACGCCTCTGCCAACGCAGAACTCTTTGCGAAGAGCCTCCGCGTATATGCCAATTTCGCCGAGGCCGAGGTGGCTAAGCACCACACCTTTGTGATGAACCTCACGCCCGAGGCTCTGACAGACTACCGCCAGGCCTGACGCGCGAAGTCCCGTGCCCCGTGCCTTTGAGACGGGCTGGGCGGGGACGAAAATATGAGTAAAACTACGTGGAGGGGGATGTGTGACTGCACGCATTCCCCTCCTTTGTGAAACAAAACGGGGCGGGCGCGAGTCTGCCCCGGAAAATGACGACAGAATATGGGTTTCTTCTCCGCCCTCTTCGGGAAGGGCGAACTCTCAGAGAAAGGAAAGTTTGAGACACTAAGGGACGATGGCGTGCGAGCCATGCAGATGGGCGAGCTGCCCTACGCGGAGAAATGCCTCTTAGCCGCGCTCGAGCTGCAAGACGACCTGCGCACGAAGGGCATACTTGCCGAGGTGGCGCTGCGTATGCAGCAGTACGACAAAGCCCTGCCGCTTTTGCGCGAGCTTAACGCGCAGGGCGACGACTTAGAGTTGGAGCTTCTCCAGGCGCAGACCGAGGGCCGGCTTTCCGACTTTGAGGCGGAGCAGGCCACTTGCGAGAAAGCGCTGGAAAAGCACGCCGGCGAGCCGCGCGCGCTTTATTTGCTGGCCGAGGCGGAGAACGGGCTGCACAACCCCTTCCCTGCCATTGCCCACCTTACGCAGTGCCTCGTCGCCCGTCCGGACTATCAAGCCGCCATGCTTTTGCGTGCGAAGATACTTATGGACATGGGGCAGAACTCCGAGGCGCTTGTCGACGCGGACGCTTTGGCGCAGGCCGACAAAGAGAACGAGGAGTACCTTCTCCTAAGGGCGCGGCTGCTCTCCGCGCTCGGGAGGACAGAGGAAGCGGAGGCGGACTACCACTCCCTGCGCGAGCTGAACCCGTTTGGCACTGACTGCGTGCTGGGTCTTGGCGAGCTTTACGAGCAAACCGCCCGCTGGGACAAGGCCCTTGCGCTCTACGACGAGGCAATAGAGCTGATGCCCTCTTTCGCCGAGGCTTACAAGCGGCGCGGCGGCGTGAAACACCACCTCAAAGACGATGTCGGCGCGGCGGACGACCTCAAACGCTCCTTGGAGCTTGCGCCGGAGAGCGCGGCGGAGCTTGACGGCAGCTACTCTAATGTGGAGAACAAGATGAACGAACGCTACCGCAGCATGAACCCTTACGGTTTCTAATCCTCCTATGATGAACGACCCGAAACAGATACATATTGCCGACTACGACTATCCCCTGCCCGACGAGCGCATTGCCAAGTACCCCAAGGCCGTGCGCGACGAGTCGAAACTGCTGCTCTACCGCGCAGGGGAAATAGGCGAGGACGTTTTCCGAGGCTTGCCCGCGCATCTGCCTGCGGGCGCGCTGATGGTATTCAATAACACGAAGGTAATACAAGCGAGACTGCATTTCCACAAATCCACCGGTGCGCTCATAGAAGTGTTTTGCCTCGAACCGCACACGCCCCGCGACTACCAGCAAAACTTCGCCGCGACACGGCGCGTGACCTGGACCTGCCTTGTGGGCAACCTCAAGAAGTGGAAAGAGGGGCGGCTGGAAAGGGAAATAAGCGTCGGGGGGCGGAAAATAACGCTCACCGCCGAGCGTGTAGGCGTGAGCGGAACAGGCCACGAGGTTGTGTTTGACTGGGGCGACGACAGCGTGGCGTTCTCCGAGGTGCTGGAGGCGATAGGCGAACTTCCCATCCCTCCCTACCTCAACCGCGCCACCGAAGAGAGCGACCTGCGCACCTACCAGACGGTTTACAGCAAAATAAAAGGCTCGGTGGCGGCGCCCACTGCGGGACTGCACTTCACCGACGCGGTGCTCGCCGCGCTCGACGCGAAGGGCGTGGAACGGGAAGAAATCACGCTGCACGTCGGCGCGGGCACGTTCAAGCCGGTAAAGAGCGAGGAGATAGGCGGACACGCCATGCACTCCGAGTGGATAGCCGTGCGGCGCGAAACCATAGCGCGGCTGCTTGCGCACGGCGGCCAGTGCGTCGCCGTAGGCACTACGTCGGTGCGCACGTTGGAGAGCCTATACTACATAGGCGTGCTTCTTCGCCGCAACCCCGTCGCCACGCAGGACGACCTGCACGTGCCGCAGTGGCTGCCCTATGAGTATGCCGCCGAGTCCGGGGAGAAGCTCACGACGGAGGAGGCCTTGCGCGAAGTGGCCGCCTATCTCGACCGCAACGCCCTGCCCGTGCTGCACACCTCTACGCAGATAATCATCGCGCCCGGCTACGAGTACCACATTGTCCGCGCCATCGTCACCAATTTCCACCAGCCCAAAAGCACGCTTCTGCTGCTTGTCTCTGCTTTCATTGGCGAGGACTGGCACCGGGTGTACCGTTACGCGCTCGAGCACGATTTCCGCTTCCTCAGCTACGGCGACAGCTCGCTGCTGATGCGGGAAGAGTGGGCATAAGACTATAACCATCGCATGAAAGACAACCCGAAAGAATTTCTCCCCCGCGTAGACGAGGATGGCAATGTGCTTGGACGCATCACGCGCGGCGAAGCCCACGGCGGCGCAAAGCCGCTCCATCCCGTCGTCCACCTGCATTTGTTTGACACGCAAGGGCGGCTCTACCTGCAGCGCCGTCCCGCGTGGAAAGACATACAGCCCGGAAAGTGGGACACCGCCGTAGGCGGGCACGTGGACTGGGGAGAGAGCGTGGACGAAGCGTTGCGGCGTGAAGTGCGCGAGGAGATAGGGATAGAGAGTTTCGCTCCGCGTTTCGTCACCCGTTATGTTTTCGAGAGCGAGGTAGAGCGCGAGCTTGTGCATGTCTATTTCGCTGTGAGCGATGCCGCGCCCGCCCCCTCCGCAGAGCTTGACGGCGGCGGCTTCTTTACGCCTGAGGAGATAACCGCCCGGCTTGGGCAAAACTTCTTCACGCCCAATTTCGAGCAAGAGTGGCTCCGCGTAGTTTCCACCAATTTGCCGGCGGCACGCTGAGGCTCTCGCCATTTTGCGGAGTACAGAAAGACCATAGAGCGAAGCGGGGCATTTCCGCTTCGCTCTTTCTTTTTTGCCCCACCGTGTTTTCCGCTGCCGTTCGGTTTGCCTTTTGCTGATTTCTTCAAGGGGATTTTTGAGGAAAAACAAGATCTGCTGACCACAAAATAGGGGAGGAGAAACACGCCCTCGCGGCATTTGGGGAAGAGAAAAATTATGACAATCGCGTAAGCCGGACGCGAGATGCATTTTTATGTAAGTTTAACGGCCGCACTTGCTTCCTGCGGGCGCAGAAAGGCATGTTGTGGGTACTGATATACTTTTTGTGCTGACGAGATGCCTTGGAGTTTCGACGGGAATACTTGGAGTTTTTCCTACATGTACATCCCGGCGGCGCTATATGTACATCTTGGGGCTTGTAATACGTTGAAAACCAATAATGCAAAAGACGGGATACGCACAGTGTGCATATCCCGTCTTTTCACTACACAAAGATAATGCGATTTAGCCCGTTTTCCAAATCGCCATTAACAAGTTTTGCACGTTCGGAGAGGGGCGTTAGGGCGCATAACGCCGTTTCCGTGCGGAAAAATTGTGACATCAGCCACATCTTTTATACGCCAGTCCGCACGCATACGGGCTGTGGCGAAATTAAGCCTTTTGCGCCCGCTTTGCCCATGCGCTTTCCGCGCCTATTTCCCGTCTTTCCCCGCCGAGAACTCGTTGAGCGCGGAGAGGATGTAAAGCTTCATCATCGCCACCGCGCGGGCGTTGTCGCCGCCGTTGGGGATGATGATGTCGGCGTACTGCTTCGTCGGCTCGATAAACTCGTCGTGCATCGGTTTGAGTATGTTGCGGTACTTTGCGATAAGCATGTCGAGCGGGTGGCCGCGCTCCACCATGTCGCGCTCTATTACGCGCAGGAGCCGCTCGTCAGAGTCGGCCTCGACAAATATCTTCAAGTCCATAAGGTCGCGCAGCGACTTGTCGTAGAGCGTCATGATGCCCTCCACGATGATTACGTCGTGCGCCTCCACGTGCACCGTCTCGGGCAGGCGCGTACAGGTGATGTACGAGTAAGTGGGCTGCTCTATCGCCCGTCCGGCTCTCAGTTCGGCTATCTGGTGGGCCAAGAGCGTCCAGTCAAAGGCGGCGGGGTGGTCGAAATTGGTGCGCTTGCGCACGTCAAGGGGGAGGTCGCTCTGGTCGTTGTAGTAAGAGTCCTGCGGAATGACCGCCACGGAGTTGAACGGCAGGCTTTCCACAATTTTGCGCACGACGGTGGTCTTTCCCGACCCAGTCCCGCCGGCTATTCCTATAATAAGCATGTCGGAGAGTGTGATGATTTAAGGTGCAGGCGCGGCTCGCCGCTTCGCCCGTGGGGTGGGGCGTGCTTTGTCTGTCTTATATATGCAAAGATAGCGCATTCGCCCGTAATGAGCGTGCAGCTTGGCGAGGGTGGGGCGGTTTTATAAGTCAAAGCCCGCCCGGGAAGCGTGTGAAAACACCGCCGCCGCCCGCGTCCGCGCCTTGCAAAACGCACTTAACCCGCCCCCGCGCGACCTAAAAGGGCGGAATGTTGTACTTTTGCACCGCTCGCAAGACGCTCCGGCCGTAAGTCGGCGCGTGAGACATCTTGCCCGGACGCAATGGACGCAATAAGCCTTATATATAAGTACTACCCCGAGGACACGCCGCTGCGCCGCCTTCTGCTGCACCATAGCCGGCAGGTGGCCGACCGCGCTTTGCTCATTGTAAACCAGCGGCCCGAGCTGCGGCTCGACGCGGAGTTTGTCGAGGAAGCCGCAATGCTGCACGACGTGGGCATTTTCCTCACCGACGCTCCCGCCATACACTGCCACGGCAAAGAGCCCTACCTCATACACGGCTGGCTCGGCGCAAAGCTGATGAGGGCAGAGGGGCGCGAAGACCTTGCCCGCGTGTGCGAGCGTCACACCGGCACGGGGCTTACCCGCGAGGACATCGCCGCGCGGTCGCTTCCCCTGCCGCCGGGCGACTATCTGCCGGAAACTCCCGAGGAGACACTTGTGTGCTACGCCGACAAGTTTTACTCGAAAAGCCATCCCGAGCGCGAGCGCACTATACCGCAGACGGCGAAAAGCCTTGAGAAGTTCGGCTCGCAGGGAGCTGCGAAATTCCTGGAATGGGCAAAACACTTCGAGCCCGCGCGCTACGCCGCCGAAATGGGCGAGTGACGCCGCGCCGCCCGTTGTCCCACGACTCCGCAAACGAAAATTGAGAACCTCCGTCCTATTTACCCTGTGCCTCGCACTGACAGCCTGCCTCACCATCGCGGCGGGCGGGCGCGGCGTGTCCGGACACGCGGGCGCGGCAATGGGCGACAGTTTGCCGTCCGCCGGCTCCGCCGCGACGGGCGCGGGAGTAGACACGGCGGCGACAGACACGCTTGCACGGCTCTTGTCGTCCGCTCTGGGCACAGACACTTTGGGCAAGACAAGGTTGCGCGGAGACAGCGCGGCGCTTGACACGCTCGCCGCAGACACGCTTTCGCCCGACAGCACAAAGCGCAAAGCGGGGATTGACTCCCCCGTAGACTACGAGGCGTCCGACTCCATCGTCTACGACGCGCAGACCGGGCTCGCCTACCTGTACGGCAAGGCAAACGTGAAATATCAGAACATGGAGCTCACGGCGGCCAAGATTTCCATGAATATGGACAGCAGCATGGTGCACGCCGAGGCGCGGCGCGACAGCCTGCACGAAGCGCTGCAAGACCGCCCGCTCTACAAGCAGGGCGGCGACCAGTATGAGAGCGACCGCATGTCGTTCAACTTCAAAACCAAGAAAGGCTTCATCTCCAACGTTTCCACCACGCAGGGCAACGGTTTCCTTACCAGCACCGACTCTAAGCGCACGGACGACGGTACGCTCTACCTGAAGCACGCCCGTTACACCACGTGCGATGACGAGCATCCGCACTTCTACCTCCAAATCTCCCGCGCCAAGGTGCGTCCCGGAAAGGAGATAGTCTCGGGCCCGGCCTACCTCGTCGTAGAGGACGTGCCGCTTCCCTTGGCGATACCCTACGCGTTCTTCCCGTTCAACAAAAAATATTCCAGCGGCTTCATCATGCCCTCCTATGGCGACGAGACCTCGCGCGGCTTCTATCTGCGCGACGGCGGTTACTATCTCGCCATAAGCGATTACCTCGACCTTAAGCTCCTTGGCGAAATCTACACGAAAGGCTCCTGGGGCGCGAGCTTCGAGACCAACTACAACAGACGTTACAAGCGGCGCGGCAACGTCTATTTCAGCTTCCTCCGCACGGTGAACGGGGAGAAGAACATGCCCGACTACTCCGTCACCAAAAGTCTCAAGGTGCAGTGGACGCATACCAAGGACTCGAAGGCCAATCCCAGCACCACGTTCTCCGCTCGCGTGAACTTCGCCTCCGAAAACTATGAGAAGTCCAACCTTACGAGCATGTACAACCCTATATCGTACACGCAGAGCACCCGCGCCAGCTCCGTGAGCTTCAGTCACACGTTCGACAACATAGGGCTTACCATCTCCGGCTCGGGCAACCTCACGCAAAACATGCGCGACTCCTCCATCGCCGTGACCCTGCCCGACCTCAGCATCTCGCTTAACCGTTTCTACCCGTTCCGTCGCAAGAAGCAGGCGGGCAAGGAGCGGTGGTACGAAAAGATATCCATGTCCTACACGGGACAGCTCTCCAACAGCATAACCACAAAGGAGAACCTCCTTTTCAAGTCAAATCTCATAAAGGACTGGCGCAACGGCTTCCAGCACCGCATCCCCATCGACGCCACCTTCCAGCTCTTCAAGTACATAAACGTTTCGCCCTCTTTCTCCTTCCGCGACATTATGTACGCACAGCGCGTCAACCGCTCCTGGGACCGTCAGGCGCTGCGCGAGCTGTGCGACACGACCTACGGCTTCTATAACCTTTACGACTGGAACGTGGGCGTGTCCGCCAACACTACGCTCTACGGCTTCTACAAGCCTTGGAAAAAACTCTTCGGGGATAAGATTATCGCCGTTCGCCATGTCTTCAAGCCCTCGGTTAGTCTCACTTACGCGCCGGACTTTACCGCGTCGCGCTACGGCTATATGAAAGAGTACGAGCGCACGGACGCAAGCGGCAATGTCTCTACCGTGCGCTACTCGCCCTATTCGTCCGGCCTCTACGGCTATCCCTTGGGCACGAAGCAGGGGCTCATCACGATGTCGGTCTCTAACAATATCGAGATGAAAGTAAAGAGCGACCGCGACTCTACGGGCGAGCGCAAAATAAGTCTGATAGACGAGCTCTCGGGAACGCTCTCCTACAACATGGCAGCCAAGACGCAGCCGTGGAGCAACCTCAGCACGCGCCTGCGCCTTAAACTGACGAAAAACTACACCTTTTCCATGGCGGCGGTCTTCGCCACCTATGCCTACAAGTTCAATGAGAACGGGCAGGTGGTCACTTCCGACCGCACCGAGTGGAGTTATGGCCGCTTCGGACGCTTTCAGGGAATGTCGCAGAACCTTTCCTATACGTTCAACAACCAGACTTTCACGAAGCTGCTAAACTTCCTGCGCGGAAAGAAAGGCAATGAGGCTGAGGCGGAAAAGGCAGACGAGCGCGACTTCGGCGAAGACGCGGAAGACGCTAACGTGGATCCCACGCTGCGAGCGGCGCGTACGCAAAAGGACAAGAAAGAGAAGAAAGCCGCAACCGATGCGGACGGATACATGGCGTTCAGCATGCCCTGGAGCCTGACTTTCTCCTACGGCATCACTATGGCGGAGGACCGCCAAAAGCAAATCAACGTGCGGCGGATGCGCTACCCGTTCTCGTTCACCCATTCGCTGAACGCCTCGGGCTATCTGCGCATCGCCGAGGGCTGGAACATCTCCTTCTCCTCCGGCTACGACTTCAAGCAGAAGCAGCTTTCCATGACCACGATGTCGCTCTCGCGCGACCTCCACTGCTTTGAAATGTCGTGCTCGGTTGTTTTGAAGCCCTATTCTTCCTTTAACTTCACCTTCCGCGCTACGGCCTCCGAGCTCGCGGACGCTCTGAAGTGGGACAAACGCAGTTCGTATTCCACCAACGTGGAATGGTATTAGTACGCGCATAAGCCCCGTTCCGCCGAAAAAGCAGGCTTTCGCGCCAGAGTGCCGTGCGAGCGATGCAATAGTCGCGCTTTCGCGCCGTTTATCCTAACAGAAAAGGAAAAGAAATACGCACTGACATGAAGAAGCATACTTTGTATCTTACGCTCGCCGCCGCAGCGGGCGTTGCGCTCGCTTCCTGCGATGGCGGGGAAGACGAGCAGCACTACACAGCCGTAGAGAAGCAGTACGTGGAGACCTTTGCCGACCAAAGCAAAGACTCCCTGCGCGTGCTGAGCTACGACACCTGGACGCTCAACAACCAGACCGACTGGCTCACCGTCTATTGCGGCACGCAGAAAAACGAAATCACGCAGAAAGTGCCCGCCAACACGCAGGTGCTGACAACAATCTACTTCGCGCTCCAACCCAACACGACGGGGCAGACACGCTACTCGCAGATACAGATAAGCAGCTCGTACGGCGGCACAATAGCCTCGCAGCTGATGCAATACCCCTTCCTCAACGTGCAACGCCCCGCGCCGGTGACCGACAGCGGCACGCGTGCCACGACCTTTACTTACGAGGTGGCGGCAAAGCCCGCGACGTCCCCTTACATAGTCTTCGCGGTTTATGCTGACGGCGCCACGCTCACGTCCTCGGACGAAAGCTGGCTGAAGCCTGAGAAAACCTCCGGCTTCAATACGGGCGAGAAGACCACCGTCACGGTGAGCGTCGCCGAGAATACTGCGTCCGAAGCTCGCACCGCCACCCTTACGCTGACTTCGGCGGGCGTGTCCACCCCCATTACTTTCAAGCAAAAGGGGACGGGAAACTGACGCGCCGGGGCTAAGCCTTTTGGTGTGTGAGCTAAGGTTTTTGGGTGCGTAAGCTATGGCTTCTGCACGCGTGGTCTAAGCCCTTTGTTACATAGGCTAAGCCTTTTTGCGTAGGACTAATGGTTTTGGGCGCATGGCCTAAGCCCTTTGGTACATAGGCTAAGCCTTTTTGCGAATGGGCTAAGGCTTTTGGGCGCATGACCTTAAAACAAAACGCCCGCAAGCCGCGCTTTTCCGCCTTTTTTCCTAACTTTGCGCCGCGTCAAGGCGCGAAGGCCCCGTAGCTTAGCTGAATAGAGCGTCAGATTCCGGTTCTGAAGGTCTTGGGTTTGAATCCCAACGGGGTCACTTGCCACATAATGAAGCCTTGGTTGCCCGCAGAGGGCAGCCAAGGCTTTTTGCTTGTTGCGAATTTAGACCGCCGCGCTACTGTCCCGCTGTATGGGGCTTGTCATCGTAATCCAACATCTCAAAGCCGTAAGTTCGTTTCTCGCCTTCATAGACCGCGTCCCAATCCGGCGCGTCGGCACCGCCTTTGGCAAATACATACGAAAAGCGGGAAACAAACTTTTGATTTGTTTCCCGCTTTCTTGTGTTGCGGAGGCTCGACTCGAACGAACGACCTCCAGGTTATGAGCCTGGCGAGCTACCAACTGCTCCACTCCGCGATGTTTGTAATGCTTTCAAGTCCCGTCTTCCGCTCCGTCCTCTCGGCTCGTCGCGTCCGTTGTTCCTTGTTTGCGAGTGCAAAGGTACGGCTTTTTAGTTTACCTCCAAGGTTAAGAGCAACTTTTTCTACATATACGGGCGTTATTTATGCCGTTTTTGCTCTACGGAAAGGGTTTTGTAAGGCAAATGTTCCATCTTTTGTACCATAGAACCCCCAAAATACGCGGAAAGGGCGGCGCGGGTCTTTGAAAAAAAGTATTTTTGCCGTTACATACGGGAAGAGACAACCAACAACACCGGAGATAAATCCGACAACATCGGAAGATAGGACCGACAACACCGGAGATAGAACCAACAACGCCGGAAGATAGAACCACAACATCGGAAGAGACAATCAATAAATAACCTTATCCACACACAAAGTATGAAAAGAATCACATTCCTGTTCCTTTCACTGCTTGCGTGCCTTATGGTGAAGGCGCAGACTCTGCCCACCTTCTCCGACGGGACTGCGGAGACCTACTATTATGTAAAGTTTCTCCGTCCCAGCAACACCACTTGCATGGGCACAAGCACCACCAGCAGCGACGCGCGGGCTATCCGCCTCTACGCTCCCTCGCTCTCCGCGATGGAGACGCAGCAATGGAAGCTCGTCGGCACTCAGGACAATTTCCAGTTTGTCAATAAGAAGGGCGAGTACATCGTTGTGAGCAACGTCGCCATCAACACCTCTGAGGGCGGCAACAATCCCAAGCCGCTCCGTGCCGCAGACTCTGAGCAGAGCGGCGGCTTCAAGCTCCAGGTAGCTCCCAACACTTCCAACGGAAAGGGTTGGGAAATCGTTGCCAACAGCGTCAGCGGCGACCAGAACGTTGTGAACCTCTGGGGTACGCCCGACCACAGCAACACGCTCGGTTTCTGGAAGACCAACGACGTGAACAACGTTGTCAGCTTCGTTGACGTGAGCGAGATGGAGTTTACCGCAGAGTACGCCACGCAGGCCATCTCCGGCTACACGCCCGAGCACAGCCTCACGCTTTGGTACACCGAGCCTGCCACTACGGCCCAGCTCTACTCGGGCGGTCAGGGCTACTCCAACTGGATGGAGTACTCGCTCCCCATCGGTGACGGACAGTTCGGCGCAAGCCTCTTCGGCGGCCTGGCGCAGGACGAGATACAGTTTAATGATAAGACACTTTGGAGCGGAACCAACGCTCGCTCCAACTCCGGCGGCTCCGGCTACGGCATCTATGAGAACTTCGGCTCTGTGCTTGTGAACGACCTCTCCACCGAGTTTGGCCAGACGAGCGAAACCGCAGCCAAGGACTACTACCGCCAGCTTGACCTCACCACGGCTACGGGCAAGGTGCACTTCACCTCTCCCGACAAGAGCGTGACCTATACGCGCGAGTACATTGCCTCCAACCCCGCACGCGTGGTTGCGGCTCACTACACTGCAAGCGAGGGCGGCAAGATAAGCCTCCGCTTCTCTTTCAGCCCGGGCAACCGCCTCGGAGCCACTCCGACCTACACCGAGGACGGCGAGGCTTATTTCAGCGGAAAACTTGACCTTGTTAGCTACAACGCACGCTTTAAGGTGGTGAACACCGGCGGTACGGTCACCCGCACCGATAAGGGCATCAAGGTCGAGGGCGCGGACGAGGTGCTTCTGCTCCTTGCCGGCGGCACAGACTTTGACGCTTACGCTTCGTCCTACGTATCAAACACGAGCGAACTTTCCAACACAATCAGCGCGCGCCTTAACGACGCCGCAAAGAAGACTTGGAGCGAACTCTACACCGAGCACGTGGCCGACTTCAAGACCTACTTTGACCGCCTCGACTTCCAGCTTGAGGGCACGAAGAACACGGTTCCGACCAACACCCTTATCGACACTTACAGCAAGGGCACGGGCAGCAACGCCCTCATGCTTGAGCAGCTCTACTTCGCCTATGGCCGCTACCTCGAGATTTCTTCTTCTCGCGGCGTAGACCTTCCCTCCAACCTCCAGGGTATTTGGAGCAACATGGACAACCCGGCTTGGAACGCCGACATCCATTCCAACATCAACGTGCAGATGAACTACTGGCCCGCAGAGCCTACCAACCTCAGCGAGATGCATCTCCCGTTCCTCAACTATATTTGGAACGAGGCCGAGAATCACGACGAGTGGACGAAGTGGGCTAAGCTGCAGGGTCAGAGCCGCGGCTGGACTTGCTTCACCGAGAACAACATATTCGGCGGCGTAAGCGCTTTCATGAATAACTACGTGATTGCGAACGCTTGGTACGTTTCCCACCTCTGGCAGCACTATCGCTACACGCTCGACAAGGACTACTTGAAGAAGGTGTTCCCTGCAATGCTTTCCGCTTCGCAGTTCTGGATGGACCGTCTGGTGCTTGCTTCCGACGGCACCTATGAGGCTCCCAACGAGTGGTCGCCCGAGCACGGACCCGGCTCAGAGAACGCCGTAGCACATGCCCAGCAGCTTGTGTACGAGCTCTTCTCCAACACGCTCGACGCTATCGACGTGCTTGGCAAGAGCGTCATCTCCAACTCTGACCTTACCAAGCTCAAGACCCGCTTCAAGGCTCTTGACCGCGGTCTTGCCACAGAGACCTACACGGGCACTTGGGGCACCACTGCCATCGCTTCCGGCACGGAGATTCTCCGCGAGTGGAAGTACAGCGACTATACCGCTGGCTCCAACGGACACCGCCACATGTCCCACCTTATGTGTATGTACCCCTTCACCCAGGTTTACCCGGGCACGAAGCTCTTTGACGCTGCTGTCAACTCTATGAAGCTGCGTGGCGACGGCGCGACTGGCTGGTCGATGGGCTGGAAAATCAACCTCTGGGCCCGTGCCCTTGACGGCGACCACGCTCGCACTATCCTGAACAACGCACTTGCTCACAGCAACGGCGGCGCAGGCGTCTTCTACAACCTCTTCGACTCGCACGCACCTTTCCAGATCGACGGAAACTTCGGCGCATGTGCCGGCATCGCAGAGATGATTATGCAGAGCAACTCCGACACCATCCGCGTGCTCCCGGCTCTTCCCTCCGCTTGGAAGGCTGGACACATGACGGGAATGAAGGCTGTGAAGGACTTCACCGTAAGCACTTACTGGAAAAACGGCAAGGCTACGCGCGTGGTTATTGTGAACAACCAGGGTCAGACTATCCCCGTGCTTTACAAGAATCTCGCTTCTGCCACGGTGTACGTCAACGGCAAGAAGACTGACTTTGAGGTTGACGCTAACGGCGTAGGCGTGCTTTCCGGCGAGGCTGGCACGGAGTATGTCTTCGACTTTGACGGCACTTACAGCGGCATTGAGAGCGCGTCCAAGGATGCTTCCGCCCCCGCACTTAATGTGGACGGCCGCAAGGTAAGCTTCTCCGGCAACGTGAAGCAGGTGCGCGTCTTCGACCTCGCAGGCCGCAGCATCCAGCGCAGCCGCAAGGCTTCTTTCACTGTTGACAGTGCCGCAGGTCACGCCGTCCTCCTCGAGGTGACGGATGCCGAGGGCAACGTAAGCACGCACAAGGTGGTGCTGCAGTAAGACTTTGTTTCCCGCAAGCCCTTTCCCTCGCGCGAGGGTAGGGGGTTGGGCGGACTGACAAATAAAGAACGACACCGGAGGGCGCGACCGAAAGGTTGCGCCCTCCTTTTTTTGTGCGTGCAGTAGCCGAAGATGGAGAAAGAGTGCGGGGGAACAACATAGGAAACTCGCTTCCGTCTCTCCTGCGAAAACTTAATGCCGAAGCGTATGCTATTGGTGGGGCAAAACAAGGAGCAAAATCCGCCCTCCGGACGGTATTTTGCAGAACGGTAAAAGCCCGAAAAGTGTTCTAGATGTCGCTCTTCGGAATGTGTAAAAGAGTTAACGGCCTCTTGCAAATGGGCGGAAAATGTATTATCTTTGTGTAGAGAAAGGAGAGGATATGCACACCGTGCGTGTCCTCTCTTTTGCTGTATTGACTATCAGTGACTTACGCACCTCCGATATGTACATGTAGCACCGCCGGGATGTACATCCCGGAAAAACTCCAAGTATCCCCGTCGCTACAGGGTCTATTTCCGTCGCCGGAAGGCCTATATCTGTGCCGCCGAAACGCTTTTCCGCCGCCGCGAGAAAGGGGTTTCCCGTTAAACTTACATAAAAATGCGCCCCTGGGACGGCTTGCAAAAGTGTTCTATTTTTCCTCTTTTTCTTGCGCCGCAGCATAACGTGGAGAAGTGGCTTTTTCAGTGACAGAAAGAGGCTGCTCAACGACGGAAAGCGGCTTCTTTGCTTGGCGGATATGCGGCTTCGAAACGGCGGGTGAGGGGGCAGAAAAAGATTCCGCCCCGTTCCCTTTTGCGGGAGCGGGGCGGAGTGTCTTATGTCCTAAGGGACTGCCGTAGGGGCGGCAATGTGGCGGACGCAGGGTTGCGCTTTCGGACTTTTCCTTGCGGGTGAATGCGCAGCGGCGATATTATCTGCGCATTCGCCGTGGCGTGCGTTGCTGTCTCTTACCAAGCGAAGAGCGGGTAGTCCGCCATCATCGCGTTGACGCGCTTGCGCACGGAGGCGATGCGTGCCTCGTCCTCGGGGGCGGAAAGCACTTCCTCTATCATGGCCGCTATTTCGTCCATCATGTCCTCCTTTGCGCCGCGCGTGGTGATGGCGGGCGTGCCGAGGCGGATGCCCGATGTCTGGAAGGCGGAGCGGGTGTCGAAGGGCACCATGTTCTTGTTGACGGTGATGTCCGCCGCCACGAGCGCGTTTTCAGCCACCTTGCCCGTGAGGTCGGGGTACTTGGAGCGCAGGTCTACAAGCATGGAGTGGTTGTCCGTGCCGCCGCTCACGATGGAGAAGCCGCGCTTGGTCAGCTGGTCGGCAAGCCGGCGCGCGTTGCGCTGCACCTGTGCCGCGTACTCCTTGAACTCCGGGCGCAGAGCCTCTCCGAAAGCCACCGCCTTTGCGGCTATGACGTGCTCGAGCGGGCCGCCCTGGATGCCGGGGAATACCGCGCTGTCAATAAGCTGCCCCATAGTTTTCACCACGCCCTTTGGAGTGGTGATGCCCCACGGGTTCTCGAAGTTTTTGCCAAGGAGAATGAGGCCGCCGCGCGGTCCGCGCAGCGTCTTATGCGTGGTGGTGGTGACGATGTGCGCGTACTTCACCGGGTTGTCAAGCAGTCCGGCGGCTATGAGACCGGCCGGGTGCGCCATGTCCACCATAAGCAGGGCGCCCACCTTGTCGGCGATGGCACGCATCCGCGCGTAGTCCCACTCACGGCTGTATGCCGAGCCGCCGCCGATAATCATCTTCGGGCGGTGCTGCAGCGCGAGGCGCTCCATCTCGTCATAGTCTACGCGCCCCGTCTCTTTGTTGAGGTTGTAGCCTATGGGGTTGTAGAGTATTCCCGAGGTGTTCACCTTCGATCCGTGCGAGAGGTGGCCGCCGTGGTCAAGGTTGAGCCCCATGAAAGTGTCTCCGGGCTTCAAGACGGCGAGAAACACAGCCGCGTTTGCCTGCGCGCCCGAGTGGGGCTGCACGTTGGCGTACTCAGCCCCGAAGAGCTTCTTCGCGCGCTCGATGGCGAGGCTCTCCACCTCGTCCACCACGGCGCAGCCGCCGTAGTAGCGCTTGCCGGGATAGCCCTCGGCGTACTTGTTGGTGAGCCACGAGCCCATGGCCTGCATCACCTCGTCGCTGACGAAGTTTTCCGACGCTATGAGCTCTATGCCGCGCAGCTGGCGCTGCCGTTCCTCTTCGATGAGGGTGAATACGCGAGTGTCTTTTTCCATAGTATCAAGGTTTTGGGGCGGGCTTGCGGGGCCGCGCCAATGTTTTTAGTGCTTTGTTGCGTAAGCCTAAGGCTTCTGCCTCACGCTCCATCCGAAGCGGCCAATGAGTTCGCCCAGACCGTAGTACGCGCCGTGCAGGTACACCAAGGGGCGGCTTTGCTCCAAGTGCCATTTGCCGTCCTCGGTGAAATAGCGTTTGTCCGCCCGCACATGCACTACGTCCGCCACAAACATATCGTGCGAGCCGAGGTGCGTAATGTCCCTCACGCGGCACTCTATGCTGAGCGGCGACTCGGCCACGGCTGGCGCTTTCACGCAGCGGGACGGAGCGGGCGTGAGACCCGCTTCGGCGAATTTGTCAAAGTCGCGGCCCGAGCGCACGCCGCACCAGTCCGTCGCGCGAGCCATCTCCTCGGTGGTGAGATTGATGACAAACTCCATATTGCGCTTTATGATGTCGTACGAGTGCCGCTCCGGGCGCACGGAGATATAGCACATCGGCGGATTGGTGCAGACTGTGCCCGCCCAAGCCACGGTGAGCAGGTTGTGCTCCTCGGGCGTAGAGCCGCAGGATACGAGCAGGGCGGGCAGGGGATAGATGAGCGTGCCGGGCTTCCAGTCCTCTTTCTCAAAGACAGGGGCGGCGGAGCTTTCGGGAAGTTTTTCCATAAAAACAGAAAGGCGGGTGGGCGCGCCGGCGTCACACCAGCTTGATGTGGTCAAGGCTTTGCTCCTTCTCGCAATAGCGGCACTGGATGACTCCGTGCTCGCGGTCCGTCACACGAAAGCGCGTGGCCATCGGCTCGTTGTTGGTGATGCACTTAGGGTTGGCGCATCGCGCGATGCCCGTTATTTCGTCCGGCAGCGTGACGCATTTCTTCTCGGCAATCTCATAGTCGCGTATGACGCTGAGCGTAACGTTGGGGGCGACGAGAGAAAGCGTGTTGAGCTCTTCGTCGGTGAAAAATTTTCCGGCAATCTTGATGATGCTCTTGCGCCCCATCTTTCCGCTCGGCAGATTGTAGCCAATCATCACGGCAGAGTTTTCAATGCCCTCAAGGCGCAGGAGTCGCACCACCTCAAAGAGCTTTGCGGAGGGTATGTGGTCTATCACGGTGCCGTCCTTTATGGCGGCCACCATCAGTTCTTCTCTTTTCATGTCCTTTTCTTCTTTTCCGGGGAATGTGTTTGCCTTTCCGGCGGCGCTCAGCCGCGCTGCGCGTCGGCTTTCACCTCGTCCAGCGTCAGGCCAAGCACGTCGCAGATGATGGCCTCGCGGGCGTAGAGCCCGTTGCGTGCCTGCTCAAAGTAGTAGGCGTGCGGGTCGTCGTCGACGTCGTAGGCAATCTCGTTGACGCGCGGCAGGGGGTGGAGAATGCGCATATTCTCGCGCGCCTTGGAAAGCATCGAGGCTTTGAGGATATAAACGTTCTTCACCCGCTCATACTCCATGAGGTCGGTGAAACGCTCGCGCTGCACGCGGGTCATATAGAGAATGTCCGCGCCGCTTATCACGCCCTCGTCAAAAGCCTCGCCCTCGGTGTAGCGAATGCCGTGCTCGCGGCAGTATATCTTGTACTCCTCGGGCATGGCAAGCTCGGCGGGCGCGATGAAATGGAAAGTGGGGTTGAAGTGACGCATCGCCATAAGCAGCGAATGCACCGTGCGGCCATATTTAAGGTCTCCCACAAGATAAATATTGAGGTTCTCGAGCGTTCCTTGCGTCTTGTAGATGCTGTAAAGGTCGAGCAGCGTCTGCGAAGGGTGCTGGTTGGCCCCGTCGCCGGCGTTCACCACCGGGACAGGCGATACCTCGCTGGCGTAACGCGCCGCGCCCTCAAGGTAATGGCGCATCACGATGACGTCGGCGTAGTTGCTCACCATCATAATGGTGTCTTTCAGCGTCTCGCCCTTGGTGGAGCTTGTCACCTTCGGGTCTGTGAACCCAATGACCCGCGCGCCGAGGCGGTTTGCCGCCGTCTCGAATGACAGGCGTGTACGTGTGGAGGGTTCGAAAAATAGCGTGGCCACCACGCGGTCGCTGAGTAGGGTGCGGTTGGGGCGTTTCTCAAATTCGCCGGCCATACGCAGGAGGTACATAATCTTCTCCTTCGTGAGGTTGGCGATAGTCACCAGACTTCTGTTGTCGGACATAGTGCGGAGCGTTTTTGTTTGCGCGGGGCGGGGGCGCGGCTTTCGGCTTCTTTAGCGTGGCGGCGTTTCCCGTGTCCCGCTTTTGGGCGTGTCTCCCCGCCGTGGCGGACGGCGCCGCTTGGGCTGCGGGGTTACGGCGGTAAAATTAGACTTTTTTCTCCATAATGCTCAACGCTCCGCCGCCCTTTGCCGCGCAAGCCGCGGCGCGCCCATTTTTCCCGCAAAAGGGCGGAGCGGTATGCGGCGAAACGTGTATTTTTGCAAAGAATTTTCCCGCCGGCGGAGAGCTACTTTTACGCTCGGTCAGCCCCGTCCGCGGGTCACGAAACATAAGACAAATGTCCTTGGCAAAATACGAGAGCGAGGTGAAAACCGTCGCGCAGACTCAGGAAACGCTTTTCGCGCGTTTTTCCGACCTTACCCATTTCAGCTCCATCAAGGAACGCTTCGCCGACCCCGCGACGCAAGAGCGCATAGCCGCGCAAGTGCCGGCGGGGAAAATGGAGGAAGTGCGCCGCTACATAGACGCGCTGGAGTTTGACGCGGACAGCATGCGCATGAGCAGCCCCTTGGGCGAAATCACCCTCCGCATAGTGGAGCGCGACGAGCCGAAGTGCGTGAAATTTGCCTCCGAAGGCGCGCCCGTGCCCCTGTATGTGTGGGTGCAGCTCCTGCCGCACGGCGAAGCCGCGAGCCGCATGCGCGTGACGGTCGGCGCGGAAGTCAACGTCTTTATGCGCGGAATGGTGGCGAAGCCGTTGCAGCAAGCGGCGGACGGCTTGGCAACGCTCCTCTCCACTATGTGCTGAGCGGGGCGCACGCATTATTATATATAGGGCGCGGCAATTTATAAGCAAGGAGTGGCATATTTGTGTATCGTGGGCGGCTTGCCCGCGCGCCAGAGCCAGACTTGCCCCGCCGCATCCGCAAGAGAGAAACAAGCATAACAATCATAACACAATGGCACAAGTACCAGCATTCAAGTACGCCCCGATGTTTCAGATGGGGAAAGACACTACCGAGTACCGCCTTATAGGGAAAGAGGGTGTGACCACCGGAGAGTTTGAGGGCAAAACCATATTAAAGGTGTCGAAGGAAGCGCTCACGCTCCTCGCAAAGCAGGCTTTCCACGACGTGGAGTTTATGCTGCGCCGCGAGCATAACTTGCAGGTGGCCGCAATCCTTTCCGACCCCGAAGCGTCAGAGAACGACAAGTACGTGGCTCTACAATTCCTGCGCAATGCAGCCACGGCTGTGAAAGGCGTTTTGCCTTTCTGCCAGGACACGGGTACGGCTATTATACACGGAGAGAAAGGCCAGCGCGTGTGGACCGACTTTGAGGACGAGGAGGCCCTGAGCCTTGGCGTGTATGAGACTTACACGCAGGACAACCTCCGCTACTCGCAGAACGCGCCCCTTACCATGTACGAGGAAGTCAACACCCGTTGCAACCTCCCCGCGCAGATTGACATCGAGGCCGTAGAGGGCGACGAGTACCGCTTTGTCATGGTGGCCAAGGGCGGCGGCTCGGCCAACAAGACATATTTCTACCCGATGACGAAGGCTACCATACAAAACGAGGGCACGCTTCTGCCGTTCCTCGTAGAGAAGATGAAGAGCCTCGGCACGGCGGCCTGCCCCCCGTACCATATAGCGTTTGTCATTGGCGGCACGAGCGCGGAGAAGAACCTCCTCACCGTGAAGCTCGCCTCTATAAAGTATTACGACAACCTCCCCACCACGGGCGACGAGACGGGACGCGCCTTCCGCGACCTTGACCTTGAGGCAAAACTTCTCCGCGAGGCGGCGAAGATAGGTCTGGGCGCGCAGTTCGGCGGCAAGTACCTCGCGCACGACATCCGCGTCATTCGCCTGCCGCGCCACGGCGCAAGCTGCCCCATCGGCATGGGCGTGAGCTGCTCCGCCGACCGCAACATCAAGGCGAAGATTAACAAGGACGGCATCTGGCTTGAACGCATGGACGACAACCCCGAGGAACTCATTCCCGAGGAGCTCCGCCGTCCGGGCGAGGGTGGCAAGGGCATCGAGATTGACCTTGACAAGGGCATAGACGCAGTGCGTGCCGAGCTCACAAAGTACCCCGTCAGCACGCGCGTAAACCTTCGCGGCACCATCATAGTGGCACGCGACATTGCGCACGCCAAGCTCAAGGCGCGCCTTGACAGCGGCGAGGACATGCCCGCTTATTTCAAGGACCACCCCATACTCTACGCCGGACCGGCCAAGACCCCCGAGGGCTATCCCTGTGGCAGCATGGGCCCGACTACGGCCAACCGCATGGACCCCTACGTGGACGAGTTCCAGGACCACGGCGCGAGCCTCGTGATGATAGCCAAGGGCAACCGCACACAGACCGTGACGGACGCGTGCAAGAAGCACGGCGGCTTCTACCTTGGCACCATCGGCGGCGTGGCGGCTGTGCTTTCGCAGGACAGCATCAAGAGCATCGAGTGCGTAGAGTACCCCGAGCTGGGAATGGAGGCCATTTGGAAGATACGCGTGGAAAATTTCCCCGCCTTCATCCTTGTGGACGACAAAGGCAACGACTTTTTCAAGCAGCTTACTCCCTGCTGCTCCTGCGGCCATTGACGCGGCGGGCGGCATAGTCATGCAAATCAATACGGGCGTGCGCGGGGCTTCAAGGCTTACCGGCGCACGCCCGCTTTTTGTGTGCGCGGGCGGGGCGCTTATATATTGGAATGGAACAGCCGATTTGTCTGCGCGGCGCAAGTATGTCCGTCGGACGCATCCTTAATGTTGGCGTGCTTGAAAACACGCCTCTCGCTCAATGTTGTATTTCAAGGAAAAACAAAATGGCGGATAGCAAAGTAAAACTGGCGGCTTTGGCCGGCACGCCCGTATTTTTGCGCCCCTACAAAAGTCCGTGCGGCGACTTTGTCTTGGGCGACGCGGGCGGCACGCTTTGTCTTTGCGATTGGCGGGACAGTCCGCGCCGTGAAGCCAATATGCGCCGTCTGCTGCGCGAAACGCGCGGCGGGTGCGCGGAGGGAGACACGGCGTTGCTGCGTAGGGCAGCGGCGCAGCTTGACGAATATTTTTCCGGCAGTCGCAAGTACTTTTCCTTGCCGCTCTGTCCTGCGGGGACGGACTTCCAAAGAAACGTTTGGCAAGCGCTTTCGCTTGTGCCGTACGGAGCGACAGCGAGCTATGCGGACATAGCGCACGCGCTCGGGAGAACGGGCGGCGTGCGGGCAGTGGCGCAGGCCATAGGGGCAAATCCGCTTTCCATTGTCGTGCCTTGCCATCGCGTCATCGGCGCAGACGGCTCACTGACCGGATACGCGGGCGGTCTCGCGGCCAAGCGTTATCTTTTAGAGCTTGAAAAACGCGTCGCGGCGGTTGTGTGTCTGTAAAAATCCGTCGGGGCGGCACGGGCGGGATTTCGAATCCGGACGAGCGGTTTGTGCGTCGCAAATCACGCCTAGAAATCCCTATCCGCCCATCAAAACTCATACTTTGCATTTTAACATAGCGGCGACACCGCACTTGCAAAACGCTTGAAAATTTTGTATCTTTG
>CAVFVD010000018.1:0-49985 GCA_963625935.1 uncultured Oscillospiraceae bacterium | reverse complement strand
GAGGAATCCAGCCCCTTCTTTTTTCCGCTCAAAGAAGTTTTAGCGGACAGCAATAATGTTTTTTAAGTCGCAAAACGCTTCCGGCAGCGGCGGAGACGTGTCCCCGAACGCGGGAAAGGCATCTTTTTCGGACGGGAATAGGCTCTGTAGCGACGGGAATACTTGCAGTTTTTCCGGGATGTACATACCGGCGGCGCTATATGTACATATAAGAGCCGCGTAAGTCACTGATACTCAACAGACCAAAAGAGAGGATACGCACAGGGTGCATATCCTCTCTTTTCTCTACACAAAGATACGAAATTTTCAAGCGTTTTGCAAGTGGGTACTTCCCGATATGTTAAAACGCAAAGCGTCTTTTGGGCTTACTGGAAAGCGCCCGAACCACGTTCTACGGCACTCACGGAAGAGTAAAACGCAGGCCGGTCTGGAGATTAAAGTTCCAGGGATGCTCATGCCGCACGGAGGGCAGCTCGCTCCGGTCGTTGAAATAATAGGCCACGCCCGGCTCGCAGTAAACGCCCACCCACTTCGTGACGTTAAGCTGCACGCCGGCGGAGAGATTGGCGGAGAACTGCCAAAGTCCGCGAGCGGAGGGGCTATCTTCCTCCTCGGCGGGCGAAACCGTGCCGTCCGCGCGATGGTAAACTTTTTCGCTGCGCGCTTTCAAGGCCTTCTCGGCCGTAGCCCCCGCCGTGACATACAGGTCAGCCACACGCGAAGTGAAGAACGTATAGCCCGCCTGCACCGGCACGCCGATATAATACACGCGCTGCTTTGTCACGTTGTACACGTCGTCACTTCCCGAGCGTATGTCCGCAGAAAGGCGGGTGTAAATAAGCCCCGTATTGATGCGCCAACGGCTTGTGAGCGGAACACTTACGCCAAGGCCTATCTGCACGGGCATGCCATAGTCGACCTCCGTGCGCACGTTGCGGTTGACCCCAGCCGAGAGAAGGCCAGCCACGCCCGAGCCGCCGCCAGGCCCGTCCTCGGACGGATTGGCACGAAGCACCGACACATTGAGCCCGTCCTGCCTCTGCGTGCCTGCCGCCGAAACGGCATTCATGGCAAGGCTGAACTGCGGCGCGTGGCGGCGGGACGCACGACTCGCGCCCGTCACACCGGAGAATGAGGAAGAAGAAAAATTCGCCCTATTCGCCGCCGCGCTCTTTTGGGGAGAAAACTGATTTTTCCTCTTTTCCGCATCCATGACAGCGGGCGCGTCTCCCCCACCCTTTTGCCCGTCCGAAACGGCTGCGCTGCCGTCCTGAGAAGTCGCAGACTCCATCCCCGCATCCGCAAGCGCGGACTCGGCGGAAGAGGGAGAAAGGGACGCAGAGGCGGAAGACGCAGAAGCAGACGCGGCGAAAGAAGACGCATCTCCGGCGGGAGAAGAAGCGGAAACAGGCACTGAAAGAGCAGAAGCCAACGCACGGGAAACAGACGCGTGCTCCGCCGGCGCGGAGACTGGTTGTTCGTCCGCGCCCGCGTTCTTCGCAGCCTCAGCCACTTGGCGCGACACAGCCGAGGCAAGACCGCCGTCTTCCACCGAAGCGGGAGGGGCGAGCAAAGCCACAAGCGCGACGGCGGCAGCCGCAGAGACCGCCACACCCGCCGCAGCCGCTTTCCACCAAGGAGCGCGGCGGCGCGCGGGACGCGGGGCGGCAAGCCCCAAAGCGGCGAGCCGTCTCTCCATGTCCTCCCACCCGTGGGCAGGGGGCGCAGCCTCGTGCCGCGTCACACGCCGGCGGAGGCTTTCTTCCCAAGAGTCAAGGTGGCGTTCCATTTATTCGTCTTTCTCTCTGATATACTCCGTGATGCGCTGCCTGAGCAGCTTTTTGCCCCGCAAATACTGCGAGGCCGACGTGCTTTCGCCTATGCCGAGCCGGTCGGCTATCTCCTTGTGGCTCCAGCCCTCTATGAGGAAAAGGTTAAGCACTGTGCGGTATCCCGCCGGGAGCGTGCCGATAAGGCGCACTATCTCGTCCGTGCTGATATCGGGCGGGGGCGGCCCGTCATCGTCCGCATTGTCGGGCAGACGCTCCATGTCGTCAAAGCTCACGCGCCGCTCTTTCTCAAGATAGGAGAGCGTGTAATTGGCAAAGACGCGGCGCATCCACGCCGTAAGCGAGCCCTCGCCGCGATAGGTGAAGCGCGTGATGACCGTAAAGACTTGTATGAAGGCGTCCTGCATTACGTCCTCGGCCTCCTCGCGGCTTCCGGTATAACGCAGGCAAAGCGACAACATGCTCCCCGCAAAGCGTTCGTACAACTCTTTGCGGGCCGCGTTGTCGCCGTGTTGGCAGCCTGTCACTATGTCCTGCTCGGTCATTGTCTGTATGTATGGCTATCTGCACGCCCGTCCTGCCGTCATACTGCGGCACAAGCGCCGCAGAGCCTATTGGCCGAGCCCGGTGTCCTGACTGTCTTCGCTGTCCGCCACGGCCACGCCGCCCGTGCTGCCCGACACGCGCACATAACGCTTTGTGCCGCGTGCGGAGAGGTAGGTCAGATAGCACCCCTCCCCCACGCCGCCGCCAGCCGGAAGGGCAAAAGAGGCGTACGAAAGCGAGCCGTCAGTGGCAGAAGTGTTTCCGTTGAGATTGTGCCGCAGCTCCACCACCGGCAGCGCGTCACGTTTGTCTCCCGTAAGGTACGCCGCCACGGTGTGCGCCTTTGAGGCGGTCACGGGAGACAGGCGCATGCCCACATTGAGGTATCCGCCCGCCAGCCACACCGCCGCCACGTCCACCGCGTCCTCGCCGAGGGCTTTGCTCGCGGTCTCGTCGGCGGGGGCGTCGGAGAAGCTTTTGGTAAGCACGCCGCGCACGTCGTACAACACCGCGCTCGCCGCGCCGCTGCCCGAGTAGGCGGACGTGTAAGAGGCTATCAGCCGCTGCCCGTCCTCGCGCAAGCCGCGCTTCACAAGGAGCGTGCTGTCCGAGACGGCACGCTGGCCGACGTTGTCTACGTCAAGGATGAAATCGCGCCCGGAGCGGTGCAGCGTAGCCATACGCACCTCATAGCTGACAGGGCGCGAGTCGTCCTCCTCGTGGCACGAGGCGAGAGAGAGAAGCGCGAAGAGCGCGCAGGCGGCGGAAAGTCTCATAAGTCCCTACGATGTTTTGTTACAAACCTTAAACACCGCCCGGACGCAAAACTTGCACGCCGCCGCGCTGAGCCGCAATTATTTCAGAAGTTCGGCGAGTTTTTCGGCAAGAGCCTCGCCGCGCAGGTTGTTGGATATTATTTTCCCGTCAGGGCCTACGAGGAGCGTGGCGGGAATGGCGTTGATGCCGTAAAGGGCCGCCGCGTCGCTCTCCCAGCCTTTGAGGTCGCTGATGTGGTGCCAGGGCAAGCCGAGTTTCTTCACAGCCCCAGTCCACGCGGCTTTGTCGCTGTCGAGCGAAATGCCCACCACGTCGAAGCCCTTTTCGTGGAATTTCTCATAAGCCGCCTTCACGTTGGGCATCTCCGCACGGCAGGGACCGCACCAAGAGGCCCAGAAGTCCACAAGCACGTATTTGCCCTTGCCCACATACTCGGAAAGGCTGTGCTTCGCGCCCTCCATGTCCTCAAGCGTGATGTCAGTGAAAGTGGCTCCGGGGAGCTGGCGCTTCCATCCCTGCAAGCGGTTGCGGATAGGGTCGCAGAGGCTCGTCTGCATATATTTCGGATTTCCCTCCTCGGCAAGCGCGATGAGGTCTTCCTTTTCCAGCATACTTCCGTACTGTCTCAGCAGCACTGCGGGGAATATCTGCCCCTTGTGCGTGCCGCACACGCTCTTCACGGTGGCTGCCATGCCGAGGTTGAGCGTTTCCATTTCGTCGGAGATGCGCTCGCGCACGCTGTCGGGTATGGTCTGCCCCTTCTCCTGATAGGACATGTACTCGCGGTAAAGCTCCTCGCTGCGGCGCTCGGCGGCCGCCACGCTGCGGTATGCGGCGGTGAGGCTGTCGTTCTCCGCCGTGCCGGCGGCGGTGCCGTTTTCAAGGTCTACCGAGACCTTCCCGTCGAGCACCACGGGCACTCCGCCGCGACGCTGCGTGCCTACCATACCGAAAAGCTTGCCCTCGGCGTCGCCCTTGAAGACAAACTTGCCGCCGCTCACAACGGCGCTGTCGCCGTGGCTGCGCACCTCGAGGTTGCGCAGATATACGGTCTTCACCCCGGCGGGGGCGGTGCCGCTGATTTCGTATTGCTGCGCCGCCGCAGTAAGGGCGCACGCCGACAGAAGCGCCGGCAGAAGCAGTTTCTTCTCCATTCTCATTCCTATATATAATATTGTGTGTCGCTTGTGAGTTTATTGTGTGTCGCCACAAAGCCCCGCCCCGTCCCAAACGGCGCGGGCGGCGGCAAATATACCAATAAAGAAAGAAGTTACGGGCTTTATTAGTACTTTTGCGCCCGATAAGCGGGCGGGCTTTCCCTCCCCGAGTGCTTGACCAACCTCGTAAAAAACAAGACCCAATGACCGACCACATCCGCCCGAAAGCGGTAAGCGTGCCCTTTATGTTGCTCGGGACGCTTTTCTGCGTATGCCTCATCGCGGCAAACCTATTGGAGACAAAGCAGGTGCGCGTCCTCGGACTCGAGCTGACCGCAGGTCTCATCGTTTTCCCCGTTTCGTACATCATCAATGACTGCATGGTGGAGGTGTGGGGCTACCGCCGCGCCCGGCTCGTGATATGGCTGGGCTTCCTGATGGACTTTCTCTTCGTGCTCTTCGGCATCGCCGCCGACGCGCTCCCCGCCGCGCCCTACTGGCACGGCGAAGAGGGCTTCCACGCAGTCTTCGGCTTGGCCCCGCGCATAGCCGCCGCCTCCTTCGCCGCCTTTCTTGTGGGCTCGTTCCTCAACGCCTACGTCATGAGCCGCATGAAGCTGCGCTCGGGATCCGACCGCCGTTTCGCGCTCCGCGCCATCGCCTCCACCGTGGCGGGCGAAGCCGCGGACTCGCTCGTTTTCTTCCCCCTCGCGCTCGGCGGCGTGGTGCCCTGGGACGTGATGCCTTGGCTCATGGTCTACCAAGTGGCGCTGAAGACCGGGTACGAAATCGTCGCCCTGCCGCTCACCGTGCGCGTGGTGGCGTGGCTCAAGCGCGTGGAAGGCGAGGAAGCCCTGGACAACGGCATCTCGTACAGTCCGTGGCGCATTTTCGACATCTGAGACTTATGGAACATCTTGACAACAGCCGCGCCCTCGTGGTTTACAGCGGCGGGCAGGACAGCACAACCTGCCTTTTCTGGGCGAAAAAGCACTTCAAGGAGGTGCACGCCCTAAGCTTCCGGTACGGACAAAAGCACGCCCTCGAGGTGGAGCTTGCCGAAAGCATAGCCCGCGAGGCGGGCGTGGGCTTCGAAAGTATGGACGTGTCGTTCATCTCCCGTCTCGCCCACAACTCCCTTACCGACCCTACCATCGAGATGGACAAGGAGAAGCCCGCAGGCGGGCCGCCCAACACCTTCGTACCCGGACGCAACCTCTTCTTCCTAAGCATAGCCGCCGTCTACGCACGCGAGCGCGGCATACGTCACCTTGTGACGGGCGTCTCACAGACCGACTTCTCCGGATACCCAGACTGCCGCGACTCGTTCATACGCTCGCTGAACGTGACGCTTAACCTCGGGATGGAGGAACAGTTTGTGATACACACGCCGCTTATGTGGCTCGACAAGCGCGACACTTGGGCGCTCGCCGACAGCCTTGGCGTGCTCGACCTGGTGCGGCAGCGCACGCTCACCTGCTACAACGGCGTGCCGGGGGACGGCTGCGGCCACTGCCCCGCCTGCGAGCTGCGCCGCCGCGGACTTGAAGCCTACCTCGCAGACAAGGCCGCCGGACGCTGACATACCTCACGGCCGAAATGGGAAACCGCCTGCAGGGAAAAGCGATACGGTTTCCCGCCACACGCCCCCAATCCCTCAATTTTCACCCCAAGAGAAAAGACACGACAAATGCGCGAAGAAGAAAATCTCAAAAGCCTCGGACAAAAGACAAAGTACCGCGACGACTACGCCCCGGAAGTGCTGGAGACGTTCGCCAACAAGCACCCCGAGAACGACTATTGGGTGCGCTTCAACTGCCCCGAGTTCACGTCCCTGTGCCCAATCACCGGGCAGCCGGACTTTGCCGAGATACGCATTTCCTACCTGCCCGCCGAGCGCATGGTAGAGAGCAAGAGCCTCAAGCTGTATCTCTTCAGCTTCCGCAACCACGGCGACTTCCACGAAGACTGTGTCAACATCATCATGAAAGACCTCATCCGCCTGATGTCCCCCAAGTACATCGAAGTGACAGGGCTTTTCACGCCGCGCGGCGGCATTAGCATCCACCCTTACGCCAACTACGGCCGGCCCGGCACCAAGTACGAAGAGCTCGCCGAGTACCGCCTGCGCCACCACGACCTTTGAGGCTCGGGCCACTCCGCCACTTTTCCGCCTGCGCTTCCCATTCCGCGTCCGCTTCCCCCTTTCCCCCTCCCGCGCCGCCGCTTTTGCGGGAAAAAACTAACTTTGCCGCAGAAGCCGAGCGGCGGACACGAAACGGCACGCCGCGCCCGGCAGCACCTTTTTCCCAAGAAAGCAATGTCAAATCCCCTCACACGCATCACACGCAGCCTGACTGGCCACAAATACCTATGGACAATACTCTTCTTCGCGGTATTTGTGGGCTTCGTCGACCCTAACAGCTTCTGGCAGCGGTATAAGCTGCGGCAGCGCAACAACGAGCTGCGCGAGGAGATTAAGCGCTACGAGGACTCGTACGCTCAAAGCACGCGCGAGCTCGAATCTATCGGCAGCAGCCAAAAGGAGCTGGAGCGCGTGGCCCGCGTAAACCTCTATATGAAAACGGCCGACGAGGACGTGTACGTAATCGAGTGACCGCCGCACACGGCAAGCACAGTCACGCAAACAAACCCACCGCTTTTGAAAACCTTTGCCTACCGCGCGGGCGGCTTGCTGATGGTCATCGGCGCCGCGCTCCCGCTCTTCTTCCCCCAAGCCGCGCCCTACGTCTTCGCTCTTGGCGCGCTGCTCTTCGCTCCCGCGCAGATGGCGGACCGCTACGAGGGCAGCGACATCGTGATACGCCGGCTGCGCAGACAGCAGCTTCTGGCCGCGCTCCTGCTTCTTGTCTCCGCCGGACTTATGCTGATGGCGCTGCACGGCGTGCGTCCCTTGCGAGGGCACGAATGGAAAGCCACGCTCGCCGTTGCCGCTTTCGTGGAAGTGTACACAGCCTTCCGCCTAAGCCACGAGGAGCGGAAAGGGAAAGCATAAAAAAGTTAACGAGAAAGGGTGAAAAGCAAAATTCGCCCGCTTGTTTTTCACATTAGCCCGCCTTAAATCCAAAAAACGTTTAAGGCGGCTTTTCTTTTCGACCAACTGCCGCATAATGACTGGCAAACGTTGTACTTTTGCCGCGCAATCCCGGAAAGGCGGAAAGGCACGCGCGGCGCGAGCGCCACGGCCCGGCCGCCAAGGGAAAGCACACAGCACAGCGTGCAATCTATGTACAAGATTCTAAGCCTACTTCTCACACTCCCGCTTCTCGCCTCCTGCGGCGAGCAGTACAACATCGCGGGCAACTCGTCCGTGCCCAGCCTCGATGGCCGCATGCTCTACCTGCGGGCAACGCCCGACGGCCTCCTCCAAGCCACCGCTCAGGAGAAGAGCAGCCACTGCATCGACTCCTGCAAGGTTGTGCACGGCCGCTTCAGCTTTATCGGCGACATGGACTCGGTGATGATGGCCATGCTCTTTACGGGCCGCGAGTGCGTCATGCCCGTGGTGATAGAGAACGGACGGCTCAACGTGCAGGTGGACAATACGGCGCAGCGCGTCAGCGGCGGCCCGCTCAACGACAAGCTGTACAAATTTTTCCGGCAAAAGAACCGTCTCGACAACGAGATGTGGGAGCTGCAGCAGAAGAGCATACGCATGCTGCGCTGCGGCAAGTCCCCGGAGGAAATAGACCGCAAGGTGGGACGGCGCGTACGGGAGCTCTCGGCGCGGTCTGAGGCTTTGGAGACAAACTTCGTAATGGAGAACTACGACAACGTGCTTGGGCCGGGCTTCTTCATGATGATGTGCAGCCAATACCCCACCCCCATCATGACCGAACAGATAAGCCGCATCGTGCAAGACGCTCCCGCGTGCTTCATGCGCGACCCCTTCGTGCACAGCTACGTGCGCCAGGCCCGCGAGCGTGCCGCGCTTTTGCCGCCCCCCGCTCCGCGCCCCGTCTGCGCCGATGCCGACTGCGACACAAAGCACGCCCACGCGAAGAAAGCCAAAGCTGAAAAGGGCGGAGAATAGAAAAAACGGGGAGTGCGAGCTACATTTTTCTCCCCAGCCCGCACAGCAGAACCGCAAGCCTGCACAACAGAGCCGCAAGCCCGCACGACAAAGCAGCCATTCCCATACCTAAAAGGCAAAGTGTCCCGACAATGATACTCTTCTACAATTTCCAGCACGGCGCGATAGCTTTCGGTGTCCTTGTGTTGTTTCTCCTCATAGCGAGCCGCATAAGGAAAGGAGCGTCCGGCTTCCTCGCGGCAGGCGCGACCGCCACGCGCAACCGCCTTGCCGAACTCCGTGCCCCGTTGCAAAACGAGGCAAAGACGCGCGAGCCTTTTCCCACTGCCTTGAAAAGCCACGCGGGACGCGCAAAGAGCAAAGCTGCCCGCGCCGCCTCACTGACGTTATAACCCGCCGCCGCTACGGCTTCCACCACAGCGCGGGCTACTTTTCCTTTTGACGCTAAGCGCAAACACTCCCTGCATCGGCACAAGCAGATGCAGGGAGTGTTTGTGTTTTCACAAAGTCTGCGGAAGTCTGCCGCCGCCGCTCAGCGCACCACAATCTCGTCGGTGAAGAGCCAGCCGCCGAAGTCGCTCGGAGCTGCTTGCACGCGGACATAACGCGCCTGCTGCGAGCGGCCTTTCCAACGGTAGGCTCGCACCTCGGGCTGCACCGTCTTCTGCGATTTCTCGGAGAAACTGTACACTTCTCGGAAGTCCGTCCCGTCCAAACTTAGCGAAACGCGGAACGAAGAGGGGTAGAAAATCTCCGGGCCGCACGCCTGCATGAAGTCCGCCGCCACCTCGCTCACGCTGACGGCACGCCCGAGGTCGAGCGTCACGTCCAAGCCCGGCGCGCCTATGAAGCCCTGCCAGCGGCCGTCATTGTTGGCCCAGCCGCCCCGCAGCCCGTCCGTCAGTGCCCCTTCTCCGCCGGCGGCATAACTGTCGCTGTACCGCTTCGCGTAAGACACTTTCGCCCCCAAAGCCTTGTGGCGCACGGGGACAGACTTCTCCTTGCGCTCGCCCACGGCGGAAGTGACGGGAAAAGCGTTCACGCCGCACTCACTGCGCAGACGCGCGGTCTCACGCGCCGCCCGCGCGGAGAAGTCGGCGTAGGAGGCGCGGCTGTCGCCGTTCCAGCCTATCTCCGCCAAGGCCAGCGCACGCGGGTAAAGCATATACTCGGCCTGAGCCTCAGTGGGCACATACTCGGTCCAAAGGTTGCCCTGCACGCCCGCAATGTGCTGTTTCTCCTCCGCCGTCAGCCCGTCACCGGGACGGAAGGAGTACACTTTCTCCAAGGGCAGATAGCCGCCGATAGCCTCCGGCTGCGTGGGCGGAGCGTCCTGATAGCTGTCGAGATAGCAGTACGCGCCGGGCGAAAGCACCACGTCATACCCGTGCCGCACGGCGTCGCGGGCGAGGTCGGGGTTGCGCCACACCATGACGGTAGTGCTGTCGGAGAGATTGCCGTCTATCACCTCGTCCCACCCCACAAGCCGCCGCCCGTGCCGCGCGAGGAAGTCGCCCATACGCGCTATGAGATGGGTCTGCAAGCCGTTCACGTCTTCTATGCCCAGCTCTTTCATCTTTTCGCGGCACAGCGGACACGCGCCCCAAGAGGCCTTCCCCGCCTCGTCGCCCCCTACGTGTATGTAGTGGGAGGGGAAAACGTCCATCACTTCGCGCAGCACGTTTTCAAGGAAATCGTACGTCGCCACGCTTCCCGGGCAGAAGTCGGCCTGCTTGTAGGGCACGTGGGTGCAGGAAAGCTCGGGATAGGCCGTAAGCGCCTCCTCGGAGTGGGCGGGCATCTCTATCTCGGGCACGATGGTCACGCCCTTCGCGGCGGCATACGCCACAAGGCCGCGCAGCTCGTCCTGCGTGTAATAGCCCCCGTAAGCCCCCGCGTCGCCCTCGTGGGCATAATGACGCTCGCCGTTGTTCCACCACGTTTTCCAAAGCGAGTCGGTGCGCCACGCGGCGAAGCTGGTAAGGCGCGGGTAGCGTTTTATCTCCATCCGCCAGCCCGCCGCGTCGGTGAGGTGGAGGTGCAGCGTGTTGAGCTTGTAGGCGGAAAGCACGTCCACTTGTTTTTTCAAGAAAGAGAGGGGGAAGAAATGGCGGGAAACGTCGAGCATCACGCCGCGCCAGCGGTAGGCGGGCGCATCGGCTATGTCGCAGCAAGGCACGCCGCGCCTCGTGCGCAGTTGGGCGAGTGTCTGCCCCGCACGCAGAAAGCCCTCAGCCGCAGCCGCCCGCACCTCGAGCGTGTCTTGGCGCACTCGCAGCGCGTACGCCTCGGGCGAGGAAGCTCCCTCGAGCACGGCATAACGCACCACGCGCGGCGTGCCTCCGTCGCTTGCGGGAGGAGCGGCGACATCGAGCCGGAAGTCCTTGGCGATGTCGCCCGCCGCGTTGTCTACGCGGTAGGGACGGTCGGTGCGGAAGAGTCCTTTCCCCATCTCCACCTTGCGGGGCATAGGCAAAAGGTTCTGCGCGGAGCTGAGTACGGGAAGGGCAAAAAGGGAAAGCGCCGCCAAGCGGCGGACGTGTGCGTTTTTCATGGGTTATGCTGATTTTTCAGACGAAACAAAGCGGCGCAAAGGCTTGGAGGGCACGCGCCGGTTTCCTTTCCAAAGGTATAAAAAAGCGGGTAACACGCCCGCGCCGTCGGGCGGAAAGCACTAAATTTGCTTAAAAGAAGTCTGCGTGCGGCACAAAGCGGCACGCGGCTTACGCCCAACCACACACACAAGCAAGAGAGAAATGGACTTTTCCGAACAGACCTCACGGCAGATAGAGCGCGCGCTGCGCAAAGTCTCTTCCAAGTTTCCGGCAGACGCGGAGTGCCGCCCGCTCACCGACCTTTATATACAGGTGAAGCAGGAGAGCGGCGAGCTGCTTGTCTTCGACGACAACGACACCGAGCTCACGCGCTGTGTAGTGGAGGACTGGATTGGCAACAACTCCGAAACTTTCTACGAGGAGCTTCCCGCCGCGCTCACAGCTCTGTTTGGCAGCCTCAGCGACGTATGCGACAACATCGCCGTGCTTCGCCCCTACTCTTTCGTGCTTATTGGAGAGGACAAGGAAACCATCGCCGACCTCTACCTTGTGGACGACGACACCATCGTCCTGAGCGGCGACCTCATGGAGGGCTTGGACGAGGACCTCGACGGCTTTTGGGAAGAGCTGAACCGGAAGGCTTAGCCGCAAACGCGCTGCCCGGAAAACCTGCGTCCGGGAAAGGCAAAAAGGCACATAAGGCGGGGCGAAAAACGGAGCGTAAAACCGCCGCCGAAGCCCCCAAAAGTGTTCTAAATGTCGGTTTTCGGAATGTGCACAAGTGTTAACGGCCTCTTGCAAACGGGGCGAAAATGTATTATCTTTGTGTAGAGAAAAGAGGGGATATGCACCGCGTGCGTATCCCCTCTTTTGCTGTATTGAGTATCAACGACTTACGCGCCGCCTATATGTACATATAGCGCCGCCGGGATGTACATGCCGGAAAAACTCCAAGTATTCCCGTCGCTACAGAGCCTATTTCCGTGGCGAGAAGTTCCCTTTCCGTCCTCCGAAAACCGTTTCAAATTGGCGCGGAGCTATGGTTTATAGTTAAACTTACATAAAAATTCGCCTGTGGGACGGCGCGGAGAAGTGTTCTATTTTTCCTCTTTTTCCCGAGCCGCCGAACTGGGTTTTCGGGGCCTTTTTCGCGCGAGCCGAAACCCGTTTTTCCGACAAGAGGAAACGGTCGGAAAACCGCGCAACGGCAGTCTTTCCCAACAAAGATGCGGACAAAAGCAGCGGGGGACGCGCCCCACGCTTGTGGTGTGCGTCCCCCGCTATATAGATATGCGCTTCACGCCCGCGCGGCGCGGCCTGCATGCCGCCACAACGCGAACGGGCGCGGCGGTCAGTCTTCCTTGTCGCGCAGGGCATCGGCTATCTTAGCCTCAATCTCTTCGCTGAGCTCGGGGTTGTCCTTTATGACGCGCTTCACAGCGTCACGCCCCTGGCCAAGGCGGCTCTCGCCGTAGCTGAACCACGAGCCGCTCTTCTTGATGATGCCCAGCTCCACGCCAAGGTCCACAACCTCGCCGGCGTGGGATATGCCCTCGCCGAAGGTTATCTCAAACTCGGCCTTGCGGAAAGGAGGCGCTACCTTGTTTTTCACTACCTTCACGCGCACTTGGTTGCCGATGGGCGTGTCGCCGTCTTTGAGCGTGGTGACCTTGCGTATGTCGAGGCGCACGCTCGCGTAGAATTTCAGCGCGTTGCCGCCCGTCGTCGTCTCGGGGTTGCCAAACATCACGCCTATCTTCTCGCGCAGCTGGTTGATGAATATGCAAGTGGTGTTGGTTTTGCTGATGGTGGAGGTGAGCTTGCGCAGAGCCTGACTCATAAGGCGGGCTTGGAGTCCCACTTTGTTGTCTCCCATGTCGCCCTCTATCTCCGCCTTCGGCGTGAGCGCGGCCACGGAGTCCACCACAATAATGTCAATGGCCGAGGAGCGTATCAGCTGGTCGGCAATCTCCAAAGCCTGCTCGCCGTTGTCGGGCTGCGAGATGAGCAGGTCGTCGACGTTCACCCCGAGCTTGGCGGCGTAGAAGCGGTCGAAAGCATGCTCTGCGTCAATGAAAGCGGCTATGCCGCCCGCCTTCTGCGCCTCAGCGATGGCATGTATGGCGAGAGTGGTCTTTCCCGAGCTCTCCGGGCCGTATATCTCTATGATGCGGCCTTTCGGGTAGCCGCCCACACCCAGCGCGGCGTTGAGCGCGAGGCTTCCCGTGGGTATCACCTCCACGTTCTCCACTTGCTCGTCGCCGAGCTTCATTATCGAGCCTTTCCCGAAATCTTTCTCTATCTTGGCCATGGCGGCCTGGAGCGCCCGGAGCTTGTCGCTGGACGACATGTCCGTCATTTCGTCTTCTTTCTTTGCCATACTCTTATATAAAGGTGTGTATTTACGGTTTCGCGCCTTAGGCGCACGCGCGGCAGACCTAAGGGGCGTCATTGCCGAGCCGCAGCCCGTCTTATGCAAAGACGGCGCAAGGCGAGAGCAATGAAGCTTGCTTTATTTGCCGAGCCGCAGCCCGCTTTATGCAAAGGCGGTGCAAGGCGAGAGCAAACAAGCTTGCTTGATTTGCCGAGCCGCAGCCCGCTTTATGCAAAGGTATGCATTTCGCGGCAAAGGCGGCGCGTCAGTCCATCCCGCCCGCCGTCAAATTGTCGCGCATAAGGAAGAGATGGTACATCTGCCCGCTGTAAGTGGGGTTGTCGCCGTGCAGCCGCGCTATCTCCATATAATGGCGCACGGTGGCGGGGAAGTCTTTTATGTAGATAGCCTTGTCGAGGTGCATGTCGGCGGGCAGCCGGTCGAGACGCGCGGAGAACCACGCGCAGACCTCTCCGAGCTCTTCCTTGGTATATTTCTTCTTAAACTCCATTGTAATTGTTGTTTTCACTCCCCTATTCTTGCAAGCCCGCACGTCCGTACTCAGTCAAAGACGAAGTATGGCTTGAGGCGGCGGAAATCGCTTTCTTTGAAGCAAGGGTAAAGGCGCAGGTCGTCCCAGCCGCGCAACGAGCCGTAGGAGCGTATGTGGCGGACGATGGCCTTTGTCTGCTCGTAGTCGAGGTAGGGGTGCTTTATCAGCGTGCCGAAGTCGGCGTGGTTTATCCTTATGCGCCGCAAGCGCCCGCCGCCCTCGAGCGTGAACCACCGCGCCACGCCGGCGGGCAAGCCCTCTATCTCGGAGAGCTGGGACACACTGGCGAAGCCGCCAAGCCTTTCGCGGTAACGGCAAATCTTCCGCGCGTAGTACGCCCCAATGCCCGGCACGCGGCAAAGCTCTGTGGTGTCGGCCTCGTTAAGCGGGAGGAGCGTGCCCTCGGGGTATTTCTCCACCACATCATATTCGGGCCGCTCGCCGCGCGGCGTCCCGTAGCTCCGCGCCGCGCTCTCGCCGTAGTCCGCCGGGCGGTCGGCGGCGGAAATGCGCACATAGGGGCGGAGGCGGGCGTACTCTCCCTCGGTCAAGCCGTAAAGGCGACGCAAGTCCTCAGGTCTGCGCCACACGCCGCCGCGTGCGCGGTATTTCATCATATTGCCCACCTGCCACGGCCGCAGTCCGAGGCGGAGCAGAGTGAGCGAGTCGGCATGATTGGGGTCGAAGGGGAACAGCTCGCCACGGGGCGGGGCAGATTTTCCCCTATCCCTCGCCGCGTACTCTTGGAAGCGGGCGAGACTGTCAGCCTCGGAGGGCGAAAGCATTACCTCGCCGCGCGTGCCGAAAAGCAGCGGAGCGACGCGCCAAACGGTGAAAAGCGACACGAGGAAGACGAGCGCAAGAAGCGCGCGCCGCAGATTTTTCGGGATGCGCAGCCGCGTTTTCATTGTCTTTCAAGCTCGGCGTAGTCGTAATACCACCAGTACGTCCCTCCGTAATAGCGGCGCAAGGTGTTGGCTCGCTCAAGGCGGTCGGGTATTTTGTCGCCCATTTCGGAGTAGTCGCGCCAGTTTGCCTCCACGGCCGCGCCGGCACGCGGCGGCACCACGGCGGGATGGAGGTGGGAGTACAAGGCCAAGGCCTCGGAGTAGGCGGCGGGGAGTTCCTTTCCCTCGCTCATGGCCCCGCCATAATAGCGGCGAAGCTCGGAGGCGAACTCGTCAAGACGCTTGTCGAGCAGCAAGGCGCAAAGGTAGTAGTCTGCCGCGATGCTCGGCCTTCCGCCCGCCTTACGGGCGCAAGCGCGGAAAAAGGGCAAAGCCGCCCCTTTCCCTATGGCGGGAAGCCGCGTGCCTAAGGCGGCGGAGAGGGAGTCTGCAAGTGCGGCCGCATACGGGGACTTTCCCGCGCCTGAGATAAGCAACAACTCGCTGCCGCCTTTCTGTGCCGCACCGCCGGGCAGGGAACGGCTGAAGACGCTGCCGCCCAATGCGCCCGGAGTCTTGCTCCAAGCGAAGCAGCGCAAGGCGAAAAGCTGGGCCGAACTGTCAAGAGACCGCTCGCCAACCCTCAAAGCACCCGCTGCGTCGCCGTTGAAAAGTGCCTGGGCCGCTCTCCGCTCGTACTGCGTCACGCGCGAAACGCCGGGGGCAAGTCCCGCAAAGACGCACAAAGCCGTGACTTGCGCCAAAGCGCGGCGCAGGCGGCGGCTCTCACGCAGCGCTAAGGGCGCGGATGCGTCTCTGACACCCGCGTGCCGTTCCCACAAGAGAAATGCAGCCCAAAGTGCGACAGCGGAAACCACTACGGCCACTCCGTGCCACACGCCGCCGCTCGTTGCCCCTAGAGCCAAACCCACGACCGCCGCCGTGAGCCACCAAGCTGCGGCATCGCCACACGCAAAGCCCAGCCTGCGGAAAGTCCGCCCGCAGAGATGCCCGAAAAATACGGCAAACGCGGTCACTACAAACGCCGCCGCCCACGAGCCGACCGCCAGCGGCCGTCCCGCAATGCGGCTCAGCAGCTCCGCCACGCTGTCGTACTGCGACAGAGCAAGGAGAAGCAGGAGGAAAAGGCTGAGAACGGCAGCGTACATCGTGCGCAGCACGTTCTTTGGCTTATGTTTTCTCATACGGACTTACTAAAAAAAGCGATGAGACCGTACAGAGAGCCCCGTCCCCCAGCCCCTGCGGGCGCGGACATGCGTACTCTTTACGGTCTCATCGCTCTCCTTTGGGCGCGAACCCAAGGCTTTATTTGCCGGGAGCGGCGGGAGCAGCCGGAGCGGCAGGCGCGGAGGCGGGAGCCTCGGTCTGCGCGGAGGTCACGACGCTCGTCTTGTCGGAAGGACGCGGAGCGAAGAAGATGGTGGCTACGGAGAAGACAACCAGCAAGCCTGCCAGCGTCCACGTGGCCTTTTCCACCACGTCGGTGGTCTTGCGCACGCCCATTATCTGATTGGAAGCGGCGAAGTTGGAAGCAAGACCGCCGCCCTTAGACTCTTGAATAAGCACGACGAAAGTAAGCAGTATCGCCACTACGACGGCTAAAATCACAAGTACTGAATACATTGTATGGTTTTTTCGTTATTGTTTCGCCACGAGGTTGCTTTCACGCGGAATTATCGCGCAAAGTAAGTCATTTTTTCGGACACAATCAAGCCGCCGCGCCGTTTTATCGGCAAAGGGCAATGGGTTCACTTTTTCGGACTATGGCTGCTGTTGACAATAAGCTTCTGCAAAAAGCGCACTTGGTCGGCGAAGTAGGCTTGCTTCTTGGGGCTGGACGCGCCCACCTTGCGCATAATGTCGAGCGCCTTCTCATAGCGTCCCTGCTTGATGTATATCTTCGCGAGCGTCATAGTAAGGAAACCGTCCTCGCCCCCCGCCCCCTCTTCGGCGGAGCCGCTCCCCGTCACCTCGGGCTCTGACTCCTCCGGCACGAGCTCGGGGTTCTCGGGCAGACGAATACGGGACGTGCCGCCTTCCATAAAGCCGTCAATGAGCTGCGCGCTTCTGTCCTCGGCTCCGTCTGACGCCGCGCCGCCGTCCTCAGGCTCCGCGTCGTCCATCTGCAAGAGAAAGGCCGTGTAGTCCGTCATCGCGTCGGCGGCGGTGGGTTTGCGGCGCGTCTCTTTCGCTGCCTCGCCCGTCTGCGATAGGAAGTCGTCTATAAGAGACTGTGTGCGGTCGCCCTGCGGCGCGTCCTTCTCGCCCCGCGCCCGGGACGGCTTGCGCTTTATTTCATAGTTGTCGCCCTCCACCATACGGAAAAGCACGCTGCGGTCGGGCAGAAACACCGCCGCGCGGCGCAGCTCCGCGCCGAAAGTAGGGTCGTGCAGGAGGAAAAGGTTGTGCAGGAGAAGCAGCCTCGCCGCCTGAAAGTACGGATAACGCGCCACGAGCTCGCGCAGCCCGTAGAGCGTGTCCTCCCCAAGGAGTTCGGGGTGTCTAATCAGTTCGGCAACGGTTTTCTCCATTCTTTCCGTCCTATTACCGGCGGTCCTGCCGCCGCCGCGCGTGTCCTCGTACGACCCGCGCTTTGAGTTGTTTCCTTATATTATATAATGTGTGCGCCACAGACCGGTACCGTTCTCGCACAAGCCCGCCCGGCGCGGCTGTCACCAGTCGGCTACGGTGGCGTTGAATATTTGGTCGGCCAAGTCGTTTACCATCTCCTGCACGAGGCTCTCTTGCACGGACGAGAGCTGCTGGTTTGAGTCGTACTGCGTCGTTGCGGAGAACTGCTTCTCCCAGCTTTGGTTCTTCTTCGTATTGTTGAAGCGGATGTTAACCGTCATCCGGAGCTGCACCTGAGCGGCGTAGCCGTCCGCGGATATGGCCTTGTTGTACTGGTCATAGCCCGTGATTTCGCCGGCAATCTGCAAATCGCCGCCGCGCTTGACAAGCTTGAGGCGGGTCTGGTTGGCGTACAGGTCCTGCAGCTTGTTGTTGAACATAGCCTCCATCGGCGCCCAGCCGTAAGGGGCGCGGTTGGCTATTTTGTCTATTTGTATGGTCTTTATGAGGTCATAATTGATGCTCGTGCCGGTGAACTTGTAGCTTATGCTGCAAGAGACGAGCAACGCGAGCAGTAGCGCGGGCGCGAGCGTCGCGGCGAGCAGCCGCCTCATCTTTGGGAGAGCCATGCGTGTCGGTGGGTTTTGCTTGTGTCGGCGGGCGCGTTCAGTCGGGCAGCCCGTATTCCTTTATCTTTCGGTAGAGCGTGCGCTCGGAGATGCCGAGGCGGTCCGCCGCGGCCTTTCTCCGTCCGTGGCAGTCGGCGAGTGCGCGGGTTATCATCTCTCTCTCCACTTCCTCCAAAGTGCGCGGGGCGCACGCTTCCAGTGGCGCGGACGCACGGGACGGGGCTGGTGACGGCACACTTGGGGCGCATGCGGGCGAAGCCGGTGCGGCTGACGACGCAGACGGTGCGGATGACGGCACAACCGGTGCGGAGGGCGCGGAAGCCGCAACTTGCGCCGGCACAGACGTTGCGGGTGCGGGCGCAGAGGGTGCGGATGCCGGCGCAGAGAGTGCGGGGGTCTCCGCCGCGCGGCGTTCTTCGTCCTCCTTTATTTCCTCTGCCTCCCAGACGGGGTATTCGCTGTCGTCTGCCGGGGCGAATTTCACTGCGTCGCGTCCGTCCGCGTAGAGGGCTACGGCTGAGGAGGCAGGCTCGCCCGCCGTGCTTTTGCCGGAAAGGGCGGTCTCGCCGCGCGCCCCGCCCTCGCGCACAATGCGCTTAAGCTCGGACACGTCGCGCCGCAGGTCGAAGAGAATTTGATAGAGAATCTCGCGCTCGTTCTCAAAGCTGTGTTCCTTTTTCCCGCTATCCACCGCTACAAGCTGGCTGTGCGACGCCTCGGCGGGCAGGTAGCGGCGCAGGATGTCGGGCGTTATCTCGCGCTCCTCGGCGGTCACGCTCATGTTTTCCGCCACGTTCCTGAGCTGGCGCACGTTGCCCGGCCACGAGTAAGCCACAAGCAGCCGCTGCGCGTCCTCTGTGAGGCGCACGGGCGGCATGTTGTATTTCTCGCTCATATCGAGGGCGAACTTTCGGAAGAGCAAAGCCGCGTCTCCGCCGCGCTCGCGCAGGGCGGGAACGGGGATGCAGATGGTGTTAAGGCGGTAATACAGGTCTTCGCGGAACTTTCCCTCGCTGACCGCCTTTTCCATGTCGACGTTGGTGGCTGCCACGATGCGCACGTCGGTCTTTCGCACCTCGCTCGCCCCGACACGGATGTATTCGCCGGTCTCAAGCACGCGCAGGAGGCGCGCCTGCGTCTGCAGGGGCAGCTCTCCCACTTCGTCAAGGAAGAGCGTGCCGCCGTTTGCCGCGCCGAAGTATCCCTCGCGCTGTTCGACTGCGCCGGTAAACGCTCCCTTTTCGTGCCCGAATAGTTCGGAGTCTATCGTGCCCTCAGGTATTGCGCCACAGTTTACTGCGAAGTAGCGCTTGCCGCGTCGCAGGCTGTTGTCGTGTATGATTCGGGGGAAAACCTCCTTGCCCACGCCGTTCTCTCCCGTGATGAGCACGGTGAGGTCAACGGGGGCTATCTTCAGGGCTACTTCGAGGGCGCGGTTGAGTGCCTCGCAGTTGCCCACTACGCCGTAGCGCTGTTTGAGCCTTTGTACGGCTGTGTTTTCCATTTCGTCAGTCTTGTGTTTTTCGCAGCATCCCTCGGGCGGGGGCGTACCCGGCAAAGGTAACGCTTTTGCGCCAACGTCCTTGCCGCCGCGTCCCGCTTTCGCGCGTCTTGCTCTCCGCGCCGCCTGTCAGCGGAGTTCGTCGCCGCTGATGCCGAGGGCGGCCATGAGCGAGTATCCCAGTATTTCCTGGGAGAAGCCCCGGCCGGAGAGGGGCTGCATGGAGAAGAGCGTGATGTCCTTTCCCTTGGCGGCGGCGCATACGCTTTTCACGCGCTGTCCGTAGGCGTCGAGGTCGCCCACTACCATCAGCCGCTCCACCTCCTTTGCGTCGGCGAGCGTCTCCAGGCATTGGAGGAAGAACTCGTCTTTCGCCACCACTTCCTCTACGGGGAAGGACTGCAGGGTGAATTCTCCGAGCTTGTCGCGGAAAGCCTTTCCGTCCAGGTCGGCGGAGAAGGAGGAGGGGGCGAAATTGCGCAGCGCGGAGTCGGCTCGCCCGTGTATGAAGAGGGCTTGCACTTCGTTGTCGCCCGGTCGCAGTCCGCCGTCAAGGGCTACGCAGTCGAGCCACTTGCAGAGGTCGCCCTGCGGGATGCGCCGCCCGAGCATGCGCTCAAAGTTGACGATGAGGTCAAAGGCTACTCTGTCCAGAAACTCCGCGTCGGTAAGTATGACGGACTGCCGCCATTTCTCGTTTTGCATATTTTCTTTCGGCTCTGTGTGTGGATTCTTTCGGCACTGCGGGCGCGTCCCGCCGCGCGGGGCCGGTCTCAGTCATCAAGGTCAAAGTCGAAGCCGTCGTCGCCGAGCGGCGTCTCGCCGGCGAAGTCGTCAAGGGCGCGGCGGTCTTTCTTTGTGGGGCGGCCTGTGCCTTTTGCGCGGTTGACGAAGCCGCTGATGCGGCTCATCTCCAATAGGTCGTACTGCTCTTTGGGCGTTACGTTTTCCAGCACATCGGGCAGCAGCTTCGCCCCCACCCTTTTCTCTATTGTCTGCAACACGCGGAAGGAGTAGGTGACGGGGGGCTTGCGCACGCCCACCACGTCTCCCGCCTTTACGGTGCGTGCGGGCTTGGCGAGCGCGTCGTTGATGGTGACGCGCCCGTTCTTGCACGCGTCGGCGGCAAGGGTGCGTGTCTTGTAAATGCGTGCCGCCCAGAGCCACTTGTCCAGGCGCGCTTCTCCTGCGTTTGCCATCACTTGTTGTTGAACTGGTTCATCGCCACGCTTATGCCCGAGAGGCAGAACGTGCGCACGGCGTCTGCCGCGAGCGCGAGCCGCTCGTCCATCTGCGCCACGTCTTCCGGGCCAAACTCGCCCAGGACGTAGTCCACCTGCCCGCCGCGCGGGAAGTCGTTGCCTATGCCGAAGCGCAGGCGTGCGTAAGCCTGTGTGCCGAGCACCGAGGTTATATGCTTCAAGCCGTTGTGCCCGGCTTCGCTGCCTGAGGGCTTGAGGCGCAGATGCCCGAAGGGGAGGGCGAGGTCGTCAACCACGACCAGCAGGCGCTCTACGGGAATTTTCTTCTCGTTAAGCCAGTAGCGCACGGCGTTGCCGGAAAGGTTCATGAAGGTGGAGGGCTTGAGCAGCGTGAGCGTTTGGTTTTTCACCTTCACCTCTGCCACCATCCCGTAGCGGCGGTCCTGGAAGACTGCGCCCGCGGCCTCGGCGAGCGTGTCCGCCACGCGGAAGCCTATGTTGTGGCGCGTGCGGGCGTACTCGGGGCCTATGTTGCCCAGCCCTACGATGAGGAAATTCATGCTTGTATCTTTGTTTGCCCCTTTTCAAGGAAAGAAGGATGGAAGGGCGGCCAAGGGCCTTTCCCGTCCATCCTTCTTCTTATTGGGATTGGTGTCTTGCCTGGCCCCGCGCTTATGCCTTGGCCTCCTTGGCAGCGGCAGCGGCGGCGCCCATAGCGGCACGCGTCATCTTCACGGTGCAGACGATCACTTCTTTCGGAGTGATGATTTCCAGACCGTCATAGCTGAGCTGGCCGGCCTTTACGCTCTTGCCCAAGCCCAGAGTGGTAACGTCCACGTCAAGCTTCTCGGGGATGGCGCTATACACGGCGCGAACCTGCAGCTTGCGAATCATCATCATCAAGCGGCCACCGGCGCGCACACCCTCAGCGAGGCCCTTGGCCACTACGGGCACGCCCATCGTGATGGGCTTCTCTGCGTGCACTTCAAGGAAGTCGACGTGCAGCACCTTGTCCGTAACGGGGTGGAACTGCGTCTCCTTGAGGATAGCCTTATGGTCTACGCCGTCGATGGTTACGTCCACGAGGTAGATGTGCGGGGTGAAGATGAGCTTGTTTATCTCTTTCTCGCTCACGGTGAAGTGAGTGGCAACGGGCAGACCGTCCTCGCCGCGCTTCTCTCCGTAGATTACGCAAGGAATCTCGCCGTTTTTGCGGAGGGTCTTGGCGGCTTTCTTGCCGAGGTCGGTGCGGGCGGTGCCGCTGATTGCAATTTGCTTCATTTTTTGTGTAGAAATTAATGTGTTACTCTAAATTAAGTGCCGGAGGCTCGCCGCCTTGTGGCTGCGCCGCCCCTCTTAGCTTAATTCGCCATCACACGCGCAAGGCTCTCCGCCTACGCCGGGACAAATCGGGTGCAAAAGTACGCTTTTCCCTCCTCACGGCAAAACCGGCGCGGAGGTTTTCTCCCATCGCCACCCGCGCGGGCAGCCCACGCCGCCGCATTTTCGGCGAAGGGGAACCTATCCGCCGCCAGAGAGAAACGCTTGCGCAAGGCGCGTCAAAAGTCTACGCCAAACTTGAGCGTGTCCTCGCCGCTCTCCACAGTGGGCGTGCCGTCACCGGTCGCGAGTTCGTCGCCGATGCCCTCGAGCCAGCCGCGCCCGGAAAGCTCCTGCGGGGCGTTTTGGGCAATGTAGTCCGTGGCCTCGGCGAGGGCGGAGGTGAACTTTTGCATGTCCTCGCGGTAGAGAAATATTTTGTGCTTCTCATACACGGGCGGCATGCTCTCGTCTCCCGCGTGCAGACGTTTGCTCTCGGTCATCGAGAGATAGTATTCGCCTTTTTTGTCGCGCTTCACGTCAAGGTAATAGACACGCTTTCCGGCTTTCACCGTGCGTGTGAAGAGTATGTCGCTCTCGGGGTTGGCGTTTGTTTTGTTTTCCATGCTTTCTCAGGTTATCCGGTCATAGGGCCGCGCTTTTCCGCCGCAGCACTTTACGCCGCGCCCGCCACGAGGGAAGGCACGACAAAGGGGCGCGAGTGCGGAAAAGCATCCCTTTCGGCCTCAAACTTACCTATTTCCTTTTTATAGCGCAACTTTTTGCCGCTTTTTCGCCTCAGCTGCCCGCCGCTCCGGCGACTTTGGGAAAACAGCCGCAGCCCGGAAATGCATAAAAGGCGGCTTCTCGCGCCGGCCGCATTGCAGGCGCACTTGCAAAAGGCTTTTTTATTTCGTATCTTTGCAGAGTAAAGAGGGCAGAAGCAACGTCGTTTCTGCCCTCTTTATTGCTATATTGATTATCAACACATTACGCGCCGCCGATATGTACATATAGCGCCGCCGGGATGTACATGCCGGGAAAACTCCAAGTATTCCCGTCGCACCGAAGCCTATCCCCGTGCCGAGGAAGTGCCTTTCCGCACCCACCGGATTAAGCCTTCGCGTTAAACTTACATAAAAAACGCATCCTCCGACCGGCTGCATATATACTGCATAAGTGCATAAATATGCAGAAACGGCGTACCCGCAAATCGCGTGTGCGGGCGCGTCAAAACAAGCCCCAATCCGTATGGGATAAAAATGCTAACTTTGCACGGATTTTTTACTTTTTACTTCCGCCCCGCGCCTTTACGCCCGCGAGGGGCACGGCAGCCGCCGCACGCGGCACGCCACTGAACGTATGAAAACGAAAGACAACGACTCCCCCGCCTCTTTTTCGCTGATAGCCGACTTTGACGGCGACATGGACGCCCTGCTCCACACGCCGCACGACACCTCTTTGCCCGGTCTGGCACTGCGCAACATGATGCTGTTCCCCGGTGTGGTGGGCTCTGTGACGGTGGGGCGCGAGACAAGCCTCAAAGTCATCGACCACGCCGTAGAGAAAGACGAAATTGTGGCCGTCTTCCCGCAAAAGGACGCCGGCGTCGAGACCCCGGGCTTTGACGACCTCTACACGGAAGGCGTCGCGGCACGCGTGATGCGTACGATGAGGATGCCCAACGACACCGTGGTGGCCATACTGCAAAGCTGCGGCGCGGTGCGCCTGCTGCGCGTGAAGCGACGCCGCCCGGTGCTGCGCGTCGAGGTAGAGCCCGTGGAGGAGACGATATACGGACTGGACGACAAGGAGTTTGCCGCGCTGGTAGACGCTTGCCGCGAGGCCGCCACGCGCTACTTGAAGCTCACCGAGACCGCACGCGGCGAGGGAGCGGCCTTTGCCTTGCAAAACATCACTCACCCAGTTTTCCTCATCAACTTCATCTGCACCAACATGCCCTTAGGCGGAAAGGACCGTTTCGCCCTCTTCGCCGAGCACGACCTTAAGAAGCGCGCCCTCGCCCTCTTGCAGATAGTCAACAGAGAGTGTCAGTTTGCCCAGATAAAGCACGACATACAGGACCAGACGCGGCAGGAGCTCGACAAGCAGCAGAAGGAGTATTTCCTCCAACAGCAGATAAAAAACATACAAAGCGAGCTGGGCAACGGGGAAAACGCCGACGTGGCGGCCTTAGAGAAGAAAGCCGCCGGACTGAAGCTTCCCGAGAAGACGCGCGCCGTCTTCGACCGCGAGATGGAGAAACTGCGCCGCACCAACCCGCAGAACCCCGACTACAACGTGCAGCTCAATTTCCTGCAAACCGTCGTCTCCCTCCCCTGGGGCGTGACCACGCAGGACAACCTCAACATAAAGAACGCCGCACGCATACTCGAGCGCGACCACTACGGCATGGAGCGCGTGAAGGAACGCATACTCGAGCACCTCGCCACACTCCGCTACCGCAAACAAGAGAAAGCGCCCATCCTCTGCCTTTACGGTCCGCCGGGCGTAGGCAAGACGTCGCTCGGGAAAAGCATTGCCGAAGCGCTGGGGCGCAAGTACGTGCGCATTTCGCTCGGCGGACTGCACGACGAGGCGGAGATACGCGGACACCGCCGCACGTACGTGGGCGCGATGCCTGGCCGCATCATCAAGGGGATTATAAAAGCCGGGACAAGCAACCCGCTCTTCGTGCTGGACGAGATTGACAAAGTGTCGGAAAACAACTACAACGGCGACCCGCACAGCGCGCTGCTCGAAGTGTTGGACCCCGAGCAGAACGACACCTTTCACGACAACTTCATAGACCTTGACTACGACCTCTCGCAGGTTTTCTTCATCGCCACGGCCAACAGTCTGCAAGGCATTCCCCGCCCGCTGCTCGACCGCATGGAGGTGATAGCCGTCGAGGGATACCTCACGGAGGAGAAGAAAGAGATAGCACGCCGCCACCTCATACCCAAGGAGCAGCGCGACTACGACTTCGGCGAAGACGGAGAGGTGCGCGTCACCCCCGCCGCCGTGGAGCTAATAGTGGAACGCTACACGCGCGAAAGCGGAGTAAGACAGCTGGAGAAGCAGCTGGGGAAAGTTTTCCGCAAGATAGCCTACCTCACCTCCACCTCCAAGGACGGCAAGATGCCGTACGCCGGCGGCAGCGTGAAGCCCGCCGACATAGAGAGCCTCCTCGGCAAGCCGCTCTTCAGCCGCGACCGCTACCAAGGCAACGGATACGCCGGCGTGGTGACAGGCTTGGCTTGGACTCCCGTGGGCGGCGAGATACTCTTCATAGAGACGAGCCTCAGCCGCAGCAAAGGCGCGAAGCTCACGCTGACGGGCAACCTTGGCGACGTGATGAAAGAGAGCGCCGTGCTGGCCTTGGAGTACGTCAAGGCGCACGCCACGGACATAGGCGTGGACTACCGCGTCTTCGACAGCTGGAGCGTGCACATCCACGTGCCGGAGGGGGCGACGCCCAAAGACGGTCCGTCCGCCGGCATCACGATAGCCACCTCCATAGCCTCAGCCCTGACACAGCGCAAAGTGAGAGACCACGTGGCGATGACGGGAGAAATCACGCTCCGCGGCCGCGTACTGCCCGTGGGCGGCATCAAGGAGAAAATACTCGCGGCAAAACGCGCGGGCATCACAGACATCGTGATTTCGGAAGAAAACCGCAAGGACATTGAGGAAATCAACGAGCGCTACGTGCAGGGCGTGTCTTTCCATTTCGTCTCCGACGTAAGCGAGGTGCTGCAGTACGCGCTCCTCGAGGAGAAAGTGGCGCACCCGCTCGACCTCGCCGCAGGCATCGCCACGGCGGAAAGCGCAGGCACGGACGCAAACGACACGAAGAAAGCACAATGACGCAGGCGACAGACACCACCACGCGCCAAAAGGGCGCGCTCACCTTTGAGCTGCAGCACACCGACGCGGGCAGCGCGGCAAGAGCGGGGCTCATAAGCACGGCGCACGGAGAAATACACACGCCCATATTCATGCCCGTCGGCACGCTGGGGAGCGTGAAAGGCGTGCACCTGCGCGAGCTGCGCGAAGACATAAACGCGGAGATAATACTCGGCAACACGTACCACCTCTACCTGCGCCCGGGACTCGACATCTTGGAGCGGGCCGGCGGACTGCACAAGTTCAACGGCTTTGACCGCCCCATGCTCACCGACAGCGGCGGCTTCCAGGTGTTTTCCCTGTCTGGCATACGCAAGCTCACGGAGGAAGGGTGCGAGTTTCGCAGCCACATAGACGGCAGCAAGCACTTCTTCTCGCCGGAGCGCGTGATGGACATAGAGCGCAGCATCGGCGCGGACATAATGATGGCTTTTGACGAGTGTCCGCCGGGCACCGCCGAGCGTGCCTACGCACGCAAGAGCCTCGACCTCACGCACGGCTGGATGAAACGCTGCTGGAAGCGCTTCCACGACACGGAGCCGCGCTACGGCTACCATCAGGCTCTCTTCCCCATCGTGCAGGGCTGCGTCTACAAAGACCTGCGCGAGGAAAGCGCGCGCTTCATGAGCGACTTCGGCGCGGAGGGCTACGCCATAGGCGGCTTGGCCGTGGGCGAACCGGCGGAGACGATGTACGAAATGATAGAGGTGGTGAACGCGATACTCCCCACCGACCGCCCGCGCTACCTGATGGGCGTGGGCACGCCCGTCAACATACTGGAGGGCATAGAGCGCGGCGTGGACATGTTTGACTGCGTGATGCCCACCCGCAACGGACGCAACGCGTGCCTGTTCACCTCGGAGGGCATACTTAATATGCGCAACGCGAAATGGGCGGACTGCTACGAGCCGGTTGACCCCGACGGGCACTGCTTCGCCGACACGCAGTACTCACGCGCCTACCTCCACCACCTCTTCAAGGCGAAGGAGCTGCTCGCTATGCAGATTGCCTCAATACACAACCTTGCCTTCTACCTCTGGCTGGTGCGCGAGGCGCGCAGGCAGATACTCGCCGACAATTTCGCGGCTTGGAAGCGCGGCATGGTGGAGAAACTCTCGCGCAAGCTCTAAGGAAGGCGGAAAAGACATTACGGCGCACAGCGGCAAACAATGAAGAAGACATCTCTGCACAACACGGGAAAGAAAGCGGCAAACGCTGCGGGCAAGCTGGCTCGCGGCGCAAAAGCCATTGCACGCCGGCTCGCGGCGGCAAGACCCGTGCGCCGCATAGACAGGTATATCATCTACAAGTTTCTCAGCACGTACGTCTTCCTCATCAGCATCATCGTGGTGATTGCAATCATCTTCGACTTCAACGAACAGATTGACAAGTTCACCTCGAGCCACGCGCCGATGCAGAAGATTATTTTCGATTACTACCTCAACTTTATCCCCTACTTCGTAAACCTTTTCAGCCCGCTCTTCGTCTTTATCGCCGTCATCTTCTTCACCACGAAGCTGGCGGACAACTCGGAGATAATAGCCATGAAAAGCACGGGGATGAGCTTCCGCCGCCTCTTGCGCCCCTACATGATATCGGCCACGCTCATAGCCGTATGCACCTTCCTGCTCGGAGCGTACGTCATACCGCAGAGCAACGTGGAGCGCGTCAATTTCCGCAACAAATACATAAAGAAGCGTACGGACGTGACGGCCGTGGACAACGTGCAGATGCAGGTGGACACGGGCGTGGTGGCATACATCACCCATTTCGACAACACCACAAAGAGCGGCTACGGCTTCTCCCTGGACAAGTTTGCCGACAAAAAGCTCGTCTCGCACCTCACAGCGCAGAGCATACAGTATGACACGCTCTCGGACCGCCGCTTCTCGTGGACGCTGCGGCATTACGAGATTCGCACGCTGCACGGAATGCGCGAAAAGCTGGAGAGCGGCGAGAAAATTGACTCCATCATACTGATGGAGCCAAAAGACTTCTTTTTCGTGCACGGCCAGCAGGAGACCATGACGGTGCCGGAGCTGCGCGAGTTTATCGCACGGCAAAGGCTGCGCGGCGCGGCGGGACTCAGCACCTTTGAGGTGGAATACCACAAGCGCTTCGCCACGCCCTTCGCCGCCTTCATCCTCACGCTCATCGGCGTGAGCCTATCCTGCGAAAAGCGCAAAGGCGGAATGGGCACCAGCATCGGCGTAGGCATCGCGCTGAGCTTTGCCTACATCCTCTTCCAGACGGCCTCCTCCACCTTCGCCATACGCGCAGGGTGGCCAGCCTCCATCTCGGTGTGGATACCCAACGCGCTCTTCGCCGTCATAGCGGCAATTCTCTACCGCCGCACGCCGCAATAAATTTATAGGAAAGAACACAGGACAAAACAAGAATACACTCCCGCAATGGACATCAAAGAAGAAACGATAGACGAAACCTTGCACACGACAGAAGACACAGCCGCAGAGGGAAACGCACAGGACGCGCTCGCCGAAAACGTAACGCCCGCCGCTGAAAGCACGACCGAGGACGGCACGGCAACGGATGACGCGGAAAAGGAAGAGAAGAAAGAGCCGGAGGTTTACTTTGAAGACCTCGACCTCTCAGACAACGTGCTCGACGCCCTATACGACATGCGCTTTGAAAAGTGCACGCCGGTGCAGGGCCGCTGCATACCGCCCATACTCGAGCATCACGACGTGCTGGGCGTAGCGCAGACGGGCACGGGAAAGACGGCGGCCTACCTGCTGCCGCTTCTCACGCTCCTTGAGCGCGACCCACACCCCGCCAACGCCGTGAACTGTCTCGTCATCGCGCCGACACGCGAGCTGGCACGGCAGATTGACCAAGCGCTGCAAGGTTTCGCCTACTACACGGGAGTGAACGCCGTGGCCGTATACGGCGGCAACGACGGCGTGCGCTACGAGCAGGAGCGACGCGCCCTGCAAGCGGGGGCGGACATAGTATTGGCCACGCCGGGACGTCTCATCACGCACCTGCAGCTCGGCACGCTCGACCTCTCGCAAACCACGCACCTCGTTCTGGACGAGGCCGACCGCATGCTGGATATGGGTTTCTCGGAAGACATCCTGTCCATCGTGAAGCAAATGCCGAAGGAAAGGCAGACAATTCTCTTCTCCGCCACGATGCCCCCGCGCATCGCCGAGCTCGCCCGCACCGTGATGAACAATCCGGTAGAGGTAGAGATAGCAGTTTCCAAGCCCGCCGAAAACATCAGGCAGAGCGTGTACGTATGCCGCGAGGGCGACAAGACGCTCGTGCTGAAAGACATCTTCAAGGAGAAGCCGCAGCGCGTCATACTCTTTGCCTCTTCGAAGATGAAAGTAAAGGAACTGGCCATCGTTATGCGCCGCTGGGGCTTGAACGCACGCGCCATGCACTCCGACCTTTCGCAGCCCGAGCGCGACGAGGTGATGCAGCTCTTCCGCGCCCGTAAGGTGGACCTCCTCGTAGCCACGGACATCGTGGCCCGCGGCATAGACATCGACGACATAACGATGGTGATAAACTATGACGCGCCGCACGACGCAGAAGACTATGTGCACCGCATCGGCCGCACGGCACGCGCGGGAAAGAACGGACGCGCCGTCACGCTCATAGGGGAAAAGGACCTTTACTCGCTCGGCAACATCGAGCGCATACTGAAAATCAAGATTCCGCGTGCTGAGCTGCCCGAGGGCGTGCGTCCGCCCTCAGAAGCGCCCGCACGTGGCGGACACGGGAACCACGGCGGCCGAGGCGGACGCGGAGGCGACCGCAGCAGAAAAGGAGGCGACCGCCACGGACACGGCGGAGGAAAGCACGACAGCCGCAAGACCGACAACCGCCCCGCCGCAAAACGCCGCCCGCCCAAGAACGGAGCGGGACGCAAACCGGACGGAGGGAGATAAAGACAGATGGAATAAACGAAGCGAAAACGATGCTCACAAGAAAAGCCGCCGGTCTGTGCCGCCCTTTCCTTTTACTGCTGCTTCTGCTCCTGTCCCTGCCCACGCCGTCCGCAGCGCAGCGGCAGACGCTCCGCCCTTTGACACGCCTGCACACGACGGACTCGCCCTACGCGGCTTACAACGACGGACTGTGCAGCGGCTTGATGCAAGGCATTGAGGGCTACGCGCCGCACAACGGCGGGACAGCCAGCGAGGGCTTCCTGCAAATGCCCGTCGTGGGGCAGCCACTCCTTATATATATAGGAGAGAAAGACAGCACGCAGTACATGGCATACGCCTCGGGCTACCGTTTCGCCGAACGCGATGACGCGGCGGGGCGGTACGACCTGTTTCTGCCACGATACGAAGTATGGGCGAAAGCCGAAAGCCACGGCTCGTACGTCGCGCAAAGTTTCGCCTACCCCGACACCTTAGCGGAGAAGGGATTTCTTATAGACATCGACAACGCCGCAGGGGCGCAGGGCAACGAGGATGTAGACATCTCCTTCATCGACCGGCAAACCATACGGGCGCACAAACGGGGGACGGACGACAAAGACGGACTCTACTACTACGCACGCTTTTCCCATCCCTACTCAGGATACAACGTGCGGCGAGAAAAAGTGACGCTGCAGGACGGCACAACAACCCCGCGCTGCCGGGCGGTGTTCTACTTTGACCTCGGACGCGGCGAGCAGCTCTCGGTATACTCTGCCGTCTCACAGCGAAGCAGCAACGAGGCATACGCCTTAGTTGAGGGAAAAGCCCCAAGCCGCCCGCTGAGCGACGCCCGCAAGGCGGTAGCCGCCGCGCCGCGCAAAGACTTGCTGGCACAGGCAGACAGACCCGCACAGACGGGGACTACGCGCACAAAGCGTAACGCCGCTACGACCACTGCGCGTGCCAAAACAGCCGACAACAAGCCGGGCGGCGGAGCGAAAGCTGCTACGCAGAAGAGCGATACGCCCTTCCCGTACTTGGAGGTTAGCACTGTGCGCGCCGAACTGCGCACGGCGTTCTACGCCGCGCTCACCCGTCTCTCGCAGCTTCCCGACTTCCGTAAGGCGGCAACCGGGGGCGAATTTCTCCGCACTCTGGTCAAGCACTGCTCCGCCGCAGGGGCTGACGCTCCCTCTCCCGCCGCACTCGACTCCGCCCTCAACGCCTACGCCGCCGACTGCATAGCCAACGGGACGGCGGCAGACAAGGACGGAAGCCGCGCGGCGTGGTTCGCACTTAACGCAATCGGCTTTTCGCCCGTCTCAGCGGACACACTGACCCTTGCACGCCCGCTCTTCAACGTGGCACGCCTGCAACTCTCGGAGGGACGCGCACTCATCCTGCACACAAAATACAACAGCCCCGCCAACTGCCGCGTGGCACGCGCCACCCTGACGGGCACACCCTTAGAGAAAGACGGCACACTCCCCCTCGCGCGGCTTCTGCGCGGCGGGATAATCGAGGCAAGGATGGAGAAATAAGCCCCCGAGCCAAGCTCCGTCCCCAACAAAAGCAAGACACACAATGCGACACAGCATACGCAAATACTCTACGCGCCCGGTCACGGACGCTCTCCTTGAAGACCTGCTCACGCGAGCCGAGCGCACGCAGACGATGGGCAACCTCCAGCTCTACAGCGTAGTGGCCACGCGCAGCGAAGCGGGGAAACGCGCCCTCGCTCCCGCCCACTTTTCCCAGCCGATGGTTACAAGCGCCGCCGTGGTGCTTACCTTCTGCGCCGACTACCATCGCGTGACCCGCTGGTGCGAAGAGCGCAAGGCTAACCCCGGATACGACAATTTCCTCTCCTATACCAACGCCGCCACAGACGCTTTGCTCTACTGCCAGCGTTTCTGCGACTTGGCCGAGGAAGCAGGACTGGGCCTCTGTTTCTTAGGAACAACAATCTACCGCCCGCTTGACATCATCCACGCGCTGCATCTGCCGCGCCTCGTGATGCCCGTCGCCACCATCACCCTCGGATGGCCGGACGAGACACCCGCGCCCACCGACCGTCTGCCCCTTTCCGCTATTCTCCACAAGGAGAGCTATTCGCCCGCAACGGCGGAGACTATCGACCGCGACTATCGCGCGAAAGAAGCGCTGCCGGAGACGCGCGAGCTGCTCCAAGTCAACGGGAGAGAGACCTTAGCCCAGATATTCACAGACCTGCGCTACACAAAAGCAGACTGCGAGCAAATGTCCGCCGGACTACTGGAAGCGCTAAGACACCAAGGCTTTCTTTCCTGACGGTCTGTCACATTATTCCCCATCCATTACTAACTTTGCAAACAAATAAGCGAAAAACTGACAAAATATGAATGTCTTAGAACTCAGTGAGCAAGAAATACAGCGCCGCAACTCTCTTGACGAGCTGCGCAACCTTGGCATCACCCCCTACCCCGCCGCCGAATATCCCGTCAACGCACACAGCGCGGAGATAAAGGATAACTTCAAGGACGGGGATACGCCCCGCGAAGTCTGCATCGCCGGCCGTCTCATGGGACGCCGCGTGATGGGGAAAGCGAGCTTTGCCGAGCTGATGGACAGCCAAGGACGCATACAAGTGTATGTAACGAGAGACGACATTTGCCCCGAGGAAGACAAGACACTCTATAACTCCGTTTTCAAGAAACTCCTTGACCTTGGCGACTTCATCGGCGTGAAGGGCTTCGTCTTCCGCACGCAGACGGGCGAAATATCCGTCCACGCGAAAGAGATAACGCTCCTCTCCAAGAGCCTCAAGCCGCTTCCCGTCGTGAAAGAGAAAGACGGTGTCACCTACGATGCTTTCAACGACCCCGAGCTGCGTTACCGCCAGCGCTACGTTGACCTTTTGGTGAACCCGGGCGTAAAGGACATCTTCCTCAAACGCACGAAGGTCATCAAGACAATGCGTGCCTTCTTCGACGAAGCGGGCTACACCGAGGTGGAGACCCCCATCCTGCAGCCCATCCCCGGCGGAGCGAGCGCACGCCCGTTCATCACCCACCACAACTCCCTCGACGTGGACCTTTACCTGCGCATCGCCACGGAGCTATACCTGAAAAGACTCATCGTAGGCGGCTTTGAGGGCGTTTATGAGATTGGAAAGAACTTCCGAAACGAGGGTATGGACCGCAGTCATAATCCTGAGTTCACCTGCATGGAGCTTTACGTGCAGTACAAGGATTACAACTGGATGATGTCCTTTACCGAGCAGCTACTGGAGCGCATCTGCGTAGCAGTGAACGGCTGCACGGAGAGCGTGGTAGACGGACAGACCATCAGCTTCAAGGCTCCGTTCCGCCGCCTCCCCATCCTCGACGCCATAAAAGAGAAGACGGGCTACGACCTCAACGGGAAGACCGAGGAGGAAATACGCGCCATCTGCCAGAAGCTGGGCATGGAGATAGACGACACTATGGGCAAGGGAAAACTCATAGACGAAATTTTCGGCGAGTACTGCGAAGGCACATATATCCAGCCTACGTTTATCACCGACTACCCCATCGAGATGTCGCCGCTTACCAAGAAGCACCGCGACAACCCTTCCCTCACCGAGCGCTTCGAGCTTATGGTGAACGGAAAAGAGCTTGCCAACGCCTACTCCGAGCTCAACGACCCGATTGACCAGGAGGAGCGTTTCCAAGACCAGCTCCGCCTTTCCGAAAAGGGCGACGACGAGGCGATGTTCATTGACCAGGACTTCCTCCGCGCCTTGCAGTACGGTATGCCCCCGACATCGGGCATAGGCATCGGCATCGACCGCCTCGTCATGCTTATGACAGGACAGACGCAAATACAGGAAGTGCTCTTCTTCCCGCAGATGCGCCCGGAGAAGAAAGCCCCGCGCGACCCTGCAAGCAAGTACGTGGAGGCCGGCATACCCGAAGAGCTCGTGCCCATACTGCAAAAGGTGGGCTACTACCTTGTGAGCGACCTCAAAGACGTGAAGGCGCAGAAGCTGCAGCAACAGATTGGCGAGGTCATCAAGAAGTACAAGCTCGAGACCGAGAAGCCGAGCGTGCAGGACATAGAGGCCTGGCAAATAGGCTGACTTTGACACGGGGCGGGGATACGCGTTCCGCGCAGGGACGCGCATTCCCGCCGCCCTTTTCCCTAACGCACAGAAAAGAAGCGTGTACGATTTAGGCAACATAGCGGTTATGGGCAGCGGAAGCTGGGCGACAGCCATAGCGAAGATGCTGCTCGAGAAGGTGGGGCATATATACTGGTATATGCGCCGCCAAGACGCGATAGACAATTTCCGCCGCCTCGAGCACAATCCCTCCTACCTGACGAGCGTGCACTTCGACGTCAGCCGCATCACCTTTACTTGCGACATCAACGAAGCCGTGCGCAACTGCCGCACGCTGCTTTTCGTCACGCCCTCGCCCTATCTCAAAAACCACCTCAAGCGGCTCAAGGTGAAGCTGCACGACAAGTATATCGTCACGGCTATTAAGGGCATCGTCCCGGACGAAAACCTTGTCTGCTCGGAGTATTTCCGCCAAGTCTACAACGTGCCCGATGACAACCTTGCCGTACTCGGCGGGCCGAGCCACGCTGAGGAAGTGGCCTTGGGGCGGCTCACGTACCTCACAGTTGGCTGCGCCGACTACGAGAAAGCGCACGCGCTGGCGGAGACCCTTGCCTCGGGCTACGTGAAGACGAAGACCTCCGCCGACGTGGTAGGCATAGAGTACGCCTCCGTACTGAAAAACGTCTACGCCATAGCCGCCGGCATCTGCAACGGGCTTAAATACGGCGACAACTTCCAGAGCGTGCTGATGTCAAACGCCGTGCAAGAGACCGCCCGCTTTCTGCAGGCCGTCTACCCTATTGACCGCAACATCTACGACTCTGTCTATCTCGGCGATCTCCTTGTCACGGGCTACTCCAACTTTTCCCGCAACCGCGTCTTCGGCACTATGATAGGCAAAGGGTACAGCGTGAAGTCGGCGCAAATAGAGATGGAGATGATAGCCGAGGGATACTACGGCACAAAATGCATGAAGGGCATCAACCGCCACTACTACGTCAATATGCCCATACTTGACGCGGTTTACAACATACTCTACGAGCGCATCTCTCCCAGCATCGAGATAAAGCTCCTCACCGACTCTTTCAGGTAAAAAGCCCCATGGACACCGACACCGCCGCCGCGTGGCTGGAAAGCAAGGGGGTGAAGCCCACCGCCAACCGCATCATCGTCCTGCGCCACCTCGATGGGCGCGGACGGCCGGGCAGTCTTTCCGATCTCTGCGACAAACTCGTCACGATGGACAAGTCCAGCGTCTTCCGCACGCTCACGCTTTTCCTCCAACACGACGTGGTGCACGCTTTCGAGGACGGACGCGGCATTGTCCACTATGAGCTTTGCCGCGACAACGGCGAGTGCAGCCACGAAGACGGACACGTCCACTTCTACTGCGAGAGCTGCCAGCAGACCTTCTGCATAGAGTCTATCCACGTCCCCGCTCCGCGCCTACCCGAAGGCTTCGTGTCCCACGACATCTCCTACGTGGTGAAAGGAGTCTGCCCGCAATGCGCAAAGAAAGCGGCGGCGGTCTTTGAGTAACAACAGCTATGAAATACCTCGAATTTACTTTCAACATACAGCCCGGCTCCGAGACTGCGGAGGACGTACTCTCCGCCGTCCTTGCGGACATAGGCTTCGACAGCTTCGTGCGCACCGGCGAGCTGGAGCGCAAGGCGCTTGCCCACTCCCCCAACCCCGAGGCTCCCGACTTTGAGCCCGCCGCCACAGAAGGCGACTTCAAGGCCTACATACAGGAGGCTCTCTTCGACAAAGGGCAGCTTGACACCACGCTCAGCGGCTTCCCCTTGCCCGGCGTGGAGATAAGCTACACGATGACCGAGGCCGAGGACCGCGACTGGAACGAAGAGTGGGAGAAAAACTATTTCCAGCCGCTCACCGTAGACGGACGCTGCGTCATATACAGCACCTTCCACAAAGACGTGCCGAAGGCGGAGTACAACATCGCCATCAATCCGCAAATGTCTTTCGGGACGGGACACCACGCCACCACTTCGCAGATGATTTCCCGCCTGCTGCACGATGACATAAAGGGGAAAGACGTGCTCGACATGGGCTGCGGCACAGGCATCCTCGCCATCCTCGCCCGTATGCGCGGGGCTGTGGCCTGCACGGCCATAGACGTGGACGAGTGGTGTGTGAAAAACACGCGGGAGAACATAGCCCTCAACGCCCTTGACGGCATCTCAGTGCAGCTCGGCGATGCCTCCTCGCTGCCGCAAACGCCCGCGTTCGACCTCGTCATAGCCAACATCAACCTCGGCATACTCCTGCGCGACCTCCCACACTACGCGGCCGCCATGCGTCCCGGGGCGGACATCTACATGAGCGGCTTCTACACCGAGGACGCTCCGCAGCTTCTCGCCGTGGCCGAGCCGTTGGGCTTCAAGCTTGCCGACTCGCACAGCCTTGACGGCTGGGCTTGCCTGAAACTTACGCTCGCTTAAAAACGCCATCGTTTGCATAAAACACTGCGGACGGACAGGAAGCGCTTCCTGTCCGTCCGCAGTCGTTATCTATATACGCCGAAGCGCGTCAGTCAAACTTTGTCTTGCCGCACAGTATACGCACGCGGTTCGCTATGGCGCGGCCTATCTGGCGCAGATTGCCGCGCCGCAGGTTGAGCCACAGTTCCTCAAACGAGCGTCCTATCTTTATCCACGGATGCCCCCATCCCTGAATGCGGAACATGCGCTCCTTGTACGCCACGTTCTCCAAGACGTAGCGCGGATGCCGCAGCGGGAAGTCCAGCTCGTGCCGCCCCATCTCGAAGATGCGGCGGTAGGCGCGGGGCAGAGTGTCGTTGGTGCCGCTCAGATGCACGCCCTCGCCGCACGCGCCGAGATTGTTGATGAGGTTCACGCGCGGCACGATGCTCAGTCCGCTCCCAAAGAAAATGGCAGCGTGGAAAATGGTCTCATAGTACGGCACGCCCTTGGCGCGGTGGTAGCGGCAGAAGTCTATAAAGTTTTTCTGGTACTTCCGCTCCTTTATATAAGCCGCGAGCTGCCCCACCTCATACTCGTCGTCCAGCCACGAGTAGGTCTCGTCCCATTGGTCGACGACGCGACGCCACGAAGCCCAGCCCGAGATAGAGAAGGTAGTGGCGAAGAAATAGTCGTAGGGGATGTCGGGCGTAATCTCGTCGTAGTTTGTGCCAGTAATCATGCTCACGCGCGTATCGTGCTCGTAGCGGTCAAGCATCTCCTTGCAAAAGGTAAAGAACGACTGCGACGGTATGTCGTCATCTTCAAGCACAATGCACTTGTCCGTGAGCGAGAAAGCCCATTTCTGCGAGATATACTCGGAGGGGTCGCAGCCAAAATTCTTTATCTGATACTTCCGGTGCACCTCGCAAGGCCAGTCCACTTGCTCCACCACGCGCCGGCAAGCCTCTATGCCGGCCAGGTCGCGCTCCCCGCGCGGACCATCCTGGTAAAGGAAGAGCCGCGCGGGCTGCGCTTTCCTCACTTGCTCGAAGACCGCCGCAAGCGCGTCGGGGCGGTTGAAGAAAAGTATAAGTACGGAAATGTCCACCTTGTGTCGAGTTGGTTGGAGATTGGAGGAAAGTCAGACCGTGAGGTCTTCTGCGTAAAACACCGCGTGTCCCGAGCGCTTCTCGGGCGGCGGCAGCTTCATATAGTCGCGGTAGAGGTCGGAAAGGTAAGCGTCCGGATTGACCGGCGCGCTGAACTCTCGTCCCTCGAAGGCTATGCGGCGCGTGGGGAAAATGCTGTCCGTGCGGTGCATGATGCCGTAGCCGTTGTTGTCGAGCGTGTTTGAGGTGAACTCGCCCTTTCGGCAAAACCACCCTCCCACTGTCCACAACGCGCGGCACAGGGCGCGTTTCGCGCCGAAGTAGAAAAACTCCGCGAAAGAGCGCGCCGAGTAGTAGTGCTGGCTGTGCAGCACGGCGTTGGCGCGGCAGTAGCCCAGTGCCACACGCTTCACGAAACGGCGCGAAAAGGACGGGTAGCCAATCATGGGGAAGATGTCCACATACAGCCCCTTGGCGTACGGGCGCGAAAAGTCATCGCCCGCCTCCACAAGGAAAGAGTTGCGGTCGCGCACCTTGAAGATGGGCATGCGCACGGCGGGGTCGGTGTCGGGCGTCTGCATCTCCAGCGTGGAGGGCAACCCCTTGCGTGCCGCACTGACGAAGCGCGGCAGGTCTTCTTTCCGCATGGCGATGTCGATATCGTCGTCCCAAGGGATAAAGCCCCCGTGGCGCACCGCCCCGAGCAGCGTGCCGCCGTCAAGCCAGTAGTCTATGCCTTCGCGGCGGCAAAGGGTGTCAATCTCGCTGAGTATGTCCAGCTGCCGCAGCTGCACGGCGCGGCGGTGGCGGTCGAGGTATTTTTTCAGGTTCTCACTCATCGGTGGTTATCTTTCTCCGCGTCCTTTCACTGCGGCTGCGTGCCGCGCTTCACGTCCACCACCTGCCCCGTGTAGTCGGAAAGCAGGCAACGCACGGTGGCGAGTGCCACGGCCTCGCTCTTGAGGAGCGTGTCGTCGGGCTCCACGCCAAAGTTGCGCACGCGCATAGGCGTCTTTGTGCGCTCGGGGTTGATGCAGTTGACGCGGATGCCCGCCGGCTCCCACTCCTGCGCCACGGCCTGCACGAAATTGACGATGGCGGCCTTTGTGCTGGAGTAGATGCTATAGAAAGCGCGTCCGCGCGTGTAGCTGCTCGAGGTGAAGAATATTATCTGCCCTTTCGTCTCTTTGAGATAGGGATAGGCCTCCAAGGCCACGTTTACCGTGCCCAAGTAATTGGTGCGCACGGCGGCTTCTATGAGCGCGTAGTCCATTGTGCAGAGCGGCTCCTTATTGAGCACGCCCGCCGTGTTGACCACATAGTCCACGCGCCCCTCTGCGTCCGCCACGCGCTTTAGCGCGGCCGCCACGTCGCGGCGGTTGCCCACATCGGTGCCTGTGAGGCTGCGGGCGAAGCTGTGCACCTTCGCCCCGCAGCTGCGCAGGAGGTCGGCGGTGTCCTTGCCTATGCCGTACGAGCCGCCGAAGACCACCGCCACCTTGCCTTTCAGCGCCGCGCCGCCGTCGGGCAGCGTCTCGCTGGCGGCGAGCGTCGTGCCGCGCAACTGGAAGAGCTTGTCCAGCAAGAAAGTGTCTTCCTTGTAGGTCAGTTTCATGTTGCTCTCCTCGCCGCGCACAAGGTACACGGGCGTTTCGGGCATGTACTTTACCACTACGCCGCAGTCGTCCGTCACGCGGAAGTCGGGGTCGCTCAGGGCGCGGCGGTACGCCTCGCGTATCACGGAGAGGCGGAAGCCCTGCGGCGTCTGTCCGCGCTGCAGGCGGGAGCGGTCGGGTATGGAACTGATATGCTCGCCCTCGGCCTCGATGATGGTGTCCACGGCCGGCACGGTGACGTCAATGGCCTCGTGCTCTTCGAGCGCGGCGCACACGTCGTCGATGACGCGCTGCGAGACGAGGGGGCGCACTGCGTCGTGAAACACGAGGTTTGCCTCTTCCCCACCCTCGTAGGCACGGATGGCTGAAAGGCTCGAGTCGTAGCGCTCGCGCCCGCCTTTGAGTATCTTCTTCACCTTGTGCCAGCCGTTGCGCAGGACTATGTCCTCCACGTCGGCGACGTAGGCGGGATTGGACACCACGGCAATCTCGTCAATATGGGCGTTTCGCTCAAAGGTGTCTATCGTGTGCTCGATGACCGTCTTTCCGGCCACTTTGAAAAACTGTTTCGGCGTGCCCATCCCCAGGCGGCTTCCCACTCCGCCCGCGAGCACTATGGCTATGTTGCGCATCTTTGCGTCGTTTCTTTATTTTTCGAGTTTGAAGAGATCGTTGCCGTAGGCGGAGATGAGGGGGTAGAAGAAGCCTCTCACGCGCCCTTTCCATCCTGTCGGTTTCCCCGGGTACACGCGGTCGTAGTGTTTTCCGCAAAGCAGGCACAGGCGCAGCACGGAGAGCGGGTCGCGGCGGTTCATCAGCGAAGCCATGCGGCTCGCCACGGGGTAACGCGCGGCGGGGATATGCTCTGCGAGATAGGCGTAGAAGAAGCGCCAGTTGTGCTTGCGCTGCAGGTGCAGCCGGTGCAGGTATCCGTAGGCGTAGGGCTGCCACGTGGGGCGCTCCACCGCTTCGTAGAAGCCCTTGCGGTATATGTGCGTGGTGGCGGAGGCGGCGTGGTGGCGGTGCCAGTCAAGCGGCTCGCCCACTTTCACGAGCCCGCGCCCCATCAAGGCGTGGAAGCTGAGCCACCAGTCATAGTATATGTTGTAGTCCCATTGCTCTATGCCCTGCGCGAAGCCTTGCCGCAGCAGCATGGTATGCCCGGGGGTGCAGTCGTAGAAGAGCAGGTGCTCTATGTCCGTGCGCGGACTGACGCGCACCTTGAGCGGCAGGCGGTACTCGGGGTCGGTGTAGTAGTCGGTAAAACACACGTCCGCCTCCCCTATTGCCTCCACTTGCAGCCTGAGTTTGGAGGGAAACCAGATGTCGTCCTGGTCCGCCAAGGCTATGAAGTCGCCCGTCGCCCTTAGTATGGCGGTGTGGAAATTTCGGTTGAAGCCCAGGCGGGTCTCGTTGCGGTAGAGGCGGAAAAGCTCCGGACGCTCCTTGCGGTAGGCCTCGAGCAGCTCCCAAGTGCCATCGTCGGAAAGGTCGTCCTGCACCACAACCTCGCTCGGCGGGCAGTCCTGCGCGAGGATGGAGTCCATCTGCTCACGCAAGTACCGCGCCCCGTTGCAGGTGCACATCACCACCGACACGCGCGGCTTCCGCGCGCCTTTCTCCGCGTCTGGCTCTTTCATAAGGGCAAAGTTAAAAAGTTTTCCCCAATATGCCCCCTGACGCGGACGCAGGCACGCGCTGCGGGGCGCGGGACGCACTTTTCTGTGCCGCCGCGCGGCATAACCGCCCCAATTTCATACATTTGCATTTGTGCGCCGCGCCACGCCGCGTCCGCACGGTGTTTTCACCCTTACCCAACCGTACCCCTACAACCTCCCGACACTATGAAACACTTCCTACGCCAAGCCCTCCTCGCGGGCGGCATCCTCGCCGCCGCAACCGCCGCCGCACAGTCCGGCCAAATGCATGTGCACGCCAAAGACGGAACGGTGCACCACTTCGACATATCCAACGTGGACAGCGTCACTTTCAACGCCGCGAAAGAGGCATCCAACCCGCTCAACCTCAAAGTGGACAAGGTAGGGCAGCTTTACGCGCTCTACTCCACCGCGCCCGAGGCCTCGGCCTGCCCGTACAACATAATGCACCTCGCAGCCTCCGACTACGCGCTCTACGCCTCCGACGACGACGTAGTGGCCGACGACGTGAAATATTACACCGAGCTCGCCGAGGGCTACGGCATGACGCTCGCCGAAGTGCTCGAATACTTCCTCTACACGGAGGCCACGTCGGAAATATGCATCCCTATCCTCCCCGACACCGAATACGTGCTCTGGGGATACGGCATGGACAGCGAGGGCAAAACCACCACGCCTTTCTACAAAACCACTTTCCGCACGGCGGCCGTAGAGAAGAAAGAGGGCAAAATAGCCATCACCCCCGGGACTGACGACTCGGGCAACCTCACCGTGACTTTCACGCCCGACGACGACAGCCGCGCCTACGTGAGCGGCTTCCTCACGAGCGACATGACGGTCGAGGAGGCCGAGAAAGCCATCAACAAGTCGACAAGCTCGCAGCTGTACGACTACTATTGGGGCGAATATGAACTCGACGCGGCCATCGAGAAAATAAGCTCTAAGGGCGTCACCACCAGCACCCTCCAGAACGCGACGGCAGGCAAGTCATACTACGCCGTGGCGGCCTACGTCAGCGACGGCGGCGCGATAGAGTCCACGGTCTGCAAGCTGACGGTGGGACTGGACACGACCGCCGCCGCCACCACCGCCACCGCGAAGGAAGCCCCTGCTTTCATCCCCGCGAAAAAGTCTTCCCTGCCCCTCGCCTCCAAGCCCGCGCTGAGCCGCGCCGCTAAGGCGGAACGCTAAACCCGAAGCCGCGCGGCGACACGCCCTTCACAAAGCCGAAAGGCTATACGGCGAGGGCGGGAAATGCCGCAAAACGCACACTTTTTCACTTTTCGGGACGGTTGTGCGCTTTTGGCGCGATTTGCAAAACGCTGAAAAATTTATTATCTTTGCTATATAGAAGAGGGGGAACGCAGCCACTGCGCTCCCTTTCTTTTGCTCTATTGGAAATCAACAAGTTACGAAACCTCTATATGTACATGTAGCGCCGCCGGTATGTACATGCAGGAAAAACTCCAAGTATTCCCGTCGCTACAGTCCCTATTCCCGTCGGAAGAAAGTGCCTTTCCGCTCCCCGAAAGCCCTTTTCCGCCGCCACGCTTAGCCGATTTGGTCTTAAATAAACATAAATCTTTTCCGCTGAGATACGCGGGAAAGACGCCCAAATACCGTAAAAAGTGCAAAAATCGGGGGCTTGCGAAGCATCAATCCCAATTCTGCCACTGCTGCGTTGGAGCTTTGCGCCAAACGCCCGCCCCCGCCGCCTGTCCTCACGCACAAGCACGAAAAAGGCCGCCCTTTCGGGCGGCCTCCTCTCATAACAAAGGCAATAGTGTCATTTGAGGGCTATCGGTGTCCCCGCCCCGCGCACAGCGGGCGGCGGGATGCGTCAGGCGCGTGCCTTGCCGACGGCAAGGAGGAAGCAGAGCAGGAAAAGCAACCGCCAGCCCGCCCCCACGCTCACGGGCGAAAGCACGCCGAGCGCGGAGAGCTGCGCGTAGAAGAAGTACACGGCACGGCGCGGCGACACGCGCTCCTCCAAAAGGAAAGCGTAAAGGCCGGCGAGACGCTCTGCCGCACGCGTCTCGGAAAGGCGCTGCGTGACGCGCTCAAAGGCCGACTGAAGCGTAAGCCCGCTGCGGCGGGAAGTGTCCAAGGAGAGTCCGTTCTTTTCCATAGCTCAAAAAAAGATGCTGACCGGCCGGCGACAGGGAAGCTTCCCCGCACGCCGGCAGATCAGCATCCCGCGGACGAGCCGCTCACTGTTTCTGCCTGCAAAGTACGCTACGCGTTGTGACAGCCTATGACACTATGCAAATTTATGTGTTAAATTTTCCACCCGTCCCCGGATATATTCCAAGAAGTCGGGGGAATCGACTATTTCTATGTCGTCGGAGAGTCCCATGACAAAGCGGCCTATGCCCTTGAAGCTGCACACCTCCGTGTCGAGCCTGTGCCGCCCGTCGTCAAGCAGGCGCAGCTGGCGCTCGGCGTCGGGCGCCTCCTCAAGCAGCACGCTCGTGGCAAGCGAGCCGAGCAAGAGCGACACCTTGAAACGGCGGTCACCGCTGAAATGGAAAAGGTCGGTGAAAAACGGCGCGTGCTTGTCCTTGTTGCTCCAAAGCAGGTCGAGCGTCAGCACGTCCGCCGCGCGGCCCACCTTAAAGGTCTTGTTCATCCCCGAAGCAAGCTCGTAGCACCGCACCTCGCTGTTTTCGCTAAGAAAGAGGTAGGGTTCCACCACGCGGTCGGACACCGTGCCAGTGGAGGGCGAGCTGTAGTTTTTCAAAATTACCACACGCTCCTCGCGGATAGCCTCGAAAAGCAGACCAATATTGCGTGCCACGTGGTTGTCCACTCCGTGACGCGCCAACACCTTGGGGTCGTAGAGCATAGAAAGCTTCTCGCGCAGATGGCGCACCTGCGGCGAGCTGGTGTAAACGGAGTTGAGCACCTGGCTCAGGGTGAGCACTTCGTCTTCGCTGAACTCCATCCCCGACACAAGGTTTCGGAAGAAAGGCGACTTCGGCGAAAGATGGTAGCGAGTACCCTCCTTCACCACAATGAAGCCCAAATCGCGCAACAAGTCAAGATACCTGTAAATCGTGCGCTTGCCCAAGCCCGTCTGCATGCTCAGATCCTCGACACTGAGGCGGGTGTTTTTGGCGAGAAGCAATATCAAGTGCAGCTGGCGTCCCAGTCTGTCAGATTCCATTCCTATCGTTTTGTTAATGTCCGTAGCTTGTTAAACCTCAACAAAAGTACAGATTTTCAACCAATAACACAGAAAAACTCCGGCAGGCTGGTGCAAAATTCCGCCAAATAGCCGTATTTTGCGCAACATTACCGCCCTGCGGCGGTTTTCTTAGAGCGTCCGCACACGCGCACGCACACGCTATCCACACACAACAAACGCAAAGACAAAGAGATATGCGCCACACGCACCCGCTTACTTGGACTTTGACAAAAATCACGGCCGCGCTGCTCCTGCTCCTCACAGCGCAGGCGCTGCCCGCACAGAGCTACAAAAAACTTTGGGAGGAAGCTCAAGCTGCCTCGGACAAGGACCTCCCGCGCACCGCCCTCGAGTGGGTGGGGAAGATTAGCGAAAAAGCAAGCGCCGAGGGCAACGACGCACAAATGCTCCGCGCCGCGCTCATGGCCTTTCAGTACGGCGGCGAACTGTCTCCCGACACGGCTACGGCGCGTCTGAAGGAGATGGAGGCGGCACTCGCCCGCGAGACGCGCCCCGCCGTCCGCGCCCTGTGGCATTCGGCTCTGGCGCAGACCTATCTCTCGCGCCGCACCAGCCTGCGGGCGGACACGGCGGACGCTTCGGCGGCTCGCCGTCACTTTGAGGCTTCGCTCGCCGAGCCGCGCACGCTCGCCAAGGCGCAGTGGAAAGACTATCTCCCTCTATTCTCCGCCGGAGCGGACAGCCGCCACTACGGCGACGACCTGTTGCACGTGCTTTACGCCGCCTACCGCGACAAACTGCGCCCGAGCAAGGACGACCAGCTTCGGCGGCTGAACGAATACGCCTATATATATAAGGAGGCAGGACGCACTGAGGCGGCACTGCTCACCGAGTGCGAAGCCGCCACGCTGCAAGGCGGAGGAAAAGCGAATAGCCTCAGCGAGCGCACGGACTATCGTCTGCTGACGGACATTGCGCAGCGCTACGAGTCTCTGCCGCTCAATGTGGAGACTTATATACGCCTCACGCAGCTTGACGGCGGGGACAGCGCGGCAGGAAACGAAAGCGAAACCGCAGACAGCACGCTCGTCGCGCTGGCGCAGAAGGGCATCTCGCTTTACGGCAAGGAAGCCCGCGCCAACGTGCTGCGCAATTTCGTCACAGCCAAGCAGCAGCCGCAGGCCTCGCTTTCCTGCACGGACGGAGCGCAGCCCTACCCCGGCACGCGCCACTCCCTCTCACTGCGAAGCCGCAACATAAAGCTACTCGAAGTGCGTGTCTTCAAACTTTGGGACAGCGAGACCGAAGAGGCAAACAACGGCGAGGAATGGGAAGGCGTGGCCAAGAAACGCCGCAGCAAGACTGCCGCGCTCAGCATCAGGCCCGCTCCGCTCGCCGCCTATCTGTGGCAAAAGACCGACACGGCGTTTTCCGCGCCCGACGTTCCGGGCGTCTACGCGCTCGAGCTCTGGGGCGACGGGAAGCTTCTCGACCACCGCACGCTTAAAGTCACCGCCCTCCAGCCCCTTGTCTTCAGCGGCACGCGCCGGGGACGGCGCGTCGCAGTGGTTGACCGCCAAAGCGGAACGCCTGTACCTGACGTGAAAATCACGCGCTACAAGGCAGACAGTGAGGGAAAGTGGCGGCAGGACACCGTCTACGTCACCAACGCAGGCGGCATGGCGTACCTTCCCTATACGCAAGCTGGCGGCAGGGCGTATGCCTCTTACCGCTACACCGTTTCCACCGACTCCGACAAGGCAGCTCCCGCCTTCGCCCTCTACGGGCAACCCTACACGGCCGGAGCTTCGCAAAATCCGGCGTACACCTCGGTGAGACTCTTCACCGACCGCGCCATCTACCGTCCGGGCCAGCGCGTGGCTTTCTCGGGCGTGGTTTTCACAAGAAACGGGGACGACTACAAGACGCAGGCAGGCTATGAGACTACGGTCTATCTCCGCAACGCCAACAACAAGGCAGTGGACAGCCTCGCAGTACGCTCGGACGACTTCGGAGCTTTTGGCGGCGAACTGCAAATACCCTCGTCGGGACTGACCGGCGGATACACGCTGCAGGCCGTAAACAAGAGCAACCGCGCTTATGCCCGCGTCACCGTGGAAGAGTACAAGCGACCCACTTTCACCGCCTCCACCCTGCCCGTCCGCGCGGCTTACGCCTTGGGCGACACGCTGCGGGTGACGGGCGAGGCTCGCACTTTCAGCGGAGTAGCGGTGAGCGGCGCGAAAGTCAGTTGGACTTCCTCCCGCGCCGCATTGCTCTACCGCCGCGCTTACTCGGGCGAGACGGAGGAAACGGCGGTGCAGCGCGGAGAATGCGCCACGGACGACGAGGGACGCTTTGTTTTGCCCGTGCCCCTTACCGCCTCAGCCGACGAAATAGGCGGAAAGGAGCGCAACCTATTCCTCTACACCATAGCCTACACTGTGACGGCGGAAAACGGCGAGACGACGCAAGGAAGCCTTACGCTCCGCGCCGCCAACCGCCGTGCGTGGATAGAGCACAACGTGCCCTCGCGCGTCTGCCTTGAAGAGTGTCCCGCCCTGCAAGCGAAGGTGGTGAACGCCGCCGGCGAGAACGTTGCAGACGGCGGCACTTTCAAGCTGCTGCGCGGCACGGAGACGGTCGCGGCCGGCACTTTCGAGGCAGGGAAAGCAATCCAGATACCGCACTGGGCGACCCTCGCCTCCGGACGATACGCCCTCGCGCTCGCCGCCCCGGGCGCGGCGGAGCCAGACACCGCCCGCTTCCTGCTGTTCAGCCAGTGCGACATAGAGCCTGCCGACAAGGAAGAGCCGTTCTTCTTTTACAGCCACCTGAACGCCACCGCCGACACGGCGTATGTGCAAGCCGGCACGCCGGAAAAAGACGTGACGGTCTTCTTCGACCTTGTGGCGGGCGACAGCATCGTTGACAGCATGCGCTTCCCGCTTTCCGACAAGCTCGTGGGCTATCACCTCGCCTACCGCCCCGAGTTTGGCGACGGCGCGACGGCTCACTTCTGCTTCTTCCGTAACGACAAATTCTACCACAACGAGGTGAGCGTGCGCCACGCCGCGCCCGACAAGCGGCTGAGCCTGACTTGGTCGACATTCCGCTCCCGCCTCACGCCGGGGCAAAAGGAGGAGTGGCGGCTGCGCGTAACCCACCCGGACGGCACACCCGCCCGCGCCTCGCTCACCGCCCGCCTCTACGACGCGTCCCTTGACGCGCTCGGCGCGGGCGGCGCGGCGTGGAGCTTCGGCGGCATCAGCTTCTCGCGCTCCCTGCCCTCCGCTTTCTGGCGCGCCCCTCTGCCGGACCGCGCAGTAAGCCTCGGCGGCTCGCTTCCCGTGAAATACCGCAAGAGCGGCGGCCTGACCTTCGCGCAATGGCAGGACGCGCTCTTCGACTACGGCTACGGCACAGGAGACTATATGCTCTTCTCCGTCACCGGCGGAACGGACGGACGGATGCGCAGCCGCGTGCGTCCCACCTCTATGTTCAGCGCAGCCGCAAACAAGGTGTCCATTTCCGGAAAGGTGGGCAGCGCGCAAATTGACCGGACAAGCAGCGACGCGTCCACGGAGACCGCAACCGAAAAGCAAGCTGCAGCTATGAGAATACAAGGTACGGCCGACACAGCCGCTTCCTCCGCCTCGCCGCGTACGGACTTCAGCGAAACTGCCTATTTCTCCCCTGCCCTCCGCACCGACACGGACGGCGTGGCAGTGATTTCGTTCACCCTCCCTGAGAGCGTGACGAGCTGGCGCTTCAATGCGCTGGCGCACACCATAGGGATGGAGTACGGACTCGCCGACACCACCGCCACGGCAAGCAAGGACTTTATGGCGGTGCCCGCCGTGCCGCGCTTCCTCAGGCAGGGCGACCGTACGGAGATACCCGTCACGCTGCAAAACCTTACCGCCCGCACGGTGAACGCGGTTGTCGAGCTTTCGCTCACCGACGCGCTCACGGGCAAAAGCGTCTACAGCAGCCGGCAAAAGGTGAGCGTGGAGGGCGGAAAGAGCCTTGTGGCAAATTTCCCTTACACCGCCAACACGGAGCCGGGCGTGCTGATTTGCCGCGCCGTGGCCACGGGCAGCGGACATAGCGACGGCGAGGAGCATTACCTCCCTGTCCTCTCCTCGCTTACGGAGGTGACGCGCACGCTGCCTTTCTCTTTGGACAAAGCCGGAAGTACGTCCCTGCGCCTTGACACTATTTTCTCCGCAAAAGGGGCGGCGCACCGCAGTCTTACGGTGGAGGTGACATCAAACCCGCTTTGGTACGCCGTCTCCTGCTTGCCCGCCCTCGCGGCAACGGAGGGGGACTGCCTGAGCGCGACAGACTGGGCAGAGAGACTATACGCCGTTTGCATCGGAAACAAGATTGGGCGCGACAATCCCGCCATTTGCCAGACTTTGGAGGCTTCCCCCGGCGAGACGGACGCGCTCGCGCGGCTCAAGACCGAGGGGCTGACCGACGAGACTCCTTGGCTGCGCCACGCCGAGAGCGAGACGGCGCGCACGACCGCTCTCCGCTCGCTCTTTGACGAGGAGACTGCCGCCAACAACAAGCACACCGCGCTCGATCACCTGCTTGCACTGCAGGGGGCTGACGGCGCGTGGAGCTGGCATAAGGGCATGCCCGCCAATGACTTTATCACCGCCGACGTGGCTATTCTCCTCGCCCGCACGGAATGTCTCACGGGCGACAAAGCGGCGCGCTCTGCCCTCGCCCGCGCATTTTCCTACCTCAAAAGCGCAATGGCGAAGGAAGTGAAAAGCATGAAGGAGGCGGAGAAAAACGGAAAGGGCAAAACAGCTCCGTCTGAGACACAACTGCGCTACCTTTACCTCCGCACGCTCATAGGGGAGAAGCCCGACGCTGACGCGAAATTTCTCATCGAGCGGGCTAAGCTGCTCACCAAGAGCCTGACCATGTACGGCAAGGCACTGACCGCCGTCGTCCTCGCCCAGAGCGGGGAGAAAGAGGAAGCGGACCTGCGCCTAAAAAGCATGCTTGAGCACACGGTGAGCAACGGCGAACTCGGCCGCTGGTTTGACACTCCGCTTGCAGAATGGGCATGGAAGTCGTACCGCATCCCCACCCAGTGCGCCGCCATTGAGGCCCTGCGGCTACTGGGCGGCGACAGCACGGCACGGAAAGAGATGCAGCTCTGGCTGCTCCAAGCCAAGCGCACGCAGATGTGGGAGACGTCCCGCGCAACGGCGGACGCAGTTTACTGCCTCCTATCGCCCGACGCGGCAGAGAGCAACGCGCTGCGCCTCGCCGCCGGCACCGCACCCGTCTACTATACGCTCTACGACAAGAAGAGGCAAATCTCTGCCGTGAATGCCAAGAGCGAGAGCGCCACAGCCGCGACTGCGGGCTACTTCAAACGGCAGTACGCCCTCGACGACACCGGCACGGGGCTGCCGCGCATAGGCCTTCCCTCCGAGCTCAGGCTGAGAAAGAGCGACAACGGACTTTCCTGGGGCTGCGTCTACGCCACTTACACGCTACCCGCCGCCGACGTGGCGGACGAGGGAAAGGGACTGACGCTCACGCGCCGCATGGAAAAACAACAGGCTGACGGCTCGTGGACGCTGCTCGCCGAGAGCGACGCGCCGGCCCGCGGCACGAGGGTGCGTACCGTATACACCGTCACGGCCGACCGCGACTACGACTTCGTCGAGATAGAGTCCGCCCGCCCGGCGTGCCTCTCTCCCGTCCGCGCCTTGTCGGGCTACGGATGGAGCGACGGCCTTGCCGCCTACCGCGCCGTGCGCGACAGCCGCACGCAGTATTTCGTAGAGAAAATGCGCAAGGGCTCGCACACCTTCACCGAGGAGTTTTTCGTTGACCGCGCGGGACTGTACGAAAGCGGAACGGCCACCGTGCGCTGCGTCTACGCTCCCGAGTTTGCCGGCACGTCCAAGAGCTTCCGGATGGCGGGGAAATAGCGGGACGCACTGGGCAAAACGCCCGGATGCCTATGCGAGTGACGCCGCAAACGGCAATCATGAGCCGTGACAAACGCTCTTTTTTCCCCGTGCGCTTGCCGCCGCGCGAAAAAAGCGTAACTTTGCACGGCGAAAAGGAAAGATGCCGGAGTGGTCGAACGGGCCGCACTCGAAATGCGGTGAACGGGTAACTGTTCCGGGGGTTCGAATCCCTC
>CAVFVD010000017.1:0-51063 GCA_963625935.1 uncultured Oscillospiraceae bacterium | reverse complement strand
AAGCCCCGTTAGTCGAACAAACTCGGTTCGGGAGGCGTTTCCTTGGCCTCTTGATTTTTAGCGGACAGCAATATTTGCAAATATGGTCGCTATTCACCGCGCCGCGAAGCGCGTTCCTTGTTACTTCTTTGTTGGTTCTTTGTAGCCCGTTCCGTCCTGTTCCGAAAGGCGGATTTTTGCCCCAAATCGTGCAAGTTCCGTGCAGTAAAAATTAGTACTATTGTTTTCCTATGCCGGTTGGAAATTTTTCTCAACCTTTTTTCGTGCATTGAAAGGCAAGGCTAAGATTTCGTACAAGCGCAGGGCGATTTCGCGCAAGCGCAGGGCGGCGTGCGGCATTGCCCGTAAGGCGCTCCGAATGAGGGATTAGCTAGCCATTTCTCCGGGAGTACGCCAATTACATGCGCTTGCCGTGCCCGCAAGTCAGGCGAGCCTTATCTCCCCGCTGCCCGCGCAGATGCTGCCGTCGCTTGTATAAAGCACGCCGAACTGCCCCGGCGCGATGCCCTGCACGGGCGTGGGCGAGGTGATAAGGAAACGCCCGTCGGGCTGGCGCGTGAGATGGCCGGGGCGCGGGCGCTCGGTGTGGCGCACCTTGAAAAGCACGTCGCACTCCTTCGCCCCGCGCCAAGGGTCGGCGGTGACAAAATGGAATTCGGTCAGCGCGAAGCTGTCGCCATAGAGTCCGTGGCAGTGTTCTGTGTGCGATACGTAGACTATGTTTCGCTCAATGTCCTTGTCCGTAACAAACCACGGGCCGCCGCCGAGCCTCAGCCCCTTGCGCTGCCCCACGGTGTGAAACCAATAGCCACGGTGCATGCCCAACACGTTGCCCGTCTCGCGCTCAACGATAGGGCCCTCCTTCTCGCCAAGAAGCTGGCGCAGATAGTCGTTATAGTTGATTTTCCCCAAGAAGCAAATGCCCTGACTGTCGCGGCGGTGCGCGGGGGCGAGGTGCTCGCGCTCGGCAATGTCGCGCACCTCGCTCTTCATCAGCGAGCCGATGGGGAAACAAAGCTTCTCAGCCTGCACGGAGGATAGCTGCGAGAGGAAGTCGGACTGGTCCTTGACGGGGTCGGGCGCGGGAGCGAGCCACAGCTGCCCGTCCTCGCCATGCCAAGTGCGGGCGTAGTGGCCCGTGGCTATGTAGTCGTAGGCATGGCCCGCCTTTTCCTCAAACGCGCCAAACTTTATGAGCCGGTTGCACATAACGTCGGGGTTGGGCGTCAAGCCGCGCCGCACGCGTTCCACTACGTACGCCGTCACGCGCTCGTGGTACTCGCGCTGCAAGTCCACCACCTCAAGCGGCAGTCCGTAGCGCCGCGCCGTGGCGGCGGAAAGCTCTATGTCCTCCTCCGCCGTGCAGGTTGTCCCCTCCCCTTGCATTCCTATTTTTATATAGAAAAGGTCGGGGCGGATGCCGCTTTCGCACAAAAGGTGGCAAGCCACGGCGCTGTCCACGCCGCCTGAGATGAGCAGGCAATGGCGCGCGTTTTTCTTCTCGGTAGTCTCCATACGCTGCAAAATTACGTATTTTCCCCCGCCCGCCCCCTCGCGCCGCCCCGCAAGCGCGGGAAGAAGCCGCAAGCGGCGGACGCGCCGTCCGCAAAATATGCTAATTTTGCAAACGGCAAGCCCGCGCCGCGCCCTCACCCCGACCGTTGACCGGCGCACGGCGCGTGCCGCTCTTTCCAAATGTTTTTACCCGAACTACTCCCGCTCTACTCCCGGCACAAAGGCGTGTCTGCACTGGCACGCATATTGCGCGATGGCACGCCCGCCCTCACCCACGCGGCTGGTCTGCAAGCCTCCGCCGCGCCCGTAGTGTTCGCCGCCCTCACGACACGTGCGGACGTGCCGGCGCGCCCTTATCTCTTTGTGCTTTCCGACGAAGAAGAGGCTGGGTACTTCTACCACGACCTCGCGCAGTTGTTGGGCGAAGAGCGCGTGCTTTTCTTCCCCTCCACCTACCGCCGCGCGGTGAAATACGCGCAGCGCGACGCCGCCAACGAGATACTCCGCACGGAGGCGCTCAACAGACTCTCCGCATGGGACGGGGACAACGCGGACGCGCCGCTGCTTGTGGTGACCCACCCCGCCGCGCTCTCCGAGCGTGTCGCCGCGCCAAAAGCCGTGGCCGCCAACACGCTCACCCTCGCCGAGGGTGAGAGCCACGACCTCACCGACCTCTCGCGCCGGCTATTAGAGCTTGGTTTCCGCCACCGCGACTACGTGTACGAGCCGGGCGAGTTTGCCGTGCGCGGGTCTATTCTCGATGTCTACTCCTACGCCTCCGAGTACCCCTTCCGCATTGACTTTTTCGGCGACGAGGTAGACAGCATCCGCACCTTTGAGGTGCAAACCCAGCTCTCCAAGGAGCGCAAGAAGCGCGTCAGTGTGCTGCCCGATGTGGAGGCGGCTGGCGGCGACGCGCTTGTGCCTTTCACCGACTACCTCCCCTCCACCACGCTCTTGGTGGTTAAGGACCTCAGCTTCGTGCACGACACGGTGGAGCGCATATACGAGGAGGGCTTCGCGCGACAGGCTGAGCAAGAGCTCGAGCCGTCCTCGGAGATGGAAGCGGCGGCGCAGCGAGAGCGGCTTTCGCGCGAGAGCCTGCTCATCACGGGCGAGACGCTCCTGCGCGGCGTGGCATCGCTCCAGCGCGTCAACATCGGCACAGAGCCCCTTGGAAAAGCCGCCGCCACAGTACGCTTCGACATCCACCCGCAGTCGCTCTACCACAAGCGCTTCGACCTTTTGCGGGCCGACATACTGCGCTACCGCGAGGCGGGCTTCCGCGTCTTTATCCTCGCCGACAGCGTGAAACAGACCGACCGTCTGCGCGACATTTTCGCCGAGACCGGCGGCGGCGGCGACTTTTTCGAACCCGTGGAGCGCACCCTCCACGCGGGCTTCGCCGACCCCGCCCTGCGCGTCTGCCTTTTCACGGACCACCAGATATTTGACCGTTTCCACAAGTACAACCTGCGCAGCGACCACGCCCGCGACGCGAAGATGGCGCTTACGCTCAAAGAGCTGATGCAGTTTGAGCCGGGCGACTACGTGGTGCACATCGACCACGGCGTGGGGCGCTTCGCCGGTCTGGTGCGCATGCCGGGCGCAGACGGAGCGATGCAGGAGATGATAAAGCTCACGTACAAAAACGACGACGCGGTCTTCGTCTCCATACACGCGCTCCACAAAGTGTCGAAGTACAAGGGGCGCGAGGGAGAGCCGCCGCGCGTGAGCAGCCTCGGCACGGGCGCTTGGGAGAAACTCAAGGAGCGCACCAAGAAAAAGATTAAGGACATAGCCCGCGACCTCATCCGCCTCTACTCGCAGCGCAAGGAGGAAAAGGGCTTCGCTTTCAGCCGCGACACTTTCATGCAGCACGAGCTGGAGGCCGGTTTCGCCTACGAGGACACGCCGGACCAGCTCCGCGTGACGCAGGAGGTGAAGGCCGACATGGAAAGCCCGCGCCCCATGGACCGCCTTGTGTGCGGAGACGTGGGCTTCGGGAAGACGGAGATAGCCGTGCGCGCGGCGCTGAAAGCCGCCTGCGACAACAAGCAAGTGGCCGTGCTCGTCCCCACAACGGTGCTCGCGCTGCAGCATTACAAAACGTTTGCCGCACGTCTGAAAGACTTCCCCGTGCGCGTGGACTACCTCACGCGGGCGCGTTCGACAGCGCAGACAAAGTCGCTCCTCAAAGACCTTGAAGAAGGGAAAATCAGCATTCTCGTAGGCACGCACAAGCTCATCGGCAAGAGCGTGAAGTGGCACGACCTTGGTCTGCTCATCATTGACGAGGAGCAGAAGTTCGGCGTCGCGGTAAAGGAGAAGCTGCGCCAGTTGAAGGTAAACGTGGACACGCTCACGATGTCCGCAACCCCGATACCGCGCACACTGCAATTCTCCCTGATGGGCGCGAGAGACTTCAGCGTGATACAAACCCCGCCGCCCAACCGCCGCCCCATACAGACCGAGGTGCACACGTTCAGCCACGAGGTCATCGCCGACGCTGTCAACTTCGAGATGAGCCGCAACGGACAGGTCTACATCGTCACCAACCGCATCTCCGCCCTGCAGACGCTCGCCGACATCGTGCACAAGCACGTCCCCGACGCTCGCGTGGCCATCGGGCACGGACAGATGCCGCCCGACCAAATGGAAAAAGTCGTCACGGGCTTTGTCAATTACGACTACGACGTGCTCGTCTCCACCACCATCGTTGAGAACGGCATCGACGTGCCTAACGCCAACACCATCATCATTGACGCGGCTCACCGCTTCGGACTCTCCGACCTCCACCAAATGCGCGGACGCGTCGGGCGCGGGCCCCGCAAGGCCTTCTGCTACCTCATCGCGCCACCGCTCTCCCTCCTGCCCGACGAGTCACGCCGCCGGCTCGAAGCGATAGAGAACTTCTCCGACCTGGGCTCGGGCATACACCTCGCCATGCAGGACCTCGACATACGCGGAGCGGGCAACCTGCTCGGCGCAGAGCAAAGCGGCTTCATCGCCGACCTTGGCTACGAAACCTACCAAAAGATTCTTTCCGAGGCGGTCGCTGAGCTGAAAAACGATGAGTTTTCCGAACTTTACGCCGAGCAGGATGGCGCGAAGCACGACCTTGACGGCACACTCTTCGTGGCGGACTGCGGCGTAGAGTGTGACCTCCACGCCTACTTCCCAGAGACCTACGTGCCGGGCGCGGCGGAGCGCATGCTGCTCTACCGCGAACTCGACACACTGGAAAGCGACGCGCAGATACTCGCTTTCCGCCAGCGCATGGAGGACCGCTTCGGCCCGCTCCCGCCCGAGGGAGAAGAGCTGCTGCGCATAGTGCCGCTCCGCGCACTCGGGCGAAAGGCGGGAGCCGAACGCCTCACGCTGAAAAACCGCCGCATGACGCTCTACTTCGTCTCCAACGCCGACAGCCCATACTACCGCAGCGCCACCTTCGGGCGCGTCATCGACTTCGCCACAGCCAGCTACCGCCGCTGCCGCCTTGACGAAAGCGGAGGACGCCGCCGTATGACCGTCAGCGACGTGCCGTCCGTAGAAAGCGCGCTACTCGTTCTGCGCTCCATCTTGGGCGAAACGGCAGAGATGACGGCATCCGCAACAGACGGAACAGGCAGCACGACGGCAGTCAAAGTCTCCCAAACGGCGGGAAAAGAAGCGAAAGGCGCGTAGCCGTCAGTCCCGCGCCCACAAAAAGCCCCGATTTCACACGCAAACACTCCTATTATATATAAGGACAGACACACAGCAAAGAGAGACACGCTCTCTGCGCACAACATAAGGAAACCAACCATACAGATATGAGAAAAACAACGCTCACCGCGGGCCTCGCGCTCGCCGCGCTGTGCGCCACGCCGGCAATGGCGCAAATAAGCCTCGTCAACCCCGTCCCCCACACGGTGACACGCCCCGCCAGTGGCGCGGAACTGCTTCCCGCCCCCGACAGCTGGTCGCTCAGAGGCGACGACCGCACCATCCAGGGCTACGCCTCACAGGCCCTGACCGCCGAAGACGCACCCGTGCAGGTGCTATATAAGGCAAAATACAAGCTCACGATAGGCGTGCGCGGCGACAAGTCGGTGAAATCGGTTGAGAAACTTATTCCGCAGACCCCCGACGGATACTACCTCAAGATAGACAAAAAGTCCGCCATCGTCGCAGGATACGACGAGACCGGACTCTACTACGGCGTGCAGACGCTGCTCGCCTCCCTCGCCGAAGGGCAAATGGAGCTGTGCACCGTGACAGACTGGCCCGACGTGCCCTTCCGCGGAACGGTGGAAGGCTTCTACGGAACGCCCTGGAGCCATGAGGCCCGGCTCAGCCAAATTGACTTCTACGGCCGCCACAAAATGAACGTCTACATCTACGGCCCGAAAGACGACCCCTACCACCGCGACCACTGGCGCGAGCCTTACCCCGAGAAAGAAGCAGCCCGCATCCAGCAGCTCGACCAGCACGCCCGCGAGCGCGGCGTACGCTTCTACTGGGCCATACACCCGGGCGTGGACATTAAATGGACCGACAGCGACCGCGACAAGCTCGTTGCCAAGTTCGAGCGCATGTACACGCTCGGCATACGCGCCTTTGCCGTCTTCTTCGACGATATATGGGGCGAGGGCACAAGAGCCGACAAGCAGGCCGAACTCCTCAACTACGTCGACGACAACTTCGTGAAGAAGCACGGAGACGTATCACCGCTCATCATGTGCCCCACGGAGTACAACCGCTCTTGGGCCAACGACCAAAAGGGTTATCTCCGCACGCTCGGCACAAAGCTCAACAAGAGCGTGCAAATAATGTGGACGGGCAACTCCGTAGTCCACTGCATCGACAAAGAGAGCATGGAGTGGATAAACCAGCGAATCGACCGCAAGGCATACATCTGGTGGAACTTCCCCGTAAGCGACTTCGTGCGCGACCATATCCTCCTGGGCCCGGCATACGGCAACGGCCTCGACATAGCCAGCGACATGTCCGGCTTCGTAAGCAACCCAATGGAACACGCCGAGGCCTCCAAACTCGCGCTGTACGGCATCGCCGACTACACTTGGAACATGAAGGCATACGACTATAAGGCCGACTGGGAGCGTGCCGTCCGCGAGCTGCTGCCCGACAACGCGGAGGCGCTGCGCACTTTTTCGCTCTACAACAAAGACTTGGGACAGAACGGGCATGGCTTCCGCCGCGAAGAGGGCGAGGAGCTGCAGCCGCTCGTAAAGGCCTTGGAGGAAGCCGAATACGGCGGCGCGCCCGTCGACAGTTTGGAGGCGAAATGCGCCGCGCTCAAAGACGCCTGCGTGACGCTTCTCGCCGACCAGGGCGGCTCTAACCCCGCGCTCATCCGCGAGCTGCGCCCATGGCTCTTGCAGGGTGTCAACGTCGCAGAGTACGGACAGGCCGTCTGCGGCATGTCCCGCCTCGCCTCCACCCCCGACGCGCAGAGCGGCGACACGGCCGCGTTTGTCGCAGGATACGACAAGGCGCGAAAGATACAGCAGGAGATGTACGAATTAGAGAACTCCGACGTGCGCCACGCCTTGCAGCCGGGCATCAAACTGGCCACGAAGGTGCTTCTCCCCACACTCAACAAAGTTTTCGCCGTCACCGTCGACCGCTTCAACGCTGCCAACGGCACGTCCCTCTCTAACACGGCGGAGTACAGCCCTTACAAGCTGACGAGCGACGTGAAGCAGCTCGCCCTGCTCCCCGTCTCCGTGCGCGGAAACGACATAAGCGTGGCCCCGTCCAACGAGGTGATACAATGGCAAAAGGGCGGCTCGCTCGAGATAGCGGGCGACCGCGAAATAACCCTGGCTGGAATGGACTTCAACCTGGGCGTGCCAGGCGTAGCCCCGTCCTTCAAGCTCGAGGTTTACAGCGGCGGCGCATGGAAAGAGGTTTCGCTGCTCCACTACAAGGACAACGACCCCGTCATCCATACCGGCAACGAACTCGGCGGCATGCAGGCCGAAAAGCTCCGCGTCACCAACGTGAGCGGAAAGGACATTCAGGTGTACTTCCGCCACTTCAAGTTTGTGAAGCGGTAAGCACCGCCCCGCTCTGCCTTTTGGGCGGAAAACAAAAACGCTCTCCCAGCCTCCCCCACGGCGCACAAGCCGCGCGGGGAGGCTTTTTTCTTTGCACGGCGATACGCCCCGCCCCCGCCTCCTTACGGCATGAAAGGAAAAGCGAGCCAGTTAGAGTCAAAGAGAAAGCGGCTTCTCGACAGCAAAAAGCATTTATCGGACAAAGAAAAGGAGCTACAGAACATTGCCCCTAACTTTTTTCTCATAGGGGGGGGTAAAGGGCTGAACACAAAAGAATGTTACAAAACTATTAAGTATCTTTGGAGTGCGCGAAGTATTAGGAACGTTCCGCGCCCCGCCGCCCCGCCCTCTCAGGGTGCGGCTTCATGACACCAGACCTTACGGCTATATTGTTTTCAACCCAACTAATACTTATGGAAAAGAACACATTCACACAGCCCTTGCCGTGCCATGCGCGGAAAGGGAAGCAAGCCGGCACGCCGTCAGGGCGGCGCGGCCTTGGCAGCAAGCACAGGCTGCTCGGCGCACTTTTGCCCGCGCTTCTGCTTGCGGGAAGCGGCACGGCGACGGCGCAAGCCACCGACGGAGACAAGCCCGAAGAGCAGAAGCCGCTTCTCACCATCGCCTGCCTCAGCGACCTGCACAACGAGCTTAGCCTCATCAGCGGCAACGTTGAGGACGTGCGCCTTCGCGGCACTTTCGTCAACACCATCCAACGCATCCACGACGAGGAGGACATAGACCTCATCTGCCTGGGCGGCGACTACACCAGCGATGTCACCATCAACGAGGAAAACTGGAAGCGCGTGAAGGAGCTGATGCGCGACACCGCGAAAAAGGGCTTTAAGGACGGACGCACAAGTCGCCCGGTCATTTACGTAACCGGCAACCACGACTACGAGGTAGCCAACTACGACAACATTCCCAAAGGCTACAACGCCGCCAACTACCAGGACGTGATGGAGGAAGAGCTTGGCGCGCTCGCGCAAAAGGATGCCTTCTACGAGGACGCCGACAACGGCACGCTCGGAACGCAGCGCCTGCTCGCCGCCTACCACTACAAGGTGAACGGCTTTGACTTCGTGATGCTCAACTGCGGTCTCCATTTCTTCAAGTCCGCTTGGGATTACACCTACTCCGAAGAGTCCGTGCAGTGGGTGCGCGAGAAGCTGGAAGAGATTTACTCTTCCGACCCCGACAAAACGGTTTTCTTCCTCCTGCACATACCATTCTCCGACTCCAACAGCATCTCGGCGGCGAAGAAAGGCATGACTGACTGCGCGGCCACGACGCTGCTCAAAGCCACCTTAGCGCAGTACCCCAACCTCATAATGCTCTACGGGCACGACCACGGCACCGACACGGCCTACCTGCGTGAGAAAACCTCGCAGCGCGTCACGCGCTACAACACCGACGGAGAAGTCATCGCCACCACCGACGAGACGCACGTCGACGAGCAACTCCCCGACAGCGGAAGCGGCGACGGGGGCGAAAGCGGAGAGACCGAGCAGACCGAGCTCGCCGCCTACATACAAAACGCAAGCGACGGACTCTACCTAAGCCTTGACGACTACAACCTCGCCACCGTCTCCGACAAAGCGGTCTCCACTTTCTACAAAGACGGAAACAACCTCTACGTCAAACTCGCCAAGCAGACGTCGAGCGGGCAGCAGCACCTGCACATCGGCTCGGGCGGACGCTTCTCCTGCGGCGACGCCACAGCGACGGTGCTGTACGAAGTGAAAGACGCGTCCGTCACCGAGGGCACGATAAGCTGCGAACAGGCCTCCTTCCCCAAGGCCGGGCACACCTACATCGTCACCGGCGTGAAGAACGGAACGACTTACGCGCTCTCCAACACGCTCTACAACGCAGGCTCCGCCAGCGACCAGCGTCTCGAAGGCGTGGCGGTGACCGTGGACGGCACTACGGCCACGCTCACTGCAAGTCCGTCGGTAATGTGGAAGATTGCGGCGGCAGAGAAAGAGGAAGAGGAGACCGAACTCACCGTCAACGTGAAAAACGAAGGCAACGGGCAGTACCTCAACCTTGACGACTACAACCTCGCCACCGTCTCCGACGCCTCGGCCTCCACGTTCTACAAAGACGGAGACAACCTCTACGTCAAGCTCCCCAAGCAAATGTCCAACGGGCAGCAGCACCTGCACATTGGCTCGGGCGGACGCTTCTCCTGCGGCGACGCCACCGCCACAGTGCTGTATGAAGTGAAAGACGCGTCCGTCACCGAGGGTACGATAAGCTGCGAGCAGGCTTCCTTCCCCAAGGCCGGCCACACCTACATCGTCACCGGCGTGAAGAGCGGAACGACTTACGCGCTCTCCAACACGCTCTACAAGGCAGGCTCCGCCACCGACCAGCGTCTCGACGGCGTGGCGGTGACCGTGGACGGCACTACGGCCACGCTCACGGCAAGCAAGGACGTGATGTGGACGCTTTCCAAGACCGAGGACGGCGGCACAGAGCCAGAAGAGTTCACCACGCTCGACGCTTGCGTGCGCAACGCCGCCACGGGCAAGTACATCGGCACGGACACCAACAACCTGAACACCATCGACCGCGGGCGCACATGCAATTTCTACAAGCAAGACAACTCGCTCTACGTGCAGCTGCCCAACAACGAGCGTCACCTGCACATCGGCTCCGGCGGCCGCTTCTCACGCGGTGACGCTACGGCTCTGCGCCTCTACGAGGTGGCCGACACAACCGCCAAGGGCGCTATCACCTGCGCCGAGGCCGCTTACCCGCAGATGGGACACACCTACATCTTCACCGGCGTGAAGAGCGACGTGACCTATGCACTGACCAACACGCTCTACAACGAGGGCGCGGGCGACGACCAGCGTCTTGACGGAAAAGCAGTGACCGTGGACGGAAACGCCATCACGCTCGACGCGGACAAGAACCTCATGTGGACGCTTACCGAAGAGGAGAAAGTGACGGGCGAGGGCTCGTTCTTCTCAAGCTTCATGGGCTCCATGCGCTACTACAACAACTCCATTGAGGGCGACGTGAGCGTCACAAACTCCCGCATCGTGCAGGCGCTTATGGTTTACGTCTATCCGGACAGCATCAAGCTCAAGATGAAAAACTACGGCGAGAGCGGCACTTTCGGCTCCATCACCATCAACAAGGAGCTTGCCGCCTACACCGTATACCGCAAGGTGACCAACTCGGGCGACGACTCCGAAGACGGCATCCGCAGCGCGGCCGTGACCGACTCCGAGGCTACGCGCGAGGCTAACCTACGCAAGACGGCGCTTTACGACACGGCGGGCCGCCGCGTCAGCTCTCCCCGCCAGCGCGGCGTGTACATCGTCGGCGGGCGAAAGGTGGTGCTTTAAGCCGTTCTATGTAAAAAACAAGCACCTTCTGACATTACGGACACGCGCCCTGCCGGACTAATATCCAAGAAAGACGGACAAAAGTCAAGCACAGACGGACGCACATCCTGAGAAAGACGACAGGCTCTGGGGCTGACACGCTCCGGGGCCTGTCCCGTCTCCGTCCGAAAAGCATTTCCGCCGCGTGCGGACGGGCGGCACGCGCATATTCGCTACATTTGCAACGGGGCAGCCCTGCCCCGCTCACACACTCAGACCGACACATTTCTTTATGAGACACACATTCGCAGCCATCGCCCTCGCCCTCTGCGGCGCGCCGGCCGTGGCGCAGACACCCCAGCAGATACATCAGGACTACGAGGCGCGGCGCGCCGAGCTTTCCGCCGCCCACGTTTGCGAGGCGCTTGACGAGGCGCAGCTCTCCGCCGAGGGGCACGAGGCTTTGGAGTTTCTTTACGCCTACATGCCCTGGCCCGACATTGCCGACTATACGCCCTCTTTCCACACGGCGCAGGTGGAGACCGCCCTCCGCGCCCGCGAGGAGATGCCCTGGGGGCATAACGTGCCGCGCCGCGAGTGGCTGCATTTCGTGCTGCCCGTGCGGGTGAACAACGAAAACCTCGACGACTTCCGCACCTCGCTCTACGACGAACTGCGCGAGCGCGTGCGCGGTCTTTCAATGGAGCAGGCCGTGCTTGAGGTTAACCACTGGTGCCACGAGCACGTCACCTACAAGCCCTCCGACGGACGCACGTCCGCGCCGCTCGCCAGTATGCGCACCGCCACCGGTCGCTGCGGCGAGGAGAGCACTTACACCGTGGCGGCGCTGCGGGCTGTGGGCATACCGGCACGGCAGGTGTACACGCCGCGTTGGGCGCACACCGACGACAATCACGCCTGGGTGGAAGCATGGGTAGACGGGAAGTGGCACTTCCTTGGCGCGTGCGAGCCGGAGGCGGTGCTCGACCTCGGGTGGTTCAACCAGCCCGCCTCGCGCGGCATGCTGATGCACACGCAGGTATTCGGCCGCTACGACGGGCCCGAGGACGTGATTTCGCGCTCGCGGTGTTATACCGAAATCAACGTCACCGCCAACTACGCCGCCACGGCCCGCACCTCCGTCCTCGTCACCGATGCCGAGGGAAAACCAGTGCCGGGGGCTGTGGTAGATTTCAAGCTCTACAACTACGGGGAGCTGTACACCGTGCAGACTTCCACGGTCGACGCGTCCGGTCGCGCCTCCATCCTCACCGGTCTGGGCGACATGGTGGCCTGGGCCTCCAAGGACGGAGCGTACGGCTTCGCCAAATTCTCCGCCGGACGCGACGGCGAAGTGACGGTGCAGCTCTCCCACAAAGCGGGCGAGACCTTCGCGGGCGACCTCACGCTCGTTCCGCCCACGGGGAAAAACAACATTCCCGCCGTCTCCGCCGAAGCTGCAGCCGCCAACGCCGCCCGCTTCGCACGCGAAGACTCCATACGCCTTGCCTACGTCGCCACGTTTGCCGACTCGGTCAGCACGGACAGCGTTTGCCAAGCCCTTGGGCTCGACTACGCCCGCGTGCGCCCGCTTGTCGTCAAGTCGCGCGGCAACTGGGAAAACCTCTACTCCCTGCTCGACACCTACCCCAACGCGCTCACGCTCTCCGTCCTCGAAAGCCTCAGCGACAAAGACCTGCGCGATTTCCCCTTGGAGGTGATGGAAGACCATTTGCAGTTTGTGCAGCCCGAGGACGAGGGTGAGCCTGCCCTCGCCGACGAGGACGGCAACGCCTTGGACGCTGCCCCCGCCGCTCCCGCCGCGCTTGCGCTGAGCGAGGCGCAGGAGGCCTTCCGCACGCGCTACGTCTACTGCCCGCGCATCGCCAACGAGATGCTCACGGGCTGGCGTTCGTACTTCGGCGGAGCGTTTACCGAGAGCGAACGAAAGGACTATGTGAAAAATCCGCAGAAGCTCGCGAAATGGATTGACAAGAACATTCTCAGCGACCCCGAGGCCAATCCGCGCGGCTACTGTCTCTCGCCCGCGCAGGCTATGGAGACGCGCCGCGCCGATGCACGCAACAAGGGCATACTCTTCGTGGCGGCGTGCCGCAGCTTAGGCGTGCCGGCACGCATTGACGAGGTGACGGGAAAGGTGCAGTACGCCGCCGCGCCCACGCCCGCCGATATGCCCACCGAAAGCACGGCTGAGTGGCAGACCGTCTCTTTCGAGAAAGGCGGCTCGCCGGCCTCTTCCGCGCGCGCCACGCTCTCTCTCGCCTACACGCCGAGGGAGTATATGAAAAACCCTGTCTACTACACGCACTTCACGCTCAGCACGCTCTCCGACGGGCGTGCCGACTTGCAGACCTATCCCGAAACCGCCACATGGGGCGACACCTTCAAGGGCGGCGCGGCTGTCGACGCGGGCGACTATCTCCTTACCTCGGGCACGCGCATGGCTGACGGCACGGTGCTTGCCCGCTACAGCGTCTTCCCGTTGCAGACGGGCGAAAAAGCCACGCGCGAGCTCGTGATGAGGGAGGACAAGGAGGGCGTGCAGGTCATCGGGTCGCTCAACGCCGAAGACCTCTACCTCGACCTCAAAAGCGGCGCGGAGAAATCCATCCTCTCCACCACGGGGCGCGGCTACTACGCCCTCGTCCTGCTTCGCGCGGGCCACGAGCCGTCCAACCACGCGCTGCACGACATTGAGAAGCTGCGTGCCGAGCTTGAAGCCTGGGGCCGGCCTATCCTCGCGCTCTTCCCCTCCGAGGACGACCACGCGCGCTTCGCCGCCGCCTCGGCTGAGTTCGGCTCACTGCCCTCCACCCTCGTCTGGGGCGTGGACAAAGACGGCACTGTGGCGCGTGAGCTCGCCGCAGGCGGACTTTCGCAAGGCTCGGAGCTGCCGGTCGTAGTCATAGCGGACACGTTCAACCGGGTTGTCTTCTGCTCGCAGGGTTACACCATCGGCATAGGCGAACGGCTGAAAAACACCGTCGGCAAGCTGAAGTGACCCCGCCGCAGGACGAGGCGGGAAACCACACCGGCGGAGCCGCGAAAACGGGGGCACGAATTGTCTATTTGTACGATTTAGCCACTTTGTCACCCACTGTCACGATTTGCATCCGCCGCAAATCTTTCGTATCTTTGCGTAGAGAAAAGAGAGGATATGCACACTGTGCGTACCCTCTCTTTTGCGTTGTTGATTTTCAACCATTTACGCACCGCAAGATGTACATATAGCGCCGCCGGGGTGTACATCTCGGGAAAACACAAAGCAACCTTGTCGAAAAACCAAGTATTCCCGTCGCGTCAAGATGTACATCCGCGCTGCCGAAGCCGGCTTGCCGAACGGCGGAAGTCGGTCTGAGACATAATTAATCTTAAAAGATTTGCCCGCAAGGACAGGCGCGGATTGTCTATTTGTACGATTTCCGCCCACACGCAAGCTGTGCGCAATGCCCCGCCCAAGGCAAAGCGGCGCAGAGACAGGGCGAGGGTGACAGAGGATGGTTTGGCACGCTATTTGCTGCATTCTGCTGCGTAAAACCATAATCACACACTACACACTATGCAGAAAGGCAACATCGGGATAACCACCGAGAATATCTTCCCCGTAATCAAGAAATTTCTTTACAGCGACCACGAGATTTTCCTCCGCGAGATTGTCTGCAACGCGGTAGACGCCACGCAGAAGCTCCGCACTCTCTCCATGAAGGGCGAGGCTAAGGGCGACCTCGGCGACCTTACCGTGCGCGTCAGCGTAGACAAGGAGCAGGGCACGCTTACCGTCTCCGACGCCGGCATCGGCATGACCGCCGAGGAGATAGACAAGTATATCAACCAGATTGCCTTCTCCGGCGCCAACGACTTTCTCGAGAAATACAAAGACGACGCCGCTGCCATCATAGGCCATTTCGGCCTGGGCTTCTACTCGGCCTTCATGGTGGCGGACCGCGTGGACATTCTCACGCGCAGCTACCGCGAGGGCGCGAAAGGCGTGAAGTGGACGTGCGACGGCTCGCCCGCTTTCGAGATTGACGACTGCGAGAAAGAGACGCGCGGCACGGACATCGTGCTACACGTGTCGGACGACTGCAAAGAGTTTTTGGAGAAAAACAAAATACAGGAGCTGCTCACCAAATACTGCCGCTTCCTCCCCGTCGCCGTGGCCTTCGGCAAGAAGACGGAGTGGAAAGACGGGAAAGAGGTGGAGACCGAGGAGGACAACATCGTCAACGACACCGAGCCGCTTTGGACGAAGACTCCCTCCACGCTCAAAGACGAGGACTATAAGAAGTTCTACCGCGAGCTGTACCCCATGGCCGACGAGCCCCTTTTCTGGATACACCTCAACGTCGACTACCCCTTCCACCTTACGGGCGTGCTGTACTTCCCGCGGATTAAGAACAACATCGAGATACACCGCAACAAGATACAGCTTTACTGCAACCAGGTGTTCGTCACCGACCAGGTGGAGAACATAGTCCCCGACTTCCTCACCCTGCTGCACGGCGTGATTGACTCGCCGGACATCCCCCTCAACGTAAGCCGAAGCTACCTCCAGAGCGACGCCAACGTGAAGAAGATATCCACCTACATCACGAAAAAGGTGAGCGACCGCCTCGCCTCCATCTTCAAGACGGACCGCAAGGACTTCGAGGCGAAATGGGACGACCTCAAGCTCTTCATACACTACGGCATGCTCTCTGAGACCGACTTCTACGACAAGGCAAAGAGCTACGCGCTCTTCAAAGACGTGGAAGGGAAGAGCTTCACCTATGACGAGTACCGCGAGCTTATCAAAGACGCGCAGACCGACAAGGACGGCAACCTCGTATACCTTTACGCCACCGACAAGGACGAGCAGTACACCTACATCGAGGCTGCCCGCGCAAAGGGTTACAGCGTCCTGCTGCTCGACGGACAGCTCGACACGGCGCTCGTGGGCATGCTCGAGCAAAAGTTTGAGAAGTCGCGCTTCAGCCGTGTAGACGGCGACGTGCCCGACCGCCTCATACAAAAGGACGACGCGCAGAAGCCCGCCCTCGAGGCCGCAGAGGAGAGCGACGTGACGGGTGTCTTCACCGCCGCCCTGCCTAAGGTGGAGAAGAAAGAGTTTCATGTGGAGACGGCCGCCCTTGGCGAGGAGTCCGCGCCCGTGGTCATCACGCAGAGCGAGTACATGCGCCGCATGAAGGAGATGAGCCAGTTCCAGCAGGGAATGTCGTTCTACGGCGAAATGCCGGACATGTACAGCCTCGTCCTTAACGCCGACCACCGCCTCCTTAAAGAGGTGCTCGCCGACATCAAGGCAAACCTCGCCCCCGCTACTGCCCCCATCGCCGCAGAGCTCGACACGCTCCACAAGCGCCAGAGCGAGCTGCGCAAGGCGCAGGAGGGCAAGAAGCAGGACGAAGTGCCGCAAGCCGAGAAAGACGAGCTGCACGCCTGCGGCGAAAGCGTCAGCGCGGCAGAGGCTAAGCGCAAAGAGGCGTGGGCAGACTACGCCAAGAAGTCCCCGCTCGTGGCGCAGCTCATCGACCTCGCGCTGCTGCAAAACGGACTGTTGCGCGGCGAGGCCCTGAGCCGCTTCGTGCGCCGCAGCGTCGACCTCATCAAGTAAGGCACGGCGCAGCCACGCAAAAAGACGCGCAAAGCCCGCGCACGGGCGCGATAAAAACGCCCGCCCGCTTTGCGGGGGAAAAGACTTGCGCTAATTTTGCAACACCGCCCGAGCCACGGGCGGGAAACCAAGGAAAACAGAAACAAACCCAATAACGAAGCAACAACATGACTATCGAAACATGCGACTTCAAGGGACAGAAGGCGATTGTCCGCGTGGACTTCAACGTGCCCCTTGACGAGAACGGCCACATCACCGACGACACCCGCATCCGCGGCGCGCTCCCCACTCTCAAAAAGGTGCTCGCCGACGGCGGCTCGCTCATCATCATGAGCCACATGGGCAAGCCCAAGGGAAAGGTTAACCCCAAGCTCTCCCTCGGACAGATTGTAGCCGCAGTGAGCGAGAAGCTCGGCACGGAGGTAAAGTTCGCCCCCGACTGCGCCAAGGCCGCTGACGCCGCAGCCGCACTGAAGCCCGGCGAAGTCCTGCTGCTTGAGAACCTCCGCTTCTATCCCGAGGAAGAGGGCAAGCCCGTAGGCATCGACAAAGCCGACCCCGCATACGACGAGGCTAAGAAGGCTATGAAGGAAAGCCAGAAGGCCTTTGCCAAGACCCTCGCCTCCTACGCCGACCTCTACGTGAACGACGCCTTCGGTACGGCCCACCGCAAGCACGCCTCCACCGCCGTCATCGCCGACTACTTCGACGCCGACCACAAAATGCTCGGCTACCTCATGGAAAAGGAAGTGCAGGCCGTTGACAACGTGCTGAGCAACATCAAGCGCCCCTTCACCGCCATCATGGGCGGCTCGAAAGTCTCCACCAAGATTGGCATCATTGAGAACCTGCTCGGCAAAGTGGACAACCTCATCCTCTGCGGCGGCATGACTTACACCTTTGCCAAGGCACAGGGCGGACACGTGGGCAAGTCCATTTGCGAGGACGACAAGCTGGACCTCGCGCTCGACATCATCAAGAAAGCCAAGGAAAACGGCGTGAACCTCGTGCTCGGCACGGACTGCATCGCCGGTGACGACTTCAAAAACGACTGCAACACGCAGGTTTGCCCCGCTGGCGACATTCCCGAGGGCTGGGAAGGCCTTGACGCCGGCCCCGAGACCCGCAAGCTCTTCGCTCAGGCCATAGAGGGCGCGAAGACCATCCTTTGGAACGGTCCCGCAGGCGTTTTCGAGTTTGACAACTTCGCTGGCGGCTCCAAAGCCATCGCCGAGGCTATCGCCAAAGCTACGGCAGAGGGCGCATTCTCCCTTATCGGCGGCGGCGACTCCGTGGCTTGCATCAACAAGTTCGGCATGGCCGACAAGGTGTCCTACATCTCCACCGGCGGCGGCGCATTGCTCGAGGCCATCGAGGGCAAGACGCTTCCCGGCGTGGCAGCTGTGAAGGGCTAAGTCCCAGCCGCGACACGACAAGCTGACTAAATGGCGGCGAAAAATAGGTTGGCATGATTAAGTCGCACCAAGTTATTTCTCACCGTCACTAAGCAAGGCCGGACACCGGCGGAGCCAAGCGGACACATCCCGGAGTGGGCATCGCGCCCCCCCAAAGTCCGTTTGGCGCCGCGCTTGGCGTCCGGCTTTTTATTTTGCTTTCCCTCCCCACACGCCCCAAGAAAGGACGGGGAGAAGCTTTTTCTGAAAAACAAGACATACCGCGCGTGCAAAGCCCCAAAGGCACACGCGCAAGAGAAGAACGCCCTCGCACAAGCAAAACGCACTTTGTGCGCAAAGACATATTTCCACCATGCGAAAAGACACTGACAGCGCACGCCGCGCACGGCATAGCCGCTCCGCGTTCAGCCTCGCGCCGCACGCCCTTATGGCCGCCGTGCTCGTCCTGCTTTGCAGCTGCGGCGGAAAGGCTGACAAAAAGTCCGTCACGACGGCCGCAGGGACACACTCTGCCCCCGACGAGCGCACGCTCACCCTTGCCGTCGTGCCAAGCGCCGACCTGCTGCCACTCTACTACGCCGAGCGTGCCGGCTGCTACCGCCGCCTCGGACTGTCGGTGCGGCTCGAGACCTACCGCTCGCAGCTCGACTGCGACACCGCCCTGCTCGGCGGACGCACAGACGGCGGAAGCGCCGACCTGCGCCGCATGGACCTTTGCCACAAACGCGTCTATACGTCCGCGCTCACCCCGCTTTGGACGGCAGAAGACAACTGGCAGCTCACCGTCTGCGGCACACTGCGCGTGCGCAACGTCGCCGCGCTGAAAGGCCGTATGGTGGCCATCAGCCGGCAGTCCGCCGAAGACAACGCCCTTACCCGCACACTCGCCGCCGCCAAGCTGAAAGCGGAGAGCGTGTACCGCCCGCAGGTGAACGACCTGCTTCTCCGCGCCCGCATGCTCGACAACAACCAAGTGGACGCGGCCATGCTGCGCTGGCCCTACACCTCGGCAGCCACCGCCGCCGGTCACCGCGTACTCGCCGCCGCGCCGTCCGCCGCAGAAAGCACGGCACTGGCTGTGCAAACCAAACGCCTGCGCGGGAAAGGCGGGAAAGACCTCCCCGCCCTTTTGCGCCGCGGCTACAACATGGCGGTGGACTCACTGCGCCGCCCGCGCACGCCGCTCCTCCTCGAGGTGCTGACGCGCGACTACGGCCTGCCCGCCGAAGTGGCGGACACGATAAAGCTCCCGCCGCTTAAAAAGAAATGACACCTTTGCCGCGCGGCATCACGCACACAGGCACGACGCTATGTGCGCAAGTCCGCGACGCTATCCCCATAAGTCCGCCTGCCACACATTAGGCACGACAACGCACACGCATAAGTTTTCTTATGAGAAATCCTTTTTCCAAAAAGACACCGCCGCCTTCTCCCTCGGCACAATACCTGCTTTCCGACGCCCGCAAAGCACTCGCCGACGACCGCCTCACGCTCGCGCTCGAGTCAATTAGCGGTCTGGCTACCTCCCTTGCCGCCACCGGCGAGAGCGAGGCTGCCAAACAGCTCGCCGAGGAGTACGGCATGCTCATCGACTATATGACGCGCGGCGCGGAAGACCCCCAGCGCGGCAAAATGTACCAGAGTTTTCTCCGCCGCGCGGACGAGCTGTGCGACAGTCTGTACCGCAAGTCGCTCATCGCCGGGAAGGAGACCGACTATGCCCGCGCCTACACCGCCGCTTACCTCGAAGGACACGAGAGTCTCACCGACGAGCTGCAGCCCAAGGCGGACTTCCGCCGCGTCTTCGACGCACTGTGGACCGCGCCGCCTTTCTCCGCCGCCGAGCGCGCCGCTGCCGATGCCTACTTCACTTCGCCCGACACCCCGCTCTTTGACCGCTGCACGGCGGTCGGGGCGCTGACGCTCTCGGCGGTGCAAATTTTCGACGCGTCGCGACTCAGCCTCCTCGCCGCGCTTTGCCTAAGCGACGAAGCGCCCATACGCGCCCGCGCAATGGCGGGTTTGTGCCTCGCCCTCGTCATACACGGGGAAAGAGTGGCGAAGCGCGACTACCCCGCCCTAAGGGCGCAGCTGCAGCTCCTCACGGATGACCCCGCGCGGGCAAGCGAGCTGGAAGAGACACAGACGCAGATGCTTCTCGCGCTTGAAGCGAAGGAAGTTGAGCGTAAAATGCGCGAGCAGATAATACCCGAGGTGAGGAAACGTCTGTCCGACTTAAAGCTCGACCGCTCTCTGGGTACAGGCAACAACGGAGAGACGGACCTTTCGTCCATCTCCATCAACCCCGAATGGGCGGAAGTTGCAGCCAGCCGCGACGACCTGAACTATTTCAAGGGACACATGGAAGAGATAAGCAAGTTGCACCAGCGCGGGACGGACGTGTTCCTCGCTCCCTTCCGCCCCATTATGCAGCGCTTCCCCTTCTTCAACACGGTAGCCAACTGGTTCTGCCCCTTCCGCCTTCCCCACCCCTCCATCCCCAACACGGAGGAACAGGAGACGATGATAGCGCTGCTCACCTCCGCAAGCTTTCTTTGTGACGCCGACAAATATTCCGTCGCCCTTATAGCCAGCTCCTTCCCCGACGCTCTGAAGGTCGGCGGAATGACGGACGGCATGAACAAGGCGCAAGCCACCGTCGACACAAGTTGGACAGCCTTCGCCAAAGCCTCTTTCTCCGAAGCCCTGCACTCCTGCCTGCAACAAAACTACCGCTTCTACGCCCTTTACCGCAACCGCGAGGGAATGGACAACCCCTTTGCCCGCGACCTCTTCGTACTTCAAAGTACGCTGCTGAGCGACGTGCTGCGTGACAAGAGCCGCGCCCTGCGCCTCGCCGAGTTTTGCTGCGAGGCGGCGCGTTATGAGGACACACTGCGCCTGTACGACCTTGTGCCCGAAGAGGAATGGACGGCAGACATCTGGCAAAAACGCGGTTTCTGCCAGCAAAAGACGGGACAGACCGCCCAAGCTGCGGAGAGCTACCGCCACGCCCTCGAGTTGCAGCCCGCCTCCGCGTGGACACTGCGCAGTCTTGCCACGTGCCACAACGCCTTGGGGCAGTACGAGGAAGCTCTCCTGTGCCACCGCCGCCTGCAAGAGCAGCCCGGCTGCGCAGAAGACGCGGCACTCGCCCTCTCCGAGGCCGAGTGTCTCATACGCCTCGGCCGCCACGAGGAAGCCCTTTCCCCGCTTTTCAAGGCAGACTACCTGCGCGCCGACCATCCGCGCACGCTCCGCGCCCTTGCCTGGTGTCACCTGCTCCTTGGCCGCCACGACCGCGCCGAGCGCTATTACGTGCAGATATTAGGCGGCGAGCCGTCGCCCGACGACTTCCTCAACGCGGGCCACGCCGCGCTGCTCTCCGGCCGCACCGGCGAGGCAGTGCGCCGCTACACCCGCTACCTCACCCTGCGCGGTGCCGACGCGCCCCGCGACTTCCTCACCGAAGACTCCGCGATGCTCGCCGCAGCCGGCGTGTCCGCCACGGACATCAAGCTACTCGAAGAGGCCGCCGCCCGACTTGCGGGAGAGGGGAAATAAGGGATAGGGCAGAAAAAATCTGTTTTCTACACAAGGGAAATACACCTCCGCACAATGAAATCACTACGCCAACGCTCCGCCACCGCCGCCGCTTTCGCCAAAGAGTGGCGCGGACGCGGATATGAGAAAGGCGAGGCGCAGAAATTCTGGCTCTCGCTCCTTCGCGACGTTTGTGGCGAAGAGCATCCCGAACGGCTCATCAACTTCGAAGTGCCCGTGCGCACCGCCTCGGGGCATACGGGCTTCATCGACGCTTACATCCCCTCCACCCGCACGCTTATAGAGATGAAGGGACGCTCTGTCGACCTTCTGCGCGAGGCTCGCCAGAGCGACGGCCGTCTGCTCACCGCCTACCAGCAGGCCGAGCGCTACCGCACAGGCCTGCGCTGGAGCGAGCAGCCGCGCTGGATAGTGACGTGCAACTTCCGCCGCTTCCTCGTCTACGACATGGAGCGGCCGGAAGACGAGCCCGAAAGCATAGCCTTGGCCGACCTCGGGCGCGAGTTCTACCGCCTCGATTTCCTCACCGACACCGCCGCCGGCCGCCGCGCCAAGGAAGAACGCGTCTCCGTCATGGCGGGTCGGCTCGTGGGCGAACTGTACGACGGACTGCGGGCGTGCTACCTCAACCCGGACGACGATGCCTCGCTGCGTGCGCTCAACGTGCTTTGCGTGCGACTCGTCTTCTGCCTCTATGCCGAGGACTCGGGCGTTTTCCCTGAGAAAGACCAGTTTTTCCACTATCTCCACCCCTACTCCGCCGACGACACACGCGACGCGCTCTTGCGCCTCTTCCGCTGCCTTGACACGCCGGAAGAAAGCCGCGACCCCTACTCGCCCGCCGCGCTTCTGGCTTTCCCGTATGTGGGCGGGGGACTTTTCACCGAGGAGGCCGAAGTGCCGCGCTTCACGCCCGAGCTGCGCGAAGCCCTGCTTTGGCAGGCGAGCTTGGGCTTTGACTGGAGCGGCATATCGCCCACCGTCTTCGGCGCGGTTTTCGAGTCGACGCTCAACCCCGCCACGCGCCGCGCCGGCGGCATGCACTACACCAGCGTGCAGAACATACACCGGCTCATAGACCCGCTTTTTCTTGACAGCCTCACAAAGGAGCTCGACACCATCCTCGCCGACACCAACGCGCGCCGCCGACGCATCTCCCTCGCCGCCTACCAAGAGCGGCTCGCTTCGCTCACCTTTCTTGACCCCGCCTGCGGCTCCGGCAATTTTCTCACCGAGACCTACCTCTCACTCCGCCGGCTCGAAAACCGCGCCATCGAGGCCATTTACGGAGGCGAGCGCCTCATGGCGGGCATGCACAACCCCGTGCGCGTCAGCATATCGCAGTTTCACGGGCTTGAGGTGAACGACTTCGCCGTCTCCGTCTCGCGCGTCGCGCTCTGGATAGCCGAGGCGCAATCGCTTATGGAGACCGAGCGCGTGGTGCAGCGCGAAATGGCTTTCCTGCCGCTCCCCGCTTATGAGGGAGTGCGCGAGGCCAATGCCCTGCGCCAGCCATGGCAAGATATTGTCGAGCCGGAAAGGCTCAGCTACATCATAGGCAATCCGCCTTTCGTCGGGGCGCGGCTCAAGACACAGGCGCAGGCGGCAGACATGGAGGCGGTCTTCGGGAAAGAGTGGACGGGGCTTGGCAATCTCGACTACGTCTGCGCCTGGTACAAACTCGCCGCCGACCTTATGACGCTTTGCGCCGAGCGCGGCAACACGGACACGCGCGCCGCCTTCGTCTCCACCAACTCGGTCTCGCAAGGCGAGCAGGTGGCGCTGCTCTGGGAGCCGCTCTGCGCAGGGCGCGGCGTGCGCATCAATTTCGCCCGCCGCACCTTCCGCTGGGACAGCGAGGCTTTCAGCAAGGCGCACGTACACGTGGTGGTAATAGGGTTCTCGCTCAGCGAGACAAAGCCCTGCCTGCTCTGGCCCAGCCCCGCCGCCGGCGGCGCGAAAGACGGCGAAACGGACAGCACGCCCGCCCCCGTGCCGCACATCAACGGCTACCTCCTCCCCGCGCCCGACGTCTTCGTGCAACCGCGCAAGACGCCGCTTTGCCCCGTGCCAACCATAGGCATAGGCAACAAGCCCATAGACGGCGGCGCATACCTCTTCACCGCCGAAGAGCGCGACTCCTTCACAGCCCGCGAGCCCGCCGCCGCGCCCCTCTTCCGCCCATGGTACGGGGCAGAGGAACTCATCAAGCAAAAGCCACGCTACTGCCTGTGGCTCGGCGACTGCACGCCCGCCGAGCTGCGCCGCATGCCCGCGTGCCTCGAGCGCGTGGAGCGCGTCCGCGCCCTGCGGCTGGCAAGCAAAAGCGCCGGCACGCGCAAGCTTGCCGACCGCCCCACCCGCTTCCATGTGGAGAACATGCCCGCCACGGAGAGCGTGGCGATACCCCGCGTATCGTCAGAAAAGAGAGCGTACATACCGATGGGACTGCTGCCCCCTACATCATTAGGAAGCGACTCTATGCACATAATCCCCGGCGCGACGGCGTACCACTTCGGCGTGCTGGAGAGCCGCACCCACATGGCGTGGACGCGTGCCGTCTGCGGGCGGCTGGAAATGCGCTACCGCTACAGCAAGGACGTGGTGTACAACAATTTTCCCTGGCCCGCCGCGCCTTCAGAAGCAGACACGAAGCGCGTGGAGCAGACGGCGGAAGGCATACTCGCAGCCCGCGCCCTCTACCCCGACAGCTCGCTGGCCGACCTCTACGACGAGCGCGCCATGCCCGCCGAGCTGCGCCGCGCCCACGAGGCCAACGACCGCGCCGTGGCAAGCCTCTACGGCCTGCCGCCCGACCTCACGGAAGAAGAAACCGTGGCACGCCTCTTCGCGCTCTACCAAAAGCTCGCCAGACGCAGCGACAAGAGCGCCAAACGCGCCAGCAAAACCGCGCCCGCAAAGAGAAAAGCAAAGAAAAACGACTGAAAAAGGGAACCCTATATCCATGAAGACAAGACACGCCGCGCTCGCGGCATTCGCCCTCGCCGCGCTGCTGCCCGGCGCAAGTGCGAAGGCGCAGAGCGCGAAAGAGATGACTGCATACTTCGCCGCCACGCTGCGCGGCGGCACGCCCGCGCCAAAGGGAAAGACCGTGAGCCAAAAGAAAACGGCGGAGGCGCAAAAGAAAGTGTGGAAAGCCTGGGCGGAAGCCAACAAAGCCTCCATCGACAGTCTTTGGCCCGGGGCAGCACCGCTCGCCGAGGGACATGCCCACCGATGGCTGCTGCCCGCCGAGAAAGACAGCGTCACGGTGATGCCTTTCTACTACGGCACGAAAGGAGAGAAGCCCGCCGCAGGATGGCCGCTCTTCCTCTACCTGCACGGCTCGGGGCCGAAAGAGGCGGAGTGGAAAACAGGACTTGCGCTCGCGCAGCGCTTCGCCGACGCGCCGTCGTCGTACCTTATTCCCCAAATACCCAACGAAGGACCATGGTACCGCTGGTACCAGCGCGCGAAGCAGGAGGCTTGGGAGCGCATGCTGCGCCTTGCTTTGCTTGACCCCGGCACCGACCCCTCGCGCCTTTATGTCTTCGGCATATCCGAGGGCGGATATGGCAGCCAGCGCCTCGCCTCGTTCTACGCCGACTATTGGGCGGCGGCAGGTCCGATGGCAGGAGGAGAGCCGCTCGTCAACGCGCCGGTGGAGAATCTCACCCACACGCCGCTCTCCCTCCTCACAGGCGAGCGCGACCACGGCTTCTACCGCGAGAAGCTCACCCGCTACACGCGCGCCGCGCTCGACAGCCTCGCCGCCCTCGCGCCCGGCTCATACACCCACCGCGTGGAGCTACAGCCCGGCCGCGCCCACGCCATAGACTACAGCCCCACGACACCGTGGCTCGCACGCTACCGCCGCGAGGCGCAGCCACGCGCGTTTGCTTGGGAAGACTATGAGATGGACGGTCGCCGCCGCAGCGGCTTCTACAACATAGAAGTGCTTTCGCGCCGCGACAGCACGGTGCGCCAACGCTACGACCTTGTGTGCGACACGGCCGCCAACGCCGTGCGCCTCACCGTGCGCGATGTAGCCTACACCGTCACCGAGCGCGACAGCCTTTACGGCATTTCCCTGAAATGCGCCCGCGCCTACTCCGAGCCCGCCGGCGTGCGTCTGCGCCTTTACCTGAGCGACAGCCTCGTTTCGCTTTCGCGCCCCGTCAGCGTGTACGTCAACGGCCGCCTCGCCTACCGAGGCACGCTTCCGCGAAGCACGGAAGCTATGCAACGAAGCGTGGCGCTTTTCCACGACCCCTTGCGCGTCTTCACCGCCGCCGTCGAGGTAGAAGCGGGAAAGCCGTAAGCACCGCGTCCCATATACGTCATTCGCATACGAAACACGGAATTTCGTATGCGAAACACGGAAAAAAGTTTATCACATTCGGGGAAATATCCGCCACACGCCATCGCCGTCCGCACGCCAAACGTGCCGGACGGCGATGTGCGTTATTGCTGCTCCCTCAGCTCCGCAATGAGGTCGTTCACAATATACGTGTCGCTCATAAGATGAAGCCCCATCTCTGGGTCGTGCAGCAAGCGGCACACGCGAGAGTCATAGAAAAGCGCGAGCGCGCGTTCGTTGGAGACACCGAGCGTATCGGCGAGCTGCGCGATGACACGCGCTATTTTGTTCCAGAGCAAGAAATCGAGCATAACTATATCACTTCGCTTCGCAGGAAACGCAGGCAGCTGTCCGCCACCTCCTGCGAAAGGATGCAAATTTGTCGGTTGGGCTTGTGGTAAACAAGCTGGCGGAGCGTGCGCGCAACATCGGCGTATCCGTTGATATACGCCTCGACAGCATCGATAACGCGGTCGTCTGCCACACCGCCTTCGACGATATCAAAACCTTTCCACGGCTGTCGCCCTGCCCGGCTGTCGACAATGAAGTCAAGCCACTCCTTGTCGTATGCATCAAAACGCTTGACTTTGCAGCCGTCCGGGAGAGTGAAAGCGTACACATTCACCACAGCCTCCGCCGCATGGCGTATAGTCCTTACACGCATGGCCCAGCGGGAAGCCTGTTCGTAAAAGGGCGTAAGGTAGAAGCCCGGACCGAAGTCCAAGTCCCTGCGTCCCACGCCCACAAGCGGGCACTCTACACGCACGTTGGAGCCGTGTATAGTTCGGTTTGTCCCATCTACGATGATTTTTCCCAATTACGCAAAGCCTCCACCACGTCGGCGGCCACTGCCGCGCGGCTCTGCGTGTGGAGCGTGTCATAGCAGTCGTGCAGGAGGTTTTTCACAAGTCCCACGCGCTCGAGCCGCTGCCTCATCTCCCACGGCGCAATGCCCATCTCCTTAGCCGAAGCCTCTATTGCCATCACGATGAAAGCGAGGCGGTCAAAATCTGGCGGGCGGTTTGTCTGTATATCCTCCATAGGCAGTCGTTTTAGGGCGGTTCTATAAATTACCACCATCAGTCAAATTGGGGCAACTTCCGTTTTGTCATCTTTCGGGTTCTTTTCCGCCCCAAATAGCTTGTTCGCTCAGTCGCATAGCCCGCTATGCTCTTTCCCTCACAAACTATTTGAACGCAAACAACTCCGAAGCCGAACAAAACCAATTTATAGAACCACCCTTTACAAAAATGGAAAAAATGTCCCACAAAAGGCTCTGCCGCCCCTCATACGGGAAACGGATTTCCCCAAAGCGGAAAAGCCTATGCAATATTAGGAAGAATGTTTGAACCCGCCGCCGTCAGCCGCGCACAATCAGCTGGAACACGCCCAACCGACCGTGCCGTATCCGCGCCCCACACAGATTTTCGCCCGCGTGCCGACAACCCACAATTTCCACTCGGCAAAAGGGGGCAAAACGGCTCAGAGGGCAAGAAAAGCGGCTTTACGGCGGTGCGGCAGAGAAAAATGGGCGGGCAAAACGGGAAACGTCACGGGGAAAAGACGTACATTTGCAGTACTAACACGCAATAAATATACACACAGGCGCGCCGCCCGCGCACACACGCGCAAAGAGGCGGGCGCAGGAAAGAAAAGACGATGGTAGCAGACGAAGACCGGATAATAAAGGTGAACATAGAGGAGGAGATGAAATCCTCCTACATTGACTACTCCATGTCGGTGATTGTGGCCCGTGCCCTGCCCGATGTGCGCGACGGCTTCAAGCCCGTGCACAGGCGCATACTCTTTGGTATGATGGGGCTGGGAATCACGCACAACAAACCGACGCGTAAGTCGGCCCGTATCGTGGGTGACGTGCTCGGTAAGTACCACCCGCACGGCGACAGCTCGGTTTACGGCGCGCTGGTGCGCATGGCGCAGGACTGGAACATGCGCTACCCGCTCGTGGACGGGCAGGGCAACTTCGGCTCAATGGACGGCGACTCGGCGGCGGCTATGCGTTACACCGAGGCACGCCTCTCGCTCGTGGGCGAAGCCATGATGCAGGACATTGACAAGGAGACCGTCGACATGGCCCGCAACTTCGACAACACGCTCGACGAGCCGACGGTGATGCCGACGCGCATCCCCAACTTCCTCGTCAACGGCGCGAGCGGAATCGCCGTGGGTATGGCCACCAACGTGCCTACGCACAACTTGGGCGAGGTGATTGACGGCTGCGTGGCCTACATCGACAACCCCGACATCACCATTGACGAGCTTATGGGCTACGTCAAGGCTCCGGACTTCCCCACGGGCGGCTACATTATGGGCTTGCAGGGCGTGCGCAGCGCCTACGAGACCGGACGCGGCCGCGTCGTGATGCGCGCACGCACGGAGATAGAGAGCGGAGACCAGCACGACACCATCGTGGTGACGGAGATACCCTACGGGGTCAACAAGGCCGAACTCATCAAGTATATCGCCGAGCTGGTGAACGACAAGCGCATAGACGGCATCTCCAACGTGAACGACGAGAGCGACCGCGAAGGCACGCGCATCGTGGTGGACGTGAAGCGTGATGCCAACGCCAACGTGGTGCTCAACAAGCTCTTCAAGATGACGTCGCTGCAAACGTCGTTTGCAGTAAACTGCATCGCCCTTGTGCACGGACGCCCCCGTCTGCTCACTCTGAAAGACTGCATAAAGCACTTTGTGGAGCACAGGCACGACGTGGTGATACGCCGCACAAAGTACGACCTGCGCAAAGCACAGGAGCGTGCCCACATACTTGAGGGCCTCATCATCGCCTCCGACAACATCGACGAGGTGGTGCGCATCATACGCGCATCGCGCACGCCGCAGGCGGCAATGAAGGGCTTGATGGACCGCTTCGGACTGGACGAGATTCAGGCAAAAGCCATCGTCGACATGCGCCTCTCCCAACTTACCAACATACAGCAGGAGAATCTGCACTCGGAGTACGAAGAGCTGGAGAAGAAGATTGCCTACTACGAGCAGATACTCTCCGATGACGACCTCTGCCGCAAGGTGATGAAGGACGAACTTATTGAGGTGAAGGAAAAGTACGGCGACCCGCGCCGCTCGGAGATTCGCCTCTCGAGCGAGGAGTTCAACCCCGAAGACTTCTACGCCGACGACGAGGTGGTGATAACCATCTCGCACCTCGGATACATAAAGCGCACGCCCGTGGCAGAGTTCCGCGCGCAAGGACGCGGCGGCGTCGGCTCAAAGGGCGGCAGCACGCGCGAAAGCGACTTCATCGAATACATCTACCCCGCCACGATGCACAACACGATGTTGTTCTTCACGGCAAAGGGACGCTGCTTCTGGCTCAAGGTGTACGAGATTCCCGAAGGGGCGAAGAACTCCAAGGGACGCGCAATACAGAATATGCTCAACATAGAGTCTAACGACTCCATCAACGCCTGTCTGCACATACGCAAACTCGCCGACGCGGACTTCTGCAAATCGCACTACGTGATATTCTGCACCAAGCAGGGCATTATAAAGAAGACCTCGCTCGCCGACTATTCCCGCCCCCGCGCCAACGGCGTGAACGCCATCAACATACGCGAGGACGACCGCGTGGTGAGCGTGGTGCTTACCAACGGAGAGGACGAGCTGATGATAGCCAACCGCAACGGCCGCGCCATACGCTTCAACGAAAGCACCGTGCGGGCTATGGGACGCACCGCCACCGGCGTGCGCGGCATACGCCTTGACGAAGACCAGCCGGACGAGGTAGTAGGTATGATTTGCGTACACGACCCCGAGCGCGAGACTGTCCTCGTGGTGAGCGAAAAGGGACTTGGAAAACGCAGCGCCGTGACCGACTACCGCGAGACCAACCGAGGCGGAAAGGGCGTGAAGACGCTCAACGTGACCGACAAGACGGGACACGTGGTGGCCATCAAGACGGTGACGGAGGACGAAGACCTGATGATCATCAACAAGAGCGGAGTCACCATCCGCCTCAAAGTGGCCGATGTATCCATGCAGGGACGCGCTACGCAGGGCAACCGACTCATCAACCTCGAGAAGCGCAACGACGTGATTTCAAGCGTATGCCTTGTTTCCACGGAGACGGAGGAAGACGAGACGGAGACCACGACAGAAGCCACGGACGGCACGGGCGAAGCTCCTATTACCGACGGAGCAGAGAACGTGACGAACGTTACTGCTGACAACAACGCAGACGGCGCGGACAACGATGCCGCCGGCGAAGACAACGAATAAAAGCACTCTAACAAACCGATACGATGAAACGCAGCATCTTATGCCTCGCCGCCCCGCTCCTCGCAGTGGGCGCGATGGCTCAGAACTCCGCCGTATACAAGGCGCAGGACCTGATACAGAAAAACGAGATCACGCAGGCCGAGCAGGTGCTCGAGGAGGCGATAGCCAACCCGAAAACCACGAAGTTTGCGCAGATATACCAGCTTGCCGGCACGGTGCAGCAGCGCATCTTCAACCCGCAGCTTGTGCGTGCCGCCCAGCAGCTTCCCTTTGACACGCTGGCTTTCTGCACGCACCTCGACAAGGCGGTGGAATACTTCACCAAGAGCGAGCAGGCCAACCAAGCGCCCGATGCAAAGGGCAAGGTGAAGGTCGACGCCAAGATTTCGTTCATGAACAAGCAGTACATCACGCAGATGCTTGACTACTACAACTACGCGGGCATGTTTATGAACGCAGCGGGAGACAAGGACAAGAGCGTGGAATACTTCCAGAAGTACGCCGAGCTGCCCCGCAACGTGGTTTTCACACAGAACGAGACCGACTCGATATACGCCTCGAAGAAGCAGAACTACCAGCAGACGCGCCTTAACCTCGCCTACCTTGCCTACCAGTCCAAGCAGTGGGACAAGGCCATAGCCGCCTGCGACGAGGCACTGAAAGACACGATGGGCACGCACGACCTCTACGTGATAAAGATACAGGCTCTGGGCGAGAAAAAGGACTCCATCGCTTGGCAGAATACCCTCGCCGAGGCCGCACAGCGCACCGGCAGCCAGAATTTCTCACAGACGCTGCTCTACTACTATATGCAGAACAACAAGGTGGCGGACGCAGAGGCACTGGCACAACGTATGGTGACCGAATCCCCGGACAACAAGGCATCGTGGTTTATGAAAGGCGCGATAGAGCTTAACGTGAAGAAGGATTACCCCGGCTCGCGCGAAAGCTTCAAGAAAGCACTCGCCATCGACCCCGACTATCAGGAGGCTCTCTACAACATGGGCACGGCGTACCTTAACGAGGTGTTCGAGGTAAGCCACTCCGGCAAGTTCAAGTATATTGGCACCAACCGCGCCATCACAGGCAAGAAGAGCGATGGCTCTTTCCAGCGCAACAATGCCATATACGAGAAGGAACTCGCTACTGTGCGCCAGTACTACAAAGACGCGCAGCCCTACTTTGAGCACTTGCGCGAAGTGGCTCCCAACAATCCGCGCCTCTGGGCATCCCCGCTGCAGAACGTCTACTCCAGCCTTGGTATGAAGGAAAAGGCTGACGAGATGGACAAGATACAGGAAGAGGCAAACAAGGCCGCATCCGCTCAGTAAACAAGCCGCACGCTTTGGCACGCGGCATCTGACGCGCCGACACACCAAAGCAGGAAGGACAATGCCGAATACGGCAAAACAAAACACCCCAAGGAGGTCTCACCCCGCCGCAAGGCGCGGATGGGGCCTCCTTACACGAAAAGAAAAGGCATCTTGCCGAAAAGCACGCCCCTAACACCAAGAGACAAGAAATGAAATCTCTTACAAAAAGACTTGCGCTCGCACTCCCGCTCGCACTCATAGCGACGGGCTGTCTGGCACAAAAGGAGCTGAAGCCCATAAAGTCGGCCCTGAAAGACCGCAACTACGCCGAGGCACGCAAAAAAGCCGAAGCACTCAAAGCAGACACCCTTTGGCGCGACAATCTCGACCTTTGCGAGCTGAGCATCCGCGCGGAAAAAGGACTCAACGACATAGAAAACACTAAAGCATATCTGCGCAAGAGCTACGACACGCTGCAGTTTTACTCCACCACACGCAATATAATAGAAGAGTGCGCACACATTGACAGCATACTGCGCCGAGAAGGGAAAGCGACAGACAAGAACAGCGTATACCGTCGCGCTTGCGCCGACGTGCAGCAGTACGCCCCAAACCTCAACTCCGCCGCACGTTACCTTTACAGCCGGCAAAAGTACGCCGAAGCCCTGCCCTACCTGCGCCTCTGCCTTGACCTTCCCGCCGACACTTTGGGACACGACGCGAAGATTGGCGTTTTCTTCCCCCAGCACATAACACGCGCCAACGCCGCCCTGCACCTCACCGCCGCCTACCGCTGCGGGGCGTACGCCGAAGCGACGCGCTACCTCTCCACCGCCGTTGAGGAGAAAAAGACACGTCCGCTCGTCATAGAGTGCGCCGCCCTCTCCTACGAGGCTCTTGGCGACACGGCACACTACCGCCGTTGGACGGAAAAAGGCTGGGAGGAGTACCCAGACAAAGCGGCATTCTTCACCCGCCTCACGCATTATTATATAGAGCGAGCCGACTTCGCCACCGTTCTGAGCCTTGCGGAACGCCAAGCCGCTCGCGACAGCGCAGACACAAAGGCAATGGCGGCACGCACTATGGCATTATTCCACCTCAACCGCCTTGACGAGTGCGCCGAAAGCGGACTGAAGCTCATCGCAGCCGACAGCACAGCCGCCGAGGCGTACTATTACACAGGCGCGGCATACGCGGGGAAAGCGCTGCAAGTAACCCTGCCCGACAACATCAACTCGCGCTCGTACCGCACGGCGGTGAAGCAGCAAAAGCAACTATACGCCTCCGCCGAGCCATACCTCGAACGCTACCGCCAACTTGCGCCCGACGACAGTAAACGCTGGGCACCGCTCCTCTACAAGACTTACTTCGCCCTGAACAAGAGCGGGAAGTTTGAGGAAATGGAGAAAATCTTGAAACAATAAGGCACGCGCCCACAGTCCGCAAAGAAGTTTTTCCTAATACAAGGACTGACGGCGCGAAGCAGCAACATACCGGCACAAGCCGCAAGGCACGGAGCGATAGACACGATGCTCTATGACGAAGACGCAACGCGCCGCACATATGCTCCGAGCCGGCCGCCACAAAGACAAAGAAACAATGAACCCGCTACTTTCAAAATTCAACACCCCGCACGAAACCATCCCCTTCCCCGCAATCTCTGTGAAAGACATAGAGGAGGCGATAACAGAAGGAATGGCGCTGGAGAAAGCGGAAATAGAGAAGATAAAGGCAAACCCCGACGCGCCCGACTTTGAAAACACCATCGCTGCGCTGGAAAAGAGCGGAGAGACGATCGAAACCGCCACAACGGTGATGTATAACCTGCTGAGCGCAAACACCTCCGACGCGCTCGAAGAGACAGCCAACCGTCTCAGCCCCGTCCTCGCCGACCACGGCAACGACATAATGCTCGACCCCGCGCTCTTCGCCCGCGTCCGCACCGTCTACGAGAACGAGCGCGGCACGCTGCAAGGCGAGAAGCTTATGCTCTTGGAGAAAACGTACGAGGGCTTTGAGCGTTCGGGCGCAACGCTTGACGAGGAAAAGAAGGCGCGTTTCCGCGAAATCAGCCGCCGGCTCTCACAGCTCTCGCTCCAATTCTCGCAAAACGTCCTCGCTGACACCAACGCCTTCACCCTGCACGTCACCGACAAGGCGCAACTCGCGGGCCTTCCGCAAATGCACATTGACACCGCCGCCAAAGAGGCAGCGAAGCGCAAGCAGGACGGGTGGATTTTCACCCTTAAAGCTCCGAGCTACGTGCCTTTCATGACCTATGCGGACAACCGCGAACTGCGCCACAAGCTTTATATGGCATACAACACGCGGTGTACGCACGGCGACAAGGCAGACAATTTCGCCGTCGTACGAGAGCTGGTGGAACTGCGCGGCGAAAAAGCACGGCTGTTGGGTTACAAGCACTATGCCGACTATGCTCTGCGCCGCCGCATGGCGGGCGAAACGAAAGCCGTAGAGGGACTGCTCGACAGCCTTATAGCCGCCTACAAGCCGCAAGCGGAGAAAGAGGTAGCGGCTGTGGAAGCGTTGGCACGCGAAACAGGGGGGACGGACTTCCGCCTACAGCCGTGGGACTTCGCATACTACGCGCAGAAGCTGAAAAAGCGCGAGTACGATTTTGACCCGGAGTGCCTGCGCCCGTACTTCGAGTTGTCACGCGTGAAAGAGGGAGTATTCGCCCTCGCAAACCGCCTGTACGGAATATCCATAACTCCCGCGAAAGACATCCCAGTCTACCACCCCGAGGTAGAGGCATACGAGGTGGCGGACGCGGACGGCAGTTTCCTCGCCGTATTATATATGGATTTCTTCCCAAGGGAAAGCAAACAAGGCGGCGCATGGATGACAAGCTACCGCGAGGAACACTGCGACGCACCGGACGGGCAGCCCGTCACAGCGGTCAACTCGGTACGCCCCCAAGTGAGCGTGACAACCAATTTCACCCGCCCCACAGACGAAAAGCCCGCGCTGCTCACACTCGGCGAGGTAGAGACACTGCTTCACGAGTTCGGACACGCACTCCACGGTCTCTTCGCAATGACCCGCTACGCCGCGCTCAGCGGCACGTCCGTCTTCTGGGACTTCGTAGAACTGCCGTCCCAAATTATGGAGAACTACGCAAGCGAGCCGGAATTTTTAAGTACATTTGCCCGACACTATCAGACGGGCGAACCACTCCCGGCGGAGTACGTTGAACGCATACGCAAGAGCCGTAATTTCAATGCGGCTTACGCTTGTATGCGCCAAGTCTCTTTCGGACTTCTGGACATGGCGTACTATACGCTGACCGACTCCGCCCCTGATGACATCCGCGACTTTGAGCGCGAGGCGTGGCGTAAAGCGCAGCTGCTGCCGCAGCCCGAGGAGTGCTGTATGACGGTGCAGTTCGGACACATAATGTCGGGCGGGTACGCCGCCGGATATTACAGCTACAAGTGGGCGGAAGTGCTGGACGCGGACGCATTCGCGCTTTTCAAGGAAAAGGGAATATTCGACCGCACCACGGCGCTGAGCTTCCGCGACAATGTGCTGTCGAAAGGCGGCACAGAGCCGCCGATGGAGCTATACACACGCTTCCGTGGAAAAGCACCGTCCATCGACGCACTGCTCGTCCGCGACGGCATAAGCAAATAAAAGAGGGAAACCATGACGGCAAACGAAAAGGCACGGCTGCTCGACCAACGCTACCTGCGCATGGCCCGCATTTGGGCGGAGAACTCCTATTGCCAGCGGCGCAAGGTCGGAGCGTTGATCGTCAAAGACAAAATGATAATCAGCGACGGTTATAACGGCACGCCCTCGGGCTTTCCCAATGTGTGCGAAGACGCGGAGGGGCTGACGAAAGCCTATGTGCTGCACGCCGAGGCCAACGCCATCACGAAGATAGCCCGCTCGGGCAACAACTCGGACGGCGCGACGCTCTACGTGACCGACGCCCCGTGCATAGAGTGCGCCAAGCTCATCATACAAGCCGGCATCAAGCGCGTCATCTACGCCCGAAGCTACCGACTCAGCGATGGCATCGACCTCCTCAAAGAGGCTGACATCGAGGTGCAGCAGATAGAGACTGGCGACACATCGGCGGACTAAACGCACACACAAGCGGACAGACGGCACGCGCCGCCGCATGCGCCCTCCGTCTCTCCCTCTGTGTCATAACGCACGCCGTCACACGCGGAACACGGCGCAAGTCCCGCGCGGAGCTTACCCAACCCAGTGCATATATAAATAAGGAGTATACCGAAAAGGCGCAAACCGCCCTTTCCTAATATCGCCGGCAAAGAGAAAAAGTCCGGCTTCTCAAATGAAGAGAATATACAAAAACCGCCTTGTGCCCCTTTTCGTCTCGCTCGGCGTAGTAGTGGGCATACTGCTCGGAAGCTTCTTCGCCAACCACTTCTCGGGCAAGCGGCTCAGCATAATAAACAACTCGAGCAACAAGGTAATTGACCTCTTCCACCTCATAGACGACCAATACGTGGACTCCGTCAATCTGCCCGCGCTCGTAGAGAAAGCCCTGCCGCAGATACTCCGCGAGCTCGATCCGCACTCTACCTACGTGAGTGCGGCGGACGTGGAGTCGTCAATGCAAGACCTCAAAGGCAGCTTCTCGGGCATCGGCGTGCAGTTCACCATCTACAAAGACACTATACGCGTGGTGAAAGTGGTGAAAGGCGGCCCGTCGGAGAGCGTGGGGCTTAAAGCCGGCGACCGCATAACCGTCATCAACGGCAGCACGTACACCGGCGACAGCATCACCAATGACGGGGCAATGAAAAGACTGAAAGGTCCGAAAGGCTCTGAGGCGAAGCTCACCGTGATACGCGCCGGACTGCCGCGTCCGCTCGCCTTCACCGTGACACGCGGCGACGTGCCGGTGAAGACAGTCACCGCCGCCTATATGGCCGCGCCCGAAACGGGCTACATCCGCGTTGGGAGCTTCGGCGACACCACCTATGCGGAGTTTCTCTCCGCCTTGGCACGTCTGCAGACCAGCGGTTTCAAACGGCTCATTATAGACCTGCGCGGCAACCCCGGCGGATATATGGAGACAGCCGTGCAGTTGGCAAACGAGTTCCTGCCCCGAAACTCCCTGATTGTATACACCGAAGGGCGCAAGTCGCCGCGCAAAGAATATCGCACGGACGGACGCGGCGCATATCAGGACATGCCACTCGTAGTGCTTGTGGACGAGACCTCGGCCTCGGCGAGCGAAATTTTCGCCGGTGCGATACAAGACAACGACCGCGGCACCATCATCGGCCGCCGCAGTTTCGGCAAAGGACTGGTGCAAGTGCCCATCGAATTTCCTGACGGCTCAATGCTCCGCCTTACCACCGCACGCTACTACACCCCCTCCGGCCGCTGCGTGCAAAAGCCCTACAAGCCCGGGGAGGAGGAGGAGTATGAGGCAGAATTGCTTCTCCGCGCCGACCACGGCGAGTACCTCAGTGCCGACAGCATACGCACAAGCGGCGAGCAATACCACACGCGCCTCGGGCGCACTGTCTACGGCGGCGGAGGCATAGTGCCCGACATCTTCATACCGCGCGACACGACTGGAGTCACGGCCTACTTCAAAGAGGCATACCTTGGCGGCTTGCTCTACCGCTTTGCTTACGAGTACGTAGACAAGCACCGCAAGGAGGCATCCACTTTCACGGGCTACGCGGACGTAGTGAAATGGGCGGGAAAGAAAGAACTCGTCGAGGAGTTCGCAGCATTTGCCGCCAAAGCCGGTCTCAAACGCCGCAACCTTATGATACGCGTATCGCGCAAGCGAATCTATGAGAATATAATGACGGGGATAATCTCCGACCTGCTTGACGACGGCGACGCAACTGAGTACGCCAACCTCACCGACCCCGCAGTGCTTCGCGCCGTGCGCACACTGCAAGACGGCGAGGCTTTTCCCAAGCCCGCCGCAAAAGGGGGCGCAAAAAAGACAGCCGCTCTCTACGGCACACTTCAGCCCGCACCTTTATCCCTCGCTATGGACGCTATCTCCCGCCACGCTGACGAATGGATGGCACAGCCTGCGCTTGCCCACGCCCACAGGAAGAGTAGAAAAGGAACACGGGAAAACATCTACGCCCTATGTCCCTCGAAGAAGAGAAACGCCGACTGCGGACGCTTATAAAGAGCCGCATTGCAGCGATGAGCGACGAGCGGCGCACAAAAGAGAGCATCGAGGCAGCGCGGCTTATTGAGAAGAATGCGCGATACCGCGCAGCACGCACGGTGTTGCTGTTCCACTCTCTGCCCGACGAACCCGATACGCACGAGCTTATACGCCGCGCGGCACAAACCAAGGTAGTGCTGCTTCCCGCCGTTAAAGCGGACGGCACATTAGAGATTCGCCACTACTTCGGCACGGACGACACACTACGCGTCGGGGCTTACGGCATACAAGAGCCGCAGGGCGGAGTCTTTACCGCGTTTGAGGAGATAGACTTCATAGCTGTGCCGGGACGTGCCTTCAGCCGCGGTGGCAGCCGAATGGGGCGCGGGGCGGGATACTACGACCGTTTTCTCTCGCAGCCGCAACTTGCGGGAGCGTACAAGTGCGGCGTGTGCTTCTCTGTCCAGGTGGCGGAGAACGTGCCGGCGGGAAGCCACGACATACGTATGGACGAAGTTGTCTTCCCCGAAGAGTGAGCGACATGGACAACAAGGTTTTCGAAGCAATCCCCTATTCCCCCTCCGCCAAAACGGACTGGGACAAAGCGGCAAAGGCGGCACGCCAGCGCGTCTTCCTTTTCCGGCGGGACTATATGGACTATCACGCCGACCGCTTCAAGGACGCGTCGCTCCTATTATACGACACAAAAGGACGGCTTCGCGGACTTTTGCCCGCAAACGTATCCAACGCCGACGCGCATCGGGTGGAAACGCACGGCGGACTTACATTCGGCGGACTGCTCACCGCCGCCGACTGCGGCACTGCGGACTGTATGGCTATGCTTGACGCGGCGGCGGCTCACTACGCCAAGGCCGGCTTTACGGAAATGCTCTACAAGCCCGTGCCGCATATCTACCACAGTCCCGCCGCCGAGGAAGACCTCTACTGGCTCTTTCGCCGTGGCGCGAAACTCGTTACGCGCAATGTCGCCACCGTCACCCCGCTTGACGGGGAGGCGCATTACAGCACGTTGCGCCGAAGAAAGATAAACCGCGCCCAAAAGCAAAGTCCCTCACTGCGTCTTGTGACCGGCACGGAGTGGCTTCCCGCCTACTGGGCAGTGCTTGAGGAAGTGCTGAAAGAGCGACACGGCGCGAAACCCGTTCACTCGCTCTCCGAGATGCAACGTCTCGCCGCGTTCTTCCCTGAAGAGATACAGCTTTACGCCGCTGTGCAGCCCACAGGAGAGGGCGCGGACGGAGAGAGTCTGCTGGCGGGCTGCGTGGTATACCGCTCGCCGCTCGTGGCTCACTTGCAGTACATAGCCTGCTCGGACGCGGGCTACGAACGCTGCGCCCTCGACTGGCTTCTCGCCAAACTGGCGGAGGCAGAAAGGCAGCAAACGAACCCCGCGCGGCTTCTCGACTTCGGCACGTCCAATGAAGAGGGAGGCCGGGTGCTTAACGAGGGACTGATTTTCCAAAAGGAGGGCTTCGGGGCGCGGGCTGTGTGCTACGACCACTATCTTCTGAGCCTCAACTGAGGGCATAGACGCTCTCAACATAAGGAGAGCTGTCCGAAAAACCGAGGGAATCCCCCGCAAGCCGAGGACATCCCCACTAATCCCAACAAAGAAGAAAAAGCCAAACCGAGATATGACATTAGACGTATTGATATGTTCGCTCAACAAGGGCATTGTGCGCGTGCAGGACGTGCTGCTCCCCCCCGAGGAGGGGCTTCGCTACATCGTCTCCTACCAGTACACCGACGAGCGATATCTTGACCTCATCCCCGCCGTGCTGCGTGAGCGTCCCGATGTGGAGCTTTACACCTACGCCGGGCAAGGGCTTTCCGCCAACCGCAACCTTGCGCTCGAGAAGGCGAAGGCCGACCTTGTGATGTACGCCGACGATGACTCGCACCTGCTTCCCGGCACACTCGAAACCGTCAGTACGCCTTTCAAGCTGAACGATGCGCTCGACGTGGCCTTTTTCTGCGCCAGCACCTACACGGGCAAACCGCTCAAGAAGTATCCCGACGAGAGCTTTGACCTGCTTGCCGCACCAAGCGACTACACCATCTCCGCCCTTGAGATGGTCTGCCGCCGCACGAGCGTGCAGGGATGCATCCGCTTTGACGAGCGCTTCGGGCTTGGCACCAAGTTTCTCACCTGCGGGGAAGAAGAAATTTGGCTGGAGGACGCTTTCCGCACGGGCTTGAAGATGCGCTATTTCCCCACGAAGATTATTGAGACTTCCACAATGCTGAAGAAGTCAATGGTATACGTAGACGCCGGCGTGCAGCGAAGCCGCGGCGCGATAGCGTACTACTTGCACGGCTCCCGCGCTTGGTGGAACTGTCTGCGCTTCGCCATACACGGCACACGCAAAGGCTACTGCCATTTCTTCCCGATGATGCGCCACCTCACGGAAGGCATCCGCTATATGCAGCGCAACAAGAAATAAGGGAAAATCTCCGTTCCCGAGCCGCCATCTCCCCGTCTCTCCCCAACGCACCGCCGCTTTGCCTTCGATAGAAATACTTTTCTGCACCATTGACGGACGCATTGAGCGCATTGCCCGTCACATGCCGCCACGCGAAAGCGGCGTGCGCTATCTTGTGTCGTGGCAGCAAAGCGCGGACTTCTTGGAGACGAACGCCAACCCCGCCATTCCCGCCGCCATATCCACGCGCGACGACTTCTCTGTCACCACTTTGCACGGGCGAGGTCTATCCGCAAACCGCAACAACGCGCTTCGCCACGCAACGGGAGACCTGCTCGTACTCTCTGATGACGATTGCTCGTACTGCTCTGACCATTTCGCCAACTTGCGCCGCGCTTTCGCAGAGCTGCCCCAAGCTGACATCGTCGTCCTGCGTGCCGAAGACACCTGCGGCAATCTGTTCCCCCATCCCTACCCCGCCGCCCCTATGCCCTACGCCAAGCGCCCCAAAGGTTTATTCGCGCAGAGCTTTGAAATTGCCATACGCCGTGCCGCTATGCACCTTCCGCCTTTCGACACGCGCTTCGGTCTGGGCGCCCCCGTCCTTAACTGCTGCGAGGAAGAGCTGTTTCTGCACGAAGCAATGAGCGAGGGAAAATCCGTTTGGCTCTACCCCGCCACCATTGTCAGCACGCCTGCCGTCACCACCGGCACGCACTACGCCCACGACCCTGCGGTACAACGCTCCGTGGGCGCACTCCACGCCCTCATTCACGGGCGCACTGGCGCTTTCCTGCGTGCCTTGAAATACGCCGCCACGCTCCGCGCCCCGTTATCAGCAAAAGTTTCGCTGTTTTCCAATATGCTGGCGGGCATATCCTACATTTCGCGCACGCCGCATGCCTAAGCCTATGGACATTTCCGTAGTCATTCCCTACCGCAACCGCCGCGAGTGCATTGGGCGCACGCTCCAAAGCTTTCTTGCCCAGCCTTACCGCCCCCTGCGCCTTTTCCTCGTGGACAACGGAAGCACGGACGGCTCGGCAGACGTATGCGCCCGCTTCGCAGCACGCTACTCCTCGGCAGACCTCCGCGTGACGCTGCTGTCGCAACCGCAAGGCGGGGCTTCCGCCGCACGCAACGCCGGTCTGGCTCGGGTGGAAACGCCGTGGGTTTACTTTTTCGACTCCGACGACGAACTTTCGCCCGATTTCTTCCCCGCCATCCAGCCATTGTGCGAAGCGGCTTGTCCGGCGGACATAATAGCCTTCCCCACCCAAATGCGCTTCTCCAACGGACGGCGCAAGACGCGTGCCACACTCCCTACCGCCTCCGCCTCGGCGCAAATACTCTCAGGGCACATCGCCACACACGGAATGGTGTTGCGCACCGACTTCGTGCGAGCTATTGGCGGCTGGGACAAGACCGCGTCCCAATGGGACGACTGGGAGCTTGCGCTCCGTCTGCTTCTGCGCGGGGCACACGTGAAGTGGTGGCGTGACAGGGCGTGGCACACTATACACCAGCACGCCGACAGCCTCACCGGCACAAGCTTTTCCGCGACATACGACGGACTGCACCGCGCTATGACCATCGCCGCTGACGACATCCTCACGCTCACCCCGCTCCCCCGCACAACCGAAAGCCGCTGCGGAAAGCGCAACACCGACACTCCGAGCCACGCTCTGCTTGCACTCGCCTTTCGCTCCGCCATCGTTGCGGGGCAGCTACGTCGCGAGGGCGACACGACGCACGCGGCCGAAATGGAAAGCGAAGCACAGGCTCTATGCAAAGAGGCGGGCGGCGGACGCGCGGCAAGTTTCGCCCTCACGCTCTTCTCGCGCTACACCGCACACGGCGGACGCGCGGCGTGGCTCTTGGCACTGCGCCTGCTGCCCTTGCTTCCGCACACCCGCCAAAAGCTTGCTACCGACAAAATTCGTAGCTTTGCAACAGACAAAGCCATAAAAGCCCGCACACTATGCGTCAGTCAGAAGAAAGATACATAAGCTTGCTCACCGACTTCGGATTCAAGCGCATCTTCGGCACGGTCCCTAATAAAGACCTGCTGATTAACTTCCTGAACTCCCTGTTTGAGGGGGAGCAGGTAATCACCGACGTGCGCTACCTGAACGGCGAGCACGTGGGCGACATACACTCTGAGCGCAAGGCTATCTTTGACGTGTACTGCGAAAACGAGCGCGGAGAGAAGTTCATCGTGGAAATGCAGAACGCCTTCCAGCAGTTCTTCAAAGACCGATCCTTGTTCTACTCCACCTTCCCCATCCGCGAGCAAGCGCCAAAGATTTCCGACTGGAACTTCCGGCTCGAGCGCGTCTACGTCGTGGCATTGCTCAACTACGACATGAAGGAGGAGGCGTTTGCCCCCGAGGACATCAGCCACGACGTGGGGCTGCTTGACAAGAAGACCCACTGCGTATTCAACGACAAGCTCACCTTCAAGTACGTGGAAATTGCCAAGTTCGACAAAAAGGAAGACGAGCTGGAGACGCTCTTTGACAAGTGGCTCTACGTCTTGCGCAATCTCTCACGCCTTGACAACAAGCCTGCCGCGCTCAAAGAGAAAATCTTCTCACGCGTGTTTGAGGCTGCCGAGATTGCCCATTTCAGCAAATCCGAGCTGCACGAGTACGAAGACAGCCTAAAAGCCTACCGCGACTTAAAGAATTCCCTGGACACGGCCATAATGCAGGGCGAAGAGAGGGGCATCGAGAAAGGCATTGAAATAGGCGTTGAGAAAGGGCGTGCCGAAGGACAAGCCGAGGGGCGGCAAAAGGTAGCAAAAGCCTTGCTTGCCAAAGGGCTTCCCATTGACCTTATTGCCGAAACGACCGAGCTAAGCGCAGAAGAAGTGCAGGCGCTTGCAAACGAGAATTAGGCGGCGTCCGGAAAAACGGCAGACCGGAAAGCCGCTCCCATTGACCTTGCCACCTATTATAATAGCGCAAGTCAAGGACACACCCATAAGGGCTGACATTTCTTGCGAGATACCAGCCCTTTCTTTATGTGCCGACGGAAGAATTGGCTTCCAGGAGGCTGCTGCCCCTGCTTCCTTGCTCCCGCAAAAGCTTGCTACCGACAAAATTCGTAGCTTTGCAACAGACAAAGCCATAATAGCCCGCACACTATGCGTCAGTCAGAAGAAAGATACATAAGTTTGCTCACCGACTTCGGATTCAAGCGCATCTTCGGCACGGTCCCTAATAAAGACCTGCTGATTAACTTCCTGAACTCCCTGTTTGAGGGGGAGCAGGTAATCACCGACGTGCGCTACCTGAACGGCGAGCACGTGGGCGACATACACTCTGAGCGCAAGGCTATCTTTGACGTGTACTGCGAAAACGAGCGCGGAGAGAAGTTCATCGTGGAAATGCAGAACGCCTTCCAGCAGTTCTTCAAAGACCGATCCTTGTTCTACTCCACCTTCCCCATCCGCGAGCAAGCGCCAAAGATTTCCGACTGGAACTTCCGGCTCGAGCGCGTCTACGTCGTGGCATTGCTCAACTACGACATGAAGGAGGAGGCGTTTGCCCCCGAGGACATCAGCCACGACGTGGGGCTGCTTGACAAGAAGACCCACTGCGTATTCAACGACAAGCTCACCTTCAAGTACGTGGAAATTGCCAAGTTCGACAAAAAGGAAGACGAGCTGGAGACGCTCTTTGACAAGTGGCTCTACGTCTTGCGCAATCTCTCACGCCTTGACAACAAGCCTGCCGCGCTCAAAGAGAAAATCTTCTCACGCGTGTTTGAGGCTGCCGAGATTGCCCATTTCAGCAAATCCGAGCTGCACGAGTACGAAGACAGCCTAAAAGCCTACCGCGACTTGAAGAACTCCCTAGACACGGCCATAATGCAGGGCGAAGAAAGAGGCATTGAGAAAGGCATAGAAATAGGCGTTGAGAAAGGAAGAGAAGAGGGACGCGCTGAGGGAAGAGCAGAGGGCAGAGCCGAGGGACAAGCCGAAGGACGGCAAAAAGTAGCAAAAGCATTGCTTGCCAAGGGGCTGCCCATTGACCTTATTGCCGAAACAACTGAGCTAAGCGCAGAAGATGTGAAAGCACTTGCGGTTGAGGAATAGACGGCAGACCGGAATGCTGCATCCCTTGACCATTGACACCTATTATATAGCGCAAACCTAGGACATACCCATAGGGGCTGACATCTCGCAGGAAATGTCAGCCCTTTCCTTATGCCCATTCCGAAAGATTTGCCTACCTGCAGCCACGAAAATAGCCGCCCAGGAAAGGAATACGAGGTTTTTTACAAAATTTAGTGCTTAGGGGGGGGGGTAAGTCGGCTGAAACTGCCAAATTTGAGGCTGGAAGACGGGCGAAACCTATGGAAAGAAGGCAGAGCCCGCGCAAAAACTAACTTTACATTTACCTTACCATGAAGGAAAAACGACTCTTCCCCACCATTCTGCGGGGGGCGGCGACGATGCTGCTTCCCTGCTTGGCGTGGGCGCTTGGCGGAAGCGCGGCGATGGCGCAAAGCGGCGACTACGCCGTTGCCCACGGCGCGGACGTAAGCATCTCGCACGCCACGCACTACCCTAAGACGGTGAGCATCTACGGCACGCAGAGCGAAAAGCAGACTATCAGCAACATCGCCACCGCCCCGAAGTGCGCCGCCTATTTTGACAAGACCTCAACCGTCTTTGAGGTGAAGGCGGGCGACATCGTCACGCCCGACATAACCATCAACGGCAGCTGGATGCACGGCTACGTCTTCGTAGACTGGGACAACAGCAAAACCTTTGAGGTGAACCTCACAGGCGACGGACCTTACACGAAAGGGGACGGCAACGAGCTGATGTGCTGGTCGCTTTACAGCAAGACGGGCGACGGCACAAGCGGCTGGAACAGCGCGGGCGACGCCGTGAGCGGCGACATCTCGCTCTCGCCCGGCACATTCCGCGTGCCGGAAAACCTCACCGTTGGCTCCACCTACCGCATGCGCTACGTCGTGCAATGGAACAGCACCGACCCGACCGGTGCCGGCGACAAATTCATTACCGACGGAGGCAGCATCATAGACGTGACGCTGAAAATATCGGGCAAAGCGGAAAATGTCACCCCTTACCCCATAGACGACTATACCGAACCGCGCACCGACACCGAGCCCGACGCGACGGAGTGGAACGCCATAGCCGACGGACTTAACGCCTCGTGGGCTTCGCGCGACACGCACTACATGCTCCACCAAGTGCCCGCCATAAAGCAAAAAGACGCAGCAACGCTGCACGCTTGGAAGGGCGAACGGGCCAACATACTCGCCGTGCTTTACAGCAAGACGGCGCTGGGAAAAATGACCGTGCGTATGACCGAGTGGAAGAAAGACGGCGCGGCTACGGGCGTGACGACAGCTGGCTCGGCACGGTTTGTCAACTACGTCATAACCGATGACTACGACGCCTGCGGCACGCACCCCACCACGCTTCCCACATGGCTCTCCGCCGATGTCATCGACCAGGACAAGGCGCACGACGTGCCCGCTATGGAGACACGCCCCGTTTGGTGCACCATCGAGGTGCCGCGCGACATTGAGGCGGGCGACTACACCACGTCTCTTGAGGTGGTGAACGCCGCCGGAGATGTGGTAAAAACGCTTGCGCTCACCGTGAGCGTAGACAGCCACTCGCTCCCGTTGGTGAAAGACCAGAAGTTTCACCTCGACCTTTGGCAGCAGCCCTACTCCGTCAGCCGCTACTACGACGCCGACCGTTGGAGCGACAAGCACATCGAGGCTTTGCGCCCCTACCTTGCCGCCTTGGGGCGTGCCGGACAGACCACCGTATCGGCCATTATGTTCTACGAGCCTTGGGGCGCGCAGTCGCACGACAAGTTTGACCCCATGGTGCAGACCACGAAGAAGACGGACGGCACATGGGCCTACGACTATACCATCTTCGACAAGTACGTGCAGCTCTGCGCCGAGTACGGTATAGACAAGCAAATCAACTGCTTCTCGATGGTGCCGTGGGATATGTCCTTCCGCTACTGGGACGAGGCATCGTCTTCCTACAAAAGCCTTACCACCACCACAAGCGCGGACGACTACAAGGAGCTTTGGACGGACTTCCTCACAAAGTTCAAGGCGCACTTGACGGAAAAGGGCTGGTTTGAGAAAACCAATATCGCTATGGACGAGCGCCAAGAGTCTGATATGCTCAACGCGTACAACATTGCCAATTCGCTCGGCTTCAAGATGGCGCTTGCCGGCAACTACCACTCCTCGCTCACTGACAAACTGCAGGACTTCTGCGTGGCTCTTGGGCAGGACAAGAAGTTCACCTCCGCACAGCTCGCCTCCCGCAAGGCGAAAGGTCAGGTGACCACGTTCTACACCAGCTGCGCCGACACCGAACCCAACATCTTCTCCAACTCCTACCCCGCCGAGGCGGCTTTCCTCCCGCTCTACGCGGCGGCAAACGGTCTTGACGGATACCTACACTGGTCGTTCATCAACTGGGACGAGCACCCGCTCACCGACAGCCGTTTCCGTCTCTTCGGCGCGGGCGACACCTACTGCTACTACCCCGGCAACCGCTCCAGCGTGCGCTTCGAGCGCCTCATTGAGGGCATCCACCAGTACGAGAAAGTGCAGATACTCAAAGAGGAGTATAAGGACAACGCGGAGAAACTCGCCACGCTCAACAAACTGCTCAGCCGCTTCACCAGCGCGCCCTCCGGCACCGACTGCGCCGGCTACGTGGACGACATAGAGGCTTTCCTCAACGGACAGGAAGTAGAGATAGACGAGCCGAAAGACGTGACCACGGGCTACTACCACCTTGTGAGCAAAGCCACAAGCCGCACGGAGAACCTCTACAACGACGCTTTCCTTTCGGGCAACACGTACAAGTTCACGCTGCAGTCTGACACCAAGGTAGAGACCAACAACGGCATCTTCCACGTCACCGTCAAAGACGGCGGCAAGCTTGGCGTGGTCAACGGCGACGGGCAGCCCATCGTGGCGGGCAAGAGTTACGCCAGCGGCATAGCCGGGACTTTCTCCGAGCTCAACGTTGGGCAGACCACCGACGCGGGCGAATACCGCTACTACTACTTCACCGAAGCGCTCAACTGCAGCAACGGCGGCAGCTACTACAAGCTCAACGGCGTGGACTACCTTACGACATGGGCTGACGGCGGCGCAACCGAGGACGACAACCTTTGGCGCTTCGAGCCCGCCGACACGGAGGGGAAGACCGTATACACTGTCTCCATCACGGGCGATGCCGACGCATACGTCTCCTACAAGCACGGCAGCGTGACCGAGAAAGCCTTTGACGGCGGCTTCTTCCTCGCCGACGGCGACATCACCGCCTCTTCGCTCACGGCGGGCATACTCTCCGGCACGGTGACAAGCGCGAAGATTAGCGTGGAAGACGGCGTGATAAAAGTGACTGACATCGTCACGCCCGTAGCGCCCGAGAGCCAAGACCTCTTCAACACGAGCAAGGGCGACGGCGTTATCCCACCCTACCGCATCCCCGGCGTGGCAGTTTGCCAAGACGGCCGGCTCATAGCCACCGCCGCACGTCTCGTCTGCGGCACGGACCCCGGCTTCGGTCAAGTGGACGTAGTGTGCCGCACCAGCGACGACAACGGCAAGACATGGAGTGACATCCGCGAGGTGGCCGTAGGCACGGGAAAGACTTCCGCCACGGAGAACTACTTTGACACGGCGTACGGCGACCCCGCCGTAGTGGCAGACCGCACCAGCCAGGAGGCGATAATCATCGCCGTAGCGGGCTGCACCTACTACCCCAGCGCCAACACCACGCGCTCCAACCCCAACCTCGTGGCGCTTATCCGCAGCCACGACAACGGCGAGACGTGGGACACTCCGGTCAACATCACCGAGCAGGTTTACAGCCTCTTTGACGAAGGCACCGTGGTGCAGGCGGCATTCGTTGCGGGCGGCCGCATCTTCCAGAGCCGCATCGTCAAGACGGGCAAGTACTACCGCCTTTACGCCGCGCTCTGCGCACGCCCGGGCGGCAACCGTGTCATCTACTCTGACGACTTCGGCGCTACGTGGCACGCACTTGGCGGCGGCGACGCGCTTCCCGTGTCGGATGGCAACGAGGCTAAGTGCGACGAGCTGCCCGACGGCCGCGTAATCATCACGAGCCGCACAAGCGGAGGCCGTTATATGAACATTTACACATACACCGACACCGAAAGCGGAGAGGGACAGTGGGAAAGCTCCGTCAAGTGCACCTTCCCCGGCTCGGGTCTCACGCCGGGAAAAAACGACTGCAACGGCGAAATGCTTATTCTCCCCGTGCAGCGCACGAGCGACAAGAAGGACATGTACCTTGCCCTGCAGTCCATCCCCACGGGCGACAGCCGCACCAACGTGGGCATATACTACAAGGAACTTACCGACGTCACCGACCTCGACAAGGTGAACAACTTCGCCCTTGACTGGAACGGCTTCTGCCAAGTGAGCAAAACGGCCTCGGCTTACAGCTCCATGGACTGGCAAAAGGACAACAACATCGGCTTCATCTGGGAAGAGACGCTCACAGGCTGGGGACAGCGCGCCAACCCCGTTTCGACCAGTTTCCCCACCGGCTCGGGCACGCACAACTTTGACGGGTACGACAATCTCTACGCGCCCTTCACGCTCGAGTACATCACCGGCGGGCAATATGCCATCAAGTCCGACGTGTCGCGCGGCGCATTCCTGAAAGACTACTTCACGGGGCTGATGGACGCAAGCACGACGCTCTCCGACGACACCAAGGCGCAGGTGAAAGCCGCTGCGGCAAAGCTCGCCGACGAGCCCACCACCGCCAGCATCGACCGCATCTACTCACTCATAGCCGGCGAAACGCCCGCCGACCCTTGGGACGGGTACACCGTCACGCTGACCAACGTGCAGAAAAGCGGCACGGAGTACGCGCTCTACGTAGACGCTGACAACAAACTGAAAGTCTCTACCTCCACAGCCAAGGACCTCGGGGAGACGGCGCAGTTTGACTGCAAGAAGCTCACGAGCGGAAAGTACACGTTCTACAACGCCGCCTCCTCGCGCTATATGATATGGCGCGCGGGCGACAACCAGAACTACGGCTACAACAGCAACGCGGGCACGCTCGATAGTTACAACGCCACCTACTGTGACTGGACGGCTAACGACGCAAGCGCAAGCATCGACGGCACTTACTACCTCGTGAGCAAGCGCAGCAACGGCTCGATGGACGGCTCGCTCATCGTGATGGCGACGGGCGTGTTTGACTCCTGGGGTGCCTCTGCCGGACTCTCCGACAAGTACTCCAACCTCTTCCGCATTGACATCGTAGGCAAAACGGTGGGTGTCTCCACCGCAAAAGCCACGGACACCCTGCGCCCGGCCGCTATTTACGACCTCTCGGGCCGCCGCGTGCTCAGCCCGGGACGCGGCGTGTACATCGTGAACGGGAAGAAGGTGATATTCTAACCATCTTGCAAAAAACAATCCCGATTTCTCCGTCACCCAACGGCGGACTGAGACTGACGGGGACGAGACCATCAAAGCGGGGATTGCGCGAAAAAGGCGCAGTCCCCGCTTTCGTTATGCTTTCGCCTTACGAAGAAAGGCGGGAAAGTGACTAACTTTGCCCCGTCAGCCCGCCTCACAATGGGGAAGCGGGGCAAGAAAGAAAAGAAAAGGAGAGAACAAGATGAAAGCAATGGTTTTCGCGGCGGGACTCGGCACGCGCCTCAAACCGCTCACCGACACTATGCCCAAAGCCCTCGTCCCCGTCAACGGCAAGCCACTCATCGACATCACGCTCGAACGGCTCGGACGCGCGGGCGTGACGGAGACGGTGGTCAACGCGCACCACTTCGCCGACCAGCTCGCCGCGCACATCGCCCGGCGCGACTACGGCTTCCCCGTGCGCATTTCCTACGAGCGCGAAACACTGCTCGACACGGGCGGAGGCCTGCGCAAGGCTGCCGCGCTCTTCTCGCCGGGCGACGAACCTATACTTATACACAACGTCGACATACTCTCCAACGCCGACCTCCCCGCCCTGCACGCCGCATGCGCAGAGCAAGGCGACGACATCGCGCTCCTCGTGAGCGAGCGCCAGACGCAGCGCTACCTGCTCTTCGGCGACGACATGCGACTGCGCGGCTGGACCAACATCGCCACAGGCGAGGTGCGCAGCCCCTACCCCGCCCTGCATCCGGAGAAGCTCCGCCGCCTCGCCTTCTCGGGCATACACTGCATCTCGCCGCGCTGCTTCGCCGAGATGGCCGCTTTCCCTGAAAAATTCCCCATAATGGACTTCTACCTCTCGCTTTGCTCGCGCCTCACCATACGCGCCGTGACGCAAACGGGTCTGCGGCTGCTCGACGTGGGAAAGCAGGACACGCTGCAAAAAGCGGAGGACTTCGCCCGCAGCCTTGCATAAAAAGCGCACAGCCTTTGACCCGCGAAACGCCCCCCTTTTTCCGCCCAAAGACAAAAAGCGGCGCGGCATCTCCTTACGGCTGCCGCGCCACCTATCGCGTTGTTTAGTTTTTTTGTGCCTATGAGGGCAGCACAATATCTAACTGCCAAACAGCGTCGGACTGACCTCACGATGCCTGCGCCCACCTTGCGGCAAACGCTTTTCACCCGAATAGCGGAAAATGGCATCGGCGACATAAGCCCCTAAGTTGACCGGGACGGCATTTCCTATCATTTGCTCGACATTTGTCTTTGTCCCCTTAAAGTCAAACCATTCAGGGAATGTCTGTATCATGCTGCGCTCCAATGAAGTCAACGGGCGGATACCCTCTAACGATTTCACAGGGTCTCCGGGATGCAGTTTGTACCCCTTTGGCATAGGCCTGTTCACGCCTCGGATTGTGGCACTCGGCTCGTCCGTACTAAAAATGCCGCGCCGGGCATAGCTGCGCGGATGGCGGTAATAATACTTTATTATTGCTGTCCGCTAAAACTTTTTTTAAGCACAAAAAAGATAGGGCTGGATTCCT
>CAVFVD010000016.1:0-51711 GCA_963625935.1 uncultured Oscillospiraceae bacterium | reverse complement strand
CTGCATACCGCAGCGCGGCAGAATTTTTATGTAAGTTTAACGGCCGGACTTAGACCTTGCGGACACGAAGAGGCTCTCCGGAGGGACAGAAAGGCATCCTCTCCGGACGGAAACCCTTGGAATTTTGACAAGGTTGCTTCCCGTCACTCCGGAATGTACATCCCGGCAGCGCTACATGTACATATCGCGGCGCGTAACGAGTTGATAATCAACAATGCAAAAGATGGGATACGCACAGTGTGCATATCCCATCCTTTCACTACTCAAAGATAATACATTTTTCGCCGTTTTCCAAATCGTCTTTAACGCTTTTTACAAGAGCCAGAAAGGCTCTGTGCAAGCACAGAGAAAGGACAACGCTCGCAAGAAAAACTGGAAAATTCAGACTAAATGCGACTCAAAAAAAAGACCCAGCGTTTCCTCTTTCGAAAGGGAAGGCCGAGTCTTCTTTTATTTGCTTCGGTAGTTTGACGACTGCCCGATGTGTCCTCAACGGATTGCAGTCGTTTCTGCCTCTTCCTCTTTCTCTGGCACCTCGACCACGGCACGGACGGAGCGGCCATAGCATGCTCCTACAAGGTCGTTGCCTACATAGTGTCTGCTGCTATCAAAGTAGAGCCCGAAGTGTCCGCTTGTGATTTCGGGGTTAAGCGAACAAGAGCGATAGAAGCCGTCCACTCCGTAGCCCTCAAACTCGCGGGCGTAGCGAGCGCCTGCCGCAGGGAGGAAAATAGCTTTGTGCGTGGAGTCGCTTACGACTATGTAGCCCTTCAATCCAGCGCCCCACGACCAGGAGCATTTATGGAAAAGCTCGTCAAACTCCGCGTACGTAGGCATGCGGCAGTCCTCGCCCCAATTGACGGTGGCGGCATCATCCTCAGGCTCGAGGTCGATATTGTTGCCGCTGAATCCGCTGCTGGCGAGAGGGCTGAAAGCGATGTACTTGGCTCTCAATGCGCTTGCGTTGTTGCCCCATTTGTAGTTGCTCCAATCGTAATACTCCTTGGGCGCGGTTTCGCCCCAAGCGTAATAGTTTCCGGCCTCGTAGGGAGTGGAAGCGCCGACATTGCAAGTAGCCCACAGTGCGGAAAGACCGAGGTCGACATACTCGTGACCGTTTATCACCGTGTCGGCCTTCATTGCTTCCTCGCGCCAGCTCTGGTCTGTCGCCTCCGTCACGTTGCCCTCTTTGTCGTCGTCGCCGCAGGAGACAAACGCGGGAGCTGACAACAACGCCACAGCGGCGAATAACGGCGCCGCGCTGCTCTTGACACCCAAAAATCTCTTTGAAACTTTCATAGCAGTCTGAATGTTTAGGGGCAATTCTGCAAATCTGTTTTGCCAGACTTCGTTCCACCCCCGCCCTCATCGCTTGCGTGCGAAACACCGCTGCGGGGGTGCATCGCGGGACTGGCACGCAGTCGGGACAGGAATTATTGTCCGAAGAATGACAAAGGGATGTGTGCCGTATCTACATAGCTTGCGGCGCGAACTTACAGAACCGCCCTCAACAGTTTCGTTTACGTTTTTGTCTTTCCGCAGTAGTCTACAGTGCAGCAAATTTACATTTTTACCCCCCCCGCAAAGCGCGTTGGCATTTCTTTGCTTTTTATGTGGCAAAAGCTTGCATTATGACGCTTATACGCCTTGCAAGCAGAGAAGAAAAGGCTTCCGCGCGGAAGATGCCCAAGCTATAGAGCGGCATAGCCTAAGCGCGTTCTGCGCGAAAAGGAAAAACTCTTAGGGAAACTGGATTTTCACTTAATGGACGCAAGGGAATAAACGAGCGGGCGCAGGGGGCTACAATAAAGTCGGGCAAGGTTTTTCGGCAAAGCACCGAATTGTCAAAGGAAACTGCGCGAGATTTTCGGAGAACGAATACGGAGCATCTCCAAAAGTGTATTGTCCTGCCGCCGAAACGTATAAGCGACCACCGGAAAACGCGCGAAATGCTCAACGGAAACACGCGAAAGTTCGTTGGACGGCAGAGACGGTCGCAGGACATGCGCGAAAGTTATTGACGAGAGCAAGACAGAGCAGCCGGACAGCTTCGCGTGCCATCAAAGGTTGCGAATTACTCAAAAACGCCCCGTCACCGTTTTACGCGAAACAGGACTTCTCCGCCCAGACTGGCAGTTGGGACAAAAAAGAAAGCGGGGCGTCCGGAACAAGTCTGTCCCAAACACCCCGCCTATACTTTTATGTAGGTGAGACCCTAAGCGGCTTATGCCTCAGCGGTAGCCTCTTCAGCTGCGGGAGCTTCCTCCGTCTCAGCATTAGCGGCTGCCTCGGCCTCAGCCTTGGCTGCAGCAGCGGCGGCCTTCTTCTCTGCCACCTTCTCTGCTATTTGCTCGTTGACCTTCTTCTCAGCCTCGAGACGAGCGGCCGTAGCGGCTTTCTTGTCAGCGGCTTTCTTGTCAGCGGCAGCGTTAAGCTTGCTGTCGTGCTCCTGCTTCCAAGCGTCGAACTTGCTCTGAGCAGTAGCCTCGTCAAACGCGCCCTTGCGAACGCCTCCGCGCAGGTGCTTCATCAGCATTACGCCCTCGTGGGAGAGGATGCTGCGCACGGTGTCGGTGGGCTGAGCGCCCGTCTCCACCCAGTAAAGTGCGCGGTCAAATTTCAAATCTACCGTGGCAGGATTGGTGTTGGGGTTGTACGTACCAATCTTTTCAGTGAAGCGGCCATCACGTGGCGCACGAGAGTCGGCTATCACGATGCTGTAAAAAGCATAGTCCTTACGGCCGTGACGCTGCAATCTAATCTTAGTTGCCATTTGTTTTGTTGAGTAATTATAGGTTTGAACTGTGCCGCTATCCCGTAACGGCGGCGCAAAGTTACGTTTTTTTCTTCATCCGCGTGCCGCTGCGCCCCGATATTCGGTGTTATGCCCCAAACGGGGCTTTGCCGGAAGACACAAGCGCGATGCGCGGAACGAAAACGCGGACTGGCGTCAGAAGCAGTACTTTGTACCTATGCTCAGACGAGCCTCGCCCTCGAAAGGATGGTAGTTGTAGCTGTTGCGCTGGATGTGCTTGCCGTAAAGGCTTGCGGAAGGCTCGAGGAAAAGCTCCACCGACGGGGTGACACGCCAGCCGGCCTGCAAGCCTCCGTCAAGACCCATCACGATGCGCGTATCCTGCCCCGTGCGCGTGGACATATTAGCCGTCGCGCCAAGGAAGCCGGTGAGCTGGAACACCTTTCCATCGGTGCTCTTACCGGTCAAGGCCGCGCGGAGGTTCATCACGTAGTCAAGATGCACGGCGGTGATGTTTTCATTACCCTTGCCACGCACCTGCACGAGGGTGTTGCTTACACCGAAGCGGTAGCCGCTGACGCCCTTAAGCCACTGTCCGTAGTTCACGTCGCCGAAGAAAGTCAGCTTACGCCCGAAAGGATGCATGTGGGACGTGGTGACTGTGTACTCACCCGTACCGAGCGCAACGGAGACAAAGCGTTTCTTCGAAGGCGTGAGCGCGTCCTTGTTCTCTGCCCCGGCACGGCGGAAGCTGTAATCAAGGCCCATCATCGCCGAAGCCAGCCAGCGTTCCTTGCGGATCTGCTTGAATCGCTTGCTCAGACGGTAGGCGAGCTGCGGCTCTACGTAAAGGTGCATCCTGTCGCTAAGCCGCACGTTGAACTGACCGCCGAAGTGGAAGTCGGGAGCGAAGTAGGTCTTCGTATAGCTATAATCCATGCCGACATTAAAGCCTCCCATCGCAAGGACGCTCACGACACGCCCCGGATCAAAGCCATACGTCTGCGCCGTAAGGTCGGTAACGGCGTCGACGCCCACAGTTCCCGCCACCATCTTGTGTCCGTCGTAGTGGTAGGCATAGCCCTGCACGCTCGCACGCCAAGCCGACACGGGCGAGTACCAATGTGTGTAGGAGATACGCGCGATGGGGCAGCGGTAGTCGCGGCTCTTCGGATGGTTGGCCTGCATAGCCATGCCCGCCGCCACAGAGATGCTGCTGCGGTGTCCGGACTCGCCGTCCCACATTGCGGCATAGGTGGCAGGGAGATAGCCGTTCATATTGAAGTGCATACCCGCCTGAATCTGGGCAATAAAGTCAAGATTGGAGTGCATACGCGGCTTCGTCGGGAAAAAGTCGTCGCCGTAACCGCGAACCTTTGACTCAAGATAAAGACCGAAGAGCGGGTTAAGATTCCAAATTCCCTTCAAAGAGGCAGAGACCCCGAACCATTTCACGCCGACCCTGTGCTGGCGCGCCGTAGCCAGGACGCCCACGCCTCCCACAAGCTCGAGGGGGCGATACCTGCGGTAGCCGCTCGCGGCGTTGCTGAAGTTGAAGAGATAGTCAAGCGCGACAGTGGAATGCTTGTAGCGCAACACGGGCGAGTCGCTCCACTGCGTCTGCGCCATCTCCGTCCAAAAGCGCAAGCCGTGCAGCGGGGTGAACCACTTGCCAAAACCAATGGAGAACGACGGACGAGCAAATTTTCGCGGATGCTCGACGGCACGGCGCACAACAGGAATGTTGGCGCCGCCGGAAACCTCCACAAACATATGGTCGTGCCAGGTGTTATGCACAAAGTCCTCGCCGCCGTCCGGCGCGCGGTGCAAATAGGCGGGGCGGCTCGTCCACGTGAGACCTGCCATCACAGTGCCCGCAATATCCCACTTGCCCGAAGTGTTTTTGTACGGCGCGAAATCTTGCTGATATAAGTCCACACGAGGCTCCAAGAAGATGGAGACATCCTGAGTGATGCGCACATTCGGCTGCAAGCCCACGCCAAAACCGAAGGTTTTGTGACGCTGCACCCTGTTGGTGGTAAAGTTGTAGCTTGCTCCCACAAGCGCGTTAAGCCAGTAGCGACGCTCCGGGGTATAGCCCATAAAGAAAGAGTGGAGATTGAGCATATAGTCCGCTTGCACGCCAGCTCCACGCACGGGAGTAGAAACGCCGCCCTGCTTATAGGCGAAAGCGTTTGCCGTGAGGCGAACGCCATGCGTGTTGCCAAACCATTTGCCCAAGCCAAGCGCCACACGCTCTTCGCGATACTGCCGCACCTCTTGCAGCGAGCCGGTGAACATCGCGCCGAAGCCGCCGGACATGGATACAATCCAGCCGTCCCCAGCCTTGTGGGCTTCGTCCACAGCATCGGTGTAATGCACGCGCTTCTCGCTTTCTGCCACACGGTAGCCGAAGCCAGCCATGACCGAAGCTACGGGGCGGAAATTGCGCCAGTTGGGGAACTGCGGCACATTGTCTTGTATGATGCCCACGCGCGGCTCTACGTAGAAATAGGAACAGTTGGACATACGCAACTGTCCGCGAATGCCGACGTGCGCCCCGACGCCCTTGTCTTTCACTCCGTTTTGGGAAGAGAAAGCGAGGTCCGCGCCCATAAAGGGATACACCTCAAAGGTCTGAGCTCCCTTGTAGTGGCGTGCGGCAAGGGCGTTGGCGTTTATCATATAGTCGGCGGACACGCCGTAAAAGCTCACGCTTCCATCAGTATACTTGGTGCGGTACGAGCCTCCGTTCACGCCGATGCGCACACCGTGTTCGGGCGTTATCCACGCGCCGACATTCAGCCCGCCCTGCACTGAAGGCTTCATTGAAGAGAACTCTGACGTGCCTATTACATTTCCGCCGACGCCGAGGTCAATATACAGATGCTTTCCGATACGCTTGTCATCAAATTGCTTGGTCACGCGCGGTCCTTGCAGGCGGTGGTCGAGTGCGTTAATCTGCTTGCTTTTCTCGCCGACGCTTCCAATCTCTTTCACCCAAGAGTCTTCGCTCTGCGCCAAAGCTGCCACCGGCGAGGTCAAGGCAAGCAGGCAGGCTGCCGCGCATCTTGCCGCGCGGCTTGCCCCTGCGCCTTTGCGCTGGGCGTGGGCGCGCGCTTTCCCGCTGCCTATATATATATTGTCAGAATATGATGTTTTTCTGTCCATCCTTTTTCTTAGCTTTTGTAGTGGTGTGTTGTGACAAAGACGAATATTCGAGCCTTACTTTTCCTTAGACTTACTGTCAGTCTCCTTAGACTTGGCTTCCGCCTCTTTTGCCTTGGTCTCCTCTTCTTTCTCTTTCTTCTGAAGGTCCTTGATGTACGCAAGCGTGTTCACGTCTGCGTCCATCTTAGCCTCGTCAAGCAGAGACGGGTCCATCTTTATCGCCTTCTGCAGCTCCCTGTCCGCTTCGTCCGCCTTGTCGTCAAAGCGGTTGAGACAGGTGGCAAGCAGGTAATGGGTCAAGGCCTCGTCGGCGGGAAGCTGCTTTGCCTTGGCAAGCGCTTCCTCTTTCTCTTTCAGGTAGAGCAACATCAGCACCTCGTTGCGCGGGCTGAGCTTCGCCACAGCGTCATAGTTTTCTTTCACCTTACCGTTCAGCACGCCCGTAACCGCTCTGATGACGCGGAACTCCTCCGCGTCGGGGAGATAGGCGGCGATGGTGTCTGCCTCAACATAGTTTGCGTTGGCGAGGCAAGCGATACAGTGGTTGGCGTTCAGCGTGGGGCTGATGGCTTTCTTGCCGGCGAAGCGGTGCGTGATGCTGTCTTCCGGGGCGCGGTGGTTGATAAGCAGCGCCTGCAAGTCGTTTGCCGCTACCTGATAGCTGGGGAAAACCTCCAAAGCGCGGCGTAGCACCTGCTCGCGCTTTACGCTGTCGGTCTCGGCACGGTAGAGGCGGAAGAACTCAAAGCGGGAAAGCAACTTGTAGTTCTTGTCGTACATTTCCTGAATCTCTGCCGGCGTAAGCTCACGCTGGATAGTGAATTCAAGACCGAAGTCCACGCGGCGCAGCTGCGGGAGGTACTTGCCGACAAGCAGAGTCTTGTAGAACGGCAGGCGCGCGGCGGCTTTCCAACGCGCATCCGGATCTTTGTATGCCTTCACTGCGTTAGCAAGCTGGTCGGCTTCGTCATTGAGAGTGTCTTTCCGCATAAGCTCCACCACATCGTCCCAAGAGGCCACTTTGGAGTCGGCCTTAAACTCGGCGTTGCCGCGTATGGAGGCGGGGATGCTCTCTTTAAGGTAACGCGTGGCAAACTCGGCACGCTTCTGGGAAAGAGCTTTGTTCTTTACGTATGTGCCCTCCGGGGAGGAGATACACACCATGCTTAACTTCTGCACGCGCGTACCCTTGGCGCTGCTTATCTCCTCAACCTTGCTGCGCAAGCGCTCCACCTCGACGACGTTCTGCGGGTCGTTGGAGTCGAGTTCCGCCTTACCCACGGGGAAGCGGAAATTCACGCGGTCGTTGCTGTTGCGCAACTGCGTCTCCTGCTTCGGGTAGAGAGCGGGGTCTGTAATCTCCGAAGCGGCGAAGCCGTAGTCGAGCCAGCGCAGCGGGTTGGACACGCCGGTGGCGATGTTTACGGTGTCGCGGAAGAGAATGTGGTTGTAGTTTTCCAGAGAAAGGTACGCGTCACAGGAGTACGCGTGCTTGTTGTTAGCCACACGCACCCACACGCGACTGCTCACCAAGTCGTTCTTTCTCTTTTCGTGCGTGCTGTCGTTACGAAGCTCGCGGTTTTCCTCGCTGCGCACGGTGATGAAATTGGCAAGCGGGTCGCCTTCCTCGCCGTCAATGTCCCACGCGTACATACGGTCCTGCGTGAGGTTGTAAGTCTTTGCGTCGTACACGGCGGGGGTTACAGCCACACTGTCTTTAAGCGTGTGGTTTTTCACGATAGGCTGCACAATGACGCGAATGTGCGGGGTGATCATCTTGTGGGGGACACGGAAGCGCAAGGGGAAGATGAGCGTGTCGCCGTGTATCTCCATCACGGTCGGCTCTACGGTCACCTCCTTGGTGATGCGTTTTGCCACCACGGCAACCTCTCCCAGGCTCAGGTCTTCCACCACCATGACCACATCGGGAAGCACTTGACGGCCGTGTACCTTCACGGTCTGGGTGGCTGCGCCCATTTGGGAGAACTGCAAGGTAGTGTTGGACAGCACGTCAAAGCCGAATTTACCGTCTTCGTCCGTATACACCGTCTTGTCGGTCTTCAAATCCTTGACCCTGACACTCATCAACGGCTCGTTGTTGTTCTTTGACGACACAACCCTACCCGTAACACGTATAATGTCCTGCGCGGCAAGCGGCAGGAGGCAGAATGCCGCCACAAAAAGCATCGCGAGGCGGCGGTATATGCTATATTTGTTTTGTCTCATCGCAATAGTCTGTAAAGTCTCCCGCCCTGCTTCCCGCACGGCGGCCGCATTTTTCACACGTTACTTTATAAGGTATGTGAAGTTAAGCCCAAGCTTCACCGGGAAGGGAAGCCAGCGGCTGTGAAGCGATTCCTCTGTAAGCCATTCTCCCTTGTTGGTGTCCCATTTGTGCTCTCTTATATACGCCATCCCTACGCCCGCCGTCGCCTCCATGCTCCAGCGCTTGCCTAGCACGAAAGCGTAGCCGTACGTGAAGCCTGCGCCAAACATGTCGCCGTTATGGTGTTTGCCCTTAAGCTGCAGCTTGTAGTCGGCGGCCATAGCCGTCACGCCGACAAAGTGACCCACTTGCGGACGCGCGCTAAACCACCAGCGCATTTCGGGAGAGAAAGTAAAGGCACGGATTGAGTTGTTTTTGACTGAAAGCTTGTTGCCCGCGCCCTCCACGTCCAACGTGAGATGGCGGTTGAGGCGGAACTCCGCGCCGATGTTGGGCGTCCCGGCAAGCCAATAAAGCGCATTGGTCTTCAAGCCTATGCGCTGTGCGGCCGCAGGTGTCAATGCAGCCACAGAAAACACTGCTAACAGCGCGGAACGCCGCACCGCAGAAAGTAATGTGTCCATAAATTGTTTGTTAGCCAGTCCAGTCGATGCCGCGCCGTGCGCCCACGCAAGACAAAGCATTATAAACAGTTTTTTAGTTGCAAAAGTAGTTTTTTAGAATAACTTCCGCGCCTCACAATCAGCGGCATTCTGTCTATTCACTTACGACTATACACAAAACAGTCTTTTTTGTCGACAGACGGGCAGTATGACAGAGCCAATACTGTTAAGCACGAAACGGATGCAAAATTACTAAATCTGCCGTCACCCGTTCTGTTTTTTCACAACTTTTGGAGACAATAAGCGTACAGATACGCCGTCTGTGTACCTAAGTGGGCAAAAAACAGGCTTAAACGGGGACTATCAGGGAACGGCGGCTTTTTATTCGTCGAATCCCGCCAAGCGAGGTCCATAGGCATATTTCCGAGGCCGCTTAATTGGGGAAAATCCTCCGTGCATTGCCGGTTTGTGACACCGGGACTACGTGAAAACCGCCGCCCAAACGCGCCACGAAAGGCGTGAAAAGCACACCGGAGAAAGAGGAAAAATAGAACACTAAAGCAGGGCGCGGAGGGGGCGCATTTTTATGTAAGTTTAACTATAAAAGCCCGGCATCGCGGGTAGCGGAAGGCACATAAAGAACGAAGAAAGGCATCTTCTGCGGACGGAAATAGGCTCTGGAGCGACAGGAATACTTGGAGTTTTTCCTGCATGTACATCCCGGCGGTGCTACATGTACATCTCGCGACGCGTAAGATATTGATAATCAGCAACGCAAAAGAGAGAATATGCAGGGTATGCATATTCTCTCTTTTCACTACACAAAGATAACACATTTCTCTCCGTTTTCCAAATGGCCGTTAACACTATTTACGGAAACGCGAAAGGAAAAATCGGACACTTTGAGGGGCTTTCGCGGTGCGTTTTCCGTCTCCCTCGGTCGTCGGTTTAAGGGTTTTCCGCGCCCCTGCAATGCAGTGAAAATTGGGAACAGGACGAGACGCAAACACGCGGGGGCAGGACACCACGCAAAGCCGCGGGGACGCGGCAAAAAACTCTCAAGGCGGACAAAAAAGGACGCGGCTCTCCCGTTTCGTGCAGGGAGAGCCGCGCTCTGAGGATATCGCGCTGCGGCGTCAGTCGTTTGTGGTGTCGGGCTCGGTCGCGTCGTTCAGACGCAAAGCCTTTTGGTCGTCGTACTGCTTTTGCAGGCGCACGAGTTCCTCTTTGAGCTTGCGCGTCTTCTTCCCATAACCCGGCTGCCCGTAGAGGTTGTGCAGCTCGTGCGGGTCGGTGTTGAGGTCGAAAAGCTCCCAGCGGTTAATGTCGTTATAGAAGTGTATCAGTTTCCACCCGTCGGAAGTGCGCACGCCGTAGTGACGCTTCACGGCATGCTCGGCGGGGAATTCGTAATAATGGTAGTATACGCTCTTGCGCCACGACTTGGGGTGCTTGCCTTCCAAGAGCGGAACGAGCGAAACGCCCTGCATGTCGGCGGGGACGGGCGCGCCGGCAAGCTCGAGGAACGTGGGCGCGTAGTCAATGTTCTGCACCATTTCCTTTATGTCGCCCCTTGCGGAGAGACCACTGGGCAGGTGCATGACAAGCGGCGTGTTGAGCGACTCCTCGTACATGAAGCGCTTGTCAAACCATCCGTGCTCGCCCATGTAAAAGCCCTGGTCGGACGTGTATACCACGAGCGTGGAGTCGAGCAGCCCGGCTGTGCGCAGATAGTCAAGCGTGCGCCCGATGTTGTCGTCAAGCGTCTTCACCACCTTGGCGTAGTCGCGCATGAAGCGCTGGTACTTGAACTCCGTCAGTGCCTTTCCCGTAAGCCCCTTATGGTAGAAGTCGCGCGCGATAGGCTCGTAGTGGTCGTTGTAACGCTGCAGGTCGGCGCTGTCAAGGCGGCCTATCATCGAGAGATAGCTCTCGCTAAGGCGCGTGCGCATGCCGGGGCGGTAGAGCTTGTTGTCGTACACGAGGTCCATGTGCCCGTTGTCGGCAATCTCCATCTCCGTCACCGCCGCGGCCTCTCTCCCTTCGTAGTCGTCGTAGAAGGTGGGCGGCAGGGGGAAGTCCTTGTCTTCGTAGAGACCGATGTACTTCATCTCGGGCAGCCAGTTGCGGTGGCAGGCCTTATGGTGCACAAAGAGGGCAAAGGGCTTCGTGCGGTCGCGATGCTCGAGCCAGTCGATGGCCTTGTCGGTTATGATGTTGGTGACGTATCCCTTCTCCCTCACCGTCTTTCCGTCCATCGTGATAAAGGCGGGGTTGTAGTAGTCGCCCTGTCCCGGGAGGATGTTCCAGTAGTCGAAGCCCGTCGGCGTGCTGACGAGATGCCACTTGCCTATGAGCGCGGTTTGGTAGCCAGCCTTTTGCAGCAGCTTGGGCATAGTCTGCTGCGAGCCGTCAAAGATGCCGTGCTCGTTGTTGGTGAACCCGTTTTTGTGGGAATGCTTTCCCGTGATCATGCAAGCGCGGCTCGGTCCGGAAAGAGAGTTTGCGACGTAGCTGTTCACAAATTTCACGCCGTCCGCCGCAATGCGGTCGAGGTTGGGCGTGGAGATGTTGGTCTTGTCATAGCAGCTCATCATCTGGGCAGTATGGTCGTCCGTCATGATGTATACTATGTTGTAGTGGCGCTGCGCGGCGGCGAAAGCGGGAAGCAGCGCGGGGGTCAGCAGCAACAGTGATTTCTTCATAATATTGCCAAGGTATTGTTTCGTTCTTTGGTGGTTTTTCCTGTAAAAAAACGCGGGCGGCGGTAAGGCGTGCTTTCCGCGCCAACCGCCGCCCGGTCTTGTCTTTTGTCTTCCGCCGCTTCGCCCAAGCGTCCCGCTTTCACGGGCGCGGCACACGGCGGGGCAGACTTTATTTCTGCGTCATTTGGTACACAATGTCCATAATCTGCTTGCCGAGCGCGTCAGCCTCAGCCAGCGTGTGCGCCTCGGAGTACACGCGGATGATAGGCTCGGTGTTGCTCTTGCGCAGGTGCACCCACTTGTCGGGGAAGTCTATCTTCACACCGTCTATGTCCGTCACGCGCTCGTCCTTGTACAGTTCCTTCACCTTCTGCAAAACGGCGAAGATGTCCGTTGTCGGAGAGAGGTCAATACGGTTCTTGGCGATGTAGTACTGCGGCAGGCGGTCGCGAAGCTCGCTCGCCTTGAGTCCGGTCTTTGCCAGGTAGGTGAGGATTAGGCCTATGCCCACGAGCGCGTCACGCCCGTTGTGCGCGGCGGGGTATATCACGCCGCCGTTGCCCTCGCCGCCGATGACGGCTCCGGTCTCGCGCATCTTAGTGACGACGTTCACCTCGCCCACGGCGGCAGCGGCGTACGAGCACCCGTACTTCTCCGTCACGTCGTGCAGTCCGCGCGTGGAGGAGAGGTTTGAAACCGTGGGGCCGGGCGTGTGCTGCAGCACGTAGTCGGCGCACGCTACGAGCGTGTTCTCTTCGCCGAACATCGTGCCGTCTTCGCAGACGAGCGCGAGACGGTCTACGTCGGGGTCGACAATAATGCCGAGATCGTGGCGTCCCTTGCGCAGCAGGTTGCGTATCTCGGAGAGGTTTTCTTTAAGCGGCTCGGGGTTGTGCGCGAAGTCGCCCGTAGGCTCGGTGTTGAGCCCCGTGACGTGCGTCACGCCGAGCTGACCGAGCAGCTTGGGGATAATCACGCCGCCCACGGAGTTTACGGTGTCTATCGCCACGGTGAAGTGCGCGCGGCGTATTGCCTCGGGGTCAACAAGCTCGAGGTTTTTCACCATCTCTATATGGAACTGGTCGTAGCTGTTGTTGCGCACGTAGCAGCCAAGCGAGTCGACATCGGCAAACTCGAAGTCACAGCTGTTGGCAAGGCGCACCACCTCCGCAGCCTCTACGGGCGGGAGGAACTCGCCCTTTTCGTTGAGAAACTTGAGGGCGTTCCATTGGCGGGGGTTGTGGCTTGCGGTGATGATGATGCCGCCCACGGCGGACTCCATCTTTACGGCTATCTCCGTGGTCGGGGTGGAGGCGAGGCCTATGTCCACCACGTCAAAGCCCATTCCCATCAGCGTGCCGCACACAACGTGCGTCACCATCTCTCCCGATATGCGGGCATCGCGTCCCACCACGATTTTGCGGCGGAAAGTGCGATTCACCGCTTTGTCGCGCAGGGCGGCGTATGCAGAGACAGATTTTGCAATGTCGACGGGGGTGAGCGTGTCGCCCGTGTGTCCGCCGATTGTTCCGCGGAAGCCGGAAATGGATTTTATCAGTGTCATATTCGCTACTTGGCTAAGGCTTGCGCGGACGGTCTGCGCCGTCCGGCAGGCTTTTACGGTTGTTGTGGCAAAGTTATGCAGAAAGGTTGGGAATGCGCCCCCGCCCCGCCGCTTTTTTGCGCAGTTTCCGCACGCGCACACCTATTATATATAGGGCGCAGGCCTATCGCGCGCAGGCGCACAGCTGCCATATATGGCGCACATACCTATTATATATGGCACGCGCATCTATAATATACGGTTCGCACGTCTATTATATAATATTGCGTGCGGCGGCGCGGTCACTTTTTGCGCCGCCACTCCTCCTCGTACTTCTTGGCCAGTCCGCCCTCGCTTGTTTCGCGGTAGAGCGAAGGCAGGTCGTGCCCCGTCTGCCCCATCACCTCCACTGCCTTGTCGTAGGGGATGCGGTGGACTCCGTCTGAGAAGGAGGCGTAGACGTTGGCGTCGAGGGCGCGTGCGGCGGCGTGCGCGTTGCGCTCTATGCAGGGTATCTGCACCAGGCCGCAGACAGGGTCGCACGTCATGCCGAGATGGTGCTCGAGCCCCATTTCGGCGGCGTACTCAATGGTGGCGAGGCTGCCGCCGAAAACGTAGTTGGCCGCAGCGGCCGCCATTGCGCACGCCACGCCTACCTCCGCCTGGCAGCCCGCCTCGGCTCCGGAGATGGAGGCACGGCTTTTGGCGATGTTGCCCACAAGTCCGGCGGTGGCAAGAGCGTGCAGCACGCGCCGCTCGGGGAAGCGGCGGGTGCGCTGCAAGTGGTAGAGCACGGCGGGCAGCACGCCGCACGCCCCGCAGGTGGGGGCAGTGACGATTGTGCCGCCGGAAGCGTTCTCCTCGCTTACGGCGAGGGCGTAGGCAAACACGAGTCCGCGCGACTGCACATTGGCGGCGTAGCCCATGGCACGGATGTAGTAGTCGGGCGCTTTGCGCTTGAGACGCAGCACGCCGGGCAGCACGCCCTCATGCTCTACGCCGCGCTCCACGGCCTCGCACATCACGCGCCACACCTCGCGCAGGTAGTCCCATATCTCCGGGCCCTCGCACGCGTCGACGTATTCCCAGTACGACATGCCGCGCTCGTCACACCACGCCCTTATTTCCTCGAGCGTGTCGAGCGGGTACACCTCGGGCGTGTCGTCAACTGTTTTCCCGTCTTCCACTATCGCGCCGCCGCCCACGCTGTACACCGTCCACGCGTCTGCCGGCGTGCCGTCCGCTCCGACCGTCTCAAAGGTCATCCCGTTGGGGTGGAAAGGCAATTCCGTCTCTGGCCGCCACACTATGTCGGTGCGCTCGTCGCCCAGCACTTGCAGCACGGCCACGTCGGTAAGGTGTCCCTTTCCCGTCGCCGCCAAACTGCCGTAAAGCGTGACGCGGTAGCGTGCTGCCTCGGGGTGCGCGGCAAGATAGCGCTCGGCCGCCACGCGCGGCCCCATAGTGTGGCTCGACGAGGGACCTATGCCTATTCTGTATAGTTCTTTCAAACTTTTCATTCGTCCTTATCGTTTCGTTTCCTCATTCCTTTATATATCCCTTGCGGTAGGCGGTGAGCAGCCTTTCAAGGTCGGCAATCTGCTCGCGAAGCTCCGCGCCCTTGTCGGTGTCCGCCACCATCGCGCGCCGGCCGGTCATCTCCACGATTTGCGTGGTAGATCGTATGTCCGTCCCGTTGAGTATCGCCTCGCGCGTGGAGGTGAAGGGGGCGTGCTGCACAAGCTGGAAGCCGCGGCTATGGTATACGAGCGTGTAGCCGGCAATGCCCGTGGTGTCGTGATAGGCCTTGGCGAAGCCTCCGTCTATCACCATCAGCCGTCCGCCCGCCTTGATGGGGTTCTCGCCGCTTGCGGCCCGCACGGGGACGTGTCCGTTGATGATGTGGCGGTGCTTTCCGTCCACGCCGAAAGCGTCCATAAGGCGGTCGCAAACGGCCGCGTCCTCCCTGAGCCGGTAGTACGCGCCCTTTTCCTCGGCATGCGTGGCCTTGTCGTCTATGAGATAGCGCTCGAAGGTCGCCATTTTCGATTTGTCAAACAGCGGGGAGTCTGGTCCGCACCATAGATACCACATATAGTCGCGGGCTCGGGCGCGGCGCTCGGGGGCGGCCTCGGGGTCGAGCGCAAGTCGCACCATCGCCTCCACCCGGTCCATCAGCTCGCGGCCCGCCACCTCGCGCCCCTCCACGCGCACACTCTTGGGCGTGCCGTCCTCGTTGAGCGGCACGGAAGCGTGGAAAAGCAGATTGGCGTTGTACACTCCGTACATTCCGCCGTGCTGCAGCAGCTGCGAGACGTGGCTTTGCAGTCTGTCGCTGTGCATGAAGCTGCGGCAAAGCTGGCGCACGAGTTCCGCCTCCTCGGCCGTGAGCTTGTAGGGCGCGGAGCTGTCAAGCGTGGGAAAGTGCGCGTCGCGCAGGGGATAGGTGACGCCGTCCACCACGCAAGTGCCCTTCTCCGTGTCCACCTTTCCGAGGAGCGCGCGGTCTTCCATCGCCCACTCGGGATGGTCGCGGTAGAGTTTTCCCTCTATCTTGAACTGCATCACGCTTACCGCCTTGTGCATGCGAGCCATCAGGCGCAGCGTTTTCTCGGGCACTTCGCGCTTGGGGTCCTCTATCTTGGGCAGGAAAACGTCACACGGGTCGTCGCCGTAGGTCTCCATCGCAAAGGTGGCAAGCGGAACCATATTGACGCCGTATCCCTCTTCGAGCGTCTGCGTATTGGCGTAACGGAAGGACAGGCGCAGCACGCCCATGACGCAAGCGGGGTTGCCCGCCGCCGCGCCCATCCACAGCACGTCATGGTTGCCCCACTGAATGTCCCAGTGATGGTAGGCCGAGAGCGTGTCCATAATGTGGTGCGCCCCGGGCCCGCGGTCGAATATGTCGCCGAGTATATGCAGCTGGTCTATGGCGAGCCGCTGAATGAGGCGGCAAAGCGCGACAACAAAACCCTCGGCGCGGCCGGTGCCTATGATTGTCTGTATAATCACGCCGACGTACGCCTGCTTGTTGCGGTCGTCGCCGCTTTCGTGCAGCAGTTCCTCTATAATGTAAGCAAACTCCTGCGGCAGGCTCTTGCGCACCTTGCTTCGGGTGTACTTTGACGACACGCTGCGGCATACGGCGATGAGCTGGTTGAGCGTTGTCTGGTAGAAGTCGGACAGGTCGGCATCGGTCTGCCTCACCAGCTCGAGCCGCTGCTCGGGGTAGTAGATGAGGGTGCAAAGGTCGCGTATCTCGCGCTCGCGCAGGGTGTTGCCGAAGAGGTCGCGCACCTTCCGCTTTATGTTGCCCGAAGCGTTGCGCAACACGTGCAGGAAAGCCTCGTCCTCGCCGTGCAGGTCGGCGAGGAAGTGCTCCGTCGGCTTGGGCAGGTGGAGTATGGCCTCAAGGTTTATTATCTCCGTCGTCACGGCGGAGATTGTGGGGAAATTGCGGGCGAGCAGCTTGAGGTAGCGCAGGTCTTCGGCCGCGCTCTTCCGTTTTTCGGGAACTTTGGGCATAGCGTCTATTTATAGGTGGTTATATAAATCGCCACCGTGAATAGTCTAAACAGGATGTCTTCCGTTTTGCCGTCTTTCGGTCTCTTTTCCGCCCCAATCGCTTTCCCGTTCAGTCGCACAGCCCGCTATGCTCCCTCGCTCTCAAACTATTTGGACGCTAAACAGCTCCGGAATCCAACAAAGCTAATTTATAGAGCCACCCTTATATTTACGGCGAAATTAGGACAAAAAGCGCATCCCCGACACGCTCTGCCGCTTTTATTTGCCCCACGGCGCGGACGGGCGGCATGACTGCCGCATGCCCTCTACCCCACCCCCGTCTCCGTCCGCCGCCGACCGCCACTTTTGCCCGCATCTCAATGCGTGCGGCGGACGGGGAAAGCACGCAGTCCGCCCCACCCTCACCCGAGTCCGTCCGCCGCCCGCATTGCATATATGCAGAAAGGTTTTGCATAAAACGGGGAGGGGCGGAATTAACATTTTTAACCTTGGTTAAGGAAATCTGAGGGGCTTTCGCGGGGCGAAAAGGGGATTTGGAGGACGGGAAAGGGAACTTCGGGCGACGGGGATAGGCTCCGGAGCGACGGGAATACTTGGAGTTTTTCCGGGATGTACATGCCGGCGGCGCTACATGTACATATCGGCGCTGCGTAACTTGCTGATTGTCAGCATAGGCAAAAATAAAGGAGACACGCCGTCGGGGCAAGTCTCCTTTACACTGCAAAGATACGAAAAAAAGAGGCGGTTTGCAAACGCGTTAACATTTGCCCCCGCCCCTTTCTTGCATATTTATGCGCCGAATATGCGCTTTTTCGCGGCTTTACTTCGCTGCCGTCTTGGTGGTGGCGCGGCGGCGCTTGGGCTTCTCCTCGGCTGCGGGTTTCTCAATCTTGACACCGGCGAGCTCGGGGTCTATCATGATGCGTCCGCAGTACTCGCAAACGATGATTTTCTTGCGCATGCGGATGTCGAGCTGGCGCTGGGGCGGTATCTTGTTGAAGCAGCCGCCGCAGGCGTCGCGCTGCACGTAGACGATGCCCAGGCCGTTGTGGGAGTTTTTGCGGATGCGCTTGAAGGCGGAAAGCAAGCGCGGATCGATGCGAAGCTCGAGGTCCTTGGCCTTCTCGCGGAGTTTCTCCTCCTCGGCCTTTGTCTCGGCGACGATCTCGTCAAGCTCGGACTTCTTCATGTCAAGGTCGGCGCGGCGCTCTTCGAGCTGCGTGCGTGCGGTCTCGGTCTCCTCGCGTTTTGCCTCGAGGGTGTGCTCGGCCTCGCCTATCTTCTTGTTTTGAAGCTCTATCTCGAGCGACTGGAACTCTATCTCCTTGGAGAGCATGTCGTACTCGCGGTTGTTTTTCACGTCATCGAGCTGCGTCTTGTAGCGGTCGATGGCGGCCTGCGCCTCGGCTATTTTGCCCTTGCGCGCGGAGATGCCGCTCTGGATGGCTTCCTGCTCTTCGTTGTGCTTGCCGATGCGGTGGGTGAGTCCCTCGATTTCGTCCTCAAGGTCCTGCACTTCGAGGGGCAGCTCGCCGCGCAGTATCTTGATGCGGTCAATCTCGGAGAGCATGGTCTGCAGCTGGTAGAGGTTTTTAAGCCGCTGCTCCACCGTGAGCTCGGTGCTTTCTTTCTTAGTCGTCATTTCTTATGTTTGAATGTTGTTGTTTCTGTTTTGTTTCTCTGTAAAAATCTCTCTCCGCAGTATGCGTCTTTCAAAGCAGAACGGGAGTGGGGTTGCCGGCTTCGGAGACCAGCACGCGGAGCGCGGGGAGGGCGTCGGTGAGGATGCGCTCGAGCAGCTCGGTGACGCAGTGCTCGGTCTCAAAATGCCCGAGCGCCGCCACGCAAAGGTCGTCCTCGTGTCCGGAGAAGCGGTGGTATCCCACTTCGCCCGTGAAGAAGAGTTGCGCCCCCTGCCGCACGGCCTCGTCGATGAGAAAGTCGCCCGCGCCGCCGCAGAAAGCCACGCGCTCCACAAGGCCGCCGGGGCCAGGGGAGTAGCGCGGGCAGGCCGAGCTGAGCGATGCCGCGACAAGCCTTAGGGCCTCGGTCTCGGGAAGCGGCTCGGGCAGAGTGCCAATCGCGCCGCTGCCGCCCTCGCGCCCGTCCGTGAAGGGCTGGAGAAATCCCACGTCCTGCAGCCCTATCTTTTCGGCGATGTAGAAATTGACCCCGTCGGGGGCGTTGTCAAGGTTGGTGTGCGCGGCGTACACCGTTATGCCCTTTCTTATGGCGCTTGTCACGCAGCGTCCTATCTGTGTCTCCTGCGTGACGCGCTTCAGCGGGCGGAAAAGCAGCGGGTGGTGCGCCACAACCATGTTGCAGCCCAGCTCCTCGGCTTCGTCGAGCACCGCCTCGGTCACGTCAAGACACAACAAGACCCCTGAAACTTCTTCGTCCCCCGTTAATCCTATCTGCAAGCCGGCGTTGTCGTAGCTCTCTTGCAGGGACAGGGGCGCGAACCTTTCAAGGGTCTCCGCGACTTCCTTTATCTTCATACGCACTGGTGTGTTTAGTACGTCTTCCGTGTATTTCGTGGCAAAGGTAATGATTTTTCAGCTAAAATATTCCCATCTCCCGCGCTTGCTCCTTATATATATAGGAAAAAACGGGCGTTTTTCGCGTGGCGCGGTGTGCGGAACGGGCGGCGGAGGATGCTCTTTAACGAAAAAAATCCGCCCGTCCGCCGGCAGGGAAGCCGAGGGACGAGCGGCAATGTCACGTCGGAGCCTCGCCCGAAAGCGGGGCGCGGAGCGCGGAGAGTTAGTTGGCCTGCGCGTTGGCGGCGTTGATCATCTCCGTGCTGGGGAGAATGTAAACCTCTACGCGGCGGTTCTGCTCCTTGCCTGCTGCGGTGGTGTTGTCAGCCACGGGGTTCTCCTCGCCGTAACCCTTCACGCTCACGAGGCGGGCGGCGGGGTAGCCAGAGTTGACAATCTGGTTCTGCACGGCGTTGGCGCGGTTCTGCGAGAGGTCAATGTTCTTCTGCTTGCTTTGCTCGGCGGTGCTGTTCTTCCAGCCCGCGTTGTCAGTGAAGCCGCAGATGGCGAGGTTGTAAGTGTTGTCCTCAGCCACGAGGTTGGTGACAAACTTCTTGATGGAAGCCTGCGCCGTCGCGCTCAGCGTGGAAGAGCCCGTCGTGAAGAGCAGGCCGCTGTCGAAGGTTGCTTTCACGTACTGCGTTCCGTCTTGGTCGGTGATGACCTCTGCCTTTGCGTTGGCAAGCTCGGCGGCCTTCTTGGCCTTGTCCATCTTGTTGCCGATAATCACGCCGGCACCGGCGCCCACAGCCGTACCTACAGCCGCGCCGATAGCCGCGCCCTTGCCGTGGCCGATAAGCTGGCCCACAAGAGCGCCCAGCGCGCCTGCGCTCGCGCCGCCGATGAGGCCGCCTTTTGCAGTGTTGCTCATTCCGCCGCAGCTGCTCAGCAGCATAGCCACGCTCAGCGCGCCGATGGAGAGTTTCATCTTCTTCATAGTGATAATGTATTTGTGTGATTTTGGTGTTTCCCGTTCTTCCTGTCCGACGGCTCCGTCCCCCTCCGCGCTTGCGCCGCGCTTCAAGGCGTATGCCAGCCGTCACGCCGCAAAGGTACAAAAAGGCGGCTCATACGCGCCGATTTCGGCTCTTTATTGTACTTTTGCGCGTAATACAAGCATTTCCGTTGGCAAAGTGAAACCGCGCGGCCGCGTGCCGCAGGCCATACCGGCAAGCCGCAGGCAAAGAGCTGCGGCGAGCGTGCCCGGCGGAAGCAGCACAAAAGACACCCCATAAAGACTTATGGCAAAAGAACTGAAAGACTTGACCAAGCGCAGCGAGGACTATTCCCGTTGGTACAACGAGCTTGTCGTCAAGGCTGACTTGGCCGAGCAGAGCGACGTGCGCGGCTGCATGGTGATTAAGCCCTATGGCTATGCCATCTGGGAGCGAATACAGCAGACGCTTGACGAGCGCTTTAAGGAGACGGGCGTACAAAACGCCTACTTCCCTATGCTCATTCCCAAGAGCTTCCTTTCCCGCGAGGCCGAGCATGTGGAGGGCTTCGCCAAGGAGTGCGCCGTGGTGACGCACTACCGCCTCAAGGCCAACCCCGACGGCGACGGCGTGGTGGTAGACCCCGCCGCGAAGCTCGAGGAAGAGCTCGTGATACGCCCCACGTCGGAGACCACCATCTGGAGCACCTACCGCAAATGGATACACTCTTGGCGCGACCTGCCGCTGTGCCTTAACCAGTGGTGCAACGTTATGCGCTGGGAGATGCGCACCCGTCTCTTCCTCCGCACGTCGGAGTTTCTTTGGCAGGAAGGGCATACCGCCCACGCCACCCGCGAGGAGGCCGAAGCGCGGGCGCAGCAGATGCTGCACGTGTACGCCGACTTCGCCGAAGAGGTTATGGCAGTGCCCGTCGTGCGCGGCGTGAAGAGCGCGACAGAGCGTTTCGCCGGCGCGATCGACACCTACACCATCGAGGCGATGATGCAGGACGGCAAGGCATTGCAGAGCGGAACGAGCCATTTCTTGGGGCAAAACTTCGGAAAGGCGTTTAACGTGCAATATATCGACAAGGAAAACAAAACGCAGTACCCTTGGGCCACGTCTTTCGGCGTGAGCACGCGCCTTATGGGTGCGCTCATCATGACGCACTCCGACGACAACGGTCTTGTCCTGCCTCCCCACCTCGCGCCGATACAGGTAGTGATTGTACCTATATATAAAGGTGACACGGAGTTGGAGAAGCTCGACAACACGCTTGGCACTCTCGCGAAGAGCCTGCGGGCGAAGGGCGTGCGCGTCAAGTACGACAACGCCGACAACAAGCGCCCGGGCTTCAAGTTTGCCGACTACGAGCTCAAGGGCGTGCCCGTGCGCCTCGTGATGGGCGCGAGAGACCTCGAAAACGGCACTGTGGAGGTTATGCGCCGCGACACGCTGGAGAAAGAGACGCTTCCGCTCGAAGGTATCGAGGAGCGTGTGACGGCTCTCTTGGAGGAAATTCAGCAGAACATATTCCTCAAAGCGAAGAAGCGTATGGACGACAACACCTTCCCGTGCGACAATTACGAAGAGTTCAAGGAGCGCGTCAAGGATGGCGGTTTCTTCCTCTGCCCGTGGGATGGCACTGCCGAGACCGAGGCACAGATAAAGGCCGAGACGCAGGCGACGATACGCTGCGTGCCGCTTGGTCTCGACCAGAGCAATCCCGGCGTCGACATGGTGAGCGGGAAGCCCGCTACGTGCCGGGTGATCATCGCGAGAAGCTACTAAGCGAGAAGCCGGAAAACAGGACAGCACAGAGCGCGGCGGGCGGCGTGTCCCTCCCCGCGCTTTCAACGAAAACGAAAAAGAAAGGCATCTTGCGGCAGGCGCGAAGGCTTGCGGCGGGATGCCTTTCCCCTTTGTGACGAAATACCAGATGATTTCGGTAGAAAACCTTTCGGTGGAGTTTTCCGCGCGTCCGCTCTTCGCGGGCGTGTCGTTTGTGATAAACAAAAAAGACCGCATAGCCCTTGTGGGCAAGAACGGCGCGGGCAAGTCCACCCTTCTGAAAATACTCTCCGGGCTGCAGCGGCCTACCGGCGGCACTGTCGCCGTGCAAAACGGCGTGACGATTGGATACCTGCCGCAAGTGATGGTGCTAAGCGACGACCACACCGTGATTGAGGAGGCCGAGATAGCTTTCAGCGACATCAGCGACATGCAGGAGGCAATCAGCCGCATGGAGGCCGAGCTCTCCGCCCGCGACGACTATGAGAGCGCGGGCTATATGGAGCTTGTGGAGCGCTACAGCCACGAGAGCGAGCGCTTCCGTATGATGGGCGGCGGCAACTACCGCGCCGCGCTGGAGCGAACCCTGCAAGGCTTGGGCTTCGCACCCTCCGACTTCACGCGCCCCACGAGCGAGTTCTCCGGCGGATGGCGCATGCGCATCGAGCTTGCCAAGCTCCTTCTGCGCAGCCCCGACGTGTTGCTGCTGGACGAGCCGACCAACCACCTCGACATAGAGAGCATACGCTGGCTCGAGCAGTTTCTCAGCCACTCGCCCGGGGCTGTGGTGCTGGTGAGCCACGACCGGGCGTTCATCAATAATGTCACCAACCGCACGCTCGAGATTTCGTGCGGACGCGTCACCGACTACAAGGTGCGCTATGACGACTTCGTGCGCCTCCGCGCCGAGCGCCGCGAGCAGCAATTAAGGGCGTACGAAAACCAACAGAAGGAGATTGCCGACATAAAGGACTTCATCGAACGCTTCCGCTACAAGCCCACCAAGGCCGTGCAGGTGCAGAGCCGCATCAAGCAGCTGGAGAAGATTGTCCCCATAGAGGTGGACGAGGTGGATAATTCCTCGCTCCACTTGAAGTTTCCCCCTTGCTCCCGCTCGGGCGACTACCCCGTTATATGTGACGGCCTGCGCAAAGACTACGGCGAACACTGCGTCTTCAGCGGCGTGACGCTTACCATAAAGCGCGGCGAGAAGGTGGCGTTCGTAGGGAAAAACGGCGAGGGAAAGTCGACGCTCGTCAAGTGCATTATGGGCGAGATACCATACACCGGGACGCTCAAAATCGGGCATAACGTAGAGATTGGCTACTATGCGCAAAATCAGGCTCAGCTGCTTGACGGCGAGCTGACAGTCTTTGACACGATAGACCGCGTGGCTCGCGGCGACGTGCGCTTGCGCATCCGTGACATACTCGGCGCCTTTATGTTTGGCGGCGAAGCGTCCGACAAGAAAGTGAAAGTGCTTTCGGGCGGCGAGCGCTCGCGCCTCGCGATGATAAAGCTGCTTTTAGAGCCCGTCAACCTGCTCATCCTCGACGAGCCAACCAATCACCTCGACATGCGCACAAAGGACGTGCTCAAGGAAGCCATTGCCGCTTTCGACGGGACGGTGATAGTGGTGAGCCACGACCGAGACTTTCTCGACGGACTTGTCACGAAAGTGTACGAGTTTGGCGGCGGCGCGGTGCGCGAGCATCTCGGCGGCATCTACGACTTTCTCCGAAAGAAGGAAATGCAGAGCCTTGACGAGCTGCACACCGCCGGCTCGCCCTCGGGCGGCGCGTCGCGGCAAGAGCCAGCGGACGAAACGCCCTCGGAGGGCAAGCTCTCCTACGAGGAACGCAAGGAGCAGGCGCGCCAACGCCGCCGTGCGGAAAAGCTCGTAGAGCAGTGCGAGGCGGAAGTCACTCGCCTTGAAACGGAAAAGGCGGACATTGAGGCAAAACTCGCCACGCCGGAGGGAGCGGCAGACACTGCGCTCTTCACGCAATACGCCGACATACAGCAGCGCCTGTCACAGGCCGAGGCCGAATGGGAAAAGGCGATGGAAGCTCTTGAAGAGTGACGGCGGAGCGCGTTTGGTATGAAACAAGTCCACGAAGAAGCGGCACACCCCGCACGAGCTTAGCACAAGACCGCGAAGACGCGAAGCAAGCACGCTAAGACGGGACACAAGCCCCGCAGAGAACGCGGCACAAGCCCGCCGGTTCTCAGTATTTCCCCTAAGGGCTTTTCCCCGAGATTATATTTTGGAAAACAACAAACAAGGATAGATATGAACTTAAAAGCATTTCTCCCCGCCCTCGCTATGGCGGCGGGTTCGGCTTTCGCCCAGCAAGAGCTTTCTTCGGGCATTGACAAAGCCAACATGGACCTCTCCGTGAAGCCCGGGACGGACTTCTTCACCTACGCAGGCGGAGGCTGGATGACGGCGCACCCGCTCACGCCGGAGTACTCGCGCTACTCTCAGTTTGAGGCCTTGGCCGAAAACGGCAGCCGGCAGCTGCGCGAGCTTATCGAGCAACTCGCCTCCGCCAAGCACGCGCAGGGCACGCTCGAGCAAAAGATTGGCTCCTTCTACCGCCTTGCAATGGACAGCGTGCGCCGCAACAAGGAGGACTACACCCCCATCAAGGCCACGCTCGCCGAGGTGGAGGCCGTCACCACCCGCAAGGGCTTGCAGTACGAAATGGCGCGGCTGCAGTCGCTCGGCATTTCCAACTTCTTTTCCATAGGCTGCGAGGCCGACCTCAAAGACGCCAAGTGGTATCTGATGCAGGTGAGCCAGGGCGGCTTGTCTATGGGCGAGCGCGACTACTATCTCGGCGACGACGAGCCTACGCGCAAGGTGCGCGAGGCCTACCGCCAGTACGTGAAGAGCCTTTTCCTCATGACCGGCAAGACGGAGGCCGAGGCGGCGAAAGGCATGGAGGCCGTGCTTGCCGTGGAGACGAGCATAGCGAAAGCCTCTTACAGCGCCGTGCAGCTGCGCGACGTGGAGGGCAACTACCACAAAATGTCCTACAAACAGCTTCTCGCCGACTATCCGGGCATTGACTGGAACACCCTCTTCCTTGTGAACGGCGTGCCGGCCTTTTCCGACATCACCGTCAACCAGCCCGAGCCCATCCACGAGGTGGAGCGCATCCTCGCCGAGCAGCCCGTGGACGACATCAAGGCATACCTTTATTATAAGGTGGTGGACGACGCCGCCAACTCTCTTTCCGACCGCTTCCGCGCCGCCTCGTTCGGCTTCTACAGCCAGACCATGGCCGGAGCCGAGCAGGACCGCCCGCGCTGGAAACGCGCCGTCAGCGCCGTGGAAAGCGCGCTAGGCATGGCAGTGGGCAAGATGTACGTGGAGAAATACTTCCCCGAGAGCTCCAAGAAGCGCATGCTGGAGCTTGTCGCCAATTTGCAGACCGCCCTCGGGCAGCGCATCGACCAGCAGGCTTGGATGAGCGACGAGACAAAGCGTCAGGCGCACGAGAAGCTCGCGAGCTTCTACGTCAAGATTGGCTACCCCGACGAATGGATGGACTATTCGAAGCTCGACATTGACGAGAAGCTGAGCTACTACGCCAACTCCGTGCGTGCCGCGCGCTTTGCCAGCGACTATTTCATAGAGAAGCGCGTCAACAAGCCTACCGACCGCAACGAGTGGCTTATGACTCCGCAGACCATCAACGCCTACTACAACCCCACCACCAACGAGATATGCTTCCCGGCGGGCATCCTGCAGCCTCCTTTCTTTAATGCCGACGCCGACGATGCCTGCAACTACGGAGCCATCGGCGTAGTCATCGGCCACGAAATGACGCATGGCTTCGACGACCAGGGGGCGCAGTTTGACAAGGACGGCAATATGCGCAACTGGTGGACGGACCAGGACAAGGCGGACTTTGAGCGCCGCACGAAGGTCATGGCTGACTTCTTCGACAAAATAGAGGTGCTGCCCGGACTCTACGCCAACGGCAGCCTCACCCTCGGGGAGAACATCGCCGACCACGGAGGACTGAACATCGCCTACCAAGCGCTGCAAAACGCCACCAAGGACACGCCGCTCGCCGACAAGGACGGCTTCACGCCCGCCCAGCGCTTTTTCCTCAGCTACGCGCTCATCTGGTCGTGCAACACACGCGAGGAGATGCTGCGCCAGCTTGTGAAGACCGACGTCCACTCTCCCGCGCGCTGGCGTGTAAACGGCGCGCTGCCGCACATAGACGCATGGTATGACGCCTTCGGCATTAAGGAGGGCGACCCGCTTTTCGTGCCCAAGGCCAATAGGGTGGACATTTGGTAAGCCGGCGTGCTGTGTGACGCATTATATAATTAGGAGTAAAAACAAACAAGCACAATAGGAAAATGAAACAGACTTCACTTCCCGAAAACGCCTTCCGCCCGCTGCGGGACGGCGAGGAGTACGAGCCGCTTATGAAGCCGACGGGGCACTACCGCGAGGTCACGCCCTGGTCGCTTGTGTGGGGACTGCTCATGGCGGTGGTCTTCTCCGCCGCAACGGCCTACCTCGGCCTGAAAGTGGGACAGGTATTCGAGGCCGCCATCCCCATCACCATCATCGCCGTGGGCGTGAGCGGAGCCACGCACCGCAAGGACCCTCTCGGCGAGAATGTCATCATACAGAGCATCGGCGCGTGCTCGGGCATGATTGTGGCGGGAGCCATCTTCACCCTGCCTGCGCTTTACATACTGCAGCACAAATACCCTGAGCTTACCGTCAACTTTATGCAGGTTTTCCTTTCCTCGCTCCTCGGCGGCGTGCTCGGCGTGCTGTTTCTCATCCCCTTCCGCAAGTATTTCGTGAAAGACATGCACGGGAAGTATCCTTTCCCCGAAGCCACAGCCTCCACGCAGGTGCTCATCTCCGGCGAGCGCAGCGGGTCGCAAGCCAAGCCGCTCCTTGTGGCGGGCCTCGTGGGCGGTCTCTACGACTTCGCAGTGGCGGCCTTCGGCGCGTGGAACGAGAATTTCACCTCGCGCTGCTGCCAGCTCGGCGAGACGGTCGCCGACAAGGCCAAGCTTGTATTTAGCGTGAACACCAGCGCAGCCCTCCTCGGCATGGGCTACATCGTAGGCCTTAAATACGCCGCCATCATCTGCCTCGGCTCCGTCGCCGTGTGGTGGGTCATCGTGCCGGGCATAGCCCTCGTCTTCCCCGACATGCAGCTCGACGGCGTGACGGCCGCAGCAGCCTCCCCCGAGCAGCTCTTCGCCTACGCCAAGAGCATTGGCATCGGCGGCATCGCCATGGCGGGCATCATAGGCGTGGTGCGCAGCTGGGGCGTGATACGCAGTGCCTTCACGCTCGTGGGCAAAGTGTTCAAGGGCGGCGGCGAGGCAGAAGACACTACCCGCACGCAGCGCGACCTTTCTATGAAAATCATCGCCGGCGGAGCGCTGCTCACCATCATTGTCACGGCTCTTTTCTTCTACTTTGACGTGATGGGCGGCAACCTGCTCTTCACCGTTGTGGGCATACTCATCGTTGCGGTTATCTCCTTCCTCTTCACCACCGTGGCCGCCAACGCCATCGCTATCGTGGGCTCCAACCCCGTCAGCGGAATGACGCTCATGACGCTCATCCTCTCCTCCGTCATAATGGTAGTGGCAGGACTGAAAGGCACGGGCGGCATGGTTGCCGCGCTCATCATGGGCGGCGTGGTCTGCACCGCGCTCTCCTCGGCGGGCGCTTTCGTCACCGACCTCAAAATTGGCTACTGGCTCGGCTCCACGCCGCGCTATCAGGAGACCTACAAATTCTTGGGCATACTTGTCTCCGCCGCGACTGTGGGCGGCGTCATCATGATTCTTAACAAGGCCTACGGCTTCACGCCCGACAACTCCGACGTAATGGCCGCGCCGCAAGCACGCGCCATGGCGGCGGTCATCGAGCCGCTTATGAGCGGGCAGGGCGCGCCTTGGCTGCTCTACGGCATAGGCGCGGTGCTCTCGCTCGTGCTTACTTTCTGCGGCGTGTCGGCGCTTGCCTTCGCCCTGGGTATGTTCATCCCCCTGCAGCTTAACCTCCCGCTCATCGTCGGCGGACTTGTCAATTGGTACGTCAATTCCCGCTCCTCCGACACCGAGCTCAACAACCGCCGCAATGAGCGCGGCACGCTCCTCGCCTCGGGCTTCATCGCCGGCGGCGCGCTTATGGGCGTGGTGAGCGCGGGCATGCAGTTCGGCGGACTTTCGTTCGCCAACGCCGACTACCTTGCCTCGCCGCTCTCGCAGGTGGTGTCGCTCGTGGCATACCTTCTGCTCATCCTCTACCTGACGAAGGCTTCGCTCAAAGCGTAAGAAGATACCTTAAAAGCGCATATTCGGCGCATAAATATGCAAGAAAGGGGCGGGGGCAAATGTTAACGCGTTTGCAAACCGCCTCTTTTTTTCGTATCTTTGCAGTGTAAAGGAGACTTGCCCCGACGGCGTGTCTCCTTTATTTTTGCCTATGCTGACAATCAGCAAGTTACGCAGCGCCGATATGTACATGTAGCGCCGCCGGCATGTACATCCCGGAAAAACTCCAAGTATTCCCGTCGCTCCGGAGCCTATCCCCGTCGCCCGAAGTTCCCTTTCCCGTCCTCCAAATCCCCTTTTCGCCCCGCGAAAGCCCCTCAGATTTCCTTAACCAAGGTTAAAAATGTTAATTCCGCCCCTCCCCGTTTTATGCAAAACCTTTCTGCATATATGCAATACGGGCAGCGGGCGGACTTTGTCCCTTTGAACATTTTGCGCAAAGCAATTTTGCCCCCGCGTCCAATATCCGTGCATAAAAAAGTCCGCCGCTTACGCACATACTTTTGCAGCATAAGCGGCGGAAACCACAAGCCAAGCACACCGCGCAGCCTCCCTACCCCGAACGGGCGGCGGCAAATACGTACATTTAGGGCGTCAAACCTAAAAAACACCTATTATGAAAAGCATGAAAAGCATGGCCGTGCTGGCATTCGCCGCACTGCTCACCACTGCGTTTGCGTTCTCTTCCTGCGAAAAAGACGACGACGGGGACGACTACACCACATCGGGAAGCCAGTATCCCTCCAGCAGCTCGTCCGGCGGCGGAAGCACAAGCGGAAGCGGGGGCTCTGGCGGCAGCTCAAGCGGGTCTGGCGACAGCGGCACAACCATTACAAAGACTACGGCCGTGACCATACAAATCGTCAAGGTAAACGGAACGTTTAAAGAGGACGACGGGATACGCAGCTCACGCACAATTTACAAGAAAAACCTCTACGGGAAACTGTATGTCTACACCGACCCCGCCTGCACAAACCTACTCGGCGCGGTCGAACGCAACACCGACAGAACACGAGGCGGCTATGTAGTGTCGTCATACACTTACCGGATATCCCATTACGAGCTTTTCTACAGGATGTTCTATTACTTTGACTGACCCGCCCCTTTCCCGCCGCCCGCAAGACCGGGGCGGGACACGCAACCACATTTTCGCGCCGCGCAGACTGGCTTTCCGCCGTCCACGCGGCGCGTTTTCCTGTTTTCGCAAAAGCCGGACTGTTCGTACGAAAGCGGATTTTTCTTCTACAAAAACCTTTTTTATGAGGACAAAACGTACTCTGCAAGAAAAAAAGTCTCATTTTTACCGCACGATAGGAACGGGACGGCGTTCGCCTCCCTAAGCTAATGACTTTCTAAACCCAACCCTACCACCATGAAAGACACCCACGCACCTTATGGCGCCGCGGCGCGTCGCTTATGCACGCAAGCCCTCACACGCGCGCTCCTGCTTGTTTTACTGCTCTGCGCTTTCCCTGCGCAACGCGCCGCAGCCGCACGCGCCAACGCCTTAGCGCCCATGTCACCGGGCAACGTCATGGTGGGCGCGGAAGACGAGTGCGGCGTGGCGAAGATACGCCTCGTCAGCTACGGCACGGAGACCGCACGCACCGTCACCTACTCGCTCTACTACACCGACACGCAAGAGAGCGAAGGCCCCGTCACCGTAACGCTCAACACGCCCATCGAGGCGGACGGGACGGGCGAAATCAGCGTCAGGCTCAAACCCGGAAAAACGCTCGCCAAGGCCGACGTGATTTTCACCCTCTCACACGTCAACGGACAATACAACGAGATATCGGTCAACTATGCCTACATCACGCGCTATACCGTCACCGCCGTTCCGCGCAAGCGGGCGGTGGTGGAAGACTACACCGGCATGTGGTGCCAGTACTGCCCGCGCGGCATAGCCATAATGGAGTCGCTGCAGCGCCTTTTCCCCGACGACTTCATAGGCATCGCCATACACGTGGGCATAGGCGACAAGCTCGAGACACACGCCTACGACTACGAGACACAGCAAAAGTGGGTCACGGGATATCCCTCGCTCTGGTGCAACCGCAACAACAAGATAAACTCTTACGACGGGCTCTCCGAGCTGGCTAACGAGCTGGCACAGCCCGCCCTTATGGACGTAGACATCGCCGCCACGTGGGACGAGACCGCCGACGCCATCGCCGTCACCGCAGGCGTCACGCCCTGCATGGAGGCCGAGGACAAGTACGCCCTGGCCTACGTGCTGACCGAAGACGGCATGCACGACGACAACTGGTATCAGTGCAACCGCCCCGGCGAGTGGGACGACGTGCCTAACGCCCCCGACGAGCTGGTGGCTTTCCGCAAGTACGGGGCAGTGATACCCGGGACGGACATTTACTTCAACCACGTCGCCCTCGCCGCGCAAGGCATAGGCTCGGGCATCGACGGCTCGCTCGCGGGCGGATTCGCCCCCGGGGTAAGGAAGACGCACGCCACGTCCTTTACCGGCATAGCCTCAAACAGCTTCATACAGGACCGCAGCAAACTCTCCGTCTGCGCACTGCTTATCGACACCGCCACGGGGCGCATAGAAAACGCGGCGAAATGCGCCGTCTCCTCCAAGACCACCGGACTTTGCGGCACGCCGCACGCCACACCGCACGCCGCCGCGCCCACGGTGTGGTACACGCCCGATGGCCGCCGAGCCGCAGCCCAAGGAAAAGGCGTGCGCATCGGTGTCACGCCGGACGGGCACACAGTGAAAACAATCTGCAACCGATAAAGCCACTCCCACAATGCGACAAACGACACTCTGCGCCGCTCTCCTCTCCGCCGCGCTCGCCGCGCCTGCCCTGAGAGCCAACCCCATTGACCCCGCGGCCGCGCTCAGCGTGGCACGCAAGCATCTCGCCACGCCCGTCGCCGCGCCGCTCGCCCCGCAGACCGCCGCCGCGCTCGAAGCCGGAGGGAGGAAAACGCCGCCCGCATACTTTCTCTTCAACGATGCCTCGGGCGAGGGTTTCTGCCTCGTAGCTGGCGACGACCGCCTCGGCTCGGTGCTGGGATACAGCGACACCGGGCGCATAGACCCCGCCAACCTGCCGCCGGGCCTCAAAGAGCTTCTCGGCGCTTACGAGCGTGCCGCGCTTGCCATACAGGTGGACAGCGTGGCGGTCACCCCCTCCTACCCCACGCCGCCCAAGGCTTTCGTCAAGCCGCTTGTTTCCTGCGCTTGGAGTCAGTACTACCCGTACAATATGTATACGCCCGTGTCGCAGGGGGCGCAGACCCCGACGGGCTGTGTCGCCACCGCCATGGCGCAGGTGCTTTACAGCCACAAGTGGCCCAAGGAGCGCCCCGACGGACTGCCGCACGAGGGCAGCGGCGCGCAGACGCTCGACTACTACGACTGGGACAGCATGGCCGACAACTACGACGCGGGCGGCTACTCCGAAGCCTCAGCCTCCGCCGTCGCCACGCTGATGCGCGACATCGGACGCTCCGTCAATATGATTTACGCCAAAGACGGCAGCCAAGCCAACGAGTTCGCCGCATGGTACGCCCTCGAAAACTCCTACGGCTACTCCGTGCGCGAGTTAGAGAAAGACCGGCTGCGGGGAGGCGTTTTCCTTGAAGCCGTATACGGCGAGCTCTCTGAGGGCAACGCCGTGCTGGTGTACGGCGGCGACCACGCTTTCCTCTATGACGGCTACGACGCCAACGGCCTTGTGCACGCCAACTGGGGATGGGGCGGAGAGTCCGACGGATATTTTGACATCAACAAAGCCGGCACATCGGGCGGCGGATTCAACAGCGACGGCAACTACTATGAGAAGCAGCGCGCCCTCTTCCTGCGTCCGCGCGACGGCTCGCACAAGCCCTTTGACGAGCAGCCCGCGCTTCTGTGGATGGTGAACGGCGGAAGCCTGAAAATAGCAGAGAGCGAAACCGCCGCCAACGGCAAGCTCACCGCCGAACTGCGCGGCGTGGGCGTGCGCAACATGGTGAAAGGCACATACGGAGCCTATCGCGGCAAAGTGGGCATCGCGCTCTGCACCGAGCAGGGCCAGTGCCTGCACGTCTTCGAGTATCCCTACGAGCAGCAATGGTACAGCATTTACGGGTCGGTCAACTTTGACAGCGGCTGGGAGCTAAGCCTCGCCGACGCGCCCGCCCTCTCCGACGGCCGCTACTTGCTGCGCCCCGTGGGACTCCGCCGCCTCAGCGAGACTGAGGACGTGTGGGAGGAGACGTGGAAGCTCATGGTCGACGCCAACACCGTGACACTCGACAAGGCGGGGGACAAAATCACCATCACCGCCGAGCCCGACACGCCCTCGCTGCGTCTCGACGGAGAGCCGGAGGTGCTTTCGCCCTTCTACGAGTACAGCGGGGCGGAATGGGGAATGGCTTTCCACGTGGCAAACCCCACGCGCCACGAAGCGCGCGGCTCTCTCTCGCTCACCTTCCACGGCACAGGCGCGCTGGAAGGGGAGAAATATGAAGTGCCCCTTGCCATGATGCCCAACTACGTGGCTCAGCGCAACGACACGACGCTTTGGCTTGCGAAGTTTTACACAGGCTACACGGGCACAGACGGCACGCAGAACATGAAGGCCGGACGCTATGCCCCCGAGCTCAGGCTTGTGTGCGACGAGGCCACTTACGACATCCCCATGCCCGCCGGCTACACCGTGGAGGTGCTTCCCAGCAGCTACACGGACAGGGTCAACGCTACGTGGGTCTATATTTACGACGGCGAAGGCGAGGCCGAGAGCCTCTACTTTGACCCCAAGCGCACCGAAAGCATAGGTCTCGCCGTAGCCACAAGCGCGAAGTACCTCAGCGGAAGCTCTCTCTCCACACGCCTCCGCTACCGCTTGAAAAACACAGCCACGGGCGCGGCAGACTACACCAGTCCGTCACTCGCCGTGACGCTTCCCTTCGGGCAGAGCGCGGTTCTCTCCTCCTCGCGCTACGACGTGCCGCTCTCAGCCCTGACGCCGGGAGCCACATACGAGGTGCGCGTCGACGTGGAGCGCGGAGGCGAATGGCTCGACGTATGGAACGCCGCCGCACCCCGCCGCCGCGTCACCGTGCTCGCCCCAGACAAGACGACGGGCATCAGTCTCCCGTGCCGCCCGGCCGCTGCCAACGGCACGAAAGACGGCAACAACGCGGTCTACTCCCTGCAAGGCGTGCGCCTCGCCCGCCCGCTCGACGCACTGCCCGCCGGCGTGTACATCGTGGGCGGCAAAAAAGTGGTGAAACGCTAAGGCACGCCGCGCACGCGCCCCGCACTTGCCCCCACAGCAAGCGAAGGCAGAGCCACCAAAAGCGAAGGCAGAGCCACCCAAAGCGGCGGCTCTGCCTTCGTCCGTATGAAAGCGCTACCTTTGCCCTTACAACCAAGCACTGCAAATATTTTCATTGCCAACATGAGAGAGTGGAAAACCATCAAAGAGTATAAAGAGATACTTTTCGACCAATTCGGCGGCCTCGCCCGCATAACCATCAACCGCCCGCGCTACCGCAACGCTTTCACGCCCCTGACCGTGGCGGAAATAGGTGACGCGCTGCGCCACTGCCGCGAGGCCCAGGACGTAGGCGTAGTAGCCCTGACGGGCGCGGGAGACAAGGCGTTTTGCTCGGGCGGCGACATGCACGTCAAGGGCCGCGGCGGCTACGTCGGGGGTGACGGCGTGCCGCGCCTCAACGTACTCGACGTGCAGCGGCAAATACGCTCGCTGCCCAAGCCCGTAATTGCGATGGTCAACGGGTACGCCATCGGCGGCGGACACGTGCTTCACCTCATGTGCGACCTTACCATCGCCTCCGACAACGCCATCTTCGGGCAGACCGGGCCTAAGGTAGGCTCTTTCGACGCCGGCTTCGGCGCGTCCTACCTTGCCCGCATTGTGGGCCAGAAGAAAGCCCGCGAAATTTGGTTTATGTGCCGCCAGTACACGGCCGCTGAGGCGGAGCGCATGGGTATGGTCAACAAGGTCGTGCCCCTTTCCCGTCTCGAGGACGAGGTAGTGGAGTGGGCCGAAACTATGATGGAGCGCTCGCCGCTCGCTCTGCGCATGATCAAGGCAGGGCTCAACGCCGAACTGGACGGGCAGGCGGGCATACAGGAGCTTGCCGGCGACGCCACGATGCTTTACTATATGCTCGACGAGGCTCAGGAGGGCGGCCGGGCCTTTCTTGAAAAGCGCAAGCCCGATTTCTCCAAGTACCCCAAACTTCCCTGACCGCAGTTTTTCCCTAAGACTCCAAAGCTTTTCTCTAAGACAGCGCAGTCTCTCGCTAAGACTCCGAAGTTTCTCCCTAATACTTTTCCCGACAAATAAACATCAAGCCCTTGTCCCTGCCCCCATTCCGCGTGCGCGTACTTCCGCGCACGCTACGTTTCCTCCGTCCCGCCGGCACGTCGCGGGGCGTGTACGTAACTCGCGACGTGTGGTACGTCGCCATTGTTTCCGCCGACGCGAGCAAGCGTTTCGCCGGCGTGGGCGAGTGCGCCCCGCTGCACGACCTTAGTTGCGACTACTCCGCCGACTATGGCGAGCGGCTCCGCGCCGTTTGCGCTGAGGTGGAAAAGGCGCAACGCCTCGACACGGAGCGTCTGCGCCACCTTCCATCTATGCTTTTCGGCCTGGAGACAGCATTCCGCTCGGCCGAAGCTTCGCTCCTGCGCGGCGACTACCGCCTTCTCTTCCCCTCCACCTTCACGGAGGGGCGGCGCGGAATAGCGATAAACGGCCTGGTATGGATGGGGACGCACGAGGAAATGTGCCAGCGCATGGAGGAAAAGCTCGCGGCGGGCTTCGCCTGCGTCAAGCTGAAAATCGGAGCGATAGACTTTGAGAGCGAAATGGAGCTTGTGCGCCGACTGCGCCGCCGCTTCTCGCCGGAGACGGTGGAGCTGCGCGTCGACGCCAACGGAGCGTTCGCTCCCGCCGAAGCGCCGCGCCGCTTGGAGCAACTCTCGCGCTACGGCATACACAGCATTGAGCAGCCAATCCGTCAGGGTCAGTGGGAGGCTATGGCGCGTCTGTGCGCCGATACGCCCCTGCCCATCGCCCTTGACGAGGAACTCATCGGGGTGCACACCCCCGAGCGAAAGGCCGCGCTTCTCGACACGATACGCCCGCAGTACGTCATACTGAAGCCCACGCTGCACGGCGGACTGTCGGGCGCGGAGGAGTGGATGAGCCTCGCGCGGCAGCGCGGAATAGGCTATTGGGCAACCTCGGCCTTGGAGAGCAACGTGGGACTTAACGCCATCGCGCAATGGTGCGCCGTCGCCGACCCCGACACCACGCTTCCACAGGGACTGGGCACGGGACAGCTTTTCGAGCGAAACTTTGAAGGAATCCCGCTCAGCCTCGAAGGCGACCGCATATGGTACGGCGACAAACGGCAGCGCGACTTCCTCGGCGAGGTGTCGGACTTCCGCCGCCGCTGGCTGTCGCCCGAGCCCACAATGACGGCACACACCTCTGGCAGCACGGGTGCGCCGAAGCCGATGGAGGTGGAGAAAACGCGCATGAAAGCAAGCGCGGAACTCACGCTTAAAGCCTTGGGGCTGCAAAAAGGGGACACGGCACTGCTCGCTATGCCCTTGCAGCACATAGCCGGGCAGATGGTGGCAGTGCGCGCTTTCGTGGGCGGACTGAAGCTATTGCCCGTCGCCCCGTCGTCCCACCCCTACGCCACGCTGCACGAGCCGCCGCGCTTCGCCGCCCTCACCGCCATGCAGGTGCACGAGACAATGAAAACGCCGCACGAGCGCGCGCTGCTTCGCCGCACCGCACGGCTCATCATCGGCGGGGGCGCGGTGCCGCCAAAGCTCGAAGAGCGACTGCGGTCGTTTCCCAACCCCGTCTGGGCCACTTACGGCATGACCGAGACCCTTTCCCACATCGCCCTGCGCCGGCTCAACGGCCCCGAGGCCTCGGACGCGTACACCCCGATGCCGGGCGTGGAGGTGACGCTCTCGCCGGAAGGCACGCTCTGCATATACGCCCCGGCGGTTTGCCCCGCGCCGCTCGCCACCAACGACCTTGGCGAGCTGCTTCCCGACGGCACTTTCCGCGTCACAGGACGGAGGGACAACGTGATTTGCTCGGGCGGCGTGAAACTGCAAGCGGAGGAAATAGAGCGAAAACTGCAAGGCACGCTCGCTATGCCTTTCCTCGTCACCGCCGTGCCCGACGAGCGGCTCGGCCAGACCGTGACGCTTCTCTACGAAGGCGCGGCGGGGGAGACTGAGCGTATTGGAAGCACGTGCCGCGCCTGCCTTTCGCGCTACGAAGTGCCGCGCCGCTATTTCGCCGTCCCCGCCTTGCCGCTCACCGCTACGGGCAAGCCGGCACGCGCAAAGGCCGCCGCGCTGGCGAAAGAGATTTTGGAGAAACTTGCCCGCTGACAGAAGCGGATTTTCCTGACAAAAACGCATTTCCCTTAGACCTAACCGGGGTAACATTAGACCTAATCGGGACTGCCCTAATCAGACAACCACACACTTATGTGCAAAACCACTTTGGAAATATGCGCCGGCGACATTGCCAGCGTGCTTGCCGCCGCTGAGGGCGGCGCGAACCGCGTAGAACTGTGCGCAGCGCTCGGCGAAGGCGGTGTCACGCCGTCCGCCGCACTGACAGCCGCCGCAGTTGCCGTCCCCGGACTGCGGACAAACGTGCTGGTGCGCCCGCGCGGCGGAGACTTTCTTTACACAACGGAGGAAAAGGATGTCATCCTTGCCGACATCGCCCACTGCCTTAAAGCCGGCGCGGACGCGGTCGTTGTGGGCGCGCTGCTGCCCGACGGCTGTGTCGACGCGCCCTTTCTCTCGCGCTGCGTAGAGGCGGCGGGGGGCATGGAGGTGACTTTCCACCGCGCCTTCGACCTTTGCGCCGACCCCATGGCGGCTTTGGCGGAAATAGCGAAAGCGGGCTGCACGCGCGTGCTCACCTCGGGACAGGCGCGGACGGCGGAAGAGGGCATCGCGCTCCTAAGAGAGCTGGCGGTAAGAGGGAAAGAACTGGGCGTATCCATAATGCCGGGCGGAGGGGTAACGCCAGACAACGCGCGACGCATAATTGACGCGACGGGCGCAACGGAGATACACGCCTCGGCCCGCGGTCCGGTGAAGAGCAAAATGAACTTCCGGCGCGGCGGCGTAAGCATGGGCGCGGCGGGGGCGGACGAATACCTCATCAGCCAGACCTCCGCCGCCATTGTGCGCGGCATTGTGGACGCGCTCCGGCGGTAGCCGGCGAGCCGCCCGCCTGCCATTAACGCATAAAAGGCTAACTTTGCAGCCGCTTTGCCCGTGCGCCCCGTTTCTTGCATAGAGGGCGGAGGGGCGAAGCGGCAAACTTTTATTTTTACCTTTTATGCAAAACAACCTACACAGGGGGGGCGACGTGCTGGTCTTCCGCCGTTTCGGGCGGAAAGGCTGGTCGCTTTTCTCCTGCCTGCACCGCGAGGTGCGCGTCGGTGTGCTCGGGGCGGCCACGCTGCTCTCCGCCGCGCCGCGCCTCGCCGTCTCGGCCGCCACGCTGCGGCTTACCGACGACAGGCACGGGGAGACGGCTCTCGCCGCAGACACCACGCTGCTTGGAGAAGCGGCGGTGTCGGCCACGCGCGCCCCGCTGACCGCCGGAACGGCGGCCCGCCAGGTCGTGACGCTCTCGCGCGAGGACATCGCGGCGGCGGGCGTGACGACAGTCAACGACCTTCTCAAACTCACAGCCGGCGTGGATGTCCGACAACGCGGCGGCTTTGGTATCCAAACGGACATCAGCATCGACGGCGGCACTTTTGACCAAATCACACTTCTTGTCAACGGCGTCGCGATAGTCAATCCGCAGTCGGGACACAACGCAGCGGATTTTCCCTTAAACATTTCCGACATAGAGCGCGTCGAAATCATCGAAGGCGCGGCTTCGCGCGTGATGGGAAGCCAGGCTTTCAGCGGCGCGGTCAACGTGGTGACGCGACGGCACGCCGCCCGGGGCGAAAACGTGCAGGCCCGCGTGGAAGGTGGCTCGTACGGCACGGTGCGCGGAGAGGCTCGCACGGCGTGGAGCGTGGGAAAAGGCTGGACGCTATCGGCGAGCGGCAGCGGACAACGCTCGGACGGCGCGGTGCGCAACGGCGCTTTCAAGGGCGGAAAGGGCTTTGGCTACATAGGCTACGACGCGCCGGACTTCACGCTTGACATACAGGGCGGCGTGACGGCTAACGACTTCGGCGCAAACACGTTCTACTCTGCGCGTTTCCCCGACCAGTGGGAAGCCACCCGCCGCTACCTCGTATCGGCGCGGGCAGAGACGAAAGGGCGTGTGCACCTTACGCCTCAAGCCTCGTGGCTGCGCAACGCCGACCACTATCAGCTGACGCACGGCTCCGTGGCGGGCGAAAATTTCAACCGCTCCGATGTCTACACCGCCGCGTTCGGCGCGTGGACGGAATGGGCGGCAGGACGCACGGCGGCGGGCGCGGAGGTGCGCGAAGAGACGCTGCTCAGCGGCAATCTTGGCCGAACCGTGGAGGAAAGCCAGTATGTAGGCATACCCCGCGAGCCGGGACGCTTCTACACGCGCCGCGACAGCCGCACCAACGTTTCCTACTACCTTGAGCACGACGTGACGTGGCGCGGACTTACGCTCAGCGCGGGCGTGCTGGCGCAGCGCAACACGGCCGTAGACGACAAGTTCCGCTTCTACCCGGGCGTGGACATAGGCTACCGCCTGCCGCGCGGCTGGAGGCTATACGCCTCGTGGAGCCGCTCTTTGCGCCTGCCCTCTTTCACCGACCTGTGGTACAAAAGCCCGACGCAGGAGGGCAACGTGGGGCTGCGGCCGGAAGAGTGCTCGGACGTGCGCCTCGGGGCCGACTTCTCCTGCCGCGTGGCAAGCGTGCGGATGAAAGCGCATTACCGCCACGGCACACACATGATAGACTGGGTGATGTACGACGCGGCGGACATTTACCACGCCACAAGCTTCGACCTCGACAACTTCGGCGCGGGCTTCGACGCCACGCTGCGCTTTGACCGCCTCCTTGGCGGCCGCCAGCCGCTCACCGCGCTCACCGTCTCCTACGCCTGGCTCTATCAGTGCCGTCTGCGGGGCGAGGACTTCTTCAAGTCAAACTATGCCCAGGAGTACCTGCGTCACAAGCTCACGGCGCGGCTCTCCCACCGCATCGTCGGGCCTCTGTCGGCCGAATGGTCTCTGCGCGTGCAGCAGCGCGAGGGCGCTTACCTCGTCTACCAAGACAAGAAAGAGACGGGCGAACTGCGTCCCTACGGCACGCACGCGCTTCTCGACTGCAAGCTTACGTGGACGAAGCCGCACTACACGCTGTACGTAGACATGACCAACCTCACCGCCCACCGCTACTGCGACCTCGCCAACGTGACGCAGCCGGGCTTTATGCTGATGGGCGGCGCAAGCCTTAGCTTCTGACACCGGCGCGGCAGAAATACGCCACGCTGCAATGGCAAGGCTGCGACACGCATATTGCCCGCAATAATACGCCCCAAACAGCAAGAAAAACGCCCGTGAGACACGGAAAAGTGTTCTATTTTTCCTTTTTCCGAATGTGTCCAAACGTTAACGCCCCCTTGCAAACGGGGAGAAAATGTATTATCTTTGCTATATAGAAGAGGGGAAACGCTCCGTGCGTTTCCCCTCTTTGTTGCCATACTGATTATCAACATATTACGCGCCGCCTATATGTACATATAGCACCGCCGGGATGTACATACCGGAAAAACATCAAGTATTCCCGTCGGCACGGGGCCTATTTCCGTGGCGGGAAGTCCCCTTTCCGCTCCGCGAAATCCGTTTCCCGCAGCCGCGAAACTAAGGTTTCGCGTTAAACTTACATAAAAATGCGCCACGGGGACGGCGAGCGCAAGTGTTCTATTTTTCTTTTTGGTGTACATCTCCCGATGTGCCGGAAAAAAGCCCGGACATAGGCGGGAAACGCCCCAAATATGGAGACGCAAAACGCCTTTGCAATGTCCACGAAGCTAAATGGAGAAGCCACGCCCAAGTGCTTCTCTCCCCCGCCCTACCGGTAAAAAGCAGAACTCCCCGCACGGACGCGATGCCCGTGCGGGGAGTTTTGTTTTAAAAGGGAACGGCATTCGATATCATTAAGCGCGGATTTCGCCCAAACGCTTTTCGACATCAAAAACCCTTTGCCCCATTAGCCGCAAAAGGTCTGCGGAGCGTCAATACTCCACCTTGTCCGTCTTCTTCCGCCACGCGTCGAAAGCGGCAACGGCCTCGTCGTTGAGCTGCTCGGACGAGCGGAGACGGCGGCCGGAGGGGGGAAGCGCAAGCTCGCGGTAGATAAACGCGTCGTCAAAGCCCGCGCGTGCGGCGTCCTCTTTCGTGCCCGCGTAGACAAGGCGGTCGAGGCGTGCCCAATAGATGGCGGAAAGGCACATAGGGCATGGCTCGCACGAGGAATAGATGGTGCAGCCGGAAAGGTCGAACGTGCCAAGACGGGCCGCCGCCGCGCGGATGGCCTGCACCTCGGCGTGCGCCGTGGGGTCGTGCAGCGTGGTGACGCGGTTTACTCCCTCCGCCACTATTTCGCCCCCGCGTGCCACTACCGCGCCAAACGGACCGCCGCCCGTCGCCACATTCTCCACGGAGAGCGCGATGGCGCGGCGCAAAAGCTGCTTGTCGTCCATAGCAAAAGGGTGTTTTCACCCCGCCGCCCCGTCCCGCGCAAGACGTGCAGGCGCGGCGGCGCGGGCGTCACTTGGAAAGCTGCTGCTTGATGAAGGCCTCCATCTCGGGGATATGCTCCTCCGCGCTGCGCAAAAGCGCGAGCTGGTTGAGCGTACGCACGAGGTTGTGCTCGGGATACTGGGTCTTGAAATAAGTGTCGCCGTTGAGGTAATCGGCATAAAAGCGCACCACCTGCATATAGGGGAAGAGCGTGGCGGCATAGGGCAAATTCTCAATCTCTATGGGAGTGAGGAAAGAGCCCGCCGTCTCGAGGTAGCCCTCAGTGAACTTCTTGAAGATGTCCATACGGAAGGAAATCTTGTCGTACTCCGGGCTGTCCTCGGGCATAGTGTTGGCCGCCGAGCGCAGGAAGTCGCCGTAGTCGGAAAAGATGAAGCTGGGCATCACCGTATCGAGGTCTATCACGCAAAGCACGCTGTCGTCCTTGTCAAAGAGGATGTTGTCCACCTTAGTGTCGCAGTGGCAAATGCGCTTGGGCAGCTTGCCCTCGCGATAGAGCTGCTCGCCGCGGCACATGGTCTCGGCACGCTTTTCTATCTCCTCGACGATGTGGCGCGTGTCGGCAAGGCGGCCCATCTTGTCGTCGGCGACAGCCTCTTTGAGCTGCTGGAGACGGAACTCAATGTTGTGGAAATCCTTAATGGTTTCGCCGAGCTGCACAGGGATGTCGGCGAGCATGGCCTGGAAGTTGCCGAACGTGTTGCCCACGATGTACGAGCTCTCAGGGGTCACGCCCGTCTTCGAAACAGTGTCGGGGATATAGTCCATGACGCGCCAGTACTTTCCTCCGTGCAGATAGTAGTACTTCCCGTCCTTGCAAGGCTCGAAGTGCAGCACCTTGCGGTCGATGTCGTCAGTGCCGGCAGCCTCGAGCTTTTTGCGTATGTGCCCGGTCACTGCCACGATGTTGTCCATAAGGAGGTCAACGTCGGGGAATATGGCGTTGTTGACGTGCTGCAGCACATAGTCGGGCGTGTCGCCCTTTGTCACGACTTTGTAAGTGGTGTTGATGAGACCGTTGCCGAGCGGCTTTACCTCTGCCACCTCGCCCTTTATCTCAAACTGCGCCGCGATGTGCTGCAAATCTTTTTGTTCCATGGTATTATGTGCGTTTTTATTGTTTCACCCTAAGCGGCGGCGCACGGAAGCCCCGCCGCGTTGCAATAGTGTGGCAAATGTAACAAAAATATTTAAGCCCCCTCCACTATCGAAAGGCGCACTTTCGCTTTTCCGCCCGCTTTTCGGCGCACTTTCCGCAAGCGCGGCGGCAGAGAGACAAAAAGGGCGCGGAGGACAACATTGCGTGTCCCCCGCGCCCGTATGCTTGTGAAGCTTGCGTCACTTTGTCTTTTTACGCGCCCGCGTCTTCTTCGCCGGGGCTTTCTCCTCGGCCTCAATGATAGCGAGACACTCGGCGAGCGTAAGGTCGGCGGCGGTGTCGGCCTTGCTCTTGGGTATCTTGTAGTTGCTGCCCTTATAGGAGATGTACGGGCCCCAGCGGCCGGCACGCACTTCCAGCTCCGGCTCCTCGGCAAACTGCTTGAGGTGGCTCAGGCGCTCGGCCTCGCGCTTGGCGAGGATGAGTTCCTCGGCGCGTTCGAGCGTGACGGACATAGGGTCCTCGCCCTTGGGGATGGAGACAAACTTTTTGGCGTGCTGCACGTAGGGGCCGAAACGGCCGGTGTTTACCACCACGCGCTCGCCCTCAAAGTCGCCCAGCTCGCGGGGCAGGCGGAAGAGTTCCAAAGCCTCCTCGAGGGTGATGGTCTCTATGCTCTGGCCTTTGGCGAGATTGGCGAAGCGAGGCTTTTCGCCGTCGGCAGGCGTGCCTATCTGCGCCACCGGGCCGTAACGCCCTATCTTCACGCTTACGGGTTTGCCGCTCGCGGGGTCAACGCCCAGCTCACGCTCGCCGGCGCGGCGCTCGGTGCGGTCGTTGAGCGTGCGCTCTACCTGCGGGTCAAACTTTCCGTAAAAGTCGCGTATGAGCGCCGTCCACTCTTCTTTCCCCTCGGCCACGGCATCGAAGTGCTTCTCCACGTTGGCCGTGAAGTTGTAGTCCATAATCTCGGGGAAATATTTTAGGAGAAAATCGTTCACCACAACGCCCGTGTCCGTGGGGACAAGCTTTCCCTTGTCCGCGCCATAAGTCTCGGTGAGCGTGCGTGCGGCAAGCGTGTCGCCGTCAAGGGAGATTTCCTCAAAAGTCCGCTCCGCGCCCGCGTTGTCGCCCTTTGCCACGTACTGGCGCTGCTGTATGGTGGAAATGGTGGGGGCGTAGGTGGAGGGGCGTCCTATGCCCAGCTCTTCCATCTTGTGCACGAGCGAAGCCTCGGTATAGCGCGCGGGCTGCTGCGTGAAGCGCTGCTGCGCCACGATGCCGCTGCGGCGCAACGTTTCGCCCTCGGTGAGCGGGGGAAGTATGCGTCCGTCGCCCTCGGCAGAGCTGTTATCATCGTCGTCGCGGCTCTCGCGATAAACACGCAGGAAGCCGTCAAACTTCACGACCTCGCCCGTCGTGGCAAACTGCTCTTCGCGCCCGGAGACGGATATGGCGACGGTGGTGCGCTCCATTTTCGCGTCGGCCATCTGGCAGGCTATGGTGCGCTTCCATATAAGCTCGTAAAGCCGCTTCTCTTGCGCTGTCGCTCCCGCCGCACGCCGCTCCATATCGGTGGGGCGTATGGCCTCGTGCGCCTCTTGCGCTCCCTTGGCGTGCGTATGGTAGGCGCGACGCTGATGGTATTGCGCCCCCATCTGCGCCGTCACCGCCCGCTCGCAGCCGTCAAGGCAGAAGGTGGAAAGGTTCATCGAGTCGGTACGCATATAGGTGATGAGTCCCGCCTCGTAGAGCGACTGCGCCACGCGCATCGTCACCGCCACGGGAAAGCCGAGCTTGCGTGCGGCCTCCTGCTGGAGGGTGGAGGTGGTAAAGGGAGGAGCGGGACTGCGCTTTGTGGGCTTCGTGCTGACGCTTTCCACAGAGAAAGAGGCTGTGCGGCACGCTTCAAGGAAAGCCTGCGCAGCCTCTTTCGTGGGGAAACGCTTGTTGAGCTCGGCGCGGAGCGTGGCATCGCCCGCGTCTTTTCCCTCGGGGATGAAGACTGCGGTCACGCGGTAAGCGCTCTCTGCCTTGAAGCCCTGTATCTCGCGCTCGCGCTCTACGATGAGCCGCACGGCGACGCTTTGCACGCGGCCGGCGGAAAGGCTCGGGCGCACCTTGCGCCAAAGCACGGGGGAGAGCTTGAAGCCCACGAGGCGGTCAAGCACTCGCCGCGCCTGCTGCGCGTCTACAAGATTGAGGTCGATATGGCGCGGATGCTCGATGGCCGCTTGGATGGCGGGCTTGGTGATTTCGTGGAAAACAATGCGCCGCGTCTCCTTGGGGTCGAGCCCAAGCACCTCGGCAAGGTGCCAGGAGATGGCTTCCCCCTCACGGTCCTCATCGGACGCGAGCCATACGGTCTCGGCTTTCTTCGCCTGCGACCGAAGCTCGCTCACCAAGTGCCGCTTGTCGGCGGGTATTTCGTACTGCGGCGTAAAGGTGTCGAGGTCTATGCCAAAGTTTTTCTTCTTCAGGTCGCGTATATGCCCGTAGCTGGACATGACCTTATACTCCCCTCCCAAAAACTTCTCTATCGTTTTCGCCTTAGCCGGAGACTCTACAATAACCAGGTTGCTCTGCATAAAAAACGTGCCTGAAAATTTCTGCGTGCAAAAGTAGGAAAAAAAGTCCTTGGTTTGCACGCCCGCGCACTTTTGGCGAGAAAAGCGGAAGAAACGCGCAAGGACGACGCGCCGAAGCGAGCCGTCCTTGCAATAGTGTTTGTCCCAAGTCTGACAGTTCTGCCCGACAGAGGAAACGGGCGTTTTACCTTCTATACTGCACCGTCTTCACGCCCTCATCGGAGAGCACGCGGCTGCGCAGGTCTTTCTCGGAAATGCGCACGGCGTCGCGCGTCAGCTCAGGCACGTTGTAGCCCTTGGGCAGGAGGATGTTTTCCTCAGGGTCGCGCTGCGGCACGATGAAAGCCTTGTGCCCGCGCCCTTGCTTGTCAAAGTAGGCGATGTAGGGGCGGGAGTATGCGCCATCGTCGCGGCGCGAGGCGAAGACAATCCAACGCCCGTTGCTGCTCCAGCAATGGTAGCTGTCGGGACCGGGGGAGTTGGTCTCCGTGAGCGGGCGGATTTCGCCCGTCATAAGGTCTTTGACGTAAAGGTCGGCGGAGGTGTGCCAAATGTGAAACTGTCCGTAGTCCGCCATTGTAAAGAGTAGGTAGCGGCCGTCCGGACTTACGCGCGGCACGGACGCGCTCTTTCCCTGCGAGGCGCAGTCCACCTCCACCACGGGCTGGGAGAAGCGGCGCGTCACACTGTCGAAGGCGAGACTCATCACGTTGTAGCGAATATTCTCAAAGCGGCTCTTCAAAGTCTGCTGCTTCTGCTCGTCCGTGGCATTGGCAAACTCGGCCACATAAGCGGACGTGTAGTAAAGGAGATCGCCGTGGGGCGCCCAGCAAGGGAATGTCTCGAGCTCAGCCTCGGTTTTGCAGATATTGGTAAGCGTGTGGCGGTCGGCGTCATAGAGAACGAGGTCAGAGCCATAGTCCACCACCTCAACCTTTTGCTTGTCGATGATGTGGAAAGCCTGCCCGGTTTTGTTGGAAGAGAAGACGACCCAATTGCGAGTAGGATGCCAAGCGGGATATGTGCACCCCGCGAGGATGGAGTCGCAGGACATGTTCACCTTCTCCGCTTTCCCGTCCTCCACAAAGACTGTACCGCCGTGCTTGGCGCGGACGTGGAAGAGCATGCGCCGCGTGGAGTTGTTTTGGTAGTTATGGCAGTTGACGCAATGATTCTCCTCGTTGTCAAAGGTGCGGTTGTTCTCGTAAATGGTACGCACGGAGAAGCCCTGCAAATCGCGCTGGTAGAGGCCGAGCTGGCGGTAGAGCTCGTAGGAAGGCTCTATGAGGCGGTAGGAAAGGTAGCGGTCGATAGGCTCTTCGGCCACGGAGAAACGGTAAGAGGGGAAGCGCACCCAGCCCTCGGCGCGGCGGGCGTAGAGCGTAACCTCGACATCCTTTCCCTTGCTTGCCGCGAGCAGACCAACCCACTCCGCGGAGTCGAGGTCGAGCTTTCCGTCCTTTCCGGCCGCTGCTATGAGCTGCTTTCCGCCGCCGGAGAAGCACGCGGCGTACTCCTCGCCCGCCGACTTAACCTGTATGTTGAGCGGAGCGATATTGGGCGGAACGATGATGTCACGGTAGTCGGGATAGATGGCCGCTTGCTCGGCGACGGGGGTGCTTTCCGTGGGCAGTGCGGCTTGTTTTTTCCCGCACGAAGCCGCAAGCGTGAGCCCGGCGGCAAGGAGTGCAGTATATATATAATGGTGTAAGGACATTTTGTTGGCTTTATAATATTGCGTATTTGGGTAGTGTCCGGTGCGAGCTTAGTGGCACGTACGGCAGACTTAGTTGGCGCGCACGGCAGACTTAGATAACACCGGCGTGAGCTTAGTTGGCTCCGGCGCGAGCTTAGTTGACACCGGCGGCGGAATGCCCGCCCTCGTCATCGCGCTTGATTACGCGGTCCGGCTCGTTGTTCTCCGTGTAATAGTAATACATATACGTGCCGAGCCATTGCTTCTTCATCTTGGCGCGAAGCTCGAGGCGCTTGCTCTCCCCGACGTAGGGTTTCGCGTCAAGGAGGAAAGAGCGCACCTCATCGGGCACGAAGCGACCAACCGTAGGGAAGGCTTTCAGCGCTTCGGGCTGGGAGAGCGAGAGAATGGCTATGGCCTGCTGCATCGGCGCGGTGAGCGTCATGCCCTTATTCTGCATTATCTGCGCAAGCACGGCGAAGCGCTGCAAGTCTTTCGAGTAGAGGCACGCAGCCACCGAAGTGGCGAGCGAAGCGTCCGTGCCGGCTTGGAGACCGACGTTGTAGCCAAGAAAAAGCGGCTGCTGGTAGTTTTGCTCGAAGAGCGAGTCCTTGGGCGTAAGGGCGATGACGTGAGAAAGCTCCGCGTCCTCGTTTGCCTTGGCCGGCGCGGCGAGCAAAGCCTCATAGCGCTGCACAAACGCGCCCTCGAATGGATTCTGAGCAATGATGTCGAGGTATTTGCGGCAAAGCGCGTACTCTCCGCCTACAAAGGCGCACGCCGCCATCCGTTTGTAGTTGCACAAGGCCGGGCCGTTCATCACCTGAGCGTCCATCGCGCTGCGGTACGCGCCGTTTGTGAGGCCGGCGTAATAGTTGCAGTCGGCGGTGAAAATGCCGTATTCCTCGCTACCCCAGCGTTTGTCGAGCTTCAGTGTGGGGAAGTCGTAGGGAATGTCAAAGAGGTCGCTCAAAAGCTGCCCGGTCTGCTCCAAAGCGATGGCGTAGTAAGCCGCCACGGAGCGCGAGGGGCGGCGGGCGGAACGGGCATCATCTATGATTTTCTCCCACTCCTGACGCTCGGTAAGTAGCTTGAAGCGGGCGGTGAGTATTGTGTTTTCGTTCACAACGCGCGTAGCGGCGCACGTCCCGAGGATAAGCACAACGGCAAGCGTCAGTCCGTAAGGGCGAACCTTTTCCGCCGCACCTGTCTTGCAGCCGGCCGCTTTTTTCCGCACGAGGCACGACACGGCGCACAGCAAAGCCGCCACAAGCAGCACCGCCACCGGGACGATGACAAGGAGCGAGGGCTCGTTGCGGTAGAAAATGTTGACTCCCCGGAAGGCAATCCACCCGAAGACAAGCAGCGGCGCTATGAAGCCCGCGCCCGTCCATTTTCCGCGCAACCCGAGCGTGCGGTCAATAAGCCACGCCGTGAGCGTGAATATCGCAGCAAGCGCCGCGCCGCCCAACGCCGTCCAACGGCAGCAAAGCAGTGCCCAGCGTCCCGCCGTCCACAGCCAGCCGAGCGGTTGGCTCGTCACGTAGGCCATAGTGTCGGGCGCGGCAGACACGTAGCTGTACTGCTCGGTGCATTCCAGCACGTCCCCGTATACCCAGCCTGTGAGCGCAAGCAGGAACACGAAGCCCGCCGCATACGTCACGCGCGGCAGCAAGGCACGCTTCATGGCAAACTTCCCGAAGCGCGTGCCAACGCCGCTTTTTCCGCCCCCTGCAGCCGTTTTCACAGCCTGCGCCGGAGCGTTCTTCTTTTGTATAGATTTGTTTTTCATAAATCAGGAAACATCCCACCGCCGCGCGTCTCGCTCTCTGCTTGCGCCATCCCCGTCATATCGCCACGACCTCCCTTTATATAATAAGGAGTGCGCCTTATACGAGGAATAGCACGCGTCAGGGCATGCACGCGGAGCGGCTTTACGGCACGTGCGCCCTTTTCGCCCGCGCCACCATTGCAAAGGTAGGGCAAACGGCGCAAAGGCGCAAACGCCGCGAATGTTTTGAGACCGCCGCGGCCTACGATGCACGTACACGCCGCCCGTCCTCGCGCCGCAGACAACAGGCGCGGAAGCCCAAGAGCCGCCGCAAACCGCCTGCATGCAGCCGCAAGAAAAGCCCGAATCCGGCGCAAATCAGAACGTCAATACTGAAAAATTCGCGCACAAGGGGATTTGCTTGAAGATAAATGCGTACTTTTGCAGCCGTTTAGAGTCCGACGGGGCACGAAAAGCGTGGGCGAGACCCTCCGCCTCCCGGAAAAATCCGTTTAAATACAACATCAATGTACGCAATCGTAGTGATTAACGGTCAGCAGTTCAAGGTGGAAGAGGGCAAAAAGCTCTACGTAAACCACATGGACGGCGCCGAAGCCGGCCAGACTGTTGAGTTTGACAGCGTCCTGCTCGTGGACAACGGCAGCGAGGTTAAAGTTGGTCTTCCCACCGTGGAAGGCGCGAAAGTGGTATGCGAAGTGCTCTCCCCGATGGTGAAGGGCGACAAGGTGCTCGTTTTCCACAAGAAGCGCCGCAAGGGTTACCGTAAGCTGAACGGCTACCGCCACCAGTTCACGGAAGTTGCTGTAAAACAAGTTATCGCTTAATCAAAGTAAAAGTTAGAAGAAAATGGCACACAAGAAAGGTGTAGGTAGTTCTAAGAACGGCCGCGAGTCGGCTTCGCAGAGATTAGGCGTGAAGATATGGGGCGGTCAGGTTTGCACCGCCGGCAACATCATCGTACGCCAGCGCGGCACCGTGCACTACCCCGGCAAAAACGTGGGTATGGGCAAGGACCACACGCTCTTCGCACTCGCGGACGGCGTGGTTACGTTCCACCGCGGCGGCAGCCGCATGCGCAGCACGGTTTCCGTGCTTCCCCAGGCCGAGGCCTAAGCGGGGAGACCCCCTAAAAGAGACATTGGAAGAAAGGGCGGCAGCTACAATCAGCGGCCGCCCTTTCCCGTGTCAACGCCGCGCCGCGCAAGAGCCAAAAACTTGCGGCATTATTTCATTTTGCGCAAGGTTTCAGCTATCTTTGCGCGTCAAAGCCATTTTGCGCAGCAACAACAAACAAAAACAAAATAACAAAACTCTAAATGGCAGCATTACAAAAAATCAGAAGCAAAGGCGCGCTGCTCGTAGGCGTACTGGGACTCGCGCTTTTCGCTTTCATTGCCGAGGAATTCTTCCGCTCTTTGGAGACTACCTCCGCCATCGACCGCAACCAGGTGGGCGAAGTGTACGGCGAAAAGCTCTCCATCCAGGATTTCCAAGACATGGTGGACGAGCAGAGCGAGATGATGAAACTGCAAATGAGCCTGCAGGGGCAGGAAGCCAATCTCAGCGACTACCAGACCGAGCAGATACGCCAGCAGGTGTGGCAGCAGTTTGTGCAGAAATCGCTCATCGAGCACGAGTGCGGCAAGCTGGGCCTCTACGTCACCGACGGCGAGGTGCAGGAAGCCCTCCGCCAGGGCACCGCGCAGAGCCTGCAGATGCTCGCCGGCATCTTCGCCAACCAGCAGACCGGGCGCTTCGACCTCGCACAGCTTCAGGCTTTCCTGAAAGATTACAGCAAAACCGTGGCTCAGGCACAGAAGTCCAACCCCGAAATGGTGGAGCAGATACAGACCGTAAAGCGCCTTTGGGACTACACCGAGAAGCAGCTGCGTGACGAACTCCTCAGCAACAAGTACAATATGCTCTTCGCCATGGGCTTCGTCTCCAACCCCGTCTCCGCCAAGATGAGCTTTGACGAGAGCGGCGTGCAGAAGAACGCAGAGGTGGCCGCGCTCCCCTACTCCGCCATCAGCGACAAGGACGTGACTGTCACCGACGACGACCTTAAGAAGGCGTACGACACCTATAAGGAGAATTTCTACACGCCCGTAGAGACGCGCGACATCAAGCTTATCGATGTCAACGTGACCGCAAGCGCAAAGGACCGCGCAGACCTTATGGCAAAGGTGAAAGGCTTCCAGGAGCAGCTTGAGAGCGGCACGCCGGCCGCCGACGTGGTGCGCACGAGCAACTCCAGCGTGCTTTACTCCGACCTGCCTATGAGCAAAAACGCCTTCAACCGCGTGCACGACGTGTACACCGCGCTTGACAGCATGGCAGTGGGCAGCGTGAAGCCCGCCTATTACTCCGCGATGGACAACTCCATCAACACCGTGAAGCTCATCTCCAAGACCGAGGCTCCCGACTCTATCCTCTACCGCCAGATTGTGGCTACCGCTGCCACCCCCGAGGCTCGCAAGACGCAGGCCGACTCTGTGCTGAACGCCATTAAGGGCGGCGCTACCTTCGCCGACCTCGCCAAGAAGTACGGACAGCGTTCGGACAGCGTATGGCTCACCTCCAAGCAGTACGAAAACTTTGGACTCTCTGACGAGAACGCCACTTTCGTGCGCAGCCTTTACGCCATCGGTTCGGGAGAGGCTCAGGTCATCTCCAACGACCAAGGCGCAGTGGTAGTGCAGGTACTCGACCGCCGCAAGATTGTGACGAAGTACAACGTGGCCATAGTGAAGCTGCCGCTTGAGTTCTCTCAGAAGACCTACAATGACGAGCTCGGCAAGTTCAACCGCTTCCTCGCTCAGAACAAGGACGCGGCTTCCATTGAGAAGAACGCTCCCAAGAGCGGCTACATCGTGACCGACCTCCCCGGATATACGCCCGTGCAGAACATCATCCCGCAGCGCATCGGCGGAAGCCAGTCGAAGGACTGCGCGCGCTGGATTTTCGACGAGGCAAAAGCCGGTGACGTGTCGAAGCTCTATGAGTGCGGCCGCGACAACGACCATCTCCTTGTTGTCTGCGTAACCGCCACCAACAAGAAGGGCTATCTGCCTTGGGACAACGCTCAGGTGAAGGACTTCCTCACCGCAGCCGTAAAGCAGCAGAAAAAGGCTGAGAAGGCAAAGGCTCTTGCCAAGAACGCCAAGAGCGTAGCCGACTTGCAGCACGTCAAGGGCGCGGTGACCGCAACCCTTGCCGCACAGACTTTCGCAGGCTACCCGCAGGTGGGCGGCATCAACGTGCCCGAGCCTAAGCTCGCCGGCGCGCTCGCCAAGACCGCGAAAGGCCAGACCACTCCGCTCGTGGAAGGCGCGGCAGCCCTCTACATTGCCAAGGTGACGGACGCCACGAAGACGGCGGACAAGTTTGACAGCAAGCAGACTATGTCCCAGCTTGCGCAGACCATAGGCCAGCGCTCCTACCAGTCGGTATTCGAGTACCTGATGGCGCACAAGTCGGGCATGAAAGACCATCGCTACGAATTCTAAGCCTAAGCCGTAAGGCATAAACCAAGACAAAGCAAATCGCGGGACGGGGATTCACTCCCTGCCCCGCGATTTTTCTTTCTCCCCGCGTGCCTCGTTCACCGCGTCCACAAGCCGACGCTTGGCGGCGTTC
>CAVFVD010000015.1:0-51964 GCA_963625935.1 uncultured Oscillospiraceae bacterium | reverse complement strand
GCTTCACCGATGACAAGACCGTGCTCGACGCGGAAGACGACGCCGCCACCGCCAATTGGGGCGCGGGCTACCGTATGCCCACAAACGCCGAATTCACCGAACTCAACAACAACTGCACCTGGACTTGGGACTCCTCGCACAACGGCTACACCGTCACCGGCACAAATGGCAACTCCATCTTCCTCCCGGCCTCGGGCAGCCGCTACGGGAGCGGCCTCTACGACCACGGCTCGTACGGCGACTACTGGTCCGCTACGCTCTACTCAGGCTACGCCTACCGCGCGTACCGCCTCTACTTCGGCAGCGGCAACCACCTCCCGTACGACAACTACGACCGTTACTACGGGCACACCGTCCGCCCCGTCGCAGAACCCTAAGATGCGCGTAATGCGCATCATTAAGAGCGATTGTCAAATCGCTCTCCTTGGCGGCTCTGCCGCCTCTTAAAACTTAAAACCGCGCGTGCTCCGCCCCGGGGGCAGCAAAAAAACACTGGAAAAGCCCCCCGCGGAGCCTCCGCAAGAAAAGATGGCTAAAAAGACTATCTAAACGGCCTTTTGGCGCTTCCCGCTTACGGGCGGGGCAGCGACTTTAGGAGCGACCCAGCCGCGCCCGGAAGCGGGAAGCGCCAAAAGGCCAAAATTTTTCCCAAAAATCATGGACAACAGCAAAGACAACGCAAAAGAGAGCAAGAGAATGGGCATCGCCGAGGTGTTGCAACACACCGCGAAAGCATGGCAGGCGAAGCGCGCCATGCTTGTGCGCGAGGGCACATTCTGGCGTGCGTATGAGGAGGCGGCCCTGGCCGTGACGCAGAAAGTCTCGTCTTTCAAGGTGACGACGCGCTACGTGAAGTGTGTGGGGCAGTGGGTGAGCTATGTGGGCTTCCCCGTGTCCACTTTCGAGAAGTGGTGCGGCTCTATCCCGTCCGAGAAGGACGGCGACCTGCGCACCATGCTCGCCCTTTCGCCGGAGGACCACGCCAAGATAGCAGAAATGTTTGCCCACTGGAAGGAGCAGCAAGTGGAGGCGGCGAAAGAAGACGCCAAGAAGAGCGGCGAGGAAGCCCCCGCGTCGTCCTACGCCACGCAGGCTCTGGGGCGGCTTACGGGGAAGGAGAAGCGCGTGATAATGATGATACTCAGCTTTCCCTTGGAAAGCTCCACGCCGATAGACTGCGTGATGTTTGTACACTCGCTCAAATCCATTCTGCGCAGCGATGACAATGACTACTTCGCCAAAGACAGCGGCACCGGAGCGGAGTGAGCCGGAGGCGGCTGGCACGCCGCCCGTGGGAGACGCCGGGCAGGCGCAGCCGTCCGGCGAAAGCGCCGACGCGGCGCAGAAGAAGGGGAAAAGCTACTCCGACCAGCCCGTGTACGTATGCTCGTACAGGCTCCTGAAAGAACTCACTGTGTGCTACAGCCGCATACCGCGCGACCTGCGCTACACGCTCGGCAGCCGCATGTTGGAAGCCATGACCGATGTGTCGGTCAACGTGGCCTGGGCCTTCAAGACACCGAAAGGCAAAAGCCCGTACATTAAGCAGGCGGCCCGGCGCATGGACGAGGTGAAGATATGCCTCCGCCTCTTGCGTGACCTCAATGCCGTCAGCGCCAAGTTTTTCCTGCATACTATACCTCTCACGTCCGACGTGTCGTCGCAGCTGGCCTCGTGGTACCACTTCACGCGCCGCAGGGAGAGCGGCGCGGTAGGCGGGACGGCAAGGCGCGGGGAAGAGAGCGGCGGGCGCGAAGAAGCAAACCCCGCACGGGGCGTGGAAAACCAGGCACGCGAAGTATAGAGTCCTCTGCGGCGACAGAGCGTGCCGTCCGTCTTGCGTGCATTACTGCGGCCGGCGCGTGACACGCAGATTTTGCGACGCGGCAAAGCCTTTCCGTCATTCCTTTCTATATAATATCACGGCACACAGCCCGTGTGCCTCACCCCATAAACCATACAACCGAAAAAGACACAGAGCATGCGGCGCGTCTGAGCGGCGCGGGCGTGCAAGCGGCGACGGCCTTGCCACGGCCAGAATGTGTGCGGCGCGAAAGCCCCGCGCGCAGCGTGCCGGGCAGGGGTTCAGGGCAGCGCGTCTTCTACGCTTTTCCGCCAAGCCAAGGGCTTGGGGAAAACGGGAGAAAAACGGCTGCAGACGTGCAGCGGCTGCGGGAGCCCCTCGCAAGACTGGCTCTCCGCAGCTTACACCAGGCGCTGCCACAGCGCGCTCCCGGCCTCGGGCAACCGCAACGGGAGCAGCCTCAACAACCACGGCTCGAACGGCAACTACTGGTCCGCTACGCTCAACTCAGGCAACGCCAACAACGCGTACAACCTCAACTTCAACAGCGGCAACCACAACCCGAACAACAACAACAACCGTTACAACGGGCACACCGTCCGCCCCGTCGCAGCACCCGCCTTTCCCTGGGACACGGGAAACACTGGCAGGGCCCGCCCTTGCCGCGCTGGCATTGCAGAAATGTGGAAATCTTCTCGACCAGCGCAGCGCACGCGTCAGCGCAGCCGCCGCATGCTTCTCACACAGGCGGCTCTATAAGCAAATTTTGCCCCTTCCCCTTTTGGCAACATTATAGAGCCGCCCCTTTTTTCCACTTGTGCCGCCTTTCTTAGAATAAAAATCCGGCTCTCTTATGAACAGCCCCGGAGCTTCTCCCGACAAATCTGCCGCCGCCTTTCAATAAATCTTTACCGGATAGTCCAGCCCCTCCATATAATAGTGCCCCTCCTGCCTTGAACAATACGGAAAACACCTTTACCCTTTCGCGCGAGCAGCTCCTTGCCGACCTCTACCGCGCCTACCAGCGTGCACGCCGCCACAAGGCGGCTTCGGCGGACCGCCAGCGTTTTGAGCTGCACTTGGAGGAAGAGCTCACGAGCCTCGCCAGCGAGCTGCACGCCCGCACCTACCGCCCAAGCCCCAGCGTCTGTTTCGTGATAGAAGACCCGAAGCGGCGCGAGGTCTTCGCCGCCGACTTCCGCGACCGCGTGGTGCATCACCTCTACTACGACTACACCCACCGCCTCTTCGAGCGCACCTTTATAGCCGACACGTACAGCTGCATCGAGGGGCGCGGCACGCACTACGGCATACGCCGCCTGCAGCGCCACATACTCGCCGTGAGCGACCACTACCGCCGCCCGTGCCACGTGCTGAAAGTGGACGTGAAGGGCTACTTTATGCACATTGACCGCCGCCGCCTGCTCGCCCTCTGCCTGGGCGCTCTTGAAAAAATGTGCGGCCGCGCCATTGACGGTAGCGAGCCTTGGAAAGCCACGCACGACTACGCCTTTGTGCGCTACCTTACCGAGACCTTTGTGCTGTACGACCCCTTGCCGTCGTGCCGCCGCCACGGCAGCCCGGACGACTGGAAAGGCCTGCCGCCCTCGAAGTCGCTCTTCTGCAGCCCGCCCGGGTGCGGGCTTCCCATCGGCAACCTCACCTCCCAGCTTTTCAGCAACGTGTACATGAACGCCTTCGACCAGCACTGCAAGCGCCGCCTTGGCTGCCGCCACTACGGGCGGTATGTCGACGACGCTTTCGTGGTGAGCGGCGACAGAGAGTGGCTCAGGGGGCTCGTGCCGCAGATGGCCGCCTTCCTTGAAAGTGAGCTTGGGCTGCAACTCCATCCCGGAAAGACGCGCATAGACGACTGCCGAACGGGCGTGGCTTTCCTCGGCGCGTACCTCAAGCCCTGGCGCTCGTACGTGCACAGCGCGACGGTGAGGCGCATAAGGCGCAAGGTGCGGGCTTCTGACCCCTTGCAGGCCGACCCCCGCCGTCTCGCCTCGTCAATGAGTTCCTTCGCCGGTGTCTTCGCCCACCGTCAGGGGCAGTATGTGCGCAAGCGCGCCCTCTGCGCTTCGAGCGCCGACCTTCTCCGCATGGGTTTCTTCACAAAAGGCATGAAGAGCTTCAAGCTCTACGGAAGCGTGTTTCGCGCGTGGCGCGAGGGCTTGGAAGAGTAGGGGGGGGCTGAGGCTGACGTGCCGCGTGCGGGGGAAATAGCGGCTTTTGGCGTGGCAAAAGAAATTTATTGCGAGGAAAAAGCGCTCTGTCACCAAAAAATGCCGTTTGGCTGTCTCCGCTTTTTCCTTTCGTCCCGCCGGTATTGGCTTGCGGCGGCGTGTGCGGTCAGGATACTATTTTCTCTAAGTCAGTGTTCAGAAATTCGTCCAAGGGGAACGCGTCCGGTCCTACTACAAGCGTGCGGCTGGGCTTGAATTTCTCTTTGAAGACTTGCAGCCCCGTGTTTGTCACCCTGCGCCCGCTCTTCACCTCGATGGCCGTGGTGCGGCCGGCGTACTCGATGACAAAATCCACCTCCTCGTTGCGCTCCCGCCAATAGTATACTTGGCAGCCGAGGGCGTCGGCCTTGTTGAGCAAATGGCTTCCCACGGCGCTTTCCACCCACCTGCCCCACGCCTTCGGGTCGGTGCAGGCCTGCTCGTACTTGGTGTTCGACAGGGCGGAAAGCAGGGCCGTGTTGTAAACCATCATCTTCGGCACGGAGCTGTATTTGCGGGCGTTGTCGCGCGCGTACTTCTGCATGCCTTTCAGAAGTCTTGTTTCGTCAAGCGTGTGCAGGTAGCTGGCGAGCGTGGTCACGTTGCCTGCGTCCTGCATTTGTCCCAGTATCTTGTTAAGCGAAATCTCTTCTCCCGAGTAAGTGCAGCCCAAGAGGAAGAGCTGGCGCATGAGCTCGGGCTTGTAAACGGTCTTGGTGAGGAGAATGTCCTGCGTCACGGCGGGCGCTACGATGCTGTCTCTGACGTAGCTGCGCCACCGCCTCTCGTCCTTGACGTACTGCGCGCTCCCGGGGTAGCCGCCGAAGTAGACGTACTCCGCAAGCCCCAGGCCGAAGGCCTCGCGCATCTCGGCGTAGGTCCAGTGGGTCATGCGTATAAGCTCGTACCTGCCGGCGAGCGACTCGGTGAGCCCGTCTTTGAGCAGCAGGCGCGAAGAGCCCAGCAGCACGACCTTGATGCCGGTGTCGTGGAAAGTGTCCCAGTCCCACTCGCGCTTCACCGCCTCGCTCCAGTTGGCTATTTTGTGCACCTCGTCTATGACGAGCAGGAAGTCCGCCAAGCCGCCGAAGCTTTTCCGCGCCCGTGCCGTCTCCCATACGCCGTTTATCCATTCGCGGTCTTGCGGCGGCACGCCGTCGGCCGTCACAAACATGTGCGGTATGTCCGTCTCGCTGAGAAATTGCTTCACCATTGTGGATTTCCCCACCTGCCTCGGGCCAGAAATCACTTGTATGAAGCGTCTCGGCTCTGCCATCCTTTCCCGCAGCACGGCGTATTCTCTTTTCTTGAACATACCCTATTCTTTTTTACCGTTATATGTCTGCGTGCGAAGGTATGCAGAATTCTCAAAAGTGTGCTTGCAAAATTCTCAATTCTTGCTTGCAAAATTCTCAATTCTTGCTTGCAAAATTCTCAATTCCTGCTTGCAAAATTCTCAAAAGTGCGCTGCAAAATTCTCAAAAGTATGACGTAATGCCTTGAGTAGTAATGGAAAATGTTTTATGTGCTTGTCGGTAGTGCTTGGCGTAGTCGTTATGGGCGTAAGTGGCTTTTCGCCCGTCGCGAACTGTATGGTTGTCCGCTTTCGTTGGCTTATCTGTACGCGTTGGACGCAGGCTGTGCCAGTCTTGAAAGTAATGCTTTTGCCCTTTCAGGGCGCAGCGTGTGGGGTGAATGCCGTTACCCAGGGTGTCGCTTCGCTTGCCCTGGGCTATGGGCTTGATGGGCTTTCAGCCCGTTTGCCGTGCGTGTTTTCCCGCGCGTTGGGCGCGTTTTTGTGTTTTGCTGTGTGCCGGTATGTTCTCTGCGCGTGTTTTCGCGCGTGTTGGGCGCGTTGCGTGTGTTCCGCCGCGTGTTGGCGTGCTTCCCGTGCGTGGTTTCCCGCGTGTTGGGCGTGTTGCGTGTGTTCCGCCGCGTGTTGGCGTGCTACCCGTGTGTGGTTTCCCGCGAGATGGGCTCATTGTGTGCATTTTGCCGCGTGTCGGGACGCTTCTTGTTTGTGTTGTTCTGTGTGTTGGGCTTTGTCGGGCGTTTCGCGTTTCGGGCTTTATCGTAGCGTGCGGCGTAGCGCCCTGAAAGGGCAGCAGCTCATAGCCCAGGGCATCGCCCTGGGTGAGGGGGCGGGGGGCAAATGCGCCCTGAAAGGGCAAAAGCATTGCTCAGCAAAGCAATCCTCCCCCGTGCCGCGGCACTTTTCACAGGCCGTCCGCGCCGTGCCCGGCGGGTGTGCGGAAAAAAAGAAAACCGGAACGGTTCAGCACGTTTTCGCGTGCTTTGGGGCAGATGAATTTTTATGAATTCTTAACTGCAAATCTAAGCTCGGCGGCGACAGTGAACGACTTTTTCGGCACGGAAAAGGGCTTTTCCGCCACGGGAATAGGCCCTGGAGCGACGGGAATACTTGGAGTTTTCCCGGCATGTACATCCCGGCGGGGCTATATGTACATATAGCGGGCTTGTAAACCGCTGATAATCAACAACGGAAAAGAGAGGGTACGCACGGGGTGCATATCCTCTCTTTCCGACACACAAAGATAATACATTTTTCTCCGTTTTCCAAATGGCGGTTAACGTATTTTACCACAGAAGAAAGGGCGGAAATGGGGCTTATCGCGAAGTTTTGCGCGGATAAGTGGCACGGAAATGCAAGGGAAAGGCGCTGCGGGTGGCGGCGGATGGGCTCTGCCGGGGCGGGGCGTATGCGCGGCGTGCGGCGCGGGGCGGGCAAAAAAAATTAATGGAGGCGCTGCCTCTGCAGACCTCCATTAACCAACACAAAAACTAAACTAGACTTAACTAAACTATTTGTTGGTGTTGTCATCCCGACAACTGATAGTGCAAATATAGGGGCTTAGTATATACAAAGCAAGTTTTTGCCAAGTTTTCTTTGCAAAAAATGCACCTTACTCGTTTATTTTTGTTTTTATCTCCCCGTTTTCGGCCTTCTGTCCGTTTCCTTTCGGCGCTTTCTTGCCTTCTTCCGGCTTTTTAGTGCTTTGCGTACGCCTCGGAGAGCAGCGTCTCGTCCGCCATCACCATAGCCGCCATAGCCTCCACTATGGGCACGGCACGCGGCACGGCGCACGGGTCGTGGCGGCCGCGGGCGGCTATGGTGGCAGCGCGTCCCTCCTTGTCGACGGTGGGCTGCGGGCGCAAGAGGGTGGCTATGGGCTTGAACGCCACGCGGAAGTATATGTCCTGCCCGTTGGAGATGCCGCCCTGTATGCCGCCGCTGCGGTTGGTGAGCGTGCTGATGGCGTGAGGGGCTCCGGGGGCGGGGACGAAGATGTCGTTCTCCTCGCTGCCGTGCCGGCTTGCTCCGGCGAAGCCCGTGCCGTACTCGAAGCCCTTGGCGGCATTGATGCCCATCATGGCGGCGGCGAGGCGCGCCTGCAGCTTGCCGAAGACCGGCTCGCCCAGACCCGGCGGACAGCCCGTCACCACGCAGGTGACCACGCCGCCTATGGTGTCGCCGGTGCTGCGTGCCTCGGCGATGAGGCTCTCCATCTGGGCGGCGGTGGCTGGGTCGGGGCAGCGCACGGCGTTGGTCTCCGCGAGGGAGAGGTCGTAGTCGGTGTATGCGCCCGGCAGAGCGATGGCGCCCACTTGGGAGGTGAAGGCGGAGATGCGTATGCTTGTGCGCTGGCGGAGGAAAAGACTGGCGAACGCGCCGCCCGCTACGCGCGAGACGGTCTCGCGGGCCGAGCTGCGTCCGCCTCCCCGGTGGTCGCGTATGCCGTATTTGCAAAAGTAGGTGTAGTCGGCGTGCGAGGGGCGGAAGACTTCCTTCTGGTTGTCGTAGTCGGCGGAGTGGTGGTCGGCGTTGGCTACGGTGAAGCCTATGGGGCAGCCCGTGGTCTGCCCCTCGAAGATGCCCGAGAGAAGCTCTATCTTGTCTGCCTCGCGCCGGCTTGTGGAGATGGCGCTCTGCCCTGGCCGGCGGCGGTCGAGCTGGCTCTGTATGAAAGCGGTGTCGACAGCCACGCCGGCGGGCATGCCGTCTATCACACCGCCTATCGCCGGTCCGTGGCTTTCGCCGAAGGTGGTGAGGCGGAAGAGTGTGCCGAATGTGTTCATTTTCCCTTGTTCGTTTTTCTTCTTTCCCCGCAGGGAGGACGTTTTTCCTGCAAAAACCTTCCCTTTGAGGGGGATTCCCAACGTGTAAATAGATGTCCCCAATAGGGGAGAGGCCTATTGTCGGCGTTTTCCTACAAAAAGACGTGGAAGCCTCGGGGCGCGGGGCTTGTCTTGCCTTGGCGCGTGTCCCCTCGCGGCTTCCACGTCTGCGCGGCTCAGGGCGGCGTGCCGCCCCGCGCTTGCGGCGTGTGTCAGTGGTTGTGGCAGTGTCCGCCGCCGCAGCAGCCCTCGCCGTGGCCTTCGTGCCCGTGGTGGCACTCGTGGTCGTGGTGGTGGCAGTCGTCGCCGCAGTCGTCGCATCCGCATCCGCAGCCCTCGCCGCTCATCATGTTGAGCGTGCCTTGTATCTCCTCGTCCGTCGCGGGGCGCATGGTCACCACCTGGCCCTTGAAGTGGAGCGCTTTTCCTGCGAGCGGGTGGTTGAGGTCTATGCGCACGGAGTTTTCCTTTACCTCGAGCACAAGTCCGTCGAAGTGGTTGCCGTCGGCGTTGACGAGCGGAAGCACCGCGCCCGGGTAGATGGTTTCCTTGTCAAAGCGGCCGTCTACGCAGAAGGTTTTTTTGTCAAGGTCTATGACGTGCTCGTCCACGTACGGGCCGTAGGCCTCGTCGACGGAGAGCGTGAAGTCGAAGCTGCCGCCCTCGGCGAGCTTGTCTATGTTGGCCTCAAAGGCGTCAAGGGTGATGCCCAGGCCGGTGATGAACTGGTAGGGGTGCTCGGCGGGCGCTTTCTCGATGAGTTCGTGCACGCCTTGCGAGTTGTCGGCATAGAGCTCGTATGCCACGGTGACATACTTGTGCTGTGTCTTTTCCATTTGTGTGTGATAGGGTTTCTTTTCAGTCGGTCGTGTTTGGCTTCTTCCCGTCGTGCCGGGCCTCGCCTTTTCTCTTGCGGCTTGTGGCGTTGTCCTTGCGGGCTTGTGGCTCTGTCCTTGTGGGCTTGTGCCTCAATCCATGCGGTTTTTGCCCCAATCCTCGTGGGCTGTTCCTCAGTCCTTGCGGGGCTGTGCCTCAGTCCTTGCGGTTTGTGCCGTCTTGCCCGTATTGTCGGACTCGTCTTGCCGTGTTGGGGCATATACTATAAATATTGCGTCCGCGCTTTTCCCGTGCTTATTCCGTGCTTTCCGCCTTTTGCTGCGGCGCGGGTTAGGCCAGCTCCAGCTGCAGCTCTTTTTGCAGCTGGGCGAGTGCGGGGTTGCGGCGCATCATGTCGTTGAGCTGCTCGAGGCGGCTGTACGCGCGCTTGGTGTCGACGGCTTCGATGAGGTTGAGGCGCAGGGTGATGTGGTCGTTGCGCAGCTGCGTGCGCAGGTAAGCCACGAGCTTGGCCTGTATGCGGCGGATGTAGTCCTCCACAATCTCGTTGTCCACGGCCGCTTCCACAATCCAGCCGGGCTGGAGCGCAGGCTTCATGTTTTTCAGTCGGCCCGCCGTGGCGCTTTCCTCCTGTGGGAGCGACTGCGCGAAACGGTACCAGTAGTACGAGAGCTCTTTCTCGTCGAACGGGGTCTCCATGCGCGTGTCGCCGGAAGCCGTGCCGGCGGCTGCGCCCGCCTGCCCTGCGGCGTTTTGCCCCGAAGCGGCGGAGGAGGGCTGCTGCCCTTTCTCGTAGTCGGCGCGGAGGGAGCGTATGGAGATGGTTCGTGCCGTGTGGCGGGCCTTGGCCGGGAAGGCCGGCGCGGCGGGCTGGGCGGTGGGTGTCGGTGTGGCGGGGCGCGGTCCGCTTTGCGTGGTGTCCGCCGCGGCGGGCTGAGCCATGGCCGGGGCGGGGGCGGCGGCAGCCCGCTGCGGGGCGGCCGTGTGCTTGAATATGGGTTTTAGTCGTCGTATAGGGCGGCGCCCACAGCCTTCGCCGTCGTCGGCGGCGGCCTCCTGCGCCGCTTCGATGAGCGTGAGCTCGACGAGGAGGCGCTTGTTGCGCGAGGCGCGGTAGGAAAGGTCGCAGTCGTTGCAGAGCCGCAGCACGCGGTAGAGCCACTTGGGCTTGCAGCGGGCGGCTTGCTCGCGGTAGCGCTGGCGCACGGCGTCGCTCACTTCGAGGAGCGGGAGGGTGGCCTCGTCGCGCGTCATGAGCAGGTTGCGCAAGTGCGCCGCCAGCCCGCCGACGAAGTAGTTGCCCTCGAAGCCGTGGGAGAGGATGCGGTCGAGGCGCACCATGGCGGCGGGGATGTCGCAGCGCAGAAGCTCGTCCGTAGTGCCGAAATATTCGTCGTAGTCCAGCACGTTGAGGTCCTCAATCACTTTCTTGTAGGTGATGTCGCCCTCGGTGAAGCTCGCCACTTGGTCGAAGATGGAAAGCGCGTCGCGCATGCCGCCGTCGGCTTTCTCCGCTATCACGTGCAGCGCCTCCGGCTCGTATTTTATACCCTCTTTCTCCGCCACGCCGCTGAGGTGGGCGCAGATGTCGGCCACGGAGATGCGCGAAAAGTCGTAAATCTGGCAGCGGCTAAGGATGGTGGGCAGTATCTTGTGCTTCTCCGTCGTGGCGAGTATGAAGACGGCGTGCGCGGGCGGCTCCTCAAGCGTTTTGAGGAAAGCGTTGAAGGCAGCCTGCGAGAGCATGTGTACCTCGTCTATGATGAAGACCTTGTAGTGCCCCACCTGCGGGGGTATCTGCACTTGGTCGATGAGGTTGCGTATGTCTTCGACGGAATTGTTAGAGGCCGCGTCGAGCTCGTGTATGTTGTACGACCGCTGCTCGTTGAAGGCGCGGCAGCTCTCGCACTCGTTGCACGCCTCGCCCTCGGGGGTGGGGCTGAGGCAGTTGATGGTGCGGGCGAAGATGCGGGCGCAGGTGGTTTTTCCCACGCCGCGCGGGCCGCAGAAGAGGTAGGCGTGCGCCAGCTTCCCCTGCGCGATGGCGTTTTTCAGCGTGGTGGTCAGCGCGCTCTGCCCCACTACGCTGTCAAACGTGGCGGGGCGGTACTTGCGTGCCGATACGATGTAGTTGTCCATAATGGTTTCTCTCCCTTTCCCCGCCGGGGCGCGGGCTTCGCGCCGGGTGGCGCAGCCTTTTGTGCTGTGGCTGCAGTCTCTGCCCCAAGGGGCATGGAGCGTATTCCCAGAGCGCAGGCCGTGTGGCGGCGGGGCGGGGGCGGCGTGTTCCGCCCTCCTCTGCAAAGGTAGCGCAGCCCGCCCTAATGGCAAAGCGAATGGCGGCGTAAGACGCGGAAGCCGCGCCGCGCCGTCCCGTTTCCCGCGTGTCAGAGCGGGGGATTGGGCGGCGGCGCGGCGCGGTTTTTCCTAAAAAACAGCACCCCCTCCAGCGGCGTGGCGGGGCGCGTCGGCAGTGCGTCGGTCTTACACGAGCGCGGCAATGTTTTTCTCCCGAGAGCCCGGCAGAAGGTCGATGACGGGCAGCTCTATGAGCGTGTAGCAGCCCGGCTTCTGGCGCATGGCGGCGCGGGCGGCGCACACAAGCACCTGGCCCGTGAGCGCGGGGTTGTTGATGCGCATGTCAAACTCGAAGAGCTGGTTCTGCGTCACGCCGCTCACGCCCTTGCGGGTGAGGTGCACGCCGTGCCCCATGTCGGTCACGTCGGCCACAGAGGGGACTTGCATCACGTGTGTCTCGTCCGAGGCAAAATAGGGGTCGGCCTTGATGGCGGCGGCCACGTCGGCGAAGTTGTGCCCTTCCTCTACCTCCACATAAACCATGCGCCGGTGGATGCCCGTGCCGGTGGGGATGGTCATGGAAAGGGCTTTTCGCACGCCCGCGATGGCTTTCACCGCCACGGTGTGCCCCATCGACATGCCCGGACCGAAGTCGGTGTAGGTGACGCCTTTCGGCGCGATGGCCTGCAAGAGCGCGCGCACCACGGAGTCGGAGCCCGGGTCCCAGCCCGCCGAGATGACGCTCACCGCGCCGTGCGCCCGCGCCGTCTCGCCGAGCGAGGAGCGGAGGGCGGTTATCTGCGGGTGGATGTCGAAGCTGTCCACGGTGTGTATGCCCAGAGAGAGAATGTCCTTGGCGTAGGCCTCTACGCTGCGGGTTGGGGTGCAGAGCATCGCCACGTCTACGCCTTCCAGCTCGCGTATGTCCCGCACGACGGGGTAGGGGGCGAGCTCGGGCGGGCAGTTGTCCCCGCCCTGGCGGCGCACGATGCCAGCCACCTCGAAGTCGGGGGCGGCCTGGAGAGCCTGCAGTGTGTAGTGTCCGATGTTGCCGTATCCTACGACGGCGGCGCGATTTTTTTTCATATAAAAATGCTTTGAGATGTTTTGTTTCCTGGGGCGGCGGGCGGAGAAAGGGATTTTGTCGGGAGAAATGCCCCTCTGCCTGTTGGCTTTTCCTCGCGGTCACGCCGTCCGCTCCCCTGCGTCTGCCGGCAAAGATAAGAAACGCCCGCTTTCCCGCAAGGCTCGTCCGCCGCGTGCGCCGCATGCGGGCGATATTAAAGGTTTGATGGCAAAAAGTGGAAACCGCGCTTTGCAGATATCCGCCGAAGTGAGTAATTTTGCAAGGAATTGCAGGGCGGCGCGTGCCGTCTGCGCTGCCAGCGCGGCGCGGGCAAGCGGGCGCAACGCGTTCTTCACAGGAAGCGCTGCGCTCTTCACGGGGGCACTGCGTTCTTTTACAGAAAAACGGACAAGGCATGGAGACATTCTTCCAATCGCACGCTTACCTTATGGAGCATTTCAGCGCCCCCGTGCGGCGGTCGCTGATGGACACCATAGATTGGGGCTACCGCATGATAGGCATCAAAGGCCCGCGCGGCGTGGGGCGCACCTCTTTCCTCTTGCAGTACGCGCAGGAGTACTATGACGCGCAGCTTCACCAATGTCTTTACATCAACCTGAACAGCTTCTACTTCCAGGCGCACGGCATTGTCGGCTTCGCCGGCGAGTTTGTGGCGCAGGGAGGCCGCGTGCTGCTCATCGACCAAGCCTTCAAGCTGCCCGACTGGCGCGAGCAGCTGTGCGAGTGCTACCACAAGTACCCCTCGCTGCGCATTGTCTACTCCACCACGTCGGTGAACACGGGCGACGGCGAAGACCCCACGGAGCTTTCGTCTATAAGCCGCACTTACGTGCTGCACGGCTTCTCCTTCCGCGAGTATATCAACCTGCGCACGGATAATCACTTCGAGTCGTACACCTTTGACGAGCTGCTCACCGACCACGAGCGCATACTGCGCGGCATACTTCCGCGCGTGAAGCCCTGGGAGTATTTCAAAGAATACTTGCAGTACGGCTACTATCCCTTCTTCCTGGAGAACCACAACTTCATCGAAGGGCTGCTCAAGTCTATGAACAGCATGATAGAAGTGGACCTGCTGCTGAACAAGCAGATTGAACTGAAATATCTCTCCCGCATAAAGAAGCTGCTCTACCTCCTCGCCATCGGAGACCCCTCGGCGCCCAACGTGAGCAAGCTTGCCACCGCCATCAACACCTCGCGCGCCACGGTGATGAACTACCTGAAATACCTCGAGGAGGCGCGGCTCATCAACCGCGTGTACCGCGAGGGCGAGGACCAGACGCGCAAGCCCTCCGCCGTCTATCTGCATGACGCCAACCTTATGTACGCCATATACAGCCCGCAGATGAGCGAGCAGAACATCATGGAGACGTTCTTCGTCAACTCGCTCTGGCGCCACCACTCGGTGAACAAGCCACGGCGAAACGGCGTCTTCCGCATAGACAATACCACCAACATCTGCGTGTGTGACCGCTCGCGGCGCGTGCGAAGCTCCGGCGACATAATATACGCCAAGTACAACACCGACTTAGGGCGCGAGCGCGAAATACCGCTCTGGATGTTCGGCTTCCTGTACTGACGCGGACGAGAGGCGCAGGCGCTTCGCTGGCTTAAAGCACGGCGCAAGAGTCGCGCTCGTGCGGACGCCTCTGCGCTTCGTGCGGACTTCCTCCGCAAACCGGTGGGCGCTTCCGTGCTTTGGGCGGGCTACCCCACGCATAGAACGGGTTGCTCCGAACATAGAACAGGCTACTCCACACATTGCGCGGATTCACTCCACACATTGCGCGGGCTGCTCCGAGCACTGAACGGGCTGCTCCACACTTTGCGCGGAACTTTACAAGCTTTGCGCGGATTCCCTCCAAATCTTGGCGGATGCCTCCGCGCTTGAAAGGATAACATAACATCTATACCTATTTATATAAAGAGACAGGCGGCGCATGCCACACGGCGGCGCGTCTGTGCATTTGTCAAACTCATGGCTAACAAGAAATTCATTACTTGTGACGGCAACCAGGCCGCTGCGCACATTGCGTACATGTTTTCCGAGGTTGCTGCCATCTACCCCATCACCCCGTCCTCCCCGATGGCCGAGCACGTCGACGAGTGGTCGGCGCAGGGGCGCATCAATCTCTTCGGAGACACGGTAAAGGTGCAGGAGATGCAGAGCGAGGGCGGCGCGGCAGGCGCTGTGCACGGCTCTCTGCAGAGCGGCGCGCTGACCACCACGTTCACGGCGTCGCAGGGCCTGCTCCTGATGATACCTAATATGTATAAGATTGCGGGCGAGCTGCTCCCTTGCGTCTTCCACGTGTCGGCGCGCACGCTGGCCACCCACTCTCTCTGCATCTTCGGCGACCATTCTGACGTGATGGCCTGCCGTCAGACGGGCTTCGCCATGCTTTGCGAGGGCTCCGTGCAGGAGGTGATGGATCTCTCCGCCGTGGCGCATCTCGCCGCGCTTGACACCCGCGTGCCCTTCATCAACTTCTTCGACGGCTTCCGCACTTCGCACGAGTACCAGAAGATAGAGGTGATGGACCAGGAAGACATCCGCCCGCTCGTCCCCATGGACAAGGTGAGCGAGTTCCGCAGCCGCGCCCTCACGCCCGAGCATCCTGTGGCGCGTGGTATGGCTGAGAACCCCGAGACGTTCTTTGCCCATCGCGAGGTTTGCAACCCCTACTACGACTCAGTGCCCGCCGCTGTGGAGAAGTATATGGCCGCCGTGTCCAAAATCACCGGCCGCGAGTACAAGCTCTTCAGCTATTACGGCGCGGAAGACGCAGAGCGTGTCATCATCTGCATGGGCTCTGTGACCGAGGCTGCCCGCGAGGCTATCGACTACCTCAACGCCAAGGGCGAAAAGGTAGGTATGGTGAGCGTGCACCTCTATCGTCCGTTCTCCGTTAAGCACCTTTTGGAGGCAGTGCCCGCCACTTGCAAGAAGATTGCCGTGCTCGACCGCACGAAAGAGCCGGGCGCAAACGGCGAGCCGCTTTACCTCGACGTGAAGGACGCTTTCTACGACGCCGCCAACCGTCCCCTCATCGTGGGCGGGCGTTACGGCCTCGGCTCTTGCGACACCACGCCGACGATGATTATCTCCGTCTTCGACAACCTTGCTTTGCCTGAGCCCAAAGACCATTTCACGCTCGGCATAGTTGACGATGTCACCTTCAAGTCCCTGCCGCTCGAGAAGGAGATGGCACTTGGCGGCGAGGGCATCTTCGAGGCAAAGTTCTACGGACTCGGCGCTGACGGCACCGTGGGTGCTAACAAAAACTCCATTAAGATTATCGGCGACAACACCGACAAGTACTGCCAGGCATACTTCTCCTACGACTCGAAGAAGTCCGGCGGCTTCACTTGCTCGCACCTGCGCTTCGGCGACCACCCCATCCGCTCCACGTACCAGATAAAGACCCCCAACTTCGTAGCATGCCACGTGCAGGCCTACCTGCATATGTACGACGTGCTGCGCGGCTTGCGTGACAACGGCACGTTCCTGCTTAACACCATCTGGGAGGGCGATGAGCTTGCGGCCAACCTGCCCAACAACGTGAAGCGCTACTTTGCCGAGCACAACATCACCGTTTACTACATCAACGCCACCAAGATTGCGCAGGAGATTGGTCTTGGCAACCGCACCAACACTATTCTCCAGAGCGCCTTCTTCCGCATCACGGGCGTTATCCCCGTAGACCTTGCCGTAGAACAGATGAAGAAGTTCATCGTCAAGTCTTACAGCAAGAAGGGACAGGATATCGTAGACAAAAACTACCAGGCTGTCGACCGAGGCGGCGAGTACAAGCAGCTCACCGTAGACCCGTCTTGGGCTACCCTCCCCGAGGATGCCAAGGTAGAGCGCGACGAGCCGGCTTACATCTCCGACCTCGTGCGCCCCATCAACGCCCAGAACGGCGACCTGCTCCCCGTGAGCGCGTTCAAGGTGTCTGAGGACGGAACTTGGCACCAGGGCACTGCCGCCTATGAGAAGCGCGGCGTGGCTGCCTTCGTTCCCGTTTGGCACAAGGAGAACTGTATTCAGTGCAACAAGTGCGACTTTGTCTGCCCCCACGCAGCTATCCGCCCGTTTGTGCTGACCAATGACGAGCTTGCCGGCTTCGGCGGCGAGTCCATCGAGATGAAAGCCCCCGCCGCAATGAAGGGAATGCACTTCGTGCAGCAGGTGGACGTGATGGACTGCCTCGGCTGCGGCAACTGCGTAGACGTTTGCCCCGGTCTCAAAGGCAACAAGGCTCTTGAGATGGTTCCGCTCGAGGGTCAGCTCCCCGAGGCTGCCAACTGGGACTACTGCACGAAGAAAGTCACCAGCAAGCAGCACCTCATCGACACGAAGCAGAACCCGAAGAACTCCCAGTTTGCTACGCCGCTCTTTGAGTTCTCCGGCGCATGCTCGGGCTGCGGCGAGACTCCGTACGTGAAGCTCGTCAGCCAGCTCTTCGGCGACCGCCAGATGGTGGCTAACGCTACGGGCTGCTCGTCCATCTATTCCGGCTCAATCCCCTCCACGCCCTACACCACCAACGAGAAGGGACAGGGTCCCGCTTGGGCTAACTCCCTCTTCGAGGACTTCTGCGAGTTTGGTATGGGTATGATACTCGCCAACAAGAAGATGCGCGCCCGCATCCAGAGCCTCTTCGAGGGCGCAATAGCCGACGAGCACGTGCCCGCCGACTTCAAGGCCGCAGCTCAGGAGTGGATTGACGGACAAAACGACGCTGAGGCAAGCCGCGCGGCTGCTGAGAAGCTCGAGCCTATGATTAAGGCTGGCGCAGAGAAGGGCTGCACCACGTGCGCCGCTCTCTCCGAGCTTTCCCACTTCCTCACGAAGCGCAGCCAGTGGATTATCGGCGGCGATGGCGCTTCCTATGACATCGGTTACGGAGGTCTCGACCACGTGCTGGCGAGCGGTGAGGACGTGAATATCCTCGTGCTCGACACGGAGGTTTACTCCAACACCGGCGGTCAGGCTTCCAAGTCCACGCCTATTGGCGCAATCGCTCAGTTCGCTGCCGCCGGCAAGCGCGTGACGAAGAAGGACCTCGGGCTTATGCAGACCACGTACGGCTATATTTATGTGGCTCAGGTGGCTATGGGCGCCGACCAGGCACAGTGTCTCAAGGCGTTCCGCGAGGCTGAGGCTTACCACGGTCCGTCTCTCATCATCGCCTACGCTCCGTGTATCAACCACGGCCTCAAGATTAAGGGCGGCATGGGTCGCAGCCAGGCTGAGGAAGGTCGCGCTGTGGCATGCGGCTACTGGCATCTGTGGCGTTACAACCCCGAGCTGGCCGACCAGGGCAAGAATCCGTTCACGCTCGACTCCAAGGAGCCGGACTGGACGCTCTTCCAGGACTACCTCGACCACGAGGTGCGCTTCCTCTCTCTGAAGAAAGCTCTCCCCGAGCAGGCTCAGGAGCTTTACGACGAGACCAAGCGCGCTGCGCAACGCCGCTACGCTTCCTACGTGCGCAAGACGAAGGAAGACTGGTCGCTTCCCGAGGATTGACCTGCGTTTCCGAGGGTGAGTGCTTCGCTTCCTAATGGGCAATTTTGCCATAAAAGGAACATCGCTTCCCTTTGCGCAACGACCGCGACCAGTGAGAGTGCTGGGTAAAATCGGAATTAAATAAAGACCCCACGGCTCGCCTTGGCTGTAAAAGGCTGGACGGCGAAACAAGAGTGAAATAATTGGGCGCATCCCTGCGTGACGACACGCGGCGGATGCGCTCTTTTTGTATAATGTTACGCTTGTTTTTGCAGCAAAACGGCAGAAAAGGAAAGGGAAGGGGAGAAAAAGATGATTTGCAGCGGGAAAATAAGCGTAAGGATATGCATATATGTGAATAGATATGTAATTTTGTCAACAGAGAGAGCTAAACAGAACTACTGAAAATATAAAACGGAGGACGTAACGTCTTTCCGGCGTTTTTGCGTTCCCTGATGTTTCCGCTTTCTCACAGACCTCTTTTCCGTAAATAGCCCCGCCGTCTTTTGAGGGCGTTGCGCGAAGTGTTTTGCAGATGAAGAAGCTTGTGTGGCTTATTGAGGTTTTTTGCGTGTCTGTGCTGTCACTTGGTATGATAGCGCAGCCACTCATTCTAATCTGCAACTACGTCATATCCCGCCGCACTGCAAACGAGGAAGAGGTGGAAAAAATTGTCAAGGCAAACAAGCGTGCTCGCGCTGCCCGCATCCGTGCCGAGCAGGAAGAGCAGGCCGACACGCTTCCCGACATTGAGGTGCTGACGCTTGACGAGGCAGAGGACGCTTCTTTGCAGAAAACGCGCGAAACGCGCGGCTATAACACGTCGCCACGTGCGGCTGGTCGTTCCGCCGGCTTTGAGGACGGCTGCTATGACGGAGAGAACGGCTACTCGCGCAACTCCCATTACGACGACACCAACGACTTCTCCGAGGACGACTGCGTGAAGTACAAGCAGGGCTACGAGGCCGGCTACCGAGAGGGCTACAATTCGAAGGCGCAGTTGTAGGCTTTCGGCGCATTCGCCGCATCCTTTTTCTTTCGTCCCGTTAAGGGTCCTCTCTTTTTGCGGCTGCGTTTGGCCTTCTTGTATTCCCCTTCCCGCTCTCCGCGACATCTGAGGTCAACCCTAAGGGCTTTTGCCGCCGTTTCCGCGTACGTTTTTCGCTTTTCCCGAAGCATAAGCTGGCGCGTATAGGCTTGTACTTTTTCCAGCGCGGAAACACTCTTCCTTGCGACATTTTCGCACCGATAAATTGCACGAAAAGTGTTCTAAATGTCGCTTTTTGAAATATGTATAAGTGTTAACGCCCTCTTGCAAATGGGCGGAAAATGTATTATCTTTGCATAGAGAAAAGCGAGGATATGCACTCTGTGCGTACCCTCGCTTTTGCATTGTTGACTATCAGCGAGTTACGCGCCGCCGATATGTACATATAGCGCCGCCGGGATGTACATATAGGAAAAACTCCAAGTATTCCCGTCGCCACAAAGCCTATTTCCGTGCCGAGAAAGTCCGTTTCCGTCCTTGCGGACCGCTTTTCAGTCGGCGCAGACCTAAGGTTTCGCGTTAAACTTACATAAAAATGCGCCTCGGGCTTGGGATACAAAAGTGTTCTATTTTTCCTTTTTCCCGCAGGCTGCATGCCGCTGTTTTTGCGCCCCTACACGTCGGCGGCGGAAAGAGATTTCTCCGTCCTTTTCCCGCTTTTCGGTGCATCACGGCCGAAAGACGCACCGCCCCGCGCAAGGCTTGTAGGCTTAGCGCGGGGCGGTGCGGAGTTTTTATGGTTGTGCTGTCGTTTGAGGCGGGGGCTTCTTTGGCGTATCGGTATGGTTGCGGCTCTTACTCTTGTGCGGGCGTTTTCCCGAACAGGCTGAAATTGACGCTTCCGTACGAGCGGTGCTCGATGAAATGCGGGTGCGCGGAAAAGTCATAGTCTTTGCCGTGTTCCAAGACGAAGAGTCCGTCCTCTTTCAATACGGCGGAGGATAGCACCAAGTCGGGCAGCTCGGCCAGCTGCGGCAGCGCGTAGGGCGGGTCGGCGAAGACAAAGTCGAACGCCTCTTTGCAGCGCGGCACGAAACGCAGCACGTCGCCGCATAGAGCCATTGCGCTCTCGTCGCCAAGCTGCTTGAGGCAGGCGGAGATGAAAGAAAAATGCTGTCTGTCCTTTTCCACCGTGACGACGCGGGCGCAGCCGCGCGAGAGAAGCTCGAGTGCTATGCTGCCCGTGCCTCCGAAGAGGTCGAGCGCGTGCGCCCCGTCAAAGTCGAGGTAGCCCCTCAGCACGTTGAAGAGATTTTCCTTGGCGAAGTCCGTGGTTGGACGCGCCTTGAACGTGCGCGGCACGGCGAAGTGCCGGCCCTTGTATTTTCCAGTGATAATTCTCATTCTGCTCTTCTGTGTTTTGGTCTCATCGCGCAAGCAGGCGGCACACAAGGTCGTAGGGCAGTCCCTCCGTGGTGGCGACTATGTTGCGGTTGAACTCCGCCGCCGGGTTGACGGCGTAGGCGTTGGGGGTGTATCTCCGCAGCTCCTCCACGAGGCGGTCGCGGTGTCCCGTCTCCGCCGCCACATACACGGGTGTGGCGGATAGGTCGATGCTCTGCTGCCGCGCAAGGCTGAAGAGGTAGTAAAGCACGTCAGAGGGCGCGGAGACCTTGTAGCTGTTGGTCACCACGACGCGGGCGTCCTCGTAGACGGACACCTCTGCCGTCTCCCCGCACACGTACACGTAGACGCGGCGCGAGCCGTCCGCCGTCTTGCTTTTTGAGGAGAAATGGCGTGCGACGGCCATTGCCGAAGACGTGTAGCGCACGCTCGTGAGCTCGTCCTCCAAGATGTGGCAAAGCGTCTCGGGCAGGGAGAAAAGCATCACCACATTAGCCGAAGGCACGGTGTCGTAGAAGACGCGGCACTTCTCCGTGCGGGGCGAGCAGTACTCGTAGAGCGTCTGGCTGTCCTCTTCCATAAACTCGGAAAGCGGCACAAGCACGTTGGCTCCCGCCACAAGTACTTCGGTTGCTTCCTTTCCCCGCTGCATAAAAGGCGCGGCGGCAAGAGCCTCGCGGAAAGTGGCGGCGGCGGACTTGTGCGGCTGGAGCCGGAAGTGGCTGTGCTCAAAGGACGAGGCGTTGCGGCTGTCGTACTGGGCGAAGAAAAAGTCCTTCTCGGAAATGCGTATATACTGCATGGCGTGTAATACTTTCAGCGTTTTCCCTTAAAAATGCGCGGCACGACGTACAAGCCGAGCGGCAAAGCCGTCAGCACGCCCAAAGCGTCTGCCGCGAAGTCCGCCCAGTCGCCCGAGCGGTAGGCGGTGAGGTATTCCTGCGCAATCTCTATCGCGCCGCCAAGGACCAAGGGCAGCGCCACGGCGTATAGGGCGGCGTGCGCGATGGAGCGTTTCTCTGCGTTCAGGCGGCGTTCGGTCCAGACAAGGAGGCAAAGGCCGAAGTACATCCCCCAGTGCACAACTTTGTCCGCGCCGGGAAAATTGAACCTGCCCAAGCCCGTCGGCGAAATCTGTTTGAGGCAAAGGTAGCAGATAAGCACCGTGCAGACCGCGCTGTACGGGTAGCGCTTGAGAAAATGCGTCATCACCAAAATTTGTTTTGCTCCGTGTTGTACTCAAATCCCGCCTCGCCGAGCCGCTCGCGCAGACGCGCCTCGTCGACTCCCTCGCTCTTGCATAGCTCTTTGAGGGAGGGGTACTCGTCGCGCAGTTTCGTGTTGACGAAGCTGTAAAGCATCATTGGGTCTTCTGGTAGTGCCATGTTTTTCTTTAAGGGCGGCCGCATTGGATGCTGCCGCCGTGCGTTTGTAGGCGGTTTGTCGTTTTGCCGCCGTTGTTTATACTGGAAATCGGGATGCGCCGTCTGCGCTTACCGCGCCGCCTCCGTCCCGAAAGAGTTGACTGCGTCTATCACGTGCCGCGCCTGCGCCTCCGTGAGCGCTTGGCTCATAGGCAGACTAAGCTCCGTGGCGTGGATGCGCTCGCTGATGGGGTAGGAGTGGCCGCACCATTCGCGGTAGCACTCCTGCTTGTGCGGCGGGATTGGGTAGTGTATCAGCGTCTGCACGCCGTTTTCCTTCAAATGCCGCTGCAAGTCGTCCCGCCGAGGGCATAGCACGGGGAAAATGTGGTACACGTTGTTTTCGTCCGGCAGGCGCGGCGGCAGCTGCACGAGCGGGTTGCGTATCCCCTCATAGTACATCGCGGCTATGTGCTGCCTTTTGCGGTTGTCTTCCTCCAAGTGCCGCAGCTTCACGCCAAGCACGGCGGCATCGGTCTCAGCCATACGGCTGTTTATACCCTTGTATTTGAAGACATACTTGCGCTGGCTGCCGTAGTTGGCCAGGGCGCGAATTACCTCCGCAAGGCTGTCGTCGTCCGTTGTCACGGCTCCGGCGTCGCCGAAAGCTCCCAAATTTTTCCCAGGATAGAAACTGTGCGCCGCAGCGTGTCCCAAAGCCCCCGTCTTAGTGCCTTTGTAGGCGCAGCCGTGGCTTTGCGCGCAGTCCTCCATAAGCAGCAGCCCGTGGCGGCGGCACGTCTCGCCCAGCTTCTCCGAGTAGGCAATCCGTCCGTACAGGTGCACCGTCAGCACGGCGCGTGTGCGGGGTGTGACGGCGGCTTCCACTTTGTCCTCGTCCAGCTCGAGTCCGTCCGGGGTCGGCTCCACAAGCACGGGGGTCAGTCCGTTCTCGGACACGGCAAGGATGGTGGCAATGTAAGTGTTGGAGGGCACAATCACTTCGTCGCCCTCGCTGAGCCGTCCAAGCTCCATGTAGCCGCGCAGCATAAGGCGCAGCGCGTCGAGGCCGTTGGCCACCGTCACGCAGTGCCGCGTGCCGGTGTAGGAGGCGTAGGCTGTCTCGAAAGAGGCGATGTTTTCCCCTTGCAGAAACCATCCGCTGTCCACCACCCGCCCCAGCGCGGCGAGATACTCGTCACGGTGCATGGCGGTGACCGCTTGCAGGTCCAAAAACTTCACTTCCATAGGCTGAGGGATAGGGTAGAGGTGTGCCTGAAAAAGGGGGTGAGGAAATACGCCTTATTATATATAATGCGTGCGGCGGTTATGCAACGTGTGAGGCGGTTTATGCAACGCGTGCCACGTACATGCGCTCACGCTACGCCGTATCTTGGCGCAAGCGGGAATACCGCAAAGCGAAGCGCCCTCCGCAGGCAAGGCCGGCTCCCGTGAGAGAAGGGAGGAGGGACTTGGCTTGCGGAGAGCGCCGGCGTGTCAGCGTGTCCCGTTTCTCACTTCTTCGGTATGCGCTCGAGTATTGTTTTGACAAACGTCCAATACTTCGCCACGCTCGGGATGTAGCACCGCTCGTTGGGCGTGTGCGGGGAACGGAGCGTGGGACCGAAGCTCACGAGGTCCATGTGGGGGCGCAGCGTGCCGATGATGCCGCACTCCAAGCCGGCGTGTATCACCTGCACGCGGTTTTCGGCGTTGAAGAGCTCGCGGTATATGCCGCGCATCAGTTCCACTATCTCGCTCTTGCTGTTGGGCTGCCAAGCGGGGTACTCGCCGCTGAGTTCCACCTTCATTCCCGCCATTGCGAACGCGCTTTCAAGCGAGTCGGCGCAGCTTTGGCGCATGCTGTCGCGCGAGGAACGGATGAGGATGAGAAACTCTGCCTTGCCGCCCTCAATGTTCACGATGGCGAGGTTGGAGGAAGTCTCGACGATGTTCTTCACCTCGGGAATGAAGCGGAAAACTCCGTCGTGGCACGCGCTGATAGCGTCGGCGAGGTTGTCCTGTATTTCTTCCGGCACCACAAACTGCGGGCGGGCCGTCTCTTCGCAGTCGAGCTGCAGTCCCGTCTCTATGGGCGTGTACTCGTCCGTCAGGGTCTGCTTCCACTCGTCTATTACGCCAAGAAACTCAGACACGTTCTCTTTCGGCATCGTCAGTGTCACCTCCGCCGCGCTCGGTATGGCGTTGCGCATGTTGCCGCCGTGCCAAGAGGCGAGGCAGGCGTCAAAGTTGACGATAGCGTCCTGCACGATGCGGGCCATAGCCTTGTTGGCGTTGCAGCGGCCCTCGTTGATTTCCAAGCCGGAGTGTCCGCCGAGCAGACCGTGCAGCGTGACTTTCACCGCCGCATCGTCCTCGTCGCTCTCTACGGGCTTGTACTCGAGAGAGGCGGTCATGTTCACGCCGCCCGCCGAGCCGATGATCATCTCGCCCTCAGTCTCGTCGTCGAGGTTAAGCAAGATGTCGCCTTCAAGGACGTCGGCTTTCATGTGATTGACACCGTACATCGTGGTCTCCTCATCGGCGGTGATGAAACCCTCCACGGGACCATGCTTAAGCGTGTCGTCCTCCATAATAGCCATAATGGTGGCGACAGCCATGCCGTCGTCCGCGCCGAGCGTCGTGCCCTTTGCCTTCACCCACTCTCCGTCTATGTAGGTGGATATAGGGTCGGTCTCGAAGACGTGCGTAGAGCCTTTCTCAGCCTGCGGCACCATGTCCATGTGTCCTTGCAGGGTGACGCACTTGCGGTCTTCCATGCCCGGGGACGCGGGCTTGCGCATAATGATGTTGCCGGCCTCGTCCTTGAAAGCCGTCACGCCTTTCTCTTTCGCCCAGTCGAGCAGGAAAGCCTGCACTTTCTCAAGATGACCGGACGGACGCGGAACCTGTGTGAGCAGGTCAAAGTTTTTCCAGATTTCTTTCGGTTGAAGATTTGCTATCTCACTCATTGCCTTATCTGTGTTTTAGTTTTTACGTACAATGTTTGTCGTCGTCCTCGCGATATTTTCCGTTGAAATCACTCCGCCGGCAGGCTTTTGCGAAGCGCAATCCGCGCCCACCCGAAAGCTCCGAGCACGACGACGAGGGCGGTCTGTATGGTGTGCACCACAAGCGCGAAGGTGATGGCCTTAGTCTCCTCCACGCCGTAAAGCACCAGCATCGTCTTGACGGCGAAGTGCCAAGGCCCTGCCCCGTTGGGCGTGGGCACAAGCACAGCGAACGTGCCGACGCAAAAGACGAGGAAAGCCGCACTCACCCCGATGCCCGCCGTGTAGTCGAAGCAAAAGAATGCTATGTAGAAGTGGAGGAAGTAGCCCGCCCATATCAGGAGACTGTAGAATAGGTACAGTCCCTTCTTCCGTATTTGCCGCAGCGAGAGCGCGCTTTCCCACACCTCGCCGAGCAGTGTCCGCCCCTTTTGTATGACGGCTATTTTGCGCAGGAAAACCCAGCAGGCCAAGGCGGCGAGCAACACGCACACGGCTGTGACCAAGTATCCCGTGCCGGTGAAACGTCCGAGGATGTTTTCCACCCCCGCGCCTGTGTCGTGCAAGAAAGAGAGGAAAACGGGCAACTGCAACAGCAGCGCCAAGCCCGCAAGCAGGAGCATCAGCACCGAGTCCACAAGCCGCTCGGTCACGACCGTGCCGATGGAGTGAGTAAACGACACGCGGTCGCATTTCTTCAGCGTGCCGCAGCGCGTAACCTCGCCAAGGCGGGGCACGACGAGGCTCGTGGCGTAAGATAGGAAGATGGCATCGGCGCACGTCCCCCTGCGCGGACGCTCGCCCAGCGGCTCAAGCGCGAGCCGCCAACGCCAGGCGCGGGCCAGCTGGGGCAAAACGCCGAAAGCGAGTGAGAGCAACATCCACCCCCACTTCGTCTCGTGCCAGCAAGTCTGCATGAATTCCGCCCAATCCGTCCCGCGGTACATCCACCACAACAGACAAAAACCAAGTACGAAGGGCAGGGATATTTGCAGAATGGATTTTGGCAGACGCTTCATATTTTGGTTTTTCTTACCTTTGCCCCAAGGTTATTGACTTACGGTAGCCCGAACGCTTACAACAGACAAAAGTAGAAACTTTCCCTTTATGAAGCGGGTACGCCCTAAAAAAAATCTGGGACAGCATTTCCTCAAAGACCTCGGCACGGCGCAGGCCATAGCCGACACCGTAGACGCGTGCCCCGGCATCCCCGTCCTCGAAGTAGGTCCGGGAATGGGCGTGATGACGCAGTATCTTCTCGGAAAAGACCGGCCGCTCAGGGTGGTGGAGCTTGACGGGGAGAGCGTGGAATGGCTCAATGCCAACATCCCCGCTTTGCGCGGCGACATCATTGAGGGCGATTTCCTTAAAATGCGGCTTGAGGATGTCTTTGGCGGCAAACCTTTTGTGCTGACGGGCAACTACCCGTACAACATAAGTAGCCAGATTTTCTTCAAAATGCTGGAGTACCGCAACCTTATACCGCTCTGCACGGGCATGATACAGAAAGAGGTGGCGGAAAGGCTTGCCTCGCCTGCGGGCAGCAAGGCATACGGCATACTGAGCGTCCTCACGCAACTATACTACGATGTGGAGTACCTCTTCACCGTAGAGCCGGGCGTTTTCAACCCGCCTCCCAAGGTGCGCAGCGCGGTGGTGCGCCTCACGCGTAACGGCGTGGAGCGTCCCGACTGCGACGAGGAACTCCTGAAACGGGTGGTGAAAACCACGTTCAACCAGCGCCGCAAGATGATGCGCAGCTCCGTCAAGCCGCTGCTCTCAGAACTTGACGCGAAAACGGGGCAAAGCCGTCCCGACCATACGGACTTCCTCGCGCAGGAGGTTTTCTCGAAACGGCCCGAGCAACTCACCGTGGCCGACTTCGTAGAATTGACCAACCAAATTGCGGCTCACTACGGACTCGGCGCGTGACGCGGACAAGTCGTCGGGGGAGAAACGCAAAATGCGCGGGCTTCCCCGCAAACAAACAAGGACAACAAACAATTAATGAAGACATATCTCGTAACGGGCGCGGCTGGGTTCATCGGCGCCAACTTCCTGAAATACCTCCTCGGCAAAGAGCCGGGCGCACGTGTGGTTGTGCTGGACCTGCTGACGTACGCGGGCTATCTGGGCACTATCGCCGACGACATAGACAATGAGCGCTGCTTCTTCGTAAAGGGCGACATTTGCGACCGCGACCTTGTGCGCAGCCTCTTCTCGCAGTACAGCTTCGACACAGTGGTAAACTTCGCGGCGGAGAGCCACGTCGACCGCAGCATTGAAAACCCGCAACTCTTCCTGCAGACCAATATCCTCGGCACGCAGAACCTCCTAGATGCGGCTCGCGAGGCTTGGGTGACGGGACGCGACGCGCAGGGCTACCCCACGTGGAAAGTGGGCGTGCGCTTCCACCAAGTCTCCACGGACGAGGTGTACGGCTCGCTCGGCAAGGACGGTTTCTTCACGGAAGAGACGCCGCTTTGCCCGCACAGCCCGTACAGCGCGTCGAAAACCTCGGCAGACCACATAGTCTGCGCCTACCGCGACACGTTCCACATGCCGGTGAGCATAACCCGTTGCTCCAACAACTACGGTCCTTACCAGTTCCCCGAGAAGCTCATCCCGCTTGTCATCAACAACATCCTTGCGGGGAAAAAAATCCCCGTGTACGGAAAGGGCGAAAACATCCGCGACTGGCTCTATGTAGAAGACCACTGCAAAGCCATCCTCCTTGTGATAAATGAAGGCAAGGCCGGGAGCATTTACAACGTGGGCGGGCACAACGAGCGCCAGAACATACAGATAGTGCGGCTCATCATTAAGGCCATTCACGACATAATGCAGGCAGAGCCGCAATTCCGCTCTTTGCTCAAACGGCAGGACAAGGGCGCGGACGGACTGACGGACATCTCGTGGATAAACGAGCAGGAACTTGTCACCTATGTAAAGGATCGTCTTGGCCACGACCTGCGCTATGGCATCGATCCCTCTAAGATAAAGGCGGACCTCGGCTGGTATCCGGAGACAACCTTTGAGGTGGGCATCGTCAAGACTATTCGCTGGAATCTCGAACACCACGACTGGATTGAGGCAGTAAGCGGCGACGACTACCAAAAGTACTACGAGCAGATGTACCAAAAGAAGTTCTGACCCCGGGGCGGGCTTCTTCTTGCGGAGAAAAAGATATGGGCGCGACGGAGACAACGCAGAAGCCGTCTCCGCCGCGCTTTTATGACAAACTATTGCCTATATATGAAAGGAAAGGAAAAACTCACACGCGGCGCGGACGGCACGAGTTATCTGTGGCCGTTTGTGCTTGTCACGTCGCTCTTCTTTCTGTGGGGATTCGCCCACAGCATTCTTGACGTGCTGAATAAGCATTTTCAGGACACGATGGGAATGTCGAAGACCGGGTCGGCGCTTGTGCAGGCGGTGGTGTACGGGGGCTATTTTCTTATGGCTCTTCCCGCCGGCTCCATAATAAGCCGTTTCGGATACCGTGCGGGCGTGCTTGTGGGACTTGCGCTGTACGGAATCGGGGCGTTGCTCTTTATTCCCGGCGCGCAGTTGCTTTCGTTCCCGTTCTTCCTTTTCTCGCTCTTTGTCATAGGCTGCGGACTGACTTGTCTCGAAACCGCCGCCAATCCCTACGTCACCGAGCTGGGCACGCCCCATTCAGCTGCGCGTCGCATCAACCTCGCGCAGTCGTTCAACGGTTTAGGCTGGATTTGCGGCCCGCTCGTCGGCACTTACTGCCTTTTCGGCGGCGACGGGGGCGGCAACATCGCCACGCCCTACGCCGTCATCGGCATCGTGGTGCTTTGCGTGGCGGCGGTGTTCTCGCGCGTGCGCCTGCCAGAGGTTGGCGCTGAGGCTGCCCCTGAGGAAAATTCTCACGGGACCGAACGCCCGCTTTGGCAGCACCGCAATTTCCGCTTCGGCCTCATAGCCCTCTTCCTCTACGTGGCGGCGCAGACGGGCATCAACAGCTTCTTCGTCAACTACGTCACCGAGCAAGCCTCCGTCTCCAACGAGACTGCGGGCTACCTGCTTTCCTTCGGCGGAATGGGACTCTTTATGGTAGGGCGCATGCTAGGCAGCCGTGTGATGGCGAGGGTGTCGGCTTGCGACGTGCTGCTTTTCTGCGCCGTGTGCGCCGCGCTTAGCATGGGCGTGCTGCTGACGGGCGCTGGCTATGTAGGGGTGGCGGCCTTCTTTGTGTGCTACCTTTGCGAGAGCGTAATGTTTCCCACCATCTTCGCCCTTGCCATTCAGGGTGTCGGGTCGCACACCAAGCGCGCCTCGTCCTTCCTCGTGATGAGCATTGTCGGCGGAGCGGTTGCCCCGTTGCTTATGGGTCTGATTGCCGACCACGCCTCCATGAGTTCCGCTTTCGCCATTCCGCTCCTCTGTTTCGCTTTCATCGCCGCTTACTCGGCGGGAATGAGGGGGAAAGCGGCGTAAAATCCGCTTTCTCAGCACAGCCCTTTTGCCGTGACGCGGGAAAAGCGTAACTTTGCCGCGCTTTCCGCCCAGCCTCTGTCGGGATTCAGAGTTACCCGGGTAAGCTGGGCCGGGACGACAACAACTCAATTAATTATTCCATTACACACAATGGCAGATCTGATTAAGATTGCTGAAGAAGCGTTTGCTACAGGCAAGGAGTTCCCCAAGTTCAAGGCTGGCGACACCGTTACCGTGGCATACAAAATCGTCGAGGGTAGCAAGGAGCGTATACAGCTGTATCGCGGCGTTGTTATCAAAATCAACGGCCATATGGAGAAGAAGCGCTTCACCGTGCGCAAAATGTCGGGCACGGTAGGCGTAGAGCGTATCTTCCCCATCGAGTCGCCCAACATCGAGAGCATCGAGGTGAACAAGGTAGGTAAGGTGCGTCGCGCCAAGCTCTACTACCTCCGCAAGCTCACCGGCAAGAAGGCACGCATCAAGGAGAAGTTTGTCTCCGAGAAGAAGAACGCCTAAACGCGCCGGCTTCCGCCACGCGCGGACGTACGAAAAACTCACAAGAGACCTCGCCCCTCGGGCGCAGGTCTCTTTTTTTTGATGCGGGTTTGGGGCTGGCGGCGAGTTCTTCTCTTTTTTCTTGCTTTTTGCCTTGTTCGCAATTTGCACGGCCGTAATCACTCAGCATACGAAGCCGTTCGGGAGGAGTGGAGTGGGGCGCGTGCTGTGAAAATCCGAAATCCTTTCAGCATAAAGACAGGCTGTTCTGCGCGGTTGCGCTTTTCCTCATTCGGGGCAAGGGATGAAACCTGCGTGTTGTTATGCTCCAATGGGGCGTATAGCTTGCCCAAAGTTGGGAGCTTATGGGCTTTCAGTCTGCTCCGCATAAGTGTGTCCCCGTGTATGAGGAAGAGAGAACGGGGCGGGGCGACGCACGTGGTGTGTTGCAGAGAAAGGAGGGGCTGATGCAGAATGCCCGTTTTCGCGTTACGCTCTGCGGTCGAAATTTTATGTAAGTTTAACGCGCTCCCATAGTCTGCCTGCAGCGGAAAAGCTCTTGAACGGAATGGAAAGGGGCTTTCTCTGGACGGGAATAGGCCCAGTAGCGACTGGAATACTTGGAGCTTTTCCAGGATGTACATCCCGGCAGTGCTGTATGTGCATATATCCGCCGCGTAAATCGCTGATTGCCAAGACGGAAAAAGAGAAGGTACGCACGGGGTGCTTATCCTCTCTTTTCTACACACAAAGATAATACATTTTCTTCCGTTTTCCAAACGGCGTTTAACGACTTTTATGGATTTTCCTGCGGGCATTTTCTTTTCGCGGCGTTTCCTGTTGGCCGAACGTTGGGTTGCGTTTGGTCGGGCTTTGCGGTTGCCTAATTATATAAGGTGTGCTTTTGGGGAGAATTCGCTTACGCGTCTGTTGCGCTTAGTTCGTATGTGCGGCGGAGGGTGGATTGCTTTGTTGAACGTATCCGGCGTTTGTCCCTGCCGGCAGCGCTCCCGCTTTTCGCAAGTCTTTACGGGCGGAGGGTGATATTGGGCTTTTCCCATGAGTATGCCTTCCCGCCCGCTTCCCCGCTTGGGCAAATCGCCGCACTATCACTTTTCTTTATAGAAAAAGTTTTTGTCTGCACGCCAATAGGGCGACAGACGCCTCGTCGCTCGTAAGAGCCTTGTAGTTCGGACGCTGCGAGAAAAATATTTTAGGAGAAAAGCGCGAAATACTTTGCTGTGTCATAGATAGTTGGTATCTTTGCAAACCGAAAGTAGGAAACGTAAGATAACTGCTTTGTTTTGAGAGGCTTTTGCCTCAGGTTGGTGACAACCGTCCGCCCCGGTGACGATCAAGCCGGGCTACGGGGAGAAAACAACAAGTATTATATATAACTGTAAAACTGAAATGCCAGGATTATTAGGAAAGAAAATCGGAATGACATCCGTTTTCAGTGCCGAGGGCAAGAATGTGCCATGCACTGTCATCGAGGTCGGTCCCTGTGTGGTTACTCAGATCAAGACTGTCGAGAAAGACGGTTATGAGGCCGTACAGCTTGGTTTCCAGGAGGCCAAGGAGAAGAACACGACCGCTCCCTTGATGGGTCATTTCAAAAAGGCCGGCACCACGCCGAAGCGCCACCTCGCTGAGTTCTCGGGCTTCGACACGGAGCTGAATCTGGGCGACACGCTTACTGTGGAGCTGTTCAATGACGCCAACTTCGTTGACGTTGTGGGCACTTCCAAGGGTAAGGGCTTCCAGGGCGTTGTGAAGCGTCACGGCTTCGGCGGTGTGGGTCAGAGCACGCACGGTCAGGACGACCGTCTGCGCAAGCCGGGTTCGATCGGCGCATGCTCCTACCCCGCAAAGGTGTTCAAGGGTCTGCGCATGGCCGGACAGATGGGCAACGCCCGCGTCACCACGCAGAACTTGAAGGTGCTTAAGGTTATCCCCGAGCATAACCTCCTTGTGATAAAGGGGTCCGTGCCGGGTTGCAAAGGTTCAATCGTAATTGTCGAAAAGTAAGCAATGGAAGTAAGTGTATTCAATATAAAAGGTGAGGACACCGGTCGTAAGGTTACGCTTAACGACAGCGTTTTCGGCATTGAGCCCAATGACCACGCAATCTATCTCGACGTAAAGCGCTACCTCGCTGCACAGCGCCAGGGTACGGCTAAGTCGAAGGAAAGAAGCGAAATGAGCGGTTCCACCCGCAAGCTCGGTCGCCAGAAGGGCGGCGGCGGCGCACGTCGCGGTGATATCAACTCTCCGGTGCTCGTGGGCGGTGCTCGCGTGTTCGGTCCCAAGCCCCGCGACTACAGCTTCAAGCTCAACAAGAAGGTTAAGGCACTCGCACGCCGCAGCGCGCTGAGCTACAAGGCGCAGGAGAACGCAATCGTGGTAGTTGAGGACTTCACGTTCGAAGCTCCGAAGACCAAGGCTTTCATTGAGATGTCCGACAACCTCAAGGTGTCCGACAAGAAGACCCTCTTCGTGCTGGCCGGCGCAGACCAGAATGTCTACCTCTCCAGCCGCAACCTGAAGAAGGCTAAGTTGGCCATCGCCTCCGACATACACACCTACGGCATCCTCGACGCCGCTGTGATGGTAGTCACTGAGAGCGCGCTCGGCCAGATAGAGTCAGTTCTAACGAAGTAAACGGAAAACGCAAGATGGCATTCATAATCAAGCCCGTGATTACCGAGAAGATGACGCGTATCACGGATAAGGAAAACAAGTACGGCTTCATCGTGCGCCCTGCGGCAAACAAGTTGCAGATCAAGGCAGAGGTGGAGGCTATGTATAATGTGAGCGTTGTCGCCGTGAACACGATGAAGTACTCGGGCAAGGCAAAGAGCCGTTACACGAAGTCCGGTCTCCTGCGCGGTCGCACCAACGCTTTCAAAAAGGCTATTGTCACCTTGAAAGAGGGCGACACCATTGACTTTTACAGCAATATCTAACCAGGAATAATGGCAGTACGTAAATTCAAGCCCACAACACCGGGGCAGAGGCACAAGATTATTGGTACGTTCGAAGAGATTACTGCATCCGTACCAGAGAAATCTCTCGTTTATGGCAAGCGCTCTACGGGTGGACGCAACAACACCGGTAAGATGACGGTTCGTTATCGCGGCGGCGGCCACAAGAAGAAGCTGCGCTTCATCGACTTTAAGCGTGAGAAAGACGGTGTTCCCGCAGTGGTGAAGACCATCGAGTACGATCCGAACCGTTCGGCACGTATCGCCCTGCTCTTCTACGCTGACGGTGAAAAGCGTTACATTATTGCTCCTAATGGTCTCAAAGTAGGGGACAAACTGATGTCTGGCGCAGATGCCGCTCCCGAAGTGGGCAACGCGCTTCCCCTGCAGAACATCCCCGTCGGTACGGTGATACACAACATCGAGCTTCGTCCGGGTCAGGGCGCGCTCCTCGTTCGTTCGGCCGGCAACTTCGCACAGCTCACTTCCCGCGAGGGCAAGTACTGCGTGATAAAGCTTCCCTCGGGTGAGACCCGTCAAATTCTTAGTGCTTGTAAGGCGACCGTGGGCAGCGTAGGCAACTCCGACCACGCGCTCGAGTCCTCCGGTAAGGCAGGACGCTCCCGCTGGATGGGCCGTCGCCCGCACAACCGTGGTGTCGTGATGAACCCTGTGGATCACCCGATGGGTGGTGGCGAGGGTCGCCAGAGCGGTGGACACCCGCGTTCGCGTACCGGCTTGTATGCTAAGGGTCTCAAGACGAGAAGCCCGAAGAAGCAGTCGAGCAAGTACATCATTGAAAGACGTAAAAAGTAACAAGCACTAAAAGAAGAAAGTTTCTATGAGTCGTTCTCTTAAAAAAGGCCCGTATATCGCAGTCTCCCTCGAGAAGAAGGTGCTTGCCATGAACGAAAGTGGCAAGAAAAGCGTTGTGAAGACGTGGGCCAGAGCCTCAATGATTTCGCCTGACTTCGTAGGGCACACCATTGCGGTTCACAACGGAAACAAGTTCATCCCCGTTTATGTTACTGAGAACATGGTCGGCCACAAGCTGGGCGAGTTTGCGCCCACGCGTAAGTTTGGCGGTCATGCCGGCAACAAGAAGAAGTAAGCGGGAGAGTTTCATCCTGAAATAAAAAAGACTAACAAGAATAATGGGAGCAAGAAAAAGATTAGCGGCTGAAAAAAGGAAAGAAGCCCTGAAGACCCAGTATTTTGCCAAGTTGCGCAATGTTCCCTCCTCCCCCCGCAAGATGCGCTATGTAGTGGACATGGTGCGCGGCATGGAGGTGAACCGGGCACTCGGCACGCTTAAGTTCTCAAAGAAGGCAGCCTCCGTGCAGGTGGAGAAGCTGCTCCTTTCCGCCATCGCGAACTGGGAGCAGAAAAACGACCGCAAGGCTGAGGATGGCGAGCTGTACATCACCCGCATTTTCGTGGACGAGGGCGTGACGCTCAAGCGCATGCGTCCCGCACCCCAGGGCAGAGGCTACAGAATCCGCAAACGTTCAAACCACGTCACCATCTTCGTGGGAACTAAAACAAACGACTAATCGACATGGGACAGAAAGTAAATCCGATAAGCAACCGACTTGGCATTATACGTGGTTGGGATTCTAATTGGTACGGCGGCAACGACTTCGGTGACACCCTCCTCGAAGACAGCAAAATACGCAAGTACCTTGACGCACGCCTCGCGAAGGCCAGCGTGTCCCGCATCGTGATTGAGCGCACGCCGAAGCGCATCACCATCACTATCTGCACCTCTCGTCCGGGCATCATCATCGGTAAGGGCGGACAGGACGTAGACAAGCTGAAGGAAGAACTGAAGAAGCTCACCGACAAGGACATTCAGGTAAATGTCTTCGAGGTGAAGAAGCCGGATATCGACGCTACCATCGTAGGTAAGAGCATCGCCCGCCAGCTGGAGGGCAAAATCGCTTACCGCCGCGCAATCAAGATGGCTATCGCCAACGCAATGCGCATGGGAGCAGAGGGCATCAAGATCCAGATCTGCGGTCGTCTGAACGGCGCCGAGATGGCACGCAAGGAGATGTTCAAGGAAGGACGCACCCCGCTGCACACTTTCCGCGCAGACATCGACTACTGCCAGTGCGAGGCTCTCACCAAGGTAGGTATCCTCGGAATCAAGGTGTGGATTTGCCGTGGTGAGGTTTACGGCAAGCGCGACCTCGCGCCCAACTTCACGCAGGAGAAGGACGCACGCGGTAACGGTAATTTCGGCGGTGGCCGCAAGTTCCGCAACAAGAGAAACAACAACCGCTAAAAGTTTTTCAGTTAGAGTATTATGTTACAACCGAAAAGAACAAAATACAGAAGACCGCAGAAAGGCCGTTGCAAGGGTAACGCACAGCGCGGCAACCAGCTCGCGTTCGGTAGCTTCGGCATAAAGAGCCTAGACACGCATTGGCTCACCGGTCGCCAGATTGAGGCCGCCCGTATCGCAATGACGCGCTATATGCAGCGCGAGGGTCAGAGCTGGATTCGCATCTTCCCGGACAAACCCATCACCAAGAAGCCGGCCGACGTCCGAATGGGTAAAGGTAAGGGTGACCCCGTGGGCTATGTGTTCCCCATCACTCCGGGACGCATCATATTCGAGATTGAGGGTGTTCCCTTCGACGTGGCTAAGGAGGCTCTCCGCCTCGCCGCTCAGAAGCTGCCCGTCACGACTAAATTTGTTGTTCGACACGATTACGACAAAAACGCATAACTATGAAGATTGCAGAAATCCGTCAAATACCCGCAGCGGAGCTTCCCCAGCGTATTGCTGACGAGGTGGCAAAGTACAACCAAATGAAGCTGACGCACAGTGTCTCTCCTTTGGCTAACACTGCTCAGATAAAGGATGCGCGTCGTACGATTGCACGTATGAAGACCGTGTTGAGCGAATACGAACTGAATAAATAATTCCGGGTTCAGATGGAAGAGAGAAACTTAAGAAAGACAAGACAGGGTGTTGTGGTTAGCAACAAGATGGACAAAACCATCGTTGTGGCCGCCAAGTTCAAGGAGAAGCACCCGATATACGGCAAGTTCGTCTCCAAGACGAAGAAGTACCATGTGCACGACGAGAAAAACGACTGCAACATCGGTGACACCGTCCTCATCATGGAGACCCGCCCCCTTAGCAAGACGAAGCGCTGGAGGGTTGTAGAAATTGTAGAAAGAGCTAAATAATTATGATACAAGCAGAATCCAGATTGGTTGTAGCCGACAACAGCGGTGCGCGTGAGGCTCTTTGCATCCGTGTGCTTGGCGGCACAAAGCGCCGTTACGCATCTGTCGGTGACGTGATTGTCGTTTCTGTGAAGAACGTCATCCCGTCCAGTGAAATAAAGAAAGGCGCCGTATCAAAGGCTTTGATCGTTCGTACGAAGAAAGAGATTCGCCGTGCAGACGGTTCTTACATCCGTTTTGATGACAACGCTTGCGTGCTGCTGAACAATGCCGGCGAGCTTCGCGGTAGCCGTATCTTCGGCCCCGTTGCCCGTGAGCTGCGTGCTGTGAATATGAAGGTCGTTTCCTTGGCGCCTGAGGTTCTTTAATCAAGATTCGGAAAAGAAAAATGAGCAAGTTACACATAAAGAAAGGCGACACCGTCTATGTGAACGCTGGTAAGGACAAAGGCCAGACCGGCAAGGTCACCAAGGTCTTCGTAGAGAAGCAGCGTGCCATCGTAGAGGGTCTCAACATGGTGTCGAAGAGCCAGAAGCCCAGCGCGCAGAACCCGCAGGGCGGCATCGTGAAGATGGAGGCTCCCATCCATATCTCTAACCTTAACGTGCTTGACCCCAAGACCGGCAAGCCGACCCGCATCGGCCGCCGCAGAAACGAAGAGGGAAAACTCGTGCGTTACGCTAAAAAATCTGGGGAGGAAATCAAGTAATGAGTAATACAGCACAACTTAAGAAAGAGTACGCGGAGCGCATCGCGCCTGCTTTGATGAAGCAGTTCAACTATTCTTCCTCGATGCAGATTCCCGTGCTCAAGAAGATTGTCATCAATCAGGGTCTGGGTATCGCTACGGCTGACAAGAAGATTATCGATGTGGCCGTGAACGAAATCACCGCAATAACGGGTCAGAAGGCTGTGGCTACCGTTTCCAAGAAGGACGTTGCCAACTTCAAGCTCCGTAAGAAAATGCCTATCGGTGTTATGGTGACGCTGCGCCGCGAGCGTATGTACGAGTTCCTCGAGAAGCTGGTGCGCGTGGCTCTTCCCCGTATCCGCGACTTCAAGGGCATCGAGAGCAAATTTGACGGACGCGGCAACTACACCCTCGGCATCCAGGAGCAGATCATCTTCCCGGAGATCAACATCGACGCGATTGACCGCATCCTTGGTATGAACATCACTTTCGTGACTTCCGCTGCCACGGACGAGGAGGGTTACGCACTGCTCAAGGAGTTCGGACTTCCGTTCAAAAACGAAAAAAAATAAATCTCTGATATGGCAAAAGAGTCAATGAAGGCACGCGAGGTTAAGCGTGCCAAGATGGTGGCTAAGTATGCTGCCAAGCGCGCTGCCTTGAAGGAAATCGTGAAGAAGTCCAGCGACCCCGTGGAGGCTTATGAGGCCGCCCGCAAGTTGCAGTCGATTCCCCGCAACGCCAACCCCATCCGCCTGCACAACCGCTGCAAGGTGACCGGTCGTCCCAAAGGCTATATCCGCCTCTTCGGCCTGTCGCGTATCCAGTTCCGCGAGATGGCTTCCAACGGACTTATCCCCGGTGTGAAGAAAGCAAGCTGGTAAATACAAGCAAATTCATTTTTAATATTGTCGGGGCTTTCCCGATTAATTAAAACTCTTTTTATGACAGATCCAATAGCAGACTATTTGACGCGGCTGCGCAACGCCATCATGGCTAAGCACCGTGTGGTGGAGATTCCCGCGTCGAATTTGAAGAAGGACATCACGAAGATCCTCTTCGACCAGGGCTACATCCTCAACTACAAGTTCGAGGACGACGGCGTGCAGGGCACTATCAAGGTTGCCCTCAAGTACAACCCCCAGACCAAGGTGAACGCTATCAAGAAGCTCATCCGCGTTTCCAAGCCGGGTATGCGTAAGTATACGGGCTACCGCGAGATGCCGCGCGTCATCAACGGACTGGGTATCGCCATCTTGTCCACGTCCAAGGGCGTGATGACCAACAAGGAGGCCGCAGAACTCAAGATCGGCGGCGAGGTTCTTTGCTATGTTTATTAATACAGGAGAAACGAAATGTCTAGAATAGGTAAATTGCCGGTGAACATCCCTGCAGGCGTGACTGTCACCCTGAAGGATAATGTAGTGTCTGTAAAAGGACCGAAGGGTGAGCTTAGCCAGACTGTTGATCCTTCCATCATCGTCACGATTGACAACAACGAGGTGCTCTTCGCCATCGATGAGGCGAACGACACTGTTGGCAACAAGCAGAAGCAGGCTTTCCACGGCCTCTACCGCGCGCTTGTGCACAACATGGTTGTTGGCGTGTCCGAGGGTTACAAGAAGGAGATGGAGCTCGTCGGCGTGGGTTACCGCGTGTCCAACCAGGGCAACCTGGTAGAGTTCGTGCTGGGCTACACGCACAGCATCTTCCTTCAGCTCCCGCCCGAGGTTAAGGTCGAGACGAAGTCAGAGAGAAACAAAAACCCGTATATTTGTCTTGAGTCTGCTGACAAGCAGCTTCTTGGTCAGGTATGTGCAAAGATCCGTTCTTTCCGTAAGCCTGAGCCTTATAAGGGCAAGGGTATCCTGTTCCTCGGTGAGCAGATTCGCCGCAAGTCCGGTAAGGCCGCAGGTGCTAAGTAATTTTAAACACTAAAGTTATGACTACGAAAAAAGAACAGCGACGCATAAGGATCAAGTATCGGGTTCGCAATAAAATATCCGGGACGGCTTCCCGTCCCCGTATGTCTGTCTTCAGAAGCAACAAGCAGATCTACGTTCAGATAATCAATGACGAGACCTCCACTACGCTGGTTTCCGCTTCTTCGCGTGGCTTCGAGGCTATGCCTAAGATGGAGCAGGCCGCCAAGGTGGGGGAGGCCGTAGCCGAGAAGGCTTTGGCCGCAGGCATCACTCAGGTGGTGTTTGACCGTAACGGATACCTCTACCACGGTCGTGTGAAGGAACTTGCTGATGGCGCGCGTAAGGGCGGACTTAAATTCTAATGATTATGGCAAACAGAGTAAACGTAAACGCAGAAGAACTGAAGGATAGACTGGTTGCTATCAATCGAGTTGTCAAAGTCACCAAGGGCGGTCGTACTTTCACTTTCGCAGCTATCGTTGTGGTAGGTGACGGCAAGGGCGTTATTGGTTACGGCCTGGGCAAGGCTGGCGAAGTTACCGCCGCAATCGCCAAGGGCGTAGAGGCAGCTAAGAAGAATCTCGTCAAGGTTCCCGTGCTGAAAGGCACTGTTCCCCACGAGCAGGAGGCACGTTTCGGCGGTGCCCAGGTACTCATTATGCCGGCTTCCGAAGGTACCGGTGTTGTGGCTGGCGGCGCAATGCGTGCCGTGCTTGAGAGCGTGGGCGTGAAGGACGTGCTTGCTAAGTCGAAGGGTTCTTCCAACCCCCACAACTTGGTAAAGGCCACGGTGCTTGCATTGAGCGAGATGCGTGACGCACGCACTATCGCACAGCAGCGTGGTGTCTCTTTGGAAAAAGTGTTCAGAGGATAAGAGTTATACTATGGCAACGATAAAGATACAGCAGATAAAGAGCCGCATCGGTTCCCCCAAGGATCAGAAGCGCACGTTGGATTCTCTCGGTCTGAAGAAAATCAACAGTGTCGTAGAGCGTGAGGACTCGCCTGTGCTCCGCGGAATGATACGCAAGGTTCAGCACTTAGTAAAGGTTGTAGAATAACTCAGAAAACTAGAATTCTTATGAAATTGCATAATTTAAAGCCGGCTGCCGGCTCCACTCACTCTCGCAAGCGTATCGGCCGTGGTCCGGGTTCGGGCAAGGGCGGAACGTCTACGCGTGGTCACAAGGGTGCAAAGCAGCGTTCGGGCTACAGCAAGAAGATTGGCTTTGAGGGCGGTCAGATGCCTCTCCAGCGCCGTCTTCCGAAGTACGGCTTCAAGAATATCAACCGTGTGGAGTACAAGCCGGTCAACCTTTCGGCTATTCAGACTCTCGCGGAGAGTGGCTTGGAGAAGATTGGCATAGCTGAGCTCGTATCCGCAGGCTTGGCCACCTCGAAGCAGTTGGTGAAGATTTTGGGCAACGGCGAGCTGAAAGCGAAGGTAGCCGTAGAGGCTCACGCTTTCTCCAAGTCTGCAGAGGCTGCCATCACGGCTGCTGGCGGCACGGCTACTAAAATCTAACCAAGTCTACTCCGATGAAGAAAATAATCGAGACCATAAAGAACATTTGGAGGATTGAGGATTTGAGAGTTCGAATCCTCATCACCCTCCTCTTTGTTGCCATATATCGTTTCGGCTCGTTCATAGTGCTTCCGGGCATCAACCCGGCTGCGCTTCAGGCGTTGCAGAAGCAGACGAGCGAGGGCTTGATGTCGTTGCTGAATATGTTCTCGGGTGGAGCGTTTTCTAACGCCTCCGTCTTCGCGCTGGGTATTATGCCCTACATTTCGGCTTCCATCGTCATCCAGCTCCTTGCCATCGCTGTGCCTTACTTCCAGAAGATGCAGCGTGAGGGCGAGAGTGGCCGCCGCAAGATCAATCAGTACACTCGTTGGCTGACAATCGCCATTTTGGTGTTCCAGGCTCCGACTTACTTGATTAACCTGAAAGCGACCACGGCCGGTTCGGGGGCTTTCCTCGTGGGTGACGGCTTCTGGTTCATGTTATCGTCTACGATTATCCTTGCCGCAGGCAGCATGTTCATCCTCTGGCTTGGCGAGCGCATCACGGACAAGGGCGTGGGCAACGGCGTGTCGTTGATAATCATGATTGGTATCATCGCGCGTATGCCGACTGCATTCTTTCAGGAGTTTGTAACCGCGCTTAGTGGCGCTGAGGGCGGTGGCCTTATCAAGTTCCTTTTCGAGATTATAGCTTTGCTGTTTGTAATGGCTCTGGCTATTATGCTTGTGAAAGGCACGCGTAAGGTGCCCGTGCAGTACGCCAAGCGTGTCGAGGGCAACAAGGCAGTAGGCGGCGCACGCCAGTACATCCCCTTGAAGCTCTTCGCAGCCAATGTGATGCCTATCATCTTTGCTCAGGCAATTATGTTCATACCGCTTACGTTGGCGCAGACTTTCAGCAAGAATGGCGGAAGTTGGCTTATGAGCCAGTTCCTCGACCATACAAGCGTTGTATACAACGTGGTGTTTGTCATCCTGATTGTCGCTTTCACGTTCTTCTATACGGCCATTACGCTGAACCCCGTTCAGATGGCCGAGGATATGAAGCGCAACAACGGGTTTATCCCCGGCGTGAAACCGGGCAAGCCCACGGCCGACTATCTTGACAACGTGATGTCGCACATCACGCTGCCCGGTTCTCTTTTCATCGCGCTCATCGCCATTATGCCTGCTTTCGCTGGCGTGTTCGGCGTGAAGCAAGAGTTTGCACAGTTCTTTGGCGGAACTTCCCTGCTCATTCTTGTGGGTGTCGTGCTCGACACTTTGCAGCAGATAGAGAGCCACCTGTTGGTTAGGCATTACGACGGTCTGCTCAACGCGGGTCACACCCGCCGATCGCAGGCTAAGGTTACAGCCTATTAAGCAGAGAACGCGGCTGGATGATTTATCTTAAGACTGGCGATGAGATTGAGCTTCTGCGCAAGGCAAATCTGCTTGTAAGCGCAACGCTCACAGAGATAGCGAAAATTGTTCGGCCGGGTGTCACGACCCGACAGTTGGACACCTTGGCCGAGCAATTCATCCGCGACCACGGGGCGGAGCCCACATTCAAAGGGTTTCCCAATCCGTATGGCGGACCTTTCCCAGCCTCCATCTGCACATCGGTCAACAATGTCGTGGTACACGGGATACCGGATGACACGCCCTTAAAGGACGGTGACATTGTTTCGGTAGACTGTGGCACGCATTTGGACGGCTTCTGCGGAGACTCTTGCTACACGTTTTGTGTGGGAGAAGTCAGCGAGGAGGTGAAACGCCTTTTGAGGGTGACGAAAGAGGCGTTGTACAAAGGCATCGAACAGGCGGTGGTTGGTCACCGCTTGGGAGACATTGGCGACGCGGTGCAGAACCACTGCGAGGCAAACGGCTACGGTGTTGTACGCGAGTTTGTCGGACATGGTATCGGTCACGAGATGCACGAAGACCCTCAGGTGCCCAATTACGGGCGCAGGGGGACGGGAAAGGCTCTGAAAGACGGGCTTTGCATCGCCATCGAGCCGATGGTGACGATGGGCAGCCGAGAGTTGGCGTTGCTCCCCGACCGTTGGGGGTGCGTCACGCGGGACGGAAAGCCCGCCGCACACTTCGAGCACACCATCGCGGTGCACCACGGGAAAGCGGACATACTCTCCTCATTCGCGGAGATTGAGAAAATTGTAAGTCAGGATTAACTAAGTATGGCAAAGGAAGCTGCTATTGAACAGGACGGGACAATCGTAGAGGCGTTGAGCAACGCCATGTTCCGTGTCGAGCTTGAGAACGGACACCCCATCACGGCACATATCTCCGGTAAGATGCGTATGCATTATATCAAGATACTGCCGGGTGACAAGGTGAAAGTCGAGATGAGCCCTTACGACTTGTCAAAGGGGCGCATAGTGTTCAGATACAAATAAAACATCAATATGAAAACGAGAGCATCCATAAAGAAGCGGTCTGCCGACTGCAAGATTGTGCGCCGTAAGGGCCGCTTGTATGTAATCAACAAGAAGAACCCCAAGTACAAGATGCGTCAGGGTTAACCCAAATTCAGCAAAAAACAAGAAAATATATGGCAATACGAATTGTTGGTGTTGACCTCCCCCAGAACAAGCGCGGGGAGATCGCCCTGACCTACATCTATGGTATAGGTCGCAGTAGCTCGGTCAAGATCCTTGAGAAGGCCGGCGTTGACAAAGGCTTGAAAGTGCAGGACTGGACGGACGAGCAGGCTGGTAAGATTCGTGAGGTGATTGCAGCCGGATACAAGGTGGAGGGTGACCTCCGTTCTGAGATTCAGCTGAACATCAAGCGCCTTATGGACATCGGCTGCTACCGTGGCATCCGCCACCGCATCGGTCTTCCCGTTCGCGGACAGAGCACCAAAAACAACGCACGCACGCGTAAGGGTCGCAAGAAGACTGTCGCAAACAAGAAGAAAGCTACTAAATAACAAATAGAAGTATGGCAAAGAAAACAGTTGCAGCCAAAAAGAGGAATGTGAAGGTTGACGCCATGGGTCAGCTCCACGTTCACAGCTCTTTCAACAATATCATCGTGTCTCTCGCCAACAGCGAGGGTCAGATTATCTCTTGGTCTTCTGCCGGCAAGATGGGCTTCCGTGGCTCTAAGAAGAACACGCCGTACGCTGCCCAGATGGCTGCGCAGGACTGCGCCAAGGTGGCATACGACCTCGGTCTTCGCAAGGTGAAGGCATACGTCAAGGGTCCGGGCAACGGTCGTGAGTCTGCCATCCGTGCCGTGCACGGCGCAGGCATCTCCGTTACCGAGATTGTCGACGTAACTCCGCTGCCCCACAACGGCTGCCGTCCCCCGAAGAGAAGAAGAGTATAATCACAGAAGTCACGTAAAATAGCATAATAGAAAATGGCAAGATATATAGGTCCTAAGTCTCGTATCGCCCGTAAGTTTGGTGAGGCTATCTTCGGTCCGGACAAGGTGTTGGCAAAGCGCAATTTCCCTCCCGGCCAGCATGGCAACAACCGCCGTCGCAAGACTTCGGAGTACGGCATTATGCTCGCTGAGAAGCAGAAGGCAAAGTACACCTATGGCGTGCTGGAGAAGCAGTTCCGCAACCTCTTCGAGAAAGCGGCTTCCTCCAACGGCATTACCGGTGAGATTCTGCTTCAGAGCCTTGAGTGCCGTCTTGACAACGTGGTATACCGCCTTGGCATCGCTCCCACGCGTGCCGCTGCCCGCCAGCTCGTGCTTCACAAGCACATCGTGGTAGACGGAAAGGTGGTCAACATCGCCTCCTACAGCGTCAAGCCCGGTCAGATTGTCGGAGTACGCGAGAAGGCTAAGTCGCTTGAGGTCATCGCTGACGCGCTGGCCGGTTTCAACCACAGCAAGTATCCTTGGATTGAGTGGGATGAGAACTCGAAGAGCGGCAAACTCCTTCATAAGCCCGAACGCGCTGACATCCCTGAGAACATCAAGGAGCAGCTGATTGTCGAGTTGTACTCTAAAAACTAATTAATCATCCCCTTACATTCATGGCGATACTAGCATTTCAAAAACCTGACAAGGTTATAATGTTGGAGAACAGCTCCACGTACGGAAAGTTTGAGTTCCGTCCGTTGGAGCCCGGTTTTGGCACGACTGTCGGAAATGCCTTGCGCCGCATCCTCCTCTCCTCGCTTGAGGGCTTCGCCATCAACACCATCCGCATAGAGGGTGTTGAGCACGAGTTCGCATCCGTACCGGGAGTGAAGGAGGACGTGACCAACATTATACTCAACTTGAAGCAGGTCCGCTTCAAGCGTACAGTAGACGAATACGACACGGAGAAGGCTACTATCACCATCTCCAACTCCGAGGAGTTCAAGGCGGGTGATATCAGCAAGTATCTCAACGGATTTGAAGTGTTGAATCCTGAATTGGTTATTTGCCACTTAGATTCAAAAGCCACGATGCAGATGACCATCTCCATCAATCAGGGCAGAGGATACGTTCCCGCAGAGGAGAACCGTGACTTCTGCACCGATATGCATGAGATAGCCATCGACTCCATTTACACCCCGATCCGTAATGTCAAGTACAGCGTAGAGCCTTTCCGCGTAGAGCAGAAGACCGACTACGACAAGCTTGTGCTTGAGGTGACGACGGACGGTTCCATTCAACCGAAGGACGCCCTTAAAGAGGCTGCCCGTATCCTTATCTACCATTTCATGCTCTTCTCCGATGACAAGATCACCGTGGAGGACAAGGCAGACACGGAGAACGAGGTATTCGACGAGGAGGTGCTGCGCATGCGCCAGAAGCTTAAGACAAAGCTTGTGGACATGAACCTCTCCGTACGCGCGCTCAACTGTCTGAAGGCTGCCGACGTGGAAACGCTCGGCGAGCTTGTTCAGTTCAACAAGAGCGACCTCTTGAAGTTCCGCAACTTCGGTAAGAAATCGCTTACAGAGCTTGATGATTTGCTCGAGAGTCTGAATCTTTCGTTTGGAACCGACATATCAAAGTATAAACTTGATAAAGATTAAATCGAGAAATGAGACATAATAAGAAATTTAATCACCTGAGTCGTACCGCTTCTCACCGGGCGGCCATGCTCTCCAACATGACCATCTCGCTGATTAAGCACAAAAGAATCACGACGACTCTCGCCAAGGCCAAGGCACTGAAGAAGTACGCCGAGCCGCTCATCACGAAGAGCAAGACCGACAGCACGCACTCCCGTCGCGTAGTGTTCAGCTACCTGCAGGACAAGGAGGCTGTCACCATCCTCTTCCGTGACATCCGTGAGAAAGTGCTCGACCGTCCCGGAGGCTACACCCGTATCATCAAGACGGGCTTCCGTCCCAGCGACGGCGCAGACATGTGCTTCATCGAGTTCGTCGACTTCGACGAGAACATGGCCAAGACCAAGAAGAAAGCTACCCGCACGCGCCGCAGCAAGAAGGCTGCCGCCACCGAGGAGGCTCCCGCCGCAGAGGCAGAGGCTACGGAGGTGACGGAAGCTCCCGCTGAGGAGGCAAAAGCGGAGTAAGTCTCCATATTATTGCCATTATAATTAAGGGCTGCGCCTATGAAAGGCGCAGCCCTTTTGTCTTGCTGTTGGAGAGTAATCATCCGAATCAAAGTAACCATCCGAAACAAGCCGTCTTGCGGCGGGCTTCCCAAATCCGGAACTTTGCCAGAAAAATCGCAATGTTCAATCTTAACGAAGGCAACAGGATGGTTATGTCGCAGACCCCGACGGGCATGCGCGTCGGCGTGAATGGCATGTGCGGCCATGTGAGGAACGTCGGCTTGGAACTGGCAAACGGTGATGATATATAGCCGAGCTGTATGTCTATGTGGCTCACTTCTGTCCACGTTTCCACTCTATTGCTTGTTCCGTCAACTTGTATTGCTGGCGAGGATGGTTGGGCGAGTCGGGATATTTTCGTTCTATAGCCCTCTCATTGAGGGCAGGAAGGACGTATGTTGTCCTAAACCTCATTCGGCTCTTTAATCCACATGCAGCCATCATTTCCCCTGCTGATAAATAATCTTCAGGAATAGCTAAAATCAAGTCTTTTACTTGGTTCGTACTTGGTTCGTACTTGGTTCGTACTTGGTTCGTGCTTGGTTCGTGCTTAGTCCCAACTTGTTCTGAACTTAGTCCTAATTGTAGTCCGACAGGAGTCTTCATCGGGTCTGTTATAGGACGCACAAACGTCACGCAAATAAATCCGCCGTTGATGCTCCATGTCGGTTCCGGCACATTCTGCGCCTTGCAAGCTTCCATGATACGGGAAGCCCCCGAACCCCAACTTTCGAGGAACGTGGTGCGGTAAAGCACTTCTGCCATGATGGGGTTGTATGGGTAAGAACCGTGTGACTGCTTGATGGTTTCTGTATCGAGCTGCGGTGGCAATACACCTGGATTCTCTATCTCGATGCGGTCGTCGTATATGGCAATGCTTGGCGTAAGGTTATACTTCTCCATCTGCCTATGACAAAGCGAGTTCGTGAGGGCTTCTCTCAATGCTTCGGCAGGAACCTCCATGTTCTCCTCTCGGCGGAAACCGACAATCTTGCCGCTCATGTTCAGGTGTTTCAAGAAGAAAGCCATACCGGCATCAAGCAGTTGGAAGAAGTTGCCTTCCACTCTTTGGTTGTCGATGAACTCTATCTTGTTTGTGCCACGGAAACGAGCCAAGCGCCAGCACCGTTCAGGAATGCACAAGCGGTGTGCATCCCATCCTTTAACTCACCTGTAGTCTTCTTCAACTCCAAATGCACGTTCTCATCATTGGCTATAAGCCTTTCAAGTTCCTCAATGTTCATAGTCTCCTTTTTATTCCTTCTTTATTTTTTACTCTGTGTAGTAAATTGTGAACTTAGCGAAGCGCATTTGCGTGGCGGCGCCCGCGCCCGTGTTGGTGTTTTTTATTTTGGTCTCTTTGTCGCTAATTCCGGAGTGCTTTTCAGTTCCGGCAAAAGTACTCGTTTCTAATGTGAAATATGGAACTGTTTCATTTGTCTTTGCGGGGGGGGGGAAGAGTGTAACTTAGCCGTGCCGCAGGATGTCCTATGCGCCGCATTGTATGTTATCCAAACTTAATGCCCTTTGAGACTATGAGAAAAACGTTCGGCACTTTGATTGTCCTTGCCTGCTATCTAATATCCATATCCGCTCTGACGGCGTGTGCTGGCGAAGTCGGCGTAGATGGTCACGTTGTTCACCAAGTTTTTTATATTTCGGTCGCGGTCGGTGCAATGCTTGGCAGGGTAGTTAACCCTGTGTTTGTCGTGCACGCTTACCAACGAAGCTTGGTGAGGGCAATTTCGCGTATTCCAGTTTGTTGACAAACTCGTTGCTGAAGATGTTTTCTTCCTGTGTCTTGTCTTTGAGCAGTGTATCTACGCCGCTGCCGAAGACGGCTTGCTGCACCATTTCCTCACGGCGGCGGAGGGCTTCTTCAAATCGTCTGCCAGCCGTTTGCCTGTTTTGCCTTGCTGCGCAATGCACGTCATGCCGTAAGCGAGCTTATGTCGACGTCGGGAATGAGCGGGTCGGCAAGCTCGTCTTTTATAAGGAAGCCCATGTAGAGAGGAATGGTAAGTACGTCCCCCTCGCGCCCCACGTTGTATTGCCCGAGCTTGATGGCGCTTTTGACGTGGTAAACGTTCTTGTTTTTAAGTACGGTGGACATGCTTTTCGCTTTGCCGCTCTTCGCCTTTACTTCGAGTATGACACACTCGCCCTTATGCCTCACAAGGAAGTCCAGCTCGAGTCCGCTTTCCTTATGGAAGTAGTATAGCTTTTGGCCGGACTTGCATAAGAAGTCGGCCATGAGATTCTCAAAGATTGCGCCCTTGTAGCCCAGAAGGTTGCCCTTTAATATGTCCGCCTGTGTGCCGTAGTCGAGCATAGCCGTCAGGAGACCGATGTCGGTGGCGTACACCTTGAAGCAGTCTTTGACGGCATTGCCCTCTAACGGCAGCTCCGTTATCTGCGTGTTGTAGCATCTGCATACAATCCCCGCGTCCTCCAGCCATTGAATGCTGCCTATGTATTGGGAGGAGCGCCCTCCTTTCCTTACTACGGAGTACTGGAATTTCTTGTTCTCTTTCGCCAGCTGCTTGGGCACCGATTCGAAGCATTCGCGGATGCGGGGCTTGTCTGCGTCGTCCGCGTATTTTACCATGTCCTCTTCATATCCGGCTATAAGGTTGCGCTGCAGCTTGTATATGCGCTCTATATTTTTGGTCTCGAGGAAACAGTTCACCGCTTCGGGCAGACCGCCGACGATGACATAGCGGTACAGCAGTTCTGTCATTGCCCTGTGAATGCCGTCAGGGACGGCGGTCTCGTTCTCAAAGCAAGACTTTACGGCGTCGACGACCTTGTCCGTGATGCCGTTAGCCCATAAAAACTCCTCAAAGTCCAACGGGCGCATCTCTGTCACGGTCTCATACCCTACGGGGACAGAGTCTTGCCCGTCCTCCTCTTCTCTCCTCTTGCTCTTGCCGTATCCTCTGACACTCAGAAGAGACCCGGTGGCTATTACGTCAAAGCGTCCGTCTATATGAAACGATTTCAAGGCAGTCCTTGCCTCCTTGCATTCTTGAATCTCGTCCAGTATAATGCACGTTTTCCCAGCGACGAAACGGCTGCCCTTAATCAAGGCGGAGAGGTTGAGTACTATTGTGTCGACATCGATATTCCCTGAGAAAGCATACTTCTTGTCGGGTTCGAGGATAAAGTTCATATATACCACATTCTCGTAGTTTTCGTTTGCGAATTTCCGTACAATGAATGTCTTCCCGCATTGGCGTATGCCCTTTATCACAAGAGGCTTTTTGTCCTCAGACTTCTTCCACTCAGCCAAAAACGTTTCTATTTTCCTCTTAAGCATAGTGCGACCTTGTGTTTCTGGCTGTAAACTTACACTTTCCCAAGCGAATATTCTCCGCAGCTTACACTTTTCCGGCCGAATAAAGCCTCTTGCTCTACACTTTTCCAAGCGAATGCAGACGTGTACGTACACTTTTCCGACCGAATGAAGTCTCTTGCTTTACACTTTTCCAAGCGAATGCCGGGCGAGGTCGTACACTTTTCCGGCCGAATAAAGCCTCTTGCTTTACACTTTCCCAAGCGAATGCCGGGCGAGGTCGTACACTTTTCCGGCCGAATCGTAGCTTCGCGGTGGGGTGGGGCGGAGCGCTTCGCTTTCCCGTCCGGCGATGGGGCGGGGCGAAAGGTTGGGCGGCAAGGAGGGGCGGGATAACGCCTTAGGGGGGGCGGAAAGTGTCCGATTTTTCCTCTTCCGCTTTGGTAAATAGTGTTAATGGAGATTTGGAAATCGGAGGAAAATGTATTATCTTTGTGGTAGAAAAGAGGGGATATGCACCGCGTGCGTATCCCCTCTTTTGCGGTGTTGAAACTCAACGAGTTACGCGCCGCCTATATGTACATATAGCGCCGCCGGGATGTACATGCCGGAAAAACTGCAAGTATTCCCGTCGCTCCAGAGCCTATTCCCGTCCGGAAAAGCCCCCTTTCCGTGCCGTGCAATCCCTTTTCCGTGTCCGCTGGGCTTAGGCTCATAGTTAAACTTACATAAATATTCGCCTTGGGCATAGGGCGCAAAAGTGTTCTATTTTTCCTCTTCCCCCGTCCGCTCTTTTCTCGCAAAAGCGGCTTCCGGGCGAACGGCTTTTCCCGCGTCTTTGCGTGGAAAACGGAGAGCGTCCGCCGTTAGAGGGCGCTTTCGTGGTCGCAACTCTTTCTTGACTTCGCCGTGACAGCGCCAGTCGCGAGTCGTGTATATGGCATTTAGCCACCGTAAGCATGGCACTTACGATGGCTAAATATGGCGCTTATAAAGCCGCTTCTATGAGGTCGAGTTTGGCAAAGAGTTCTTCTATCTTCGCTGCGATGCGGCGTTGCTCGGAGAGAGGGGGAAGAGGGACTTGTATTTTATGGAGAGCATTTGAAGAAAGTCCCAAAAGCCCAATCCCTTTGCCTCCTATTAAATTCTTGCCTTTCAGATAGTGCAGAACATAATAATAGAACATAACAGACACGTTGAACTTGGGGCGTAACCTATGTATGTGATTTTGAATACATATGTTGTAGTCGTAACTCCATACCGCCGCACGCCCGACATCCCCTCCTTCGCATACGAGCAAATCACCTTTAGTGATTGTGCATTTGTCCAATTCGCTATCCTTGAAAAACATCTTCTTCACAATAGTAAAGTCGAATGTATTCCAATATACATTGGATGTCGTTAAGTATTCCTTTAATATGCCCTCTTTGTTTGACGCATTTAAAGCCTTGCCTGTATTATGTTCAAAAACATTTCCAAGTATGGTTATGCACCATCCCCTCGGCACTTTCCCATACTGGGCGTTATCTGAAGTGATTTCAGCCTTCGGGTTGATGCGGCGGAGCAATTCACTGGCTGGCTCATCGGCAGGGTCTTGCGGCACGAGTTTGCCGTGAATGGCAAGGTCAAGAATCTTTGCCTTAGCTTGCTTCACGGATGTTTGCAGGCTCGCCTTTCCGCTCTCGATGACGCCTATCAGCGAGAGCCAACGCTCTATCTCGGCAACAATGCGGCGTTGCTCGGGGAGAGGAGGAAGGGGGATAAGCAATGCCGCAAAATTATTCTTATTAAGTATTGGTAATGTTGTAGCCGAAGCATTCTCTTTAATCTCTTGTTGAAAATAGTCTGATACACAGATATAGTAAAGAAAAGTAGACAATATTGCTATTGTGGGAACTATTGCGTTTATCTGTTGATTACACGATCCGTCGGTTGAAATAAGTCCAGTTTTCCCTATGGTCGCTCCAATACAAGTAACTAAGACAGACTTTGCTGGAAGTTGCCTTGACTGTTCGAAACCAAGTTCGGTTAGATGGTCTTTTGATGTAGATGTATTAATGCCTTGGTCTAAATCTGCTGGTTTAAAGAATGGAATTTCTCCTCCATAGTAGTCTGATATATCTTTTGATGGTGTGTTTCCTGTTACTATATCGCCTATTTCTCCCAGCGTCGTCCACACCCACGACTTTGGCACTTCAAACGGCACGTTCTCATAATGGGTCGTATCGGAAGTCTTGGCAGACTTCTTCCCCTTTTTGATTTTCCCTTCTTTGATGAGTCTTTCTTTTGTTTCACGGATGCGCTGAAGCAGTGCCGATGCTGGCTCATCGCCCGGGTCTTGTGGCACGAGCTTGCCGTGAATGGCAAGGTCGAGTATCTTTTGTCTTAATGCTTTTGTGTCCATAGCTTTCTTATTTCTTTTCTTTGAGGGCTTCCGAAAACACCCGAGGGAAAGCAAGACCCGACTCGGAATCCATGTCCTGCTCCCGAATTTCTCCACCAACTTGGTGGAGTTTTATACTCGTCTTATTGTCAGCTTGTTGTAATTCTGCAACAACTTGTTGCAGTTTTTCTTCCGCAGCATTCGACGAATAGAATTCGTACCATTTCTTCATGTTCCAAAGGTTGGTCGTACTGAATCCCTTTGCCTTGGGGAAAGCCGCTTTCATGTCGAGGCTCACTTGCTCCACGATGCCCGCACCCCAATGCTCCTCTGCACGACGAACCACGAGGTCGCGCCCCAGCTGCCAATTGAAGAGCAGTTGCTCTGAATTGACTTTTACCGCAGCCTTGATTTGCGATTTGCAGTATTTCTCTTTCAGTTCGTCCAACCACGACATGTAGTCGGCATCTATGCGCACATGCTTGGAACTTGCAAAGTGTGGTGTCATTCTTTCCATATTAATAATCGTCTTGTTTCCTTATTAATTGTCCAGACAGCGACTGGACAATTTGTGTAGGCGTCGGCTGCACAATTACCTATACCTTTTTTCTCATCTCCTCGTATTTCTCAAACTCCGCAATCCATTCCTTTACCTTGGCTTGCAGCAAAGCTTTGTCAGGCAGATAAAGTTGGTAGGCGGAGGCATAAACGTTGGCGTCCTTTGGCAATGTCAGCTCCACGAGGGCATCGTTCTTCTCCTTGCAGAGCAGTATGCCGATGGTGG
>CAVFVD010000014.1:0-57113 GCA_963625935.1 uncultured Oscillospiraceae bacterium | reverse complement strand
CGCCGCTCCTATATGTACATGTAGCGCTGCCGGGATGTACATGTAGGAAAAACTCTAAGTATTCCCGTCGCTCCGGGTTCTATTCCCGTCGCGCGGAAGTGCCTTTCCGTCCCGCGAAAATGCTTTTCGGCGGCGGCGGAGCTTAGGTTTGTAGTTAAACTTACATAAAAATGCACCCCGCAGGCGGTTTCCCGAAGTGTTCTATTTTTCTTTTTGGTGTACATCTCTGCGGCGCAATCGGAGTGACAAACGGGATAGCAAGAAAAGTGCGTACAAAGAGCAGAAAATGGCTTATACAGGGAAAGAGGAAACGCCTACAAACAACCCCGGAGATTCTTTTCTGAGGTCACCAAAAACAAGCCGAAACGCCCCGACGCCTCGCCTAAAAAAGCCAGGGCGGGAAACGCATAGCACGTCTCCCGCCCCGGTTATAAATATCTTTCTGCCAGCGTGTAAGCCAGACTGTTTTTCTTAGTTCTCGCGGTCTACCACGTAGTCCACATACGCCTTTAAGGCCTCCCGCACCTCCTCGTTTTTCCAAGAGGAAAGCAGTGACGCGGCCTCGGTGCGGAGTTCCTCCATCTTGCGGCGGGCGTAGTCAATGCCGCCGCACTCCTTGCTGTGCTCCACAAGGGCGGAGATTTCCTCCTGAGTGGCCTCGCCACTCTTCACACGGCGCACCCACTCGCGCACACGCGGGTCGTCGCTGTGCTTATAGGCGTAAATGGCCGGAAGCGTCACTTTGCCCTCAGCCATATCGTTGCCCGTGGGCTTGCCAATAGCGCTGTCGGCGTAATAGTCGAAGATGTCGTCGCGTATCTGGAAGCAAATGCCGATTATCTCGCCAATTTTGCCCGCTTTCTCCACATATTCCTCGTCCGCTCCCGCAGAAATCGCGCCCAACTCGGCGCACGCGGCGAAGAGGGCGGCTGTCTTGCGACTGATGATGTGGAAATATGCCTCCTCACTCACTTCATCGCGGCGTATGTTTGCCAACTGGCACACCTCGCCCTCAGAGAGCGTGCCACCGAGGCGGGAAATGAGTTCCACGACGCGCATGTCGCCCGTCCGCGTGGCTTGCAAAAGCGAGGACGAAAGCAGGTAGTCGCCCACAAGCACCGCTACCTTGCTGCCATAAACCGCGTTGGCCGAGCGCTGCCCGCGCCTCTCGCCACTCTCGTCCACCACGTCGTCGTGCACAAGCGAGGCCGTATGCAGCAGTTCCAAGGTGACGGCAGACCTCAGCGAGGCCTCGCGCACTGCGCCCAACTCCTTGGCCATCAGCAGCACAAGCACGGGGCGCATCATCTTGCCCTTACGCCGCCCAATGTACGACAAAGCCTGCCCGAGGTAGTCGTCCTCGTGCCTGAGTGCTTCGTCAAAGAGCTTCGCGTACTCCTCCAGCTCCCTTTCTATGGGGCGGCGTATAACGGAGAGTGTGTCCATACAATCGGTTTACAGCTTACAAAATTAAGCAATTATCATTGAGGTAAAGGGGCTTTTCCGTATTTTTACCGACTACAACAATGCCTCCCCACCGATGCAGAAACTCTTTTTACTTGACGCATACGCTCTGATTTTCCGCGCTTATTACGCGCTCATCCGCTCTCCGCGCATCAATTCGAAGGGCTTCAACACCTCCGCCGTCTTTGGTTTTGTCAATACGCTTGAAGACGTGCTGCGCACCGAGCAGCCCGACTTCATCGGCATCGCCTTCGACCCCGCCGGCGGCACTTTCCGCCACGAGGTCTACCCCGAATACAAGGCGCAGCGAGAGGCCACGCCCGAAGACATCAAGGCTTCCGTCCCCATTATCAAGGACATAATAAGGGCATACAACATTCCGCTCCTCGAAGTCCCCGGCTTCGAGGCCGACGATGTCATTGGCACGCTCGCCGTAAAAGGAGCCGAGCAGGGCTTGGAGGTACACATGGTCACGCCCGACAAGGACTACGCCCAGCTCGTCGCGCCCCACATCTTCATGCGCCGCCCCGGACTGCACGGAGCGGGCAGCATGGAAAAGCTCGGTCCGGCGGAGGTTTGCGAAAAGTACGGCATAACGGACACGCGCCAAGTGATAGACCTCCTGGGCCTGATGGGCGACACGGCGGACAACGTGCCCGGCTGCCCGGGCGTGGGGGAAAAGACGGCGGCGAAACTCATCGCGCAGTTTGGCTCCATAGAGGAGATGCTCGCGCGTACCGACGAGCTGAAGGGAGCGCAGAAGAAAAAGGTGGAGGATAACCGCGAGAAAATTCTCTTCTCTAAGATGCTCGTCACCATCCGCACCGACGTGCCCGTCGCTCTTGACCTCGACGCGCTCCGACGCTCCGAGCCCGACAACGATGCCCTCCGCCCCATCTACGAAAAATTGGAGTTCCGCTCCTTCCTGAGCAAGATGGACGGCAAACCGGCCGAATTGAAAAAAAGTGCTAACGCGCAGCCCTCTCTCTTTGACTTCGTGACGGACGACTTACCGAGCGGAATAAAAGAAAGCAGCCACAAGACACTTAAAGACGTGCTGCACGAGTACCATCTTATTGAGAGCAAAGACGATGCGCAGGCGTTATGTGACAAACTATTGACATTCTCCATCGTAAGCATAGACACAGAAACCACTTCTTTGGAGACAATGACGGCCGAATTGGTCGGGATGAGCTTCGCCGTAGACGGAGGACGGGCATGGTACGTCGCTGTTCCACGTGAAACGGACGCCGCGCGGGAAATGACGGAAATTTTCCGACCTCTCTACGAGAGCGAGAAAATTTTGAAAGTCGGGCAAAACATCAAGTACGACCTTGAGGTGCTGGCCAACTACGGCATCGCCCTCAAAGCCCCGCTCTTCGACACCATGCTTGCCCACTATCTCGTCCAGCCCGAGCTCAGGCACAACATGGACTATCTCGCGGAAATCTACCTTGACTACAAAACCATCCACATAGACGAGCTGATTGGCGCAAAAGGGCGCGGACAGAAAAACATGGCGGACCTTCCGCCCGCCGACGTATGCGACTACGCCTGCGAAGACGCCGACGTGACGCTGCGCCTAATGGAGCCGCTAAAGAAAGAGATGGAGGCCAACGCGCTCACAAGCGTCTTCGAAGACATAGAGATGCCGCTCATGCCAGTCCTTGCCCAAATGGAGCGAGACGGCGTGCGTCTCGACACGGACATACTCGCCGAGACGGGAAAGCTATTCAACAAGCGGCTGCAAACCCTTGAAGAGGAAATCTACAAAGACGCGGGACACCCGTTCACCGTCACCTCGCCCAAGCAGGTGGGGACTGTGCTCTTCGAGGAGCTGCGCCTTAACGACCGCGCCCGCAAGTCGAAGACGGGGCAGTATTCCACGGGCGAGGAAGTGCTTGAAAAGCTGCGCGACAAGCATCCCATTGTGGGCAAAATCTTAGCTTTCCGCGCACTTAAAAAGCTCATAGGCACTTACATAGAGGCTCTCCCGAAGCTTATCAACCAGAAGACGGGACACATACATACGTCCTTCAACCAAGCAGTGACGGCCACGGGCCGCCTGTCTTCCTCTAAGCCCAATCTGCAAAACATCCCCGTGCGCGGAGACGACGGACGCGAGGTGCGCAAAGCGTTTGTGGCCGAAGAGGGCTGCCGGTTCTTCTCAGCAGACTACTCGCAAATAGAGCTGCGCATTATGGCACACCTGAGCGGAGACCAACATCTTATACAGGACTTCCGGGACGGGCGCGACATACACGCCGCCACCGCCGCCCGCGTCTTTAAGAAGCCGCTCGAAGAGATTACGCGCGACGAGCGCCGCAAGGCTAAGACCGCCAACTTCGGCATCATTTACGGCATATCCGCCTTTGGCCTCGCCGAGCGTATGGAGGTGTCGCGGCAGGAAGCGAAGGAGCTTATTGACAATTACTTTCTCACCTACCCCGCCGTACGCGAGTATATGGACAAAAGCGTGGAAGCGGCACGCGAAAAGGGATATATAGAGACACTCTTCGGACGCCGACGCTACCTCCCCGACATCACCTCGCGCAACGCCGTAGTGCGCGGCTACGCCGAGCGCAACGCCATCAACGCGCCTATACAGGGCACGGCGGCGGACATTATAAAAATTGCGATGGTGCGTGTCGCACGCCGCTTCAAAGAGGAGGGAATCCGCTCAAAGATGATTCTGCAAGTGCATGACGAACTCAATTTCTCCGTGCTCCCCGAAGAAGAGGAGCGCGTGCGCGACATCGTGATAACGGAAATGGAGCACGCCTGCACGCTCAGCGTCCCCCTCGTCGCCGACTGCGGCATAGGAGACAACTGGTTGGAGGCGCATTAAGGCGCAGCCGCAAGAAGGGGGATTTTTCTAAGAGACTGAGGGAAAAGCCCTAAGAGACCGAGGGGAAACGCCCTAAGCAAGGGGGAAGAAAAACAAGCCGAGTGGGCCAAGCGAGCCTGACAAGCTGCGTTTGGCTCACTCGTAGTCTTTCGCCTCCCGTGTGCCGTTGAGCACGGCAAGGGCGTTCAGCGCAAGCGCCCGCATCTCGTCCTCGCCAGGAAAGACATGCACGGGAGCAAGATACTCCACCCGCTCGCGGATGCGGTCGATGACGTAAGCCGAATGGGCGATGCCACCCGTCAGCAAGACTGCGTCTACCCGCCCGCGCAACACCGCGCCCTCGGAGGCTATGGCCTTCGCCGTGTGGAATATCATCGCGTCTACAAGGAGCTTTGCATGCAGGTCTCCCTCCTCTATCCGGCGCAACACTTCCTGCATGTCCGTCGTGCCAAGATGCGCCATAAGCCCCGCGTGCCCCGCTAAGCGGCGCGTGAGTTGCTCTTCTGTATAACGCCCACTATAACAGAGGTGTATGAGGTCGGCCGCAGGGAGAGAGCCAGCCCTTTCCGGCGAAAAAGGACCCTCGCCGTCAAGCGCGTTGTTGGCGTCTACGGCGCGTCCCCGCTCGTGCGCCGCCACGGAAATGCCGCCGCCCAAATGGCAGACTATAAGATTTAGGTCTTCATACCTTTTACCTATGCTACGGGCGTAGCGGCGCGATATTGCCCGCTGGTTGAGCGCGTGCCAAATGCAGATGCGCGGCATAAGCGGCGACCCGCTCACGCGTGCCTCGGGGAGCAGCTCGTCCACCACGCCGGGGTCGGCAATGAAGGCCGGACACCCGTCACCCTGCGCCTTTGCCATTTCGTACGCAATTATGCACGCCAAGTTGCAGGCATGCTTGCGCATAGCGTGGTAAGTATCGGCGCACATCCGCTCGTTGACCTTGTACACGCCGCCCGGCACAGGCTTCGCCAGTCCGCCGCGCCCAATGATGGCGTCAAACCGCCCGTCAGCCCCGCGCCGCGCGAGCTCTTCCTCCACCGCCCTTTTGCGGAACGCGTACTGGTCGGTTATCTTCTCGAAAGGGGCAAGCTCTTCCGGCTTGTGCCGTATGTTGCTCACAAAGAGCGGGTTTTCGTCCACGTACACGGCTACCTTTGTAGAGGTGGAGCCGGGGTTTATCACAAGTATTCTCATTTCGCGCTATTCAAGGCACAGCCCGCCGCCGCTCAGAAGCGGCATGCGGCAAAGTGTTTTTAAGATAAGTCTGACAAGAAGCGGCTCTGGAAAAACAGGAAGCCGGCCGCTCCGCGTCTTCTTGCGGCGTAAAGGTACGAAAAACGCCCCACCCGCCGCACAAGCGCGGACAGTTGGGGCGAAATAGGAATATTTTCCGGAAAAAGCGGTCACGAGAGACTCATCGTAGCAAGGGCGAGGCTGTGGAACTTAGCCTCCGCGTCGTCACCCCGCGAGGAGAGCACAACGGGAGCGTCCGTGCCTTGCAAAGCGCCCGCCACGCGGGCTCCTGCAAATAGCGGCAACGCCTTGTACACCGCGTTTGCCGCCTCGATGTCCGGGAAAACAAGTCCGTCGGCGCGCCCCTCAAGGTCGGAGGCTATTCCCTTCACGCGCAGCGCCACAGGGTCGCACGCCGTGCGAAGGTCGAGCGGTCCGTCCACCCTTAGCCGTCCCCACTCGCCCCGTGCCGCGCGGGCGCAGATGTCTCCGTAACCCAAGGTGTGCGGAAACTTTTCGCTCACCGTCTCTGCGCAGTGCAGCAAGGCTATGCGCGGCTCCTCTACGCCGCAGGCGTGGGCGAGCCGAGCCATATAAGCCACCTGCGCCGCCCGCTGCTCCTGCGTAGGATAAGGAATGACGGCGGGGTCGGAAAAGAAGAGCAGTTTGTCATACGCCGGAAGCTCGGCGGCGGCAATGTGCGTAAGCACCTGCCCCTGCCGCAGAATGCCCCACTTCTTATTGAGCACGGCGCGAAGAAGCGTGTCAGTGTGTATCAGCCCCTTCATCAGCACGTCAGCCTTGCCCTCGCGCACCATACCCACGGCTTTTCCCGCCGCGTCCTCAGGGCTGTCCGCCGGCACAAACAAGGCATGCGGCTCGTCCTCCGGGATAGGAGCGACGGAGAGATTTCCTCCTCCGTCCCCGCCCACGTAAATGGCTTCTGCAAAACCCTCCGCCACGGCACGCCGCACAGCCGTGAGCGTGCAAGCGTCACCGCCGCACACCACGGCCACACGGAAGCGGCGGTTAAGACCGCGCAAGTGCGCCGTCATTGCCTCAAATGTAGAAATAGGAGTAAACATAGGTCTTATATTACTATATCTGTCATCCTTTTCGACCGCGTGTCAAGCTGCAAATAGTGTTCCGGACACGCGGAAAAACTGCGTAAATATACGAAAAAACAAGCCCGTGCCCCATTCCTTGCACGCCGTCTGCCCACAGTCGCTTTCCGACACCACAACATAAAGACGCAGCTCTGGCACAACGCGCCGTCACTCTCCCCGCACGCTTCCCGCCGCGCCATTCCCGCAACACGCAGAGCCACCCATAAATTGCGTTAATTTGTTTCCTATGGGCAAGTTTTTTAGTACTTTTGCCGCGGTTTGAAAGGCCGCTTTCAAGCGCGTTTTTAAGCCGGGTAATCGAAACACATTTAGTTTTCTAATTCATAAAACGCTATGGCAACATTAGATTTGACCAAGTACGGCATCACCGGCGTTACGGAGATTGTACACAACCCCTCCTACGAGCAGCTTTTCGCTGAGGAGACGAAGGCTGGTCTGGAAGGCTTCGAAAAGGGCCAGGAGACCGAGCTCGGCGCAGTCAACGTGATGACGGGTATCTACACCGGCCGCTCGCCTAAGGATAAGTTCATCGTTATGGACGAGAACTCCAAGGACACGGTATGGTGGACGAGCGACGAATATAAGAACGACAACAAGCCCGCATCCCAGGAGGCTTGGAAGGCTGTCAAGGAGCTTGCCCAGAAGGAGCTTTCCAACAAGCGCCTCTTCGTAGTGGACGGCTTCTGCGGCGCCAACAAGAGCACGCGCCTCGCCGTTCGCTTCATCGTGGAAGTAGCTTGGCAGGCACACTTCGTGACCAACATGTTCATCCGCCCGACGGCTGAGGAGCTCGAGAGCTTCGAGCCCAACTTCATCGTGTACAACGCCTCCAAGGCAAAGGTTGAGAACTACAAGGAGCTCGGTCTGAACAGCGAGACCGCCGTTGTCTTCAACATCACCAGCCACGAGCAGGTTATCATCAATACTTGGTACGGCGGCGAGATGAAGAAGGGTATGTTCTCCATGATGAACTACTACAACCCGCTCCGCGGCATCGCTTCCATGCACTGCTCTGCCAACACCAACATGGAGGAGACCAGCACGGCCATCTTCTTTGGTCTCTCCGGCACGGGCAAGACCACGCTTTCCACCGACCCGAAGCGCAAGCTCATCGGCGACGACGAGCACGGCTGGGACGATGAGGGCGTCTTCAACTATGAGGGCGGCTGCTACGCAAAGGTTATCAACCTCGACAAGGACAGCGAGCCCGACATCTACAACGCTATCCGCCGCGACGCGCTGCTGGAGAACGTGACCGTAGACGCTAACGGCAAGATTGACTTCGCCGACAAGAGCGTGACGGAGAACACCCGCGTAAGCTACCCCATCCATCACATCACCAACATCGTTAAGCCCATCAGCAAGGGTCCCGCTGCAAAGCAGGTTATCTTCCTTTCCGCTGACGCTTTCGGTGTGCTTCCTCCCGTGTCCATCCTCTCTTCCGAGCAGGCACAGTACTACTTCCTCTCCGGCTTTACCGCTAAGCTCGCCGGCACCGAGCGCGGCATCACGGAGCCCACGCCGACCTTCTCCGCATGCTTCGGCCAGGCATTCCTTGAGCTGCACCCGACGAAGTACGCACAGGAGCTTGTGAAGAAGATGGAGAAGAACGGCGCGAAGGCATACCTCGTGAACACCGGCTGGAACGGCACTGGCAAGCGCATCTCCATCCGCGACACGCGCGGCATCATCGACGCCATCCTCGACGGCAGCATCGACAAGGCTCCCACGAAGACCATCCCGTTCTTCAACTTCGTTGTTCCGACGGAGCTCCCCGGTGTGGACAGCAACATCCTCGACCCGCGCGACACTTACGACTGCTCTTGCAAGTGGGAGGAGAAGGCTAAGGACCTCGCCGCTCGCTTCATCAAGAACTTCGTTAAGTACCAGGGCAACGAAGCCGGCAAGGCTCTCGTGGCAGCTGGCCCGCAGCTCTAATCTCTGAGGGAAAATCACGGGACGCGCCACCGCGCGTCACAGTGACCGGATAAGAAAGCCGGCACGCGCACCGAAAATGCGCCGTGCCGGCTTTCCTTTTCTATGGCGGCAAGATAGAAAAGCCCGCCCCTTATTGGCACGCTCTCTACCCTATGCGGTGTGAGAGAGCTGAATATCTGTCACGCCACAAAATTCCTTTCCCGAGGACGGGAATATGGATATAAGGAGAACGGGAATATGGGTATAAGAAGAAGAGAAAAAAGCCCCGCCAAGCGGACAACGCGCCCCGCCATTTTGCTGCCTCTTTTGCGGCACTGCGGGAAAACTTGCCGCAGCAAACTTTTACGTAAGTTTAACGGCAAAGCCCGACATCACAGCCACCGAAAAAGACTTTCGAACCACGGAAAGGGAACTTTCTGCCACGGGAATAGGCTTTGGAGCGACAGGAATACTTGCAATTTTTCCTACATGTACATCCCTGCGGCGCTACATGTACATATAGGCGGCGCGTAAGTCGCTGATAGTCAATACAAGCAAAAAGAGAGAAACGACAGACGCCGCTTCTCTCTTTTCACTACACAAAGATAACATATTTTCGCCCGTTTTCCAAATCGGCTTTAACGTTATTTACGACGCAACAGACCCGAAATAAACCACTTTTCGGCAACTTTGCGGGCGAAAAAGGCAGGGGGCGCAAGGGCTTTCCTGCCATTTCGGGGAATATCCCGCCACTCCCCCACCCGACTGAGCGGGACACGCATTTGCACAGCCCGCCCGAGGACGCAGCACAAGCAAAACAGCAAAGAGCGGGCCGCACGCGGCAGCCGCGCATTATGCATAAAATCAGGACAGACTTACGTTTGCCGACTTTTCACCCAAAAGAAATGACACATTGACAAGTGCGAGGGGCGGAAAACACTATTTTCGCTGATTTCAAGTCACAGGATTGAATAATTATTCTGTACCTTTGCTTACAAAATCCGCGCTTCCTCCCCGTGCCGGGAACGACGCGCGACACACCATAAAGGGCTATGCCAGCACGGAGAAAAACGCCGGCGCACAGCATTCCCCGCTTGTGGAACACACTTAACCAAACAACACACCCACACACACTTATCATGAACAAAGTAGACCAACTGGACTTGAAGATACTCAAGACCATCTCGGTCAACGCCCGCATCCCTTTCAAGGACGTGGCGGCCGAATGCAACGTCTCCCGCGCCGCAATACACCAGCGCGTGCAGCGCCTCATCGAGGCCGGCGTCATCACAGGGTCCGGATACTACGTCTGCCCCAAGTCCATAGGCTACAGCACCTGCACATACGTGGGCATAAAGCTGGAACGCGGCTCCATGTACAAGCGAGTGGCCGAGGAGCTTGAGAAAATACCCGAGATAGTGGAATGCCACTTCACCACGGGCCCGTACACTATGCTCATCAAGCTCTACTCCCGCGACAACGAGCACCTTATGGACTTGCTCAACAACCGCATACAGGAGATTTCGGGCGTGATATCCACCGAGACGCTCATCTCCCTCGAACAGAGCATCAACCGCACCGTGCCCGTGACCTCAGACCTGCGCCCGTAAGGCACGCGCCAAGACCTAACCCCATCCGCAAAAGACCATGCACATCGACGGGCCGCTCATCGGCTTGGCCACATTCCTCATAATAGGCGTTTTCCACCCCGTAGTGGTGAAGACAGAATACTATTTCGGCACCCGCCCCTGGTGGATATTCCTCCTCGCAGGCATAGCGTGCGTCAGCGCGGCACTTTTTGTGGACTACACGCCCGCAAGCGCCATCCTCGGCGTAGCGGGCTTCTCTTCGCTTTGGAGCATTCTCGAGCTTTTCGAGCAGAGAAAGCGCGTGCGCAAGGGGTGGTTTCCGAAAGGGCCGGGGCACGAAGACTGATACTTCGCCCGCTACGCGCACCCGACCAAGGCACGCCGTCTATTCTTTACGGCAACAACAGGAAAAACAGCTTCGCCGGCATCCACACAGAGCGGGAGAACGCGGCACAACCGCCGCTCCGCAGCCAGCGAAGCCGCACTTTCAGCAAAAGAGAAAGAATGCAATTTTCCCCCACAACAGACTACGACAAACTCTGCGCCGTGCCCGCCCCGCAAGCCGCGCGTCCGCTCATAGGCATTACGGGCAACTTTGACGAGGGCACGCTCAAGCTCCTGCCGGGCTATTTCCGCTCGATAGAGGCCGCCGGCGGGCTTGCAGTGGTGATACCGCCGCGCCCCACGTGCGACGGCGACACCGCCGCGCTGCTCGACCGCCTTGACGGACTCCTCCTTTCGGGCGGGGCGGACATCAATCCGCTTTACACCGGCGAAGACCCCGTCCCCGCCCTGCACGGCATCAACAGCGAGCGAGACCGCTTCGAGCTGGGTCTCGTGCGGCTCGCCTACGACCGGCAAATACCCATGCTCGGCATCTGCCGCGGCATACAGCTCCTCGCCGCCGCCCTCGGTGGCACAGTGCTGCAAGACCTTGCCACAGCGCTGCCCGGAACCAGTCTTGTGAAGCACTCACAGGACGCGCCTCGCAGCACAGCAACCCATTTTGTCACGGCAGAGGAAGGCTCGCTTGTGGAGAGACTGCTCGGCAAACGCTTTGCCGTCAACTCCTTCCACCATCAGGCTGTGGGAGACCCCGGCCCGCTCTTCCGCGTCACAGCCCGCTCGGCTGACGGTGTGGTGGAAGCGATGGAAAGCACGGAGATGAAGAGCGTGATGGGCGTGCAATGGCACCCCGAGTGCTTCCTGCAAGGGGGAGACAAGGACATGATGCCGCTATTCCATCATTTCGTAGGCGAAGCGGACTCTTTCCGCCGCGCGAAAGAGATACACAAGAGCACGCTGACACTCGACTCGCACTGCGACACCCCTATGTTTTTCGACAAAGGCGTAGAGCTGACGCGGCGCGACCCGCAGCTGCTGGTGGACTTCCACAAGATGGCGGAAGGACACTTAGACAGCACCGTCATGGTGGCTTATCTGCCGCAAGGAGAGCGCACGAACGAAGCACTGCTCGCCGCCACAAGAAAGGCGGACAGCATTCTCGACGAAATAAAGCGCCGCGTCAAAGCCGCTCCCGGCGTGGCAATGGCCTACACGCCCGATGACCTGATGGCCAACAAGCGGCGCGGACTGCTCTCCGTAATGCCGGGCATAGAAAACGGCTACGCCCTCGGTCGCGACATAGCCAACGTGCGCCGCTTCCGCGAGAAAGGCGTGGTGTATATCACGCTCTGCCACAACGGCGACAACGACATCTGCGACTCCGCCCGCCGCTCCAACGCCGAGCACGGCGGTCTTAGCGACTTCGGGCGGCAGGTGGTGCGCGAAATGAACCTTTGCGGCCTAATGGTAGACCTAAGCCACGCGGCAGAAAGCACCTTTTACGACGCTTTTGAGGCGAGCGACACCGCCATAATATGCTCGCACGCCTCCTCACGCGCCCTCTGCAACCACCCGCGCAACCTCACCGACGACCAGCTCCGCGCCCTTGCAGCCACAGGCGGCGTGGCACAGGTGACGCTCTACCACGGTTTCCTGAAAGAAGGCAGCGAAAGCCCCTGCGAAGCCACCATCGACGACGCAGTGCGCCATCTTATGCACATGATAGACGTGGCGGGCATCGACCACGTGGGCATAGGCACCGACTTTGACGGCGACGGCGGCATACGCGGCTGCGCCTGCGCCTCCGAGCTTATCAACCTCACGCGCCGCATGCTCTCCGAGGGACTCACACGCGAGGACATCGAGAAAGTGTGGGGCGGAAATTTCCTCCGCGTAATGCGGGACGTGCAACGGCGCGGCGGGAATATTCCCGTAATAACAGACTGACAACTTTCTCACCCCTAGAAAACAATGAGACACCTACTTCTTATCGCCGCAGCGATGCTTGCCCTCACGGGCTGCAAGAGCCGCAGCGCGGCAGCGTCCGAAGGCGAAGCCGCAGACACCACGGCCGTCACGCAAGTGCGCTTTGACGCAGACTCAGCCTACGCCGAAGTGGTGGCACAATGCGCTTTCGGCCCGCGTGTCCCCAACAGCGATGCGCACGCCGCCTGCGCAGACTACATAGCCCGCCGCTTCGCCCAATACGGGCTCGACGTGCAGGAGCAGCGAGCCGACCTCAAAGCGTGGGACGGCAAGACCCTGCACTCGCGCAACATCATAGCCTCCTACCGCCCCGACCTCGCAGACCGCATCCTGCTTTGCGCGCACTGGGAGAGCCGCCCCTGGGCCGACGCCGACCCCGACTCTACGAAACACCATACGCCCGTGATGGCCGCCAACGACGGCGCGAGCGGCGTGGCCGTTTTGCTCGAAGTGGCACGCCAACTAAAAGAGCTGCATCCCGAGGTGGGCATAGACTTTGTATGCTTTGACTCAGAAGACTACGGCACGCCCTACTGGGCGGAAGACAAAGACCCGGGCGACGGTACGGACTGGTGTCTCGGCTCGCGCTACTGGGCCGAAAACCCGCACAAGCCCGGCTACACGGCGCACTTTGGCATTCTGCTCGACATGGTCGGCGGACAAGACGCACGCTTTTGCTACGAAGGCACGTCGCTGCGCTACGCCCGCGACATAGTGGTGCGCGTATGGGACGCCGCACAACGCGCCGATGCCGCCGCGCTCTTCCAGCAGCAGGAGGGAGGCTGGGCGCAGGACGACCACGTCCCCGTCAACGAGATTGCGGGCATACCCACCATAGACATAATACCCTACGTGGAGGGCGAGCACACTTTCGGCCGCACATGGCACACCGTTTCCGACACACCCGAGAACATCTCGAAAGAGACACTGCGCGGCGTGGGACAAACGTTGCTGCAATTCCTCTCCGAGGGCAATTTTTTCTAAAAATCCGAGTTTAGGGAAATACATAAGGGCGAAGGACACAGACACACGGCACACGCTGCCGCCCGCCTCGCCCCCAACACGCACACCAATGACCATAGACGAAGCACAAGACGAGATTATAGAAGACTTCTGCGCTCTTGACGACTGGATGGACCGCTACCAGCTGCTCATCGACTTAGGCGAAGAGCAAGAGCCCCTGCCCGCGTCCGACAAGACAGAGCAAAACCTCATAGACGGTTGCCAAAGCCGCGTATGGCTCGCCTGCGATTGCAAAGACGGAGTGCTTGACTTCCGCGCGGAGAGCGACGCGCTCATTGTGAAAGGCATCATCACGCTCCTGCTGCGCGTGGTGAACCACCACACACCGCAAGAAATTCTCGACGCAAACCTTTACTTCATTGAGCGCATCGGACTGAACGAGCACCTCTCCCCCACCCGCTCCAACGGTCTGCTGGCAATGATAAAGCAAGTGCGCATGTACGCGCTCGCCTTCAAGACTATCGGATAAAGAAGAATACACCAACAAAAAACATACAGCAATGAAGAAGACAACATTCCTGGGCGCTTTCGCAGCCGCCCTGCTTCTCTCCTCCTGCGGAGGCAACAAGACATCCGATGCCACAGGCGCTGACAGCACAGCGACAGACAGCGCAGTAGTAGACAGCACTTCCGCGCCCGCCGGCGAGGCAGCTGCAGCCGTGGCAAACGGCGATGCCGACGCAGCCACCGCAGCTCTCGACAAGGCTTTGCAGGCCGCAGCAGACGACCCCGCACAAGTGAAGGAAGTGAACGCAGCCATACAGCAGAAGATAGAGGACCTCAAAGCCGCCGGCAAGACGGAGGAGGCCGCTGCTTACGCTTCGAAAATAAAGGAATACGTGGACGCGCACGCCGACGCGCTGAAGTCCGCCGACCCCTCTACGGTGACGGTGCAGAGCCTCGTGAGCGCGGCTGCCAACCTCCCGCAGAGCGTGAAGAGTGACGCAGCAAACGGCGCGAGCGCGGTGAAGACCGACGCTGCAGCCGCTAAGACCGCAGCCACCGCCGCAGCCGGACAAGCCGTATCGGCAGCAAAGAGCGCGGGCAAGCAGGCTGCCTCCAACGCAAAGGCAAGCGCTGAGAAGAAGGCCAACGAGACGGTGCAGAAAGCCAACGACAAGGCTAACTCCGCCGTGCAGAGCGCTTCCAAGAAAGCCACCGACGCCATAAGCAAAGGTCTCAACTCGCTGAGCAAATAACACGCTCGCGCCGCTCTGCGGCAAACGGCTAACGCAAAATAAAGGCGTGCCCTGCGGATAATCGTCCGCCAAGGCACGCCTTTATTGTTTTTCTCACAAAAAAGCGTTTTGCCGCGCCATCACGCCACCAATATGCCGCCGAAACCGCATACGATTCCCACAAGCACGCCGTAGCCAAGCTCTTCCATAGTGTGCTGGCGCAGTACAAGGCGTGCGCTGCACACCAACCCGCAGAGCAGCACCGTGAGGCATAGCCAGCCCGTTGGGTCGAAAGAGAAAATGAGCGAGAAAGCCAGCAGCGCGCCTACCACACCGCCCGAAGCCGCCGCGTGCGTGCTTATCTTGAACCACGCGTTTACGACCGCGCACACCACTTGTATAAGCAGCGCGCCGAGTATCACGCCCTCGGTGAAACGAGGCATATGCAGGGCGTAAAGGAGATAGAGCAAGGCGGAATAGCTGACGATGCTTAGCACATAAGGCACGTAACGGCGCTCCCGCCGCCCAAGCTGGTGGCGCGTCCAGCCGTTTAGCTTGCGGTAAAGAAAGATGGTGACATGCGGCAAAAGCACTGTGAAGAAATACACAATAAGCGTCATCACCACCTTCGTAGTGACGGGCAGCAGCCGCAAGTAGCTGAAAAGGAAAAGAGCCACGAACGCCATCACGGGCAAGTAGAACGGCGAAAAAACCACCGACACCACCTGCGACGTAAGCACTATAAGGGAAATCTGCTTGCCGCTGCGCCACACGCGCACGGGATTTATCTCGCGAAGCTCGTCACGCGCGTCCTCCTCATAAGGAAGGTCGAGCCGCTCCTCGTCTCTTTGCATCTTTGTATATAGTTGAGTGATTATTTCTCTTCCTACCCCTCCGCGTCAAGCCTCTTTTCTGAGCCGAGCCGTAGGGAAGCCCATCGCGTCGCGGTACTTTGCCACAGTGCGCCGAGCCACGGCAAAGCCGCGCTCTTTAAGCATAGCGGCAAGCGCATCGTCTGAATAGGGTTTTCGCTTGTCTTCGCCCTCAATGAGCGAGCGCAGCTCCGCCCGCACCTTGCGTGCCGAGAGTTCCTCGCCGTCACTTGCGGTGAACTGGGAAGAGAAGAAAAACTTAAGCGGATACAGCCCGTAGCTTGTCTGCACGTACTTGCTGCTCGTCACACGCGAGGCAGTGGAAATGTCCACGCCCGCCAGCGCGGCCACGTCTTTGAGAGCAAGCGGCCGAAGCAAGTCCTCGTCGTCCTCGTCAAAGAAAGGACGCTGCAGGCGCACGATAGCACGCATCACCGCAAGCAGCGTCTGGTTGCGCCGCGAGAGCAGATTGATGAAAGACTGCGCCGCCTCCACCTTTCCACGGGCATAGACATAAGCGTCGCGTTGCTCGCGCGTGAGCTTGCCGCGCCGCGCCGCGTACTGCGAAATGCTTTCGCGGAAAGCGCGGCTCACGCGCAGCTCCGGCACGTCACCCGAGTTGAGCGTAACCACCGCCTCGCCGTCAGCCCGCACCTCGACGTGGAAGTCGGGCACAACAGCGGGCGAAGTCGCGGCAGCGGTTTCTCCCAAAGCCGTCCCGGGAAGCGGATTGACGTGCGTAAGCTCGTGCAGGACGTGGGAAAACGTTTCCTCGTCCACGCCCAAGCGGCGGCGCACCGCGTCCCAGTGTTTCGCAGCAAAGTCCTTGAAATATTTGTCAACGACTGCCAGGGCCATCTGCGTATAGGGCGTGCGCCTTTCAGGGTCGGAGAGCTGTATGCGCATACATTCGCGCAGCGAGCGCGCCCCTACCCCTCTCGGCTCAAAGGTTTGCAGCACACCCACAAGCCGCGCCACCTCCTCCGGCGTGGTCTGCACGCCCCGGTATATGGCAAGCTCGTCTGCCAGGGTCGCATCGTCTTTGCGCAGGAAGCCGTCCGCGTCGAGCGAGCCTACGAGGTATTCCATCACCTCGCTTTCGTGCTCGGTGAGATCGCGTTCGCCTATCTGCGACTTCAAGTCCTCATAAAACGACAAACCGCCGGACAGCGGAGCCTCGCGGCGTTCGGTTTCACCCTCAGCACGCTGCACAAGATAGTCGGGCGCGTCGTCGGCAGAGAGATAGTCGCCCATAGCGTCCGCCTCGTCGCCGTAGTCCGTACCCCCGTAAGGGTCTTCCATATCAGGCTCTGCGTCATTTCCACCCCCGTCATTAGCCGCATCGTCACCGCCGCCCAAATCTTCATCGTCGCCGTTGTCCGCGCCATCGCCGTAGCCGTCATCCTCACGGTCGCCGCCCTCATACGCGTCCGCCCCGCTTTCGTGCGCGTCCGCCTCTTCGAGAGCCGCGTTGTCCAGCATTTCGTTGCGCACGCGCTCGGCAAGGTCGGTGACGGGAAGCTCCACGAGCTTCGCCACCGCCACCTGCAAGTTGGAGAGTTGCTGCTGTTGCACAGCCTCCGTATGTTGTTCGAGTTTCTGCGGCATAATAGTAGCGTTAGACAGGTCCGCCGCGCTCCTCAGGTCAAACCTTTCACACACGCGCACGGATACATTTGCAAAGATAGCGCAAGGCGAGCGCAATGGAAAGGGGAAAGCCATAGCTTTCTACTTTACATTGCCGAGCCGAAGCCTATTCTTATCAAAAGATAGCGCAAGGCGAGCGCAATGGAAAGGGGAAAGCCATAGCTTTCAACTTTACATTGCCGAGCCGAAGCCCGTATTTGGCACCATCAAAGCCAAAGAAAGGGGTATAAAGCCCTTTCGGAAGAAGAAAAGGCGCACTTAACGCCATCGGAAAGAGCAATTTCTCGCGCGGCGTTTCTAACTTTGCGCCCAAAGACGGCGGCGGAAAGGCGCCGTTCCCTCACCGCTGACTATCTTGGCAACACCACGCAAAGCACACAAAAGCCACCTCGACGGGCGACACGCGGAAAGACGCGCTTGCCCGCCGCAGACACGCCGCACCGCCACCGTGAAAATCGCGACGGGAGCGGTCGGGCGGCTCATAGCCCTGCTACTGCTTTGCCTTGCCACGCTTCCCGCAGCCGCGCAGCAAGACCCAGCCTTCGTGCAATACTGGAAGATGGAGCCGCAGTTCAACCCCGCCGCCGCAGGCCGCCAGCCGCAGCTCGCCATCACCGGCGCGGTGCAGACACACGCAACGGGCTACGAGGACGGAGGAAGCACCATGTACGCCGGAGCTGACGCGGCGTTCCAAATAGGAAAGACGCGGCACGGCGTGGGCGTATTGTTCCAGAACGACGCTTTCGGACTCTTCTCCCACAAGCGTTTCTCCGTGCAGTACTCCTACCATTTCAAGCTCTTCGGCGGCACGCTCAGCATAGGCGGAGAGGCGGATATGCTCAACGAAAGCCTGAGCGGCTCGAAAGCCGACCTTGCCGACGCCAACGACCCCGCTTTCCCCACGACGGATGTCAGCGGGTCGAAGTTTGACGCAACGGCCGGCCTGTGGTACGCCCATAAGCGGTGGTATGCCGGCGTAGGCGCGCAGCACCTCACCTCGCCCAAGATTTACCTCGGAGAGACCAACGAGTACCAAGTACGCCCACTTTACAATTTCACCGCCGGATACAATATACGACTGCGCAGTCCGTTATTCACTATATGCCCGTCTGTCATGCTGCGCTACGACGGCAAGGCACTTCGCTCGGACATCACGGCACGCCTGCGCTACGCCTACCAGAAGAGACAGCTCTACGGCGGCGTCAACTATAGCCCGCAGCACTCGGTCGCCGTCTTCCTCGGCGGCATGTTCCACGGCGTGGAGCTTGGGTACTGCTATGAAGCCAACACCTCGGGCATGGGCATAGGCGCAGGGCAGCATGAGGTCACCATCGGCTACCGCCTTGACCTTAACCTTAGCAAGCGCGGGAAGAACGCCCACCGCAGCGTGAGATGGCTATGACGAAAACTTGCGGAGACGCACAAAGACGCCCTCTATTCGGCACAGAGACACCCCAATTCGGCACACTGACACGATGAAAAAATCATTTTTAGCAATACTCTCCCTACTGGCCGTCACCGGCCTGCTTGCCTCCTGCATGGGAAGCAGCCGCGCCATGCAGAGCGGCGGCGAAGTGACGGGGCAGAAGTCATCCTCTTTCAACGAGCCCGCGCCCTACGGCATGGTGGAAGTGAAACGCGGCTTCCTCAAAGTAGGCCTCGAGCAGCAGGACTCCCTTTGGGGGACAGTGACACCCTCCAAAGAGATATCGGTCGACGGCTTCTGGATGGACCAGACCGAGGTGACAAACTCCATGTACCGGCAGTTTGTCACTTGGGTGCGTGACAGCATCATCCGCGAGCGTCTTGCCGACCCTTCCTACGGGGGCGACGAGACTTACAAGATTGAGGTGGACCGCAACGGCGACCCCGTGAAGCCGCACCTTAATTGGACGAAGCCTATACCCTGGCGCAAGCCGAGCGAAGACCAGGAGCGCGCGCTCAACAGCGTTTACACCACCCACCCCATTGACGGGACGAAGATGCTCGACACGAAGCAGCTGACCTACCGTTACGAAGTCTTCGACTACGAAAAGGCCGCGCTGCGCAAGTACCGCCTTGACTGGCGCGAGCGCTCGCTCGACACCGACCACCCCGCCGACCCCGACGAAGTGATAATGATTTCGAAAGACACCGCCTACGTGGACGACAACGGGGAAATAGTGACGCAGACCATCGAGCGCCCGCTCTCCAGCCTCTATGACTTCCTCAATACCTACATAGTGCGGGTTTATCCCGACACGACCTGTTGGGTGAACGACTTTCCCAATGCCAACAACGAGCCTTATATGAAGCTCTACTTCTCCTCCGCCGCCTACAACGACTACCCCGTTGTTGGCGTGACGTGGGAGCAGGCCAAGGCCTTCTGCGCTTGGCGCACCAACTACCTCCTCGCCGGAATGGGCGCGCAAGCCCGCTACATACAGCGCTACCGCCTGCCGACTGAGATAGAATGGGAGTACGCCGCACGCGGCAAAGAGGGAAACCCCTACCCTTGGCAAGGACTTGAAGCCAAGAGCAAAGAGGGCTGCTTCTTCGCCAACTTTAAGCCGGACAAGGGAAACTATACCGACGACGGCAACCTCATAACCTCGCGCACCGGCATCTATGGAGCTAACTCCAACGGGCTTTTCGACATGGCCGGCAACGTGGCTGAATGGACAAGCACCGTTTACACGGAGGCGGGCGTCGATGCCATGGCCGACCTCAACCCGCAGCTTTCCTACGACGCCGCTAAGGAAGACCCCTATATGCTCAAACGGAAGAGCGTGCGCGGCGGCTCGTGGAAAGACCCCATGTCGTACATACGCTCGGCTTGGCGCACGTGGGAATACCAAAACCAGCCGCGCTCTTACATAGGCTTCCGCTGCGTGCGCTCAAAGGCCACCACCACAAGCGCCACGTCTTCCGGCAAGCGCAAATAAGGCTGCACGCCACCGCCCTCAAAAGAACAACCACGCGGCATAGGCACACTAAGAGCCCGCCGCGACACCATAGCACACAATCACTATGTCCGCAAAAATCAACCTCGTTATACGCCTGCAGCACTGGATGGACAGCGTGCCGGGCCAGACTTTCCTCAACTACGCATACTCTTGGGGCGCGTCTATCGTGATTCTCGGCGCGCTCTTCAAGCTCACCCACCTTCCGGGCGGCAACTTTATGCTCTTCATAGGTATGGGCACGGAGGTCGTCGTCTTCTTCCTGTCGGCGTTTGACCGCCCGTTCGACAAAAACGAAATAGGCAAGGAGCTTCCGCACGATTATGAGACCGACGAGGAAATAGCCGCGCGTCTCGGACTCACCGATGACGAGGAAGAGAAAACGGCCGAAGACGCGGCACAAGCAGCCCCGGCGCAGACCGCAGCGGCGCAGGGTGTCGTGTTCCAAGGCCCGGCCGTGCAAGGCGCACCCGCACAGGGAGCGACAGCGCAACCCGCCGCGCAGCAAACGCCGGCACAAGTCGCAGCGCCGCAAGGAGCGGGCGCGCAAAACGGTGCTGCACAAGGCGCGCCCGTGCAGAACGGCGGCGGCACGGTCATCATCGGCTTCCCCGGCGGGCAGTCTGTCTCCGGCAGCACCCACACGGCGTCTGCCACCGCACAGCCCGCGCCTCAAGCCTCGGCCGACGGCACATCCCAAACGCTCTCTGCCGCAGAAGCCGCACGCGCTGCCATTGCAGCCACAGCCGCAGAAGGCGCTGAGCCTTTCGAAAACGAGGCAAAACGCCTTGCCGAAATCATACGCCTTGCCAACGACGAACTCTTGCGCCGCGCACAGGCCGCCCTCTCGCCGGAGATGGAGGAAGCCACGCAGACTTATATAGAGAAACTGCGCATTCTCTCCGAAACCTTCCAGAAGGTGGACGAGCAAAGCGGGCGTCTCGCACGCGACAGCGAGGAGATGGCGGAGCTCAACCGCACGCTCACCGCTATCAACAAGACCTACGACCTCCACTTCAAGAGCATCAGCCAGCAAGTAGGCACAATAGAGAAGATAAACGAGCAGACGCGCAGCCTCGCCCACCGCATAGAGGAACTCAACCAAGTGTACGGGCGCATGATACAGGCTCTGAGCGTCAACATACAACAAGGCGCAGCGCCGCAGAAGCCGCTTTCCGGCGAGTAAGGCACACGCCTGCAAGAAAAGGCTCTCAGGAAAGCCCGCCCCGCCCCCGGCAAGGCACGCCCCCAAAGGGCTGCAAGCGCCGCATAGCACAGGGCAACGCACTGAGGACGCGCGTTCCCCGCGTTTGCGCCCAAGAATGGGCAAAAGCATCCTAAGGGACAAACACGAACAAAGATTTCACACAGAGAATGTCCGCTGTAAAGAAAAGGCCCGTCTCCCCGCGCCAAAAGATGATTAACCTGATGTACATCGTACTGATGGCTATGCTGGCGCTGAACGTGTCGAGCGACGTGCTGAAAGGCTTTACCCTCATCGGGGACAGCCTCAAGCGCACCATAGACAACGCCAACGAGGAGAACAAGGCCATATACGATGACTTCAAGGCACAGTACGAGAGCAACCCCGCTAAGGTGAAGCCCTGGTACGAAAAGGCCATGGCCGTAAAACGAGCCAGCGACGAGCTTTACAACTTCGCGGGACAGCTGCGCCTCGCCATTGCGCGGGAGGCTGACGGGAAGAACGGCGACCCGGACAACTTGCACGACAAGGAAAACCTTGAAGCGGCCAGCCGCGTGATGCTTGCCCCCGCCAAAGGGCAGGGAAAGAAGCTTTACGATGAGCTGGTTTCGTTCAGGAAGCTTATTCTCTCTATGACGAGCGACCCGCGCGAGAAAGCCATCATCGCTTCCAATCTCTCCACCGACGTACCCAAGACCGAGGACAACATTGGGAAGAACTGGCAGCAGTATATGTTTGAGGAAATGCCCTCCATCGCCGCCGTCACCATGCTCGCCAAGCTGCAGAGCGACGTGCGCAAGGCGGAGAACGAGGTTATTCACTCGCTCTTGGCCAATATAGACGTGAAGGACATCCGCGTAAACCAGCTCAACGCATATGTTTCGGCTGAGGCCACGACCCTTTACCCCGGCGAGACCTTCCGCTCGCACATCTTCATGGCGGCGGTGGACACCACGCAGCGCCCCGAGATATACGTCAACGGCCGCCGCATACAAGCCGACGGAAGCTACAACTTCACCGTAGGCAGCCCGGGACAGTACAGCTTCTCCGGCTACATACTGATGCCCAACGCCGCAGGCGACATCATCCGCCGCCCCTTCACCCAGAAATACAACGTCATCGCACCGCCGCAAGGCGCCACCGTGGCGGCCGACCTGATGAATGTGCTTTACGCGGGCTTTGACAACCCCATCAGCGTGAGCGCGTCGGGCATCCCCAACACGCAAGTGCAGCTCTCTATGACGGGCGGCACACTGCGCTCAACCGGCGCGGGAAAATACGTGGCACGCCCCGCCACCGTGGGCAGCAACGTCACGTTCAACGTTACCGGAACGGTCAACGGCAAGCAGCAGAGCATGGGCTCGTTCACTTTCCAAGTGCGCAAGCTCCCCGACCCCACCGCATACGTCACCATCGGCTCAGACCGCTTCAAAGGCGGAAAAGTCGCCAAGGGCTCCATCATCTCCGCCCCCGGCGTGGGCGCGGCGATAGACGACGGACTGCTCAACATACCTTTCCGCGTAATCAGCTTTGAGACCGTCTTTGCCGACCGTATGGGCAACCTGCGTCCCGAGCCGTCCGCCGGAAGCAACTTTACGGAAAACCAGCGCAACCTTATGCGCGAGCTGCGCCGCGGGCAGCGCTTCTTCATCGTCAACGTGAAAGCCGTAGGTCCCGACGGACTGACGCGCACGCTTAACGGTGCGGTGCAGGTAATAGTAAACTAAAATACGCCCGCATCCCGCACACAAGACACGAAACACACATTCACCGAAAATATGAAGTCCCAAGCATACCATACACGCCGCACGCTGCAAGTGCTGCTCTGCCTCGCCTTCACGCTCACGGCCGTGGCACAGCCGCCGCGCCGCCGCGCCGAGCAAGCGGCAAAGCAGCAGGAGACAGCCCAGCAAGGCTCGGCGTACCGCCAGTTCCCCACGGCGCAGACAATGCCCGGGGACGCGCCGTGGCGGCGTGACCTCTACCGCACGCTCGACCTCACAAAGGACGCCAACGCCGTGCTCTACTACCCCGTCACGCCGCAAGACGGCCGTATGAACCTTTTCACCTACCTTTTCCGCCTGATTATGCGCGGACAGGTAAAGGCCTACGACTACAAGCTTGACGGCAACGAGAATTTCACAGAGAAGAATGTGGTCAAGGCAAAGGACATCATGGACCGCTACCATATCTTCTACGAAGAGAAAGACGGCAAGTTCCGCGTGAACGATGCCGACCTTCCCTCCGATGAGGTAAAAGCCTACTTCATAAAAGAGAGCAGCTACTACGACCAGCACACCGCCTCCTTCCGCACGCAGGTTACGGCCCTCTGCCCCGTGCTCAAGCGCGGCGACAGCGATTTCGGCGGCGAGCTTTCGCAGTACCCTATGTTCTGGGTCAAGATGTCCGACGCCGCACCCTATCTCGGCAAGCTGATGCTTATGGGCAGCTCGCTGAACAACGCCGCCACGCTCTCCGCGGACGACTTCTTCACTATGCACTGCTACGAGGGAGACGTGTACAAAGCCGTTAACCTGCAGGACCGCCTGCTTTCCAACTACTGCCCTGACGACTCCGCCATGAAGCGCGAGCAGGCTCGCATCGAGAAGCAGCTCACCGACGTGCAGGAGCACGTTTGGGGACGCGACAGCGCCTATTACGCCCGTCTCCGCGCCGACTCGCTCGAGCAAGCCGCGGCGGACTCGCTCGCAAAAGCGGGCAAGGCAAGCCGCACCACGACGCGCCGCACCTCCGCTCCCTCGCGCCGCTCGTCTTCTTCCGTAAAGAGCAGCAGCACGAAGAGCAGCTCGCCCGCCAAGACAAAGACTGCAAAGACGAAGACGCCTAAGGCCACTAAGCCCAAGACCTCTTCCTCGTCCAGCCGCGGCGGCGGATACAGCGTGCGCCGCCAAAGACATTGACAGGAAAACCTAAGTCCACGACACCCACAAACGCCCTTTTCCCGACCGTCAAAAACTTGCCATATCCCAAACGGCGACACCCAATAAATTTTTCCGTCTGCCGCCCGGGGAAAACCCTCAGAAAGGCAGAAATCCCGCCTTCTGATTTTATAAAAAGAGTTAATGACGATTTGGAAAACGGAGAAAAATGTATTATCTTTGTGTAGAGAAAAGAGGGGATATGCACCGCGTGCGTATCCCCTCTTTTGCAGCATTGACTATCAGCAAGTTACGAGGCTTGAATATGTACATATAGCGCCGCCGGTATGTACATGCAGGAAAAACTCCAAGTATTCCCGTAGCTACAAAGCCTATTCCCGTGGCGACAATGTACATTTCAACGCCACGAAATTACTTTCCGTCTACGACTGGGCTAAGTCTTATAGTTAAACTTACATAAAAAATTCAGTCCGGCAAAACGCCCCAAAAAGGCGCAAAAAGGGGGCGGAAAATCCCTCAAGATTCCTGCACTTTTTTTGACATAGAAACGCGCACAAAAACCATAGATGTTGTCAGGGTAAACACAGAAAAAATTGGCGAAAACGAGGGATAAGGACAAAAGATGCGTTTCCACGGAATACAGATAAAGACAAAACGAGTCCGCACGTGCTTCGCAGCCGCGCAGACCCGTTTGCTTTCGTAAAACACAAGGGTGTTTCTATAGACTACTACCGCACGTTTTGAAATGCAAAGCTAATTTATAGAACCACCCTTATAGGAAAACAGAACCTCCCTATATTTCTCTGCCGCCTACTTCACGACCTCCCACTCTACCCCGTTATCCACGCAGCTCTTCTTCACCACGAGCAGCATACAAGGGGTTATGGAATAAGTAAGCTCCCCGTTAGACTTGCGGCGGTAAGCCACCATGAGCTTTCCGTCCTTGTCCGTCACGCTGACAGGCTGAAACTCGACATTCTCCTTCACGGGCGCACCGGTCACAGCCAGCACCGCCTGGCGGGAGAAGTCTATCTTTGTGGGAATGCCGTCCTTGCCCATCACCGCCGCCGCGCCGAACATAGCGTCAAAAGCCGTCTGGTCCTTAATCACGAATGTGCCAAAAGTCTCCACATCGTTGCGTACGAAATAACGCTTCGCCTCCTCATACGCCACGCTCTTGCCCGTCTTCGCCGTAGCTGCGGTTGTGCCGTCAATAAGCTGCGTGCGATAGCAAGAAGAAAGCGACACTGCGCCGCCGAGACCCATCAAAAGCGCGAAAGCCGCCGCGCCAGTCTTTCCAGTTAAGTTCATAGTAGTTTTATTCTCAGAAATTCCCCTTAAAAACCCGCAGCATGGGCAAACATTGCACGGCGGGGAGCAGAAAAAGCACATAGGTGACGGCTTCCGCATATCCGAAAAAAGGCAGAAAAACAGTTAAACTGGCGAAAGAGTAAACGGCCAAGCGGGTTTTAGTTGTATTTTTGTACGATTTTAGCGTCATTGCGCCCCTACAAAGACAGGGGCGCGGACAATCAAACGCGAAACGGGGAAAACATGGCTGCGAAAAACAAGAAAAAACGGCGGGCTGGCCGCTTCAGCATAGTCACCACCTGCATCAGCATCACCTTGGTGCTTGTACTGCTCGGCGTAGTGGTATCTTTCGTCATGATATGCGGCAATTTCAGCCGGCAGCTCCGCGAAGGGCTGACCGTGGAGCTAACGCTCAGCGACAGCATCACCAACGCGCAGCTGCTGCAAGCCCAAAGCCAGTTGCGCTCAGCACCCTACGCCCGCCGCGTCAACTACATTTCAAAGGAGCGCGGAACGCGCGAAATGAACGAAGCGCTGAAAGGCGACATGGGCGAATTTTTGGGCGCAAGCCCCATCCCCGCCGAGTTTGAGGTTTACCTCCGCGCCGAGTACGCCAACCTCGACAGCCTCCAACGCTACGAGAAGCAAATGCGCTCTGTCACCGGCGTGACCGACGTCAACTACCCCCGCGACATAATGGAAGGGATAGACCGCACAATCCCCGCCGTGGGAGGCGGTCTTCTGGCCGTAGCGGCATTGCTGGCCGTAGTGTCTTTCTCACTCATCAGCAACACTGTGCGCCTTAGCGTCTACTCCCGCCGGTACAGCATACACACGATGAAGCTCGTCGGCGCGAAATGGAGCTTCATACGCCGCCCCTTCCTGTTTGAAGCCCTGCGCATAGGGCTCGTCTCCGTCATCATCTCCGGCGGACTGCTCAGCGCAGCGCTCTATTTCCTGCAATTTGAGGCAGGAGCGGGCAACATTTACATCAACACGCTCATCACCCCCTACGTCTGGGCGGCGACCCTCGGCACCATCGCCGTTTGCGGCCTGCTGCTCACCACGCTGTGCGCCTCCGTGTCGGTAAACCGCTACTTGAAGATGAACGCCGGAAGCATCTACCTGCGCTGAACCGCAGGCGGCACGCCTCGCGCAAGGGAAGAGGGAAAACGGAAAACAAGCCAATTCAAAGAAACAAATATATGCAGACGCAAAAACAAACGCCTAAGAAAAGCGTATTCGCATTCGGACGCACCAACTTCGTGCTGCTCGCTATCGGCATGGCGGCGGTAATCATCGGCATGATACTCATGTCGGGCAGCGGCTCGGACGAGACCACGTTCAACCCCGCCATTTTCGACGCCCGCCACATCAAGGTAGCACCCGCAGTATGCCTCTTCGGCTATCTCTTTATGATAGTGGCCATACTCTACCGCCCTTGCAAGAAGAAAGGCGCATGCGACGCCGCCGAGGACTGATTTCCCCAACGCCGAAATAGGCATAACTCCTAACACACTAACCAATGAACTCTATTGAAGCCCTGCTGATGGGCCTGCTGCAAGGCCTCACCGAATACCTCCCCGTAAGCAGCAGCGGACACCTTGCCATAGCCTCCTCGCTCTTCGGGGTGGACGGCGAGCAGAACATGACCTTCACCATCGCCGTGCACGTGGCAACGGTGCTTAGCACCATCGTGGTGCTGGGCAACGAGATTGGCAAAATACTGAAAGGCACTTTCTCCCCCCTCAACGCGGACGGGAAGGGTCTCCAGCGCCTCAACGCCGACCAGCGCTATACGCTCAACATCATTGCGTCTATGATACCCATCGGCATTGTCGGTGTCTTCTTCAAGGACAAAGTGGAAGCCGTCTTCGGCGCGGGTCTCACGGTCGTGGGCGTATGCCTCGTGGTCACCGCCGCGCTTCTCACCTTCTCCTACTATGCAAAGCCCCGCGAGCGCAAGGAGATTTCGCTGCTGCACGCCTTTATCATAGGTCTGTCTCAAGCCGTGGCCGTGCTGCCCGGACTTAGCCGCTCGGGCACAACCATCGCCACCGGCCTCCTGCTCGGCAACAAGAAAGAGAACATGGCGCAGTTCTCCTTCCTTATGGTCATACCGCCCATACTCGGAGAGGCTTTGCTTGACATTCTCAAAATAGCGAAAGGCGAGGAGCTTGCGGGCGGCATCGACACCGCGCCCCTCGTTGTGGGCTTCGTCGCCGCCTTCATCTCCGGCTGCGCCGCCTGCAAATGGATGATAGACATTGTGCGCAAAGGCAAGCTTATCTATTTTGCCTACTACTGCCTGATAGCGGGCGTGGTGACCCTTGCGGGTCTCTGGCCCTCCGTAGCCAGCTTCGTCACCGGCGCATGGCACACGGTGTACTCCTTTGTGTCGCACCTCCTCTAACCCCGCATAAGGCAAGAACCTAACCATACAAGATGGCGGAAAACAAGGAAACAACCATCACACGGCTCTTACCGCCCGCCCAAGGCGACCCTCTGCGCGAGGAAACGTTTGATACCTTCACGGCGCACCTCGGCGCGTGCCGAAAGGGCAGGGGAGAGGGGAGCGAGGACACGCCCCCGCCCGCCTGCGTGCTGGCTTTCGACAAGCCGCTCGGACTCACGTCGTTTCAGCTCGTCTCAAAAGTGCGCTGGCTGCTTACCCGCGCCATGGGCGGACGCAAGATAAAAGTAGGACACGCCGGCACGCTCGACCCGCTCGCCACGGGCGTGATGGTGGTATGCACGGGACGCGCCACAAAAGCCATAGAGCAGCTGCAAAGCGGCGTGAAAGAGTACATCGCCACCCTGCGCCTCGGAGCCACCACGCCAAGCTACGACCTCGAGCACCCCGTGGACCGCACTTTCCCCACAGACCACATCACGGAAGCCGAAGTGCGCCGCGTGCTGCAAACTTTCGTCGGCGAAATAATGCAAGTGCCGCCCGTCTACTCCGCTTGCAAGGTTGAGGGCAAACGCGCCTACGACCTCGCCCGAAAGGGTAAAGCGGAAGAAGTGGAGCTCAAAGCCAAGCCGCTGCGCATAGACGAAATAGAACTCACCGCCTGCGACCTCGCAAAAGACGAGATAACCATCCGCGTGGTATGCTCGAAAGGCACATACATACGAGCCCTCGCACGCGACATAGGCGAAGCGCTCCAAAACGGCGCGCACCTCACCGCGCTGCGGCGCACAAGGGTGGGGGACTACCGCCTCGAAGACTGCTTCACGCTGGAAAGCTTCGAACAAAGCCTAACCAATTCATAGCCCAGCGCACACGACACACGCACGAAAACAAGGAAAATACAGCAAACGATGAAACTCTCCCAATTCAAATACGACCTTCCCGAAGAACGGATAGCCAAATACCCCACGCTTCACCGCGACGAGAGCCGCATGATGATACTCCACCGCAAGACGGGGGAAATAGAGCACGCCATGTTCAAGGACATACTTGGCATGTATGACGAGCACGACGTCTTCGTCTTCAATGACACAAAGGTGTTCCCCGCCCGCCTTTACGGCAACAAGGAGAAGACCGGCGCGAGGATAGAGGTGTTTCTCCTGCGTGAGCTAAACGAGGAGCTACGCCTTTGGGACGTGCTTGTCGACCCCGCCCGCAAGATACGTATAGGCAACAAGCTCTACTTCGGCGAAGACAACGCCATCGTGGCCGAGGTTATAGACAACACCACCAGCCGCGGCCGCACGCTGCGCTTCCTCTACGACGGCGACCACGACGAGTTCAAGAAGGCACTCTACGCCCTGGGCGAAGCCCCGCTGCCCCGCTTCGTGGGACGCGAGAGCGAGCCTGAGGACCTCGAGCGCTTCCAGTGCATCTTCGCCAAGCACGAAGGAGCCGTGACCGCGCCTACCGCCGGTCTGCACTTCTCCCGCGAGATGATGAAGCGCATGGAGATAAAGGGCATAGACACGGCATTTATCACACTGCACTGCGGCTTGGGCAACTTCCGCAACACGGACGTGGAAGACCTCACCAAGCACAAAATGGACTCCGAGCAGATGTTTGTGGAAGAGGAGTGCTGCGAGGCGGTCAACCGCGCCAAGGACAGCGGCCACAAGGTTGTGGCTGTGGGCACGACGGTGCAACGCGCGCTCGAAGCGTCCTGCGGCACCAACCACCGCATCAAGCCCTACGAGGGATGGACCAACAAGTTTATCTTCCCGCCCTACGAATTCCAAGTGGCGGACGCCATGCTGTCCAACTTCCACCTGCCCTATTCCACGCTGCTGATGCTCACCTCGGCTTTCGGAGGATATGAAAACACGATGCACGCATACGAGGTGGCGCTCGAGCACGGCGACTACCGTTTCGGCCCTTACGGAGACGTGATGCTCATTGTAGACTAAGCCGCACGCAGAATGCAGCACGCCCTTTATTTGTCCTTAGGCTCTAATCTCGGAGACCGGGAAAAGAACCTGCACGATGCGCTCCAACTACTCTCGGAGCGCATCGGGACTTTATCGGCCTACTCTCCCTTTTACGAAACACGGCCTTGGGGATTTTCCTCCCCAAACCTCTTCCTTAACGCCGCCGCCCTCTTCTCCACGCAAGAAGAGCCGGACGAGCTGCTCGCCGCGATACACGACATAGAGAGCGAGCTGGGACGGCGGAGGGACAACCACGCCGAGGGATACGCCGACCGCACGATAGACATCGACATACTGCTGCTCGACGAGGTAGTGTGCGCGAATGACACGCTTACGCTGCCGCACCCGCGCCTGCACCTGCGGCGCTTCGTGCTCGAGCCGCTCTGCGAGATAGCTCCCGAGCTTGTGCACCCCACGCTGCACCTCACGATGAAAGAGCTGCTGGGGCGACTCAACCAAGGCCACATTGAGCAAGTGAAAACGTTTTCTGCCGAGGCTCTCGCCGCAGTAAACAAATTGCTCCCGCAACTCTCTTCCGCCGCCGAACCTTTGACAGAGGACACATTCCGAGCCATACTGGCCAACCCGCAAACCCGTCTCTTCATTCTTTCCGACGAAGAGGGGAATCGCTGCGCCATGGGCACGCTCTGCCTCACGCTGTCCCCCACCGGAGTAAAAGCGTGGGTGGAAGACGTCGTGGTGGACAAAACAAGCAGGGGACGAGGGTACGCCAAGCAGCTGCTGCTTCACCTTGAAAAAGAAGCACGTATCTCGCACGCCAAGAGCATCAATCTCACCTCACGCCCCGACCGCGTGCAAGCCAATCTCCTTTACGCGGCACAAGGGTACGAACTGAGAAAAACCAACGTGTACCGGAAAGAATTTAGCGATTAACACAAATTACCCCCTCCCGATAAGATTTTAATATATTTGCATAGGCATAAAACCTCATAACGGAGGAGAAAACGGAACAGCCCAGACACTATGAAATACGCTCTCGTGACCGGCGCGTCCCGCGGAATAGGGAAAGCCATAGCACTGCGGCTCGCACGCGAATACGCAGTCATCATAAACTACCGCTCCAACACGGCAAGCGCAGAGAGCGTGAAAGCGGAGATTGAGGCAAACGGCGGCAAAGCCGAACTGCTGCCCTTTGACGTTGCCTCGCCCGAAGAGACCGACCGCGCCCTCGACCAATGGGAAACGGCGCACCCGTCAGAGTACATATCTGTCTTGGTGAACAACGCCGGATTCCGCCGAGACAACGTGCTATTTATGATGCCCGAAAAAGACTGGCACGCCGTATTGGACGTGAACCTCAACGGCTTCTTCTACATCACGAGGCGGCTGCTCCGCCACATGATGCCCCGCAAGCGCGGCGGACGCATTATAAATATGTCCTCGCTTTCCGGACTGAAAGGCATGTCGGGACAAGTAAACTACAGCGCGGCGAAAGCGGCCCTGATAGGCGCGACAAAAGCCCTCGCCCAGGAAGTTGCGCCAAGAAGCGTGACCGTGAACGCGGTAGCCCCGGGCTTCATCGACACGGATATGACAAGCGACCTGCCCAAGGACGACCTTGTAAAGCTCGTCCCCGCCGGACGCTTCGGCCGCCCCGAAGAAGTGGCTGCGCTGGTGGCCTTCCTCGCATCGGACGACGCTGCCTACATCACCGGACAAGTGATAGGCATCAACGGCGGGCTGTACACATAAACTGCGACTACAAAGCAAGAAACACATTCATACAAAAACACGAACAATGGGAATAAAGAAATTCTGCCTTATGGCGGCACTCCTCGCCGCAAGCCTCGCTTGTGCAAACGCACAGACGACAGACGCCAATGCTTACAGCAAGATATTAAACAGTAAAGACACCTATGGCTACGACCGCGCCCCGCGCTACCGCGGATTCTTAGAGGAAAGCTACGTTTTCGGTGTGGGCGAGTGCTGTGAAGACCGCGTAGGACTCACTATGTCCCACGGATGCCAGATAACGCCGTACTTCTTCCTCGGCGCAGGCTTGGGTTTCGACTACTGGATAGACGACGACATTTTCAGCATGCCCGTATTCGCCCAAATGCGCTTAGAGTTTCACAAGGCTTACCGCCGCAACGCCTCGCCTTTCATCGATATGAAGATAGGATACAGCGCAATCAACGCGACAGGCTTATACTGCAACCCGTCCGTAGGCTGCCACTTCTACTTCGGGCACAGCAACGCAGGCATCAGCGTGCGCCTCGGCTATGTAGCGCAATTGGTAAAGAGCACATATACAGAGTACCACTACGAGAGCTACTACTACAAAGGCTACCCCAAAACCCGTACTTGGACAAACACTTACACGGAAAAGGAGAACTGTGGCGGCGTGCAGTTGGGCGTTTCCATTGATTGGTAAGCTGGCACACCCACAATATTTCGAAAGAGAAAAAACAAAAGACCACGACACACGACAAAGATGGAACGCAGGGTAGTGATAACGGGAATGGGCATATGGTCGTGCCTCGGCACGGACGTGGCTACGGTGAAAGAGTCGCTCTACAACGGGAAGTGCGGCATCGGCACCGACCCCGAACGCCTGAAATACGGATACCGCTCGGCACTGACGGGCATTGTTGAAGACCCCGTCATCACAAAGAAAATGCTTGACCGCCACACACGCGCCGGGATGTCCGAAGAAGCCCGCTACGCCTATATGGCAAGCAAGCAGGCTTTCGAGGCAGCCGGAGTGACCGACGAATTCCTGCGCCAAAACGAAGTGGGCTGCATCTTCGGCAATGACTCGTCCGCAAAGGCAGTAATAGAGGGACACACGGTAATGGAAGAGAAGCACGACTCCGCAATGATGGGGTACGGAATCATTTTCCAGTCGATGAACTCTACCGTGAATATGAACCTCTCCACCATCTTCCATCTCCGTGGCGCCAACTTCACCATCAGCGCAGCTTGCGCCAGCGGCAGCCATTCCATAGGCCTGGGAGCGATGCTCATAAGCCAAGGTCTGCAAGACATGGTTTTGTGCGGCGGAGCGCAAGAGGTGAACAAATTCTCCATGTCCTCCTTCGACGCGCTCGGTGCTTTCTCTATCCGCATGGACGACCCCGCACACGCGAGCCGCCCGTTCGACCGAGACCGCGACGGACTTGTGCCGAGCGGCGGAGCAGCGGCACTCGTGCTGGAAGACTACGACCACGCCGTGGCACGCGGCGCCAACATCATTGCCGAAGTGGCCGGCTACGGCTTTTCAAGCAACGGCGGCGGCATAAGCGAACCGAGCGACGAGGGCAGCGTCACCGCAATGAGCCGCGCTATGGCGGCAGCGGGTGTCACGCCGGACGACATAGACTATGTCAACGCGCACGCCACCTCCACCCACCAAGGCGACATGTACGAGGCTATCGCCCTCGACCGCCTTTTCCGTGGCCGCCACGCGCTCATAAGCTCCACGAAAGGCATGACGGGACACGAATGCTGGATGGCGGGCGCGTCGGAAGCCGTATACTCGCTCATAATGATGCAGCACGGCTTCGTCGCCCCCAACATCAACTTTGAAAACCCAGACGAATACTCCGAAAAACTCAACCTCGCCACCCGCACCATAAAAACCCCGCTGAACGTCGTACTAAGCAACTCCTTCGGCTTCGGCGGAACAAACTCGGCACTGGTGCTGCGCAAGATATACTGAACATGCACCGGCATTGTACACACCTCTTATAAAGACTCCCAGAATGAAAAGGCTACTTCTCACTATATGCATTCTGCTCTGCACCGCCGCCACTATGGCTGCGCAGACAGAAAGTGCCGCCGCACCCGCTGACAGCACACAGAAGAAAATGGCGGGTGTGATAAGGATGACCATTCCGCCCAAGCTCAACATAAAAGACAACATTTACATACAAAACAAGTCGCCGTACCTCATCCTCCAAATGGTCTTGGCTCTGGACACAGGCGATGGATCTTATTCCACCATAGGCAGAGCTTCGTATGTGCCCTCAAACGGCAGGGAGAAAATTGCCTCGTTTGACGACAACAAGCTTAAGAAGCTAAGAGGGCTTCCCGTTGTGCTCAAAGTGAAAGGAGCGAAGATAAATCCACGCACCGAGGGGGCAAACGTGGACGTTTACACTCCTTTCGGCTCCGTGAACGTGCATAACAAGAAGCCTAACCCGGAAGACATAAAGGACATTGACGAGTCAAAAATCACTTACGACTTCCGTGCGTTCATGTTTGAGTCCGACCACGACCTGTACATACAGATAGAAGCTCAGGACGCGCTCGATTTCTAAGACACCAACTGAGCCTAAAATCCAAAAACTATGAAAAGGTTTATCACCGCACTATTCGCCATCACGCTTTGCCTTGTCTCCTTCGCAGGCAATCCCGTCAAGATTGTGACGGGAAAAGCCAACGCCAAAGGCATCATGGCAGACAATGCCACCGCCGCGATAAAGTTTGACTGGAGCGACACGACCTACGACGGCAAGCAAAGCATAAGCGACTACTTTGGCAAAGACTGCGACCTCGTGCGCAACGAAAGCTTCGGCAAAACTTTCGGACTTCTTGGCGAAAGAATAGCAAAACTCAAATAAAGAAGGTCGATGCATCTTTTTCCCGACGTAGCCAAACGGTACACAAAAGAAAATATCTCTGCCCGAGAAGCGCAAAGACAAGCTGAATACATAGCTTGGGCGCCTGTCGTTTTCCAGGTGTCAAGGCTGATGGTAAAGTTTGGAATACTCTCTCTCCTCAGAGATAGCGAGGAAGGCCTCACCATAGACCAGTTGCAAGAGAAGACGCAACTTACACGGTATGCCTTAAAGATACTCCTTGAGGCCTCGCTCTCGATTGGCACCGTGCTCGTTGACCAAGAAAGCGACCGTTTCACCCTTTCAAAGACCGGATGGTTTTTGCTTACAGACCCAGCCACGCGTGTCAACCTACAACTTAACCACGATGTAAACTATCGCGGGCTTTTCCATTTGGAGGAGTCGCTGCTTGAGGGGAAACCCGTAGGGCTGAAAACACTCGGCGACTGGGCGACACTGTACGAGGGACTGTCCAAGTTCGAACCCGATGTGCAAAAAAGCTGGCTTGACTTCGACCATTTCTACTCAGACAACAGCTTTGACGAGGCACTGTCCTTAGTATTCTCCAAGAAACCGCGCCACCTGATGGACATTGGCGGCAACACGGGGAAATTTGCCCTCCGCTGCGTGGGACACGCCCCAGAGGTAGAAATCACTATTGTAGACCTGCCCGGGCAAATTGGGATGATGCAAAAAAATGTGGCAGGTCACGCCGGCTCGGAACGCATCCACGCATTCGCCACCAACTTGCTCCAAACAGAGAACGCGCTGCCACAGGGCAAATGGGACGCTATATGGATGAGCCAATTCCTTGACTGTTTCTCCGAAGAGCAGATTTACCAGATACTCTGCAAGGCAAAAGAGGTAATGTCCCCCGACACCACGCTATACGTGATGGAGACCTTTTGGGACAGGCAACGTTTCGAAGCCGCCGCCCTCGCCCTCACTATGACCTCTGTCTATTTCACCGCCATAGCCAACGGCAACAGCAAAATGTACCACTCGGACGACATGCTGCGGCAAGTGGAACGGGCTGGCTTGAAAGTCACAGCCATACACGACGGCATAGGACAGGGGCACACAATCCTCGAAATAAAGAAAGCATAAACAAAGCACCGCAAGCTGCCCGCGCACCCAGAGGCAAAAGAGCCAGGCGCGGCAGCTTGCGCTGGCAAACAGCACAGACACACATACGACACACCAATGGAAAGAAAAGAGATTGAAGAGAAAGTGCGCAATTTCCTCCTTGAAGACTTGGAGATTGAGAAGGAGAATATCTTTGAAGACGCGAAGCTCAAAGAAGACATGGGCATTGACAGCCTAGACTTCGTAGACATCGTGGTTATCGTAGAGCGCGACTTTGGCTTCAAGATAAAGGCAGAGGAGATGCAGGGCGTGACCACCTTCAAGCTCTTCTGCGACTATATAGAAAGCAAAGTAGGCTAAACGCCGCAAAGCCCCGGACCGCAAAGACTGCGTATGGCTGAGACAGAACGCAAATGGGCTGGCGACACTTTCGGCACCGCCTGGATGCACAGGAAGCTCATCGGAATGCTACGACATGCCGATGTGCGGGTGTTTTATGCCTTTACTGCAATATTTGTCGTGCCGGCTTGCCTTATTTTTGGCAAGAGCAGCAAAGTCATCTTCCGCTACTTCCGCGACATCATAGGACTTGGAAAGCGGGCAGCACTTTGGAAGACGGCGCGAAACCATTGGCTTTTCAGCCAAGTGGTCATAGACAAATTTGCAATGTATGCCGGCCGCCGCTTCGACGTGAAAGTCGAGGGATACGAGCATTTCAAAGCACTTGAGGCTAAGCCCGAGAGTTTCGTGCAACTGAGCTCGCATATCGGCAATTACGAAATAGCCGGCTACACACTGCGGGCAGAGCGAAAACGGTTCAACGCGCTGGTGTTCGGCGGGGAGAAAGGCACGGTCATGGAAGAGCGCAACAAGATGCTCTCCCGCGACAACATCCGCCTGATACCCGTGGCAGAGGACATGAGCCACCTGTTCACCTTAAACTCCGCCCTCGCCGCCGGCGAATGCGTTAGTATGCCGGCCGACCGCATCTTCGGCTCGCCCCGCAGCATAGAGGTCACATTTATGGGACACACAGCACGGCTTCCGCTCGGACCGTTCCTTGTCCCCACTATACGCAACCTTGACGTGCTTTCGGTCAACGTGATGAAGACTTCCTCTTTGGAATATACCATCTACGTCGCGCCGCTACACTACGACAAAGACGCGCCGACAAAAGAACGCGCACGACAACTGGCAGAGAGCTATGTAAGCCAGCTTGAACACATGCTGAGCCGCTACCCCGAGCAGTGGTACAACTTCTTCGACTTTTGGAAATGACGACAGACCCAACAAACCCGACGGAAAACTTTCTCCGCAGCATAGACATTCACACACTCCTGCCGCAGCAAGAGCCGTTTGTCATGGTTGGGAAACTCATCGCATACTCTGCGGAAGAGACCACCACGGAGACAAGCATACGCCACGACAACATCTTCGCCGAGAAAAGCGGGAAGGATGGCGAAAGCGTACTTTCCGCAGAGGGCTTGATAGAGAATATCGCACAGACGTGCGCCGCCCGCATCGGCTACATCAACAAATACATACTGAAAAAAGGCATACAGATAGGCTTCATCGGCTCAGTGCGCCATTTCCGGGCAGTCCGTCTGCCGCTCGCGGGCGAACTCATCCGCACCTCGGTAAAGATAGAGCAAGAGATATTTGGCATGACGCTCGCCACCGCCGCCGTGACAAGCGGAGAAGAGACCTTAGCGCAATGCGAAATAAAGATTGCGGTCAAAGAGGAGGGGGCGCAATGACAAAGCAAACGCCCGCTCTCTCCGCCTCAAAGAACTTTTCGGTGCGATTCAGCGAAGTGGACTCAATGAACGTGGTTTGGCACGGCTCCTACCCGCTCTATTTCGAAGACGCCCGCGAGGCTTTCGGAGAGAAATACGGCTTGGAGTACAACACCATCTTTGCCAACGGCTATTACGCCCCTTTGGTAGATTTGTCCTTCCACTACAAACACCCCATACGCTACGGGATGCAGCCGCGCATTGACATCTTCTACCGCCCGACAGCAGCGGCAAAGATTGTGTTTGACTACGAAATACGCGACAGCGTAAGCGGCGACCTCCTCGCAACCGGCCACTCCGTACAAGTCTTTATAGACAAGGACTACCAGCTCGTTTGGGAGAATCCCGAGTTCTACCAAAGATGGAAAGAGAAATGGGGACAAGAGGCTTAGAGCCTTTGCCTCCCTTGGCATACTTTACTATTTGATTAAAGAGGCACGCCTCCAACAACAACCCGATGGCATACATTGTAGCAGACAACATACTTTCCCCTTTGGGGTTCGGCACGGAGGAAAACATCTCCGCAGTGCTGAACGGGCAGTCCGCCTTGTGCCAGCACCTCGCAAAAGAATGCAGGGTGGGGGAGGACTATACTGCCTCAGTGTTCTCCGAAGAGCAGCGAGCCGAATTGCTTAATCTCGCCCCAGAAGACGGACTTACGCTCTTTGAGCGCAAAGCCGTGGCAAGCGCAAGAAAAGCCCTGGCGCAACTTCCTAAAGACTTCCTGCTCTCAGGTCGCACGGTTTTCATCCTCAGTACGACAAAGGGAAACATAGAAAGTCTCACGTACGCTGACAAAGAGGAAGAAGCCGCCGTTGCCCCCGGACTTACCGCAGAGAAAATAGCCAAGGTCATAGGAATAGAGGCGAACGCCCTCGCAGTGTGCAATGCCTGCATCTCGGGCTTGTCTGCGCTAATCTTAGGACAAAGGCTCATACAGCAAGGCACGCACGACCATGCCATTGTGTGCGGGGCAGACGACATAGGGCGCTTCGTCGTTTCCGGTTTCCAGTCGCTGAAAGCTCTATCAACCGCGCCCTGCCGCCCTTTTGACATGGAACGCACGGGGCTAAATCTGGGAGAGGCTGCCGTCACCGTCGTTCTTTCGCGCTTCCCCCTGTCAGACGGAAGAGCTTGGCGGTTAGACAACGGGGTTGTGCGCAATGACGCTTACGACATAGTCGCGCCCTCCAAGAAAGCAGAGGGGCAAACGCGCTGCCTGCAATACTTGCTCGAAGAGAACGGAACGGACGGCATTTCTTTCGTCAACCTGCACGGCACGGCCACGCTCTTCAATGACCAAATGGAAAGCATTGCGCTCCAACGCGCCGGACTTTCTGCCACACCCGCCAATGCACTGAAAGGGTATTTCGGACATACGCTCGGCGCAGCCGGACTGCTTGAAACCGTTGTGTCCATACACTGCGCAGAAAAAGGCTTGCTCCCCGCGACAAGGGGATTCGCCGAACTCGGCGTTTCGGGCAAGGCGGACATCTCCGCAAACACGCGCCGTATAGAGGACGGACGTTTCATAAAGACACTGTCCGGCTTCGGCGGATGCAACGCTGCAGCCTTGTTTTCGCAAGCAACAGCCGATGACCGCATACAAAGCACTCACAAGGCTACACACACGCTCTCCACGCTTCACCGCGTACAACTCACTCCTGACACAATCTTTGTGGACGGGAAAGAGATAAGCCACGAAGAAAGCGGAGACAAGATGCTTACCGCTTTATATAAGCAACGAGTTGCCGACTACCCGAAATACTACAAGATGGACGGACTTTGCCGGCTCGGCTTCATAGCCTCTGAGCTTTTGCTGCAAGCCGAGAGCGAGTGTGACGGGGTGGCAAGGTTTTGCGAACGGGATGACCGCGCCATTGTGCTTTTCGGAAAAAACTCCTCCATACAAGCCGACCGCAAGTTCCTGAACACGATAGAGCAAAGCGAGGACTATTTTCCCAGTCCCGCTGTCTTCGTCTACACGCTGCCCAATATCGTCACCGGCGAATTAGCCATACGCAACAAGCTCCACGGAGAGACAACGTATTACGCGCTTCCCTGCCACGACGTAGCACTCATGCAAGAATTCCTTGAAGCCACCGCCGCCGACAAGGGCTTATCCACCCTAATCGCCGGTTGGCTTGACTACGTGGACGGCGAGCACTTCCTTGCAGACTTACACCTGTACGAAATAAAATAAAGACAGACACACCTTATATATTCTATATGGAAGAACTCATACAAGAACTCAAAGAGCAAATCATCTCCGTACTCAACCTGGAAGAACTTACGCCCGCCGACATAGACGAGAACGACGCAATCTTCGGCACAGGACTTGCCCTTGACTCCATTGACGCGCTCGAGCTTATCGTGATGCTTGAAAGACGCTACGGCATCCGATTTGCCAATCCCGCCGAAGGCAAAGCTATCTTCAAGAGCGTAGCCACAATGGCCGACTACGTCGCAAAGAACCGGAAGAAATAACAAGCCGCCAAAGAGGCTGACACTTCTACTCCTTATATAAAGTTTTCCGAAAATGGGAATTGCCATCACAGGCTACGGCATAGTTTCCGCCATCGGCAACGACAGTCAGACGGTGCTGCACGCCCTGCGCGAAAGCCGCACAGGCGTAGCCGCCGCGCGTTACTTACGCACCGAGCACAAAGAGCTGCCCGTTGGCGAAGTGAAGCTCTCCAACGCGGAGATGAAGCGGATGCTTTCCATCCCAGAGGGCGAAACTATCAGCCGCACTGCCTTGATGGGCATTCTCGCCGTAAAGCAAGCCCTGCAACACGCACACATAGAAGAGGGGGGCAAACTTCCCCTGCGTGTCTCGCTCATTTTGGGCACAACTGTCGGCGGGATGGACGTGACAGAAGACAACTTTGCCTCCTTTGACAACGCCCAGGACGACGCACGCTATTTCCGTGGACACGACTGCGGCAGCTGCAGCGACACTGTAGCCCGCTACTTTGGCAAACTCTTCGGAGACGTTTGCACGGTCTCTACGGCGTGCTCTTCCGCAGCCAATGCCATTTCGCTTGGGGCGCGTATCATAAAAGACGGACAAGCGGACATCGTCGTGGCGGGAGGCAGTGAGGCACTCTCACGCTTCCACCTCAACGGCTTCAACTCCCTGATGATACTCGACCACGCGCCGTGCCGTCCCTTTGACGCTGCCCGCGCCGGACTGAACCTCGGCGAGGGCGCGGCTTTTGTGGTTTTGGAAAAGGAGGAAAACGCGAACCGTCGCGGATGCCGTGCGCTTGCCTATCTCACTGGCTACGGCAACGCCTGCGACGCCTACCACCAAACAGCCTCGTCCCCCGACGGAGAGGGGGCTTTCCGCGCGATGGACGAAGCTTTGCGCACGGCGGGACTGAAAGCAGAGGATATCTCTTACGTCAATGCGCACGGCACTGGCACGCCCAATAACGACCAATGCGAGAGTGCGGCACTTCGTCGCATTTTCGGAGATTCCGTCCCGCCCGTGTCAAGCACCAAAGGCTTGACCGGACACGCCACGAGCGCGGCGGGCGGCATAGAGGCGGTCATCTGCCTATTGGCTATGCAAGAGGGCTTCATCCCCGGCAGCGCAGGTTTCCATAATGCAGACGAAGACTGCATCACGCCCACGAGCGGAAAAGACAAAGCCTCGCTGCGGCACGTGATGTCCAACTCTTTCGGCTTCGGCGGCAACGATAGTTCGCTCATATTCTCCACAGCCCCCATAGCGGAACAGGAAGAGCATACGCCGGCTTGCTACGAAGAAGAAATATATGAGGCTGCCCATATAGAGATAAGCACGGACGAGGATTTGAAAGCCATCTCGCACTATGTGAAGCCTATGGAAACGCGGCGTATGGGGCGGCTTATGAAAAGCTCGCTGCTCGCCTCCCTGCAAGCTCTTGAAGCGGGCGGGGTGGAAACGCCCGATGCCATCATCACCGCCACGGCTTACGGCTGTACGGTCAATAGCGAGAAGATTCTCCGCCAAATGCTCTCCGAGGGAGAGAACGCCATCAGCCCGACGCTCTTCATGCTGAGCACGCACAACACCATCGGCGGCAACATTGCCATACGCACGCACTGCCACGGCTACAACACCACCTACACACAGGGGACGCGTTCCTTGGAGTGCGCCCTGCGCGATGCGCGGATGTTGTTGCGCTCCGGGCAGGCAAGGAGCGTGTTGGTTGGTTGTCACGACGAGCTTACGCCTCTTCTGCGTGACTTGCTCGGCGATGATGCCCCATTCGCTACCGATTTCCATTCCACCGCAATACTCCTCACCGTATGTGGCAAGTAATCGTACTGGCTCTGACGCAGAGCGCGCTTTTGGCGTGCGGGCAAGTATTCCTCAAGTTCGGCTTGTCGCGCATGCTCCCTTTCTCTTGGTCAAGCGCGTTTTGGGCAAGCGCGTTGCTCAACTGGCAATTCGCCATGAGCGGCATACTCTTCGGCGCAAGCTCGGTACTGTGGATGTATATTGTAAAGCACTATCCGCTGAGCGTTGCCTATCCTATGATTAGCCTCAGCTATGTCTTCGGTCTGCTGGCTGCCATCGTCTTCTTTCATGAGACGGTCGAGGCGCACAAATGGCTCGGCGTAGCATTAATAATAGGCGGTTGCTGCCTCATCGCAAAGTAAAAGCGGCACAAGGAAAGCCGTTTCCCCAAACATAAACCTATGAAGCGTTTACTATCTATCCTTTTCACCCTGCTCGTTGCGCTTGGCGCGACCGCCCAACGTGTGAACGAAGCCGCCGTAAAGCGGCAAATCAACGCGGCCGCCTCCCGCATACGCACAATGCAGTGCGACTTCGTGCAGACAAAGCACATGCGTATGCTCAATGACAAGATGGTCAGCAAAGGCGTGATGTATTACGCGCAACCCAACAAGCTGCGCTGGCAGTACACCTCGCCTTACACATACACGTTTGTGCTGAGCGGCTCGCAGGTGATGATGAACAAGGACAAGAAAAGCCAAGTCATCGACGTAAGCCAAAGCAAGGTTTTCAAGGAAATCACGCGCATAATGATGAACAGCGTAGTGGGCAAGTGCCTCACGGACGGCAACGACTTCAAGTCCGCCATTGCCGACGGCAAGACGGAGTGGATTGTCACGCTCACGCCCTTGAAGAAAAACATGAAGCAAATGTTCTCCTCCATCAAGGTACGCTTCAACAAGCAACGCTCTATGGTTTCCGCCGTCGAGCTATATGAGAAAAACGGCGACCGCACGGTCATCGAACTGAGCAACGTACGCACCAATATCTCTCTTAATGCCCAACTTTTCTCTGTCAAGTAGCCTCGCTGCCGTCGCGCTGTTTGCCGCCGCTTCCTTCTCCGCCTCAGCGCAGAGTCTGTTGCCGCGAAAGCAAGGAGAGACGGTCAAGCTCAATACGGTAATAAGCTTCCCGCGCGGAGAAATGAGCGGCATCTGTGCCTTGCTTGACGACGGCGGCACGCTGAAAGGCTGTGTCTTCAACGAGTTCGGCATCTCCGCCCTCGACTTCACCTACCGCCCCGGCGCGAAAAAGGCGAAAATAGTACACGCCGCGAGTATGCTCGACAAATGGTATATCAAGCGCGTGCTTAGCCGCGACCTCGCCGCCGTACTCAATGGCTTCGAGCGCGGCGACAGTGTTTACACCAACACGAAACGGCACATCGTCTACCAATTCTCCACCTTTACCGCCAATGATTCTAAGGAATAACCTTTACCACATAACGAAAGCTGAGGACACTACCGGCGGACGGCTCTACACCTTGGAGCTGCAGCCCGATTGTCCTATATACGCAGCCCATTTCCCCGGTATGCCCGTCACGCCCGGCGTTTGCCTGCTCCTGCTTGGCAAGGAGCTTCTCGAGGACACGTTGGGTAAGTCTCTGCGTCTTTCGGAGGTGAAAAACGCCAAGTTCCTCTCTGTTGTCTCTCCCATACACGACAAACAGATAGAATGTCTTGTCGGAAAGACCACGCTTGCAGAGGACGGTAAAAGCGCAGAGGCGCAAGTCACACTGAGAACCCCGCAAGAAGCAAAGGCAAAGATGTCCTTTGTCTGCAACATCGCACAATGACAGAAGACCTCTTGGAGAAAACATATACCGATGCCCAACGGGCTGAGCTGCAAACGGCGTTCAGGCGGCGCGGCATCTGCGTTGTTGTCCCTACATACAACAACGCTGCCACCCTCGCCGCCGTTGTCAACGGGGCTTTAAGCTATTGCCTTGACGTGATTGTGGTAGACGACGGCAGCACGGACAGTACTTCAGAGGTCTTGGCGCAAATTTCCGGCGCGGACATCGTTCGCCATTCCCACAACCGAGGCAAAGGAGCGGCACTGAGAAGCGGCTTCAAACGGGCTATGGAGCTTGGCTTCGCTTATGCCATAACAATAGACTCTGACGGGCAGCATTTTCCTGCCGACATTCCGCTCTTCTTAGAAGCAAATCGCCAGCATCCTGCCAGCATCATCGTCGGAGCGCGGAATATGGACGGCACGGAGCGCAGCCGGGGCAGCCGCTTCGCCAATGCTTTCTCCAATTTCTGGTTCTGTGTCCACACAGGCCACCGCCTGCCCGACACGCAAACCGGCTTCCGCCTCTATCCCCTCCGCCACTTGACGGGACTGCGTTTTCTCACCTCGCGTTATGAGGCAGAGCTTGAGCTGATGGTATGGGCGGCTTGGCACGGCACCCCCATTGTCTCCATCCCGATACGGGTCTACTACCCACCGCGCGAGGAGCGCGTCAGCCATTTCCGCCCCGGTCCGGACTTTGCCCGCATCAGCGTGCTCAACACGTTCCTCACCATCGGCGCGCTCGTCTACGGCTGGCCGCTGAGGCTGCTGCGGTGGCTGCTTATGGCGGGACGCACCGCATACTCGCTGCTTTTCTTCCTTTTCACCTCGCTCTGCGTCTTTATGCCGTATGTGTGGCTTGTGATTCACACAGGCAAGATGACGGATAACAAGCGCAGCCACCTGCGCCGCCTCATACACCGCTACGCGCGCTTCGTCATGATAGAGCACGGCATACCGGGCGTGCGCTTCAAGTGCAATGTGGCGGATGGAACTGACTTTTCCCGCCCGCGTCTCATTGTGTGCAACCACCAGTCGCACCTCGACCTTATGTGCCAGCTTATCTTTACGGACAAGGTGGTATTCCTTACCAACGACTGGGTTTGGAACAGTCCGTTCTTCGGACTGCTCATCCGCAATGCCGAATATCTTCCCGTAAGCCGAGGCGTGGAACACATTCTGCCACAACTGCGCTCGCTTGTACAGCGGGGGTACAGCGTCGCCGTCTACCCCGAAGGCACACGCTCTACTGACTGCCGCGTGCACCGCTTCCACAAAGGCGCTTTCCTGCTCGCCCACGAGCTTGGGCTGGAAATCTTACCCATGTGCCTCTACGGCACGGGCAAAGTACTTCCCAAAAGACGCCACCACCTCAATCCCGGCGTGATTTCCGTAGAGGTGGGCAAACCCGTTTCGCTCGCAGAGCTTGAAAAGCTCGGAACTTTGCGGCAGCAAACCTCCGAAATGCACAGACGGTACGTGCGCAAGTACGACGAAATGTGTGACGCGGAGGAAAAACTACTTTGAGACAAACACCCTTTATGTCCCAAGCTAAAAAGATAGCAATTATAGGAAGCGGCCTCGGCGGTCTCTCATGTGGCGCGCTGCTCGCAAAGAGCGGCTTTTCTGTCGTGGTGCTTGAGCAGTCAGCGCAAGCTGGCGGCTGCCTGCAATGCTTTAAGCGGCACGGCGCGAGCTTTGAGACGGGTATGCATTTCGTGGGCGGCGTGGACAAAGGGCAAACCCTTCGGGGGCTGCTGCGCCATTTGGAGATAGACGACCCTCTGCTTTTCTCGCAGCTTGACCCTGACGGCTACGACATCGTTTCGTTGCACGGGAAAGAATATAAGATTGCCAACGGACGCGAACGCTTCATAGCTCACCTGACAGAGCATTTCCCATCTGGCCGCCCCGACCTCGAGCGCTACTGCGACCTCATTGAGTCCATCGCCTCCGCCTCGCCTATCCACTCCCTGCGTATGGGAAAAGGAGACAATGGTCTGCTGACGCGCTACCAACTGCGTGCCGCCGACGAGGTGATAGCCGAAACCATAAGCGACCCACTCCTCGCCGCTGTGCTGGGCGGCACGCAGTCGCTCTACGCCGGAGAGCGCGGCAAAACGCCTTTCGCCACGCACGCTTTCATTATGGACTCTCTCTCACAGGGAGCATACCGCGTAGTGGGCGGCAGTGACCGCATCGCCAAAGCGCTTGTCGCCACCATTGAAAAATACGGGGGCAGTGTGCGCCTCGGCTGCAAGGTGACACGCGTGCTTTGCGGAACGGACGGCGAAGCTACCGGCGTGGAAACAGACGGGGGCGAACATATAGCCGCCGATTACGTGATATCCGATGTCCACCCGCAGCGCACGTTGGAGCTTGTGCAGTCGCCCCGCCTGCGCCCGGCTTTCCGCAAGCGCATCAACTCCTTGCCTCAGTCTACGGGCTGCTTCTCCGTTTACCTGCACTTCAAGGAGGGGCGCGTGCCGTATATGAACCACAATCTCTACGCCTACTCTACCGACTCGCCGTGGGACTGCAGCGGCTATACCTCGGAAGACTGGCCGCGCGGACTGCTTTATATGCATTTCTGCCACGAGCCGAGACCCAAGTTCGCTCAGTCGGGCGTGGTGATTGCACGGATGGATTTCAAGGATGTGCAGCAATGGCTGGGGACACGGACAGGATGCCGCCCGGCAGACTACCTGGCTTTCAAGGAGCGCAAAACTGAAAATTTGCTCGCCGCTCTCGAAAAGCACCGTCCCGGCACGCGCGCCGAAATAGCGCACTGCTACACCTCCACGCCGCTCACCTACCTCGACTACACGGGGACTGCTGACGGCTCTATGTACGGCACGGCGAAAGACGTGCAGCTGGGAATGGCGCGACGCATACCTTGCCGCACCCGCGTCCCCGGTCTCCTGCAAACAGGGCAAAACGTGATTATGCACGGTATGTTCGGCGTGCTTATCGGAAGCCTTGTCACGTGCAACGAACTCTTTTCCGTCTCCTCTCTCTTAAAGGACTTATCCTCCGCCCAATGAAGTCTCTGCTCAGACACATACTCTGCGGCGTGCTCTTGATTGTGACCGCCATCCCCGCATTGGGTTCGTCCGCGCCACGGAAGCTGAACATTTGGCAAGGCGTGCGCCACCACCACCGCGTGACCGCCACGCTCTACCTCGCGCAAGGCGACTCCTGCCCGGCCATCGTGGTATGCCCGGGCGGAAGCTACTTTTGGCACGATATGCAACACGAGGGGAAAGAGGTGGGGGAATGGCTGAGCCAAAACGGCATTTCGGCTCTTGTGCTGCATTACCGCACTGCGGGCGTTCCTGCTTTCCTTACGGGCTACCGCCTTTTGTTCAAGGGACGCCGCTATCCCGCACCACAGGACGACTTGCGCCGTGCCCTGCGCCTCGTGCGCGACAGCGCGGCGAATTGGAAGATTAATCCCGAAAGGGTAGGGGCTATGGGTTTTTCGGCTGGAGGCCATCTCGTAATGTCTGCCGCCGAATTGTTCGCCCCTGCCGACCGCCCGGCTTTCGTTGCGCCAATCTACCCCGTAGTGACGATGTCCGCACCGTGCGTCCATCGCCGCTCGCGGCGTGCCTTGCTTGGTGACAGCCGCAAACATAATAAAAGGCTGCGCGACTCGCTTTCGCTCGAGCTTCACGTGCCTGCTGACTGCCCGCCGGTTTTCCTTGTCAACTGCAAGGACGACCCTATCGTGAAATACCAAAACTCCGAGCTGCTCGACTCTGCTCTCACGGCGAAGGGCGTGCCGCACAAGTACCTGCAATACCGCACCGGCGGACACGGCTTCGGCACTTCGGAGACAAAAGGCTCTGCCGAGTGCCGGCAATGGAAAGCCGCTTTCCTCTCGTGGCTGAGAACGCTTTGGGAATAGCCGCCCGCTCATTCCATTTCCCACACACCTTAATATATCAGGCGGGAAATTCACAAACCGCCGCCTGCCAAACTACTTTTCTCTATGGTCTCGCTCTTCGTCAGACTTTACAATGCGCTGCGCGTCCGCCCTTGGGCGGGCTTCCTCTCGTTTGCAGTACTCACAGCCTTGCTCGCGCTGTTGGTGAGCCGCTTGCATTACAAGGAGGACATAGCCGACTTCCTGCCGCTTGACGCGCAGCACCGCCAAGAGCTGGCTGTCTACCAGGACATATCGGGCGCAAACCGCCTCTTTGCCGTATTCCAGTACCGCGACACTACGCACACCGACCCGCAAGAGGCGGAAGAGGCCATAGACATCTTTGTGGAGAAAGTGCAGGAGGCGGACACGGCGCACACCCTGCGCGGCATCACGTCGGAAATAAACGCCGAGCGGATAGAAGAGACCGCCGCGTTTGTCTACGCCAATATGCCTTATTTCCTCACGGATGGCGACTACGCCCGCATAGACAGTCTGCTCTCCCGCCCCGACTATCCCGCCGAGCAAATGGAGCGCAACAGGCAACTGCTGATGCTTCCCACCGCCGGGACGCTCTCCATGACCATCGGGCGCGACCCGCTCGCGCTCTTCTCGCCCGTGCTGCAACGTTTGCAGAAACGCGGGGGCGAACTCAACTATGAGACACAGGACGGATATATTTTCTCGCCCGACCTGCGCCGCGCGTTTGTGATGATTGATTCGCCGTACGGCTCCAGCGAGACCGACAACAACGCGCGGCTGCTCGCCATGCTGCAAACGGCTGCCGACACTGCCACGGCGCAAGTGCCGTCTGTCAGCGTGCATTTCTTTGGCGGCCCTGCCATCGCCGTGGGCAACGCCCAACAGATAAAGAGTGACAGCATATTGGCCATCAGCATAGCCCTCGTGCTGATACTCGCGCTGCTCTTCATCGTCTTCCGCCGCGTGTGGAATCTCTTGCTCATCGTGGTGAGCATCGGCTGGGGCTGGCTCTTCGCCGTAGGCGGACTGAGCCTCGTGCACAACGATGTGTCCATCATCGTCATCGGCATTTCCTCCGTGGTCATCGGCATTGCAGTCAACTACCCGCTGCACTTCATCGCCCATCTCCAGCACACGCCCGACAAGCGCAAGGCTCTGCGCGAAATTGTCACCCCGCTGCTTGTGGGCAACGTGACCACCGTGGGGGCTTTCCTCGCGCTCGTACCGCTGCAGTCCGTGGCTTTGCGCGACTTAGGCCTTTTCGCCTCTTTCCTCCTTGTGGGCACAATACTCTTTGTGCTGATTTACCTCCCTCACCTTGCCAAGGCCAACAAGGCGCACGCCGCCCGCCGTTCCACCCTCCTTGACCGTCTCGGCGGCGTCTCAATGGAAAACAAGCATTGGCTGGTGTGGACTGTGGTTGCGCTCACCTGTGTCTTCGGCTATTTCAGCTTCGACACGCAGTTTGACGCAAATATGGCGCATATCAATTATATGTCGCCGCAGCAAAAGGCGGACATGGAGTATTTCCAGCGCGAAATGCTCAAAAACGGCACAGGGCAGAAAGTATACGCCGTCTCTTCCGCCACAACCACTGACGCGTCGCTTGACAAGAGCCGCAGCCTCAGCCCGGTGATTGGGCGGCTGCAAAAGGAGGGAAAAGTGCAGGCGTACACAAGCTGCGCCGACTTCCTCACTTCCCGCGCCGAACAAACGCGCCGCCTTTCGCTGTGGCGCGACTTCACACGCCGCCACGCTGACCTTCCCGCCCGGCTCACTACCGCCGCCACGGCAGCGGGCTTCTCCGACGAGGCTTTTTCTGACTTCCACACGCTGTGGGAGGGGGAGTTCACGCCGCAAGGGCTTGACTATTTCGCCCCGCTCACCGACGAGGTATTCTCTTCCTCGCTCAGCAACGCGGGCGAGGAAGGCGGACTTTGTGTGGTGGACGCGCTCACCGTCGACGCGAAGCACATTTCCGAGGTCGAGCAAGCGCTCGACGCGGCCGGAGCGCACAGTTTTGACGTGGAACGGATGAACAGTGCCATCGCCAACAATCTCTCCAACGACTTCAACTACATTGGCTGGGCGTGCGGCTTTATCGTTTTCTTCTTCCTCTGGCTCTCCTTCGGCAGCATAGAGCTTGCGATGCTCTCCTTCCTGCCTATGGCGATAAGCTGGCTTTGGATTTTGGGCATTATGTCGCTATGCGGCATACAGTTCAACATAGTGAACGTGATACTCGCCACCTTTATCTTCGGCCAGGGTGACGACTACACCATCTTCATGACCGAAGGCGCAAGCTACGAGTACGCCTACCGCCGCAAGATGCTTGCTTCCTACAAGCATTCCATCATCATCTCCGCGCTCATTATGTTTATCGGCATCGGCACACTCATTGTGGCGAGCCATCCCGCGCTGCGCTCTCTGGCGCAGGTGACCATTGCGGGCATGTTATCCGTGGTGCTGATGGCCTATCTCTTCCCGCCGCTCATCTTCAAGATGCTTGTGCGCAGCAGCGGCCGTTTCCGCACGCGCCCGCTCTCTCTGCGGCCGCTGCTGGTGATGGCGTTCGCCACGCTGGTGTTTGGCTTCCAGTTGCTGGTTGGCTATGCCTGGGGCTTCACGCTCTTCGTGCTGCGCCGCCCCACAGAGCACAACCGCCGCCGCTTCCGCCGCTTCCTTGTGCACCCTTGCTTCCGCTTTGACCTGCGCCACATACCCGGCGTTTCCTACCGCGTAGAAAATCCCTCGGGCGTCACATTCGACCGCCCCGCCATAGTGGTGAGCAACCACCAGTCGCTGCTCGACCCCTCGCTCTTCCTCGCCCTGGATGCTAACTTCGTCTTTGTGTCCAATCCGCGCGTGGGAAGAAACCGCATCGTGGGGCGCATACTGCGCTGGTGCGGACATATCACGCTGCCCGCAGACGGCGAGGGGCTTACACCCGACATGGTGAAACGCTACACCGACGAGGGCTACTGCGTGGTTATATTCGCCGAGGGCGGGCGCAACGACCGCTCCTCCATACGCCGCTTCCACAAGGGCGCATTCCTTGCGGCTGAGGCTTTGGGGCTGGACATAATACCCGCCATACTGCACGGCGCCAACAATGTGCTGCCGCGCAACAGCTGGCAGGTCTTTCCCGGAAGTCTCACGCTGCGCTTCTATCCGCGCGTAAGTCCCTCTTCTAAGGAATGGGGTGACGGATACGTGGAGCGCACGCGCGTTTTCCACCACTTCTACAAGGATGAGTACGCCCGCCTCGCCGCACAGGTGGAAACAGCCGCCTACTTCCGTCCGTTGGTGACGGACCGCTTCCGCTACAAGGGTGCGGACGTGACCGCCGGCGTGGCAAAACGGCTGCGACGGTACAAGGGGTACGCCGCTTGGGTGGACTCTGCTGCCCCCGTGCCGGAGAACGTGCTTGTTCTCAATAGCGGCTATGGCGAGTTTGCGCTGCTCTACGCCCTTGTCCACCAGCACACAAGCGTCACAGTGGCTGAGGACAACGAAGAGCTTGCCGCGCTGCTGCGCCACTCCGCCGAGGGTGTCGCGCCCAACCTGCGCGTTGTCTCGCACGCCGAGGCACGCGACTGGCTTGCGCAGTGTCCCTCCGGTCACGCTGCCGCTTTCGCTTTCTCAGCGCCCGCAGAGCCGCTGCCCGACGGCGTGAAGCTCTCGCTCATTGAATTAGGATAATGCCAAACAACTGAAAGGATATGTTCACACAGAATATGCTGCGGCACGCGCTTGCCGCATTGGCTCTTGCCGCGCTGCCTTTTTGCGCCTCCGCACAACGGCTTAACGCGGACGGCACTTGGACTTTCACCTACAAGCCCGCCACGGAGACTGACGAGGTGGAGATTGAGGGCTCGGTTGTCTCCAAGAAAGCGGAAATGGAAGAGAAAGACGGCGTATGGACTTACACCACGCCGAAGCCGCTCACATCGGACTTGTACACTTACCGCTTCATAGCCGATGACAAAAGCCTCACCGACCCGCTCAACCCGCGCACGGTGCGCGACATTGACGACACGCTGAGCTATTTCATCGTGGACGGAACGCCGGGCAACCTCTACCGCGACCTCTCCGTGCCGCACGGAAAGGTGGAGCAGGTATGGTATCCCTCTTCCTTCAATGCGGACATGCCGCAGCGCCGCCTTTCGGTGTACCTGCCGGCGGAGTACGCGTCCAACAGCCAGAAGAGATACCCCGTGCTTTACCTCCTCCACGGCACGGGCGGGGACGAAATGGCATGGCTCGGTATGGGGCGGCTCGCGCAGATAATGGACAATATGATTGCGCAGGGCCGCGCTAAGCCTATGATAGTGGTGATGCCTAACGGGATAGCCAACCTCGACGCCGCGCCGGGGGAAAGTCCGTATATGACGGGGAAAGCGAAACACATGAACATCGAATCGTGGATGGGGCGCACGGAAGCGGCTTTTCCCGGGGAGGTAGTGCCGTTCATCGAGAAACGCTACCGCACGCAGAGCGACAAGGCGCACCGCGCCATAGCGGGTCTGTCGATGGGCGGTATGCACGCCATGGCCATATCGGCCAACAACCCCGCACTCTTCGACTACGTGGGGCTTTTCTCCCCGCAGACTTTCTCTCCGCTTACGCAAAACAACATTTCGCTTATCGAGCAGGCGGGAGAGAAACTTGAAAAACTGGCCGGCAAACTTCCGGAGGGGCTGCAGGACGTGGGGGGGTACAAAGACCTTGACACGAAGCTGCAACAGCAGTTTGCCACCGCGCCGAAGCTCTACTACATTGCCATTGGCAACAAAGACCCCTTAAAGCGTTTCCTCGACAAGTTTCGCACGCGCCTCACCAAGGCGGGCGGCACCTATACGTACACAGAGAGCGAGGGGGCGCACACTTGGGACAACTGGCGGAAATACCTCGTCGACTTCCTTCCCAAGATTTTTTGAGGGTGGTTCTATAAATTAGCCTTGTTAGATTTCGGAGCTATTTTGCGTCCTAATTGTTTGAGAGGGAAGGAGCATAGCGGGCTATGCGACTGAGCGAGCAAGCAATTGGGCGGAAAAGAGCCCGAAAGATGACAAGACGGGGACAACCCATCATTGATTGTTTTACGGTGGTAATTTATAGAACCACCCTTAAGTTTTTCCAAGACATAACAAACACATATACACGATATGAAAGAAGAAATACGCGAGTTGCTCGAAGACTCCCTGCCGCTTGTTGACCTCGACTCTGAGTTTCTCTTCCCCGAGCTCGACTCTCTGGACATTGCCACCATCCTGATGAAGCTTTCCGACAAATACGGCGTGCAGCTCGAACACTCCGATGTCACGCCGCGCAATTTCAAGTCGCTCGAAAGCCTTGCCGAAATGGTGAAAGCCAAACTCGGCTGACACGCCTATGCACTCTGTAGAAAGCCGCATACTCGACAACGCACGCCTTTTCCCCGCCCGCGCCGCGTTGCGCTTTGACGGGAAAGAGCTGACCTATGCCCGCCTCAGCGAAGAGGTGGAGCGAAAGGCGGAAAGTTTCGGGCATTTGGACGGGAAACCCGTCGTCTTCCGCGCCGCCCCCTGCACCGACACGCTCGTCACCTACTTCGCCGTGCATTGCGCGGGCGGAGTGTGCGTGCCGCTCGACAAAGACGCGCCCGAAAGCACGCTGAAAAGCGTGGAGAGCCAGCTCGCCCGCGCCGTGATACCCGCCAGCGTGGCGGACGTGCTTTTCACCACTGGCACAACCGGCACGCCGAAAGGCGTGATGGTGGGCCGCCGCGCCTTGCTCGCCAATAGCGAAAACCTCATCGAGGCGCAAGGCTACGCGCCCGGTCTCACTTTCGCCGTGAACGGACCGCTCAACCACATCGGAAGCCTTTCGAAGATAGCGCCTACGCTTATGGCAGGCGGGACAGTAAGCGTGACAGACGGTATGAGGCACATGACGGACTTTCTCCGCTCCATAGAGAACGCCCCGCACAAGGCGGCGACATTCCTCGTGCCGGCAAGCATTCGCATGCTTATGGCTTTCGCCCCCGACGCGCTTTCCGCGCTTGACGGGAAAGTAGATTTTCTTGAAACGGGCGCAGCACCTATGGCGGAGGCGGACATGGAGCGCCTCTGCGCCCTATTGCCGCACGCACGACTGTACAACACGTACGCCTCCACAGAGACGGGCATCGTCGCCACTTTCGACTTCAACGCCGGAGAATGCCTTGCGGGCTGCCTCGGCCGCGCCATGCGCCACTCTTCTTTCCGCATATCCGGCGAGGGCACGGTGGTGTGTGCGGGCGAAACGCTTATGACGGGCTACCTCGGCGACGAAGCCGCCACGGAAAGACTGCTGCGCGGAGGGGAACTGCACACTGCGGACTGCGGAACTATTGACGAAAAAGGGCGTCTGCGGCTCTTGGGGCGCACAGACGATGTCATCAACGCGGGCGGCTACAAGGTTTCGCCCGTCGAGGTGGAAGACGCGGCGCTCGCGCTGCCTTTCGTGAAAGACTGCATCTGCGTGCCGTTTGCCCATCCCATAACGGGCACGGCGCTGCGGCTGCTTGTGGTGGCGGACGAGGGAAAATATGACCGCGCCGCTCTTGTCGCCGAACTGCGCCGCCGTCTCGAGCCGCACAAGCTGCCGCAGGACATCCGCCTCACCGACCACGTGGAACGAACCTTTAACGGGAAACTCAACCGCAAGCACTACAACAGCTGAAAACGGCACGCGCACGCCGCGCCGCATACATCCACAAAAAGATGAAAAGGCTGCCGCCCTCGCTCGGGTAGCAGCCTTTTCGCGTGATATGAAGAAAAAATAGTTTTGCTTGCCGTCCGCGTCACCGCGCCGCCGCGACACTGTCGGGCACGAGCCACACGTCCACCACGTGGAGCGTCTCCGAGCCCGCAGGAAGCATTGCAGAGAAGCCGTAGCGCGTCTGTCCGCCGCCGAGACGGAAACTGCCCGTGCGAAGCAGCGTAGTGCGCTCGTCACAGCTCGCGTCGTCACACACGCCGCTCGTCCTCGTTGCCAGCGCCAGGTTGTCTGCCCAGCCCACACGCAAGGGGAAGAAGTCTTGCGTGCCGGTGGGGATCGAGTCGGTCTGCGCAAGCAGTCCCTTTGCCACGACTTGCGCGGAGGGGAAAGAGGCTATCGGGCGCTGCCCGTCGGCCGTCTCCACGTAAAGCGTAAGCGTAGCGCGTCCCAATTCGCCCGTAAGCGCCTCGATATGGTACACGCCGGCGGGGAAGTCCTTTTGCTTGTAAGCCTTCAAAGAGGCCTCCGTGTTGTGTCGGTCGTCCTTTTCCACCCGCACGCCCTCTATGCTGTAAAGCATCTGCCCGTCCTTGTGCACGTCGGTGTACCCAATAAAGCGGCCGTCATTGTTGCAGTTTTGCACGGAAGCGATGGTCCAGTTGCCGCGGTCGAGCGCGTCCTTCTGCGCAGGGCAGATGTACACCCCATTATAGGTATCAAGCCGCCGCTGCTCCGCTTTCACCCGCATGCTCGCCACAGCAAAGAGCGTAACGCTGGTGGTGAACGACACCACAAAGAGCGCTGCAAGCACCGCCTTGGCGGAAAACGACAGACGCTTGTCCGCGCGGGTCTTGACAATCCAGCGTATGAGCAGGAAAAGCACAATGCCAAGCGCCACAATGCCGCAGAAGTCCGCCGTCCAGGACATCCACAACGTTTCCGGCGCAGCCCGCATCATGGCAACCACCGTGTCGGGGTCGTCGGCAATCTCGTTGAGGAGGCTTTCGCCGCCGAACGTGAGGCAGAACAGTACGATGGTGAAGAAAACATGTATAACCGCCGGCACGACACACAGCATAAGCAGGAATATCTTAAAGAGGAAAACCACCACCGACAAGAGCGTGCCGACAAAATTCCGCGCCGCAGGCCGCGAGGCCGCAGGACTTTCCTTCGCTTTCTCCTCACGCATAAGCTCGTCGTTGAGAGAGGAGGGCGAAACAGGCTTTCCGCGCATGCGCAGCTTCTCCTCTGCCGTCACAGCCTCGGGCACAAGCGCCCAGAGCAGGAGATAGAACAGCACAGGTATGGTGAACGTGACGCAGCAGAGCAGCACGAAGAGTATGCGCCAAGGGAGCGGGTCGCTGAAGCCGAAATACTTCGCCGCGCCAGCTATCACGCCGCCCACCATCTGGTTTTCGGTGTCGCGATAAAACCTCCGCGCCGCCATCCAGTCCCTCAGCTGCGCGAGCGTGTCACGGCACGTGTCCTGCCAGCCGCTTGCCTTTCCGGCAAAGCCGCCCGCGCCGCCCGGAGGCGGGGGAGGCGCAGCTCCGCCAGCCGAGGCCGCGCCCGCCGCGCGTGCTTCGTCCGCGTCCTCTTCTTGCGTGCTGTCCATCTCCTCAGGATTGCCAATGCGGCTGATGATGCCCCGCACATGCTCCACGCTAATGGCCGCCACGCCCTGCTCGGAGAGTTCGGAGAAAAGCTCGGCTACGCGCCGCTCTATGTCGTCCGCTATTTCGTCTCCGCCCGGCCGGCGGCCAAAATAGCCCCTCATGTTTTCAAGATACTTGTCAAGCAGCGCGTACGCGTCCTCGTCTATGGCGTAAAGCGTGCCGTAAAGATTTATCGTGATATTCTTTTTCATGACCTTCTGTGTTTTTCCTGTCTGCCTTTGCTTACTTTCTCTCACCGCCGTCCGCGCCGGGGTCAACCAAAAGCGGGGGCGGAAGCGCCAGTGCGCCTGTGGCGCGGGCACGGAGTATGTCCACTGTGCGCGACAGCTCGCCCCAAACCCCGTCGAGCTCGCCAAGGAAGCCTCTCCCGGCGGCCGTGAGCGCGTAGTACTTTCGCGGCGGCCCCATCCGCGACTCTTTCCACTCGTAACTTAGCAGCCCGTCTTTCTTCAAGCGGGTGAGGAGCGGGTAGAGCGTGCCTTCCACCACTATCAGCTCCGCCTCCTTGAGACGCGCTATGATATCGCTGGCATAGCTCGCCTCCCGGCTCAAAAGAAGCAGGACGCAGTATTCAAGCATGCCCTTCCGCATCTGCGATTTCGCGTTTTCCACATTCATACGCTGCACTTTTCTCGTGTCTTGGCAAGGGCGTCTCTATGCCCTCACGCCGCAAAAGTATGCATTGTTTGGTATTATGCAAAACAAAGTACCTTGTTTTTACAAGATAAAGGCTTTTTAGTCCCCCAAAAACCGGATTCAGGAATGTCAAAAGCCATTTTCAGCAGAAGGAAAATCCGCTGTTTTTCCTCACAAAACAGCCCCGGCCCCCTTGCGTTATGGAGAAAGCAAAAGAGGAAAAATAGAACACTAACACTCGCCGAGCGAAGGGCGAATTTTTATGTAAGTTTAACTATAAACCTTGGCTCCGCCGCCACCGAAAAAGGATTTCGCAACACTGAAAGGCACTTTCTCCGGACGGAAATAGGCTCCGAAGCGACAGGAATACTTGGAGTTTTTCCTATATGTACATTCCGGCGGCGCTATATGTACATATAGACAGCGCGTAACATACTGATATTCAATACAACGAAAGAGGAGATACGCACGCGGTGCATATCCCCTCTTTTCTCTACACAAAGATAATACATTTTCCGCCCGTTTGCAAGAGGCCGTTAACACTTGTACACATCTTGAAAACCGACATTTAGGACACTTTTTGCGGTTTCCTGACGATTTT
>CAVFVD010000013.1:0-57980 GCA_963625935.1 uncultured Oscillospiraceae bacterium | reverse complement strand
ATCTTTGTGTATCGGAAAGCGGGGATGCGCATAGTGTGCGCGTCCCCGCTTTTGCTGTATTGACAATCAGTGAGTTACGCGGCTCTTAGATGTACATGCCGCGCCGCCTGGATGTACATGCACGAAAAACTCCAAGTATTCCCGTAGCTACAGAGCCTATTTCCGTGCCGGCGAGTCCCCTTTTTGTCCCGCGAAAGACGTTTTGCGCACTCGCAAACTTGGGGTTTGCCGTTAAACTTACATAAAAATTCGCCCTGGGGACGGAGGGCAAAAGTGTTCTATTTTTCCTCTTTTCGTCGGGTTGCCGTTTTGCTTTCACAAGGCTATCTCTTTATCGCTTTTCAATCCGTTTTTTGGGGGCTTACGTGCCGCGATTGAGAGATGTCGTACAGCGTTTATCTCGTTGCAAAAGCGGTTTTGCAGGTTGGTGGCCTCGGACATTTCCGTGCAGGGCGTATAGGGGGCTCTCGTGTTTGGGGGATTGCCAACCTTGGTCTAATTCTATCGGCTGGCGGTCAGGAGACGGCTTGTAGAAGTCGCGCTGCGGCGGCGTTTTTCGTATAGGCACAAAAAAAATTGATTGTCTCACGACAACCAATCTTTACTAACCTTAAATCTAATACCATGAAAAACATTGCAAAAGTAGGGGCTTTGCCGTCTTTCGCCAAGCACATTGCCAATAAAAATGCGGATGTTTGGCTATTTTGTTACTTAACGGCGTGTTTTGCTAAGTGCGCTGCAAAAATACTCGCGTCTTTTCGTGTGCTTCGTCTTTTCCCGTAGTGCAAATGCTTGGCGTACAAAGTCCCGCTTCGCTTTCCCGCAGGCATTCCAAAGTGTGCTTTTGGCCTGCGGTAAGCGATAGGCATGCATCAGTCAGTCCGCGTGTTCGTTTTCCCGCTTTCAGAGAAAGTCCGTCAGCTCTTCGAGGGAAGTTATGACCTTGTCGGGCAGCGTTTCGTCATATTGTTTTTCCTCCCATTCACGTCCTTTGAACCACACCGTGCGACATCCCGCCTCCGAGGCCGGGACAATGTCCTTCGTGTAGCTGTCGCCGATGACGAGCGTCTCTTCCGGAGCTACGCCGGCGCGTTCGATGCCAAGGCGGAATATGTCCGGCGAGGGTTTGCGCACGCTCACCACCGCGCTCTCCACGATGAAGGAGCAAAAGCCGTCAAGCCCGTAGCCGCGCAGCACGGAGGAGAGGTTGCCGTAAAAGTTGGAGACGATGCCCATAGCGTATTTGTCCGCCAGGCGTGCGAGGACGCGTGCCGAGGCTTGCGTCGTGGCGCGTGCGAAACGGTCGCAGTACGCCGCCACCGCTTCCGCCTTTTCCGCGCCCTCGGCGGCAGAGTAAGGCCATGCGCCCTGCGTTTGCAGGCTCTGCGTCTCTATCGCCACTTTCTTGCGCAGCAGCGTGAGGAAGTCGTCCTCCGGCTTTATGTGCGGATTTCGCGCGAGCTCGCGCTCGGCGTACACGTATGCGGTGCGGAATGTCGGCTCGTCAAGCTCCACGCCCGCCGCGCGGTAGCCGTCGTGCAGTATGTACGCCCAGTGGCATGCGCCCGTGTCGAGCGTTCCGCCGTAGTCGAAAAGCAGTGTCTTTGTCATGGTGCAAAGTCTGAGGGGAAAGGGAGTGGGGGAGAGGGTCAGCGCATGATGCGCTTGTTGCCAATTTTCACAAGTCCCACGCCCACAAATATCCAGAAAAGCTCGCGTATGCGGGAGTAAAGGCTGCTCAGCACGCCGATGCCCGGCGCGGAAAGGCCCAGCAGTTTCACGATGAGCGAGAGGCCGCCCTCGCGCGCGCCGAGCTGCATGGGGAGGAAGAAGAGCAGGTTGCCCACAAGGGAGGAGAATGCCAGCACAAGCACCGCGTCCCAAAAGGTGAGGCTCACGCCGAGCGAGAGGAGTATGAGGTAGTACTCCAAGGCGTTCACCACGCGGGCGGCGTACTCATAGAAGAGCGAGGAGTAGAAGGCGCGGGGCTGCGAGCGCAGGTAGGCGATGTTGTCGTCCACCTTGCGCATGTCGTCGATGTGCTTGTCGTAGAAGGCGCGGGCGTGCTTTCGGGCGAAAGGCACGTGCAGCAGCGGGCGGAAAAGCATCACTATCACGCCGTGGCGGTAGCAAAGGTTGAAGACAGCGGTGATGACCGTGACGAGCGCGGCGAGTATGCCGAAGACCACCCATAGGGCTGTGGTCATCATGTCGAAGTACGCCACGGCGAAAAGCACCACGGCCGATGCCCAAAGGCAGATGTGCGAGAAAATGTGCATCATTGAGTACAGCACAACCGATGACATGGCCCTCGGCACGCCGATGTACGAGCTCAGCTCCATGACGCGGTACGGCCCTCCGCCGAAGCCGAAGGGCGTGGTGTAGCTGAATGCGTAGCCCGAGACCGTCAGCTTGTAGGCGTGGCGGTAGGCAAGGTGCTTGGTGTGCGTGCCGCTGTTGACGATGTTTTGGAAAGCGCGTGCGTTGAACGCGTAGACGATGACCCACACGCCTATTACGCCTGGGAGGTAAAGTCCCGCGCGGCGCAGGTGGGTGCGCAGCTGGGCGTAGTCCACGTCAAAGGTGCAGAGCATCACGACTATCGCTGCGATGCCAAAGAGGAGGAAGAGGTTGCGGTACAGTGGTCTCATTTCGCTATGCCGTTGTCTGTTTGCGTGGGGCAAGCAGCCCCCGTTGTGTCATATTTCCCCGCGAGCACGTCCGCCCGCACCTTGTCGCAGAGGCTTTCGTGGCGCGTGCGCATATACTTCTCGAGCGCGGTCATCACTGTCACCTCGAAGGCGAAATAGAGCCAGGGCTGGAAAGCGAGCAACGTGAGGTACAGCACAATGGCGCGGGTGTTGAAGGTGAGTATGTTGGCGTACTTCATCAGTGGCAGGCTGCCAGCGCGGAAGTCAGCTCGCAGCGCTTCGGGCAGGTCGCCGTCCGGGAAACGCTCGGCGAGCGTCTGCCGCAGGCGTTGGAAGCGCGGCGTGTCCTTTTCCTGCCCGTGCGTGTAGTTGCCGTAAAAATAGAGGAAAGCCATCCATACGAAGTCCTTGCGCCAGGAGAGCGCGGCCATCTCGGCACGCAGCTTGGCGAAGCTGTCGAGCTCGCTGCCCGCCTTGCCTTTTATGAAGAAGAGGTGTATGTTGCGGTAATAGTCCGCCGTGCGGCACTGCCGACCGTGGCACACGAAGCCGGAGACGGCGGCGAGCAGCCATATCCACACGCCCCACTCTGTCTCCGTGCCGGGGATTGCTTTCCCTTGGAGGCGCAGGCAGATGGCGGCGTATATGGTGAAAAACCACACGTCGCCGGCGAAGCCGTCGAGTATGCGGCCCGCGCGCGTCTTCTTGCCGGTCATGCGGGCGAGCTGACCGTCCGCGCTGTCGTACAGATTGGCCCAGACAAGCAGCAGTATGCCCGCAACGGTGCAGGCAAGGTTGTCAAAGTAGAAACACACGCCCGCCGCCGCGCCGAGTATGATGCTCAGAATGGTCACCGCGTTGGGGTGCACGCCGAAGTGGTTGAAGAAGCGCGCCCAAAGCAGGCCGAGCGGGCGGGTGAAGTGTATGTCGAGCCATTCCTCGGTGTCCTGTGACTTGAAGGTGGCTTGCAGTTTTGGGGAAGACATGGTGTGTGGGTTGGTGAATGGGGGGTTAGAGCGTCTGAGCGTCTTCGCGCTCCGCCGCGCGGCATATCCTTTCGGCTATGGCGCGGGCGGCCGCCTTGCGGCAGGAGGAAAAGCTAGGCCAGTCGTTAAGGTCGATGAGGCGGAACGTGCCGTCTTCCGCCACCACCGCGTCGCCGCCGTATACGGCAAGTCCGGCCGCGCGTGCGGCGCGTGCGGTTGTCTCGCGCAGTGTGTCGAGGGAAAAATCGTAGTGCCGCGCCGCGCCGTTGTGGCGTTCCATCCCGAACTTGCTGAAGCCTCCCTCGTCGCCGGGATAGGTGACGCTGAAAAAGTCGCTACCCTCCACGCCGTAAAACTTTACGAGGTCGCCCTCGGCGTGCTGTTCGGCGAGTACGGACTTTACTCCGCGCCGCGCGAAGCCGTCAAGTGCCGCTTGCGCTTCCGCGTCCGTGCGCACAAGGCACACGTCCCCGGCTTGCTGTGAGCAGCCCTCGTCGCGTTTCAGCCAAAGCGGGTAGGAGAGGTCTTGGGGGAGGGGAAATTTGCCTGCGTCCCCGGCGCGAAGCAAAACGTGGGCGGGGAGCGGTACGCCCGCTTCGTCAAGACGGGAAGCGAGCGAAGAGCGGGTGAGGGTGAGGAGCGCGGCAGGCGAATTGACAACCGGCACACCGGCTTCTTTCTCTGCGCGGGCAAGCGTTTGCAGCGTCTCCGTGTCCCGCGCCATGGAGTACACGGCGGCGAAGTCGGCGAAATCCTCCGTAAAGAAAAGGTCTTCACTCACCACCGAGACGTCATAGCCCCGGCGCAGAAGACGGTCGCTCACGGCGGCGAAAATGGCTGCGTCGCGGTCGGTGGAGTTGGGGCTGAACTTAGGCGAGCGGCTAATGCCGAGCACTTGCTTGCGCTTGGTTTTTCCGCTCATTCCGTTCCGCCTTTGAGGAAAGCCTCCGCCTTGGCGATGTCGCTCTCGTGGTCTACGTCCAAAATCTTGCTGAAAGGCACGGCCTCAAGCCGCAGGCCGGCGGAGACGAGCGCGCGCTGGAAATTGCGCATACGGCTTTGCCCGCTCTTGATGCACTCGTCAAGCACGCGCAGAGCGGTGGGGCGCAGGCAGTATATGCCGCCCGAAATGTAGCGGTCGCCTTCGTCCGTGTCGTGGAAGCCTGTGATGTGCAGCTCGCTGTCTGTGCCTACGTAAAGCGGACTTTCGTCGTCGATGTAGTCCGTGACGGCCATGCAGCCGTCCGCGTCGCCCGTGACAAACTTTTGCAGGTAGGCGGCAAACTCTTCCTCGCGGAAGATGGTGTCTACCGTGGTGAGGCAGAAAGGCCCGTCGGCGAGGTAAGGGCTAAGCGCGTGGAAGCTGTGCATAGAGCTTGGCGTGGACTTTACCACAAGGCGTATGTCGGCAGCTCCCTCACGGGCTATTTTCTCGCGCAGGTGTTTCTCGGTGAGCGGGTTGAGCGTGTTCACAATGACCACAATCTCTTCCGCTCCGTGCTTGCGGAAGACGCGTATAAGGCGGTCTATCATCGCCTCGCCGCCCACTTTTACGAGCGGCTTCGGCGCGCTTACGCCCTCCGACTGGAGGCGCGAGCCCTCGCCGGCTGCTATGATGGCGAATTTCATTTTTTTCGTTTTTTTCTTGGCTAAGTTGTTCCCCTCGTCCCTGTGTTTCTGTCGGGAAAACTGCGTGTCAGACCTGTTCGGCCGCCTTGCTGTTGAACTGCGGACGGGGCTGCCTGGGACCGCGCTCGTCCTCCTTGCGGTCGTGGTAGAGCTTGGGAAGCGGATTGGCGTGCGCCTTGTCGTACGCGGCGCGGTTGCGGCTAATGTCAATGGCGGCGTAGACGGCGTTGCGGAAGGAGTCGGGCGAGGCGATGCCTTTCCCGGCGATGTCAAACGCCGTGCCGTGGTCGGGCGAGGTGCGCACGATGGAGAGGCCGGCGGTGAAGTTCACGCCGCCCTCGCAGTCGAGTGCCTTGAACGGGGCAAGGCCTTGGTCGTGGTACATGGCCAGCACGCCGTCAAAGCGGCGGTAGAGGCCGGCTCCGAAGAAGCCGTCGGCGGGATAGGGACCGTAGCACGTCAGTCCGCCGCCGGAAAGTGCCTGCACGGCGGGGGTGATGGTGTCCTGCTCTTCCGTGCCTATCAGTCCGTTGTCGCCGGCGTGCGCGTTGAGTCCCAGCACGGCCACGCGCGGGGCGGAGAGGCAGAAGTCGCGCTTCAGCGACTCGGTGAGCAATCGCACTTTCTCCTCCACGGTCTGTTGCGTGATGGCGCAGGAGACCTCGGCGAGCGGCAGGTGGGTCGTGGCGAGCGCCACGCGCATCAGGCGGTTGAAGAGTATCATCAGCGCGCCTTCGCCGTTTTTACCGAATTTTGCCTGCAAGTATTCCGTGTGCCCGGTAAAGGCAAAGCCCGCGCCGTGCATGTCTGCCTTGTTGACGGGTGCGGTCACGAGCGCGGCGGCCAGTCCGCGCCCCACGTCCTCCGAGGCGCGCTCGAGCGCGGCAAGTGCCGCTGCCCCCGCCTCCTTTGAGGGCTGCCCGAAGACTACGGGGATTTCCTCGTCCGAGCAGTTGACAAAGTTGACGCGCCCGTCCTGCGCCTCCGCCGCCGAGGGCACGGAGTGGAAGGTCACGGTCTGCGGCAGCTTGATGGCGCGGCGGTGGAAAATGGCCGCTTTCGCGTGTCCGTACACCACGGGCGTGCATATCTCAAGCATAGCGGGGTCGGAAAGCACTTTAAGTATCAGCTCGTAGCCCACGCCGTTGGTGTCGCCTTGCGTTATGGCAATGCGGGGAAGCGGGGCGGACGGCTTCTGCGGCGTGCTTTCCGCCTCCGTCCTCATGTCTTTCATATTGTCGGTCATACCTATATTATATATAAGTGATGGTCTGTCTGAATTCCGTCTTTCTTTGCCGGGGATAATTCTTCTTTCCCGAAGCGATGCCCCCTATGTTTCAAGCGTCCCTCCCTGTTTTTCTGCGGAGAAAACCGCTCTTTGAGCATTCTACCTTGTTCCGTCGCCGGTCTCAGTCGCGCCGCGCGGCTTTCTCCTCCTCTTGCTTGGCGGTGGAGAGCAGGCCGCAGGCGGCGAAGATGTCCTGTCCGCGCGAGGCGCGTATGGTGGTGAAGATGCCGCCCGCCGTGAGCGTGTCGCGGAAACGCACCATCGTCTCTTCGTCCGCGCCGTGAAGCGGCGTGTCGGGGATGTCGTGGAAACGGATGAGGTTGACGCGGCAGTCGAGGCCGCGCAGCAGGTCTATGATGCCCCTTGCGTGGCGCGGCGTGTCGTTAAGCCCTCCGAAGACTATGTACTCAAAGGAGAGCCGGCGCTGGTGGCTTTCGGCCTCTCTTGCGTATGCCTCTTTCGCGAAAAGCCCGCTCTCGCGCAGCGTGTCCGCCACTTGCGTGATGCTCAGCGCACGCTCGGCGGGCATCAGCTTGGCCCGCTCGGCGGGGAAGGGGTTGTGCAGGCTTATAGCAAGGTGGCAGCGGCTGCGGTCAAGGAAAGCGGTGAGACCCTTCGCCAGTCCCACGCTGGAGACCGTAATGCGTTTCGGACTCCATCCGTAGCCCCAGTCGGACGTAAGCACCTCGAGCGCGGCGAGCACGTTCTCCAGGTTGTCGAAAGGCTCGCCCTGCCCCATAAAGACTATGTTGGTCAGCGTGTCCCGCTCGGGGAGGGAATAGATTTGGTTGAGAATATCCGCCGCAGAGAGCGAGGCGGCGTACCCTTGCCGTCCCGTCATGCAGAAAGCGCAGCCCATCTTGCAGCCCACTTGCGAGCTGACGCAGAGCGTGGCGCGGTGGCCGTCGGGGATATAGACCGTCTCTACGAAATGCCCGCCCGCCGTGCGGTAGAGGTATTTCACCGTCCCGTCAACCGAGCGCTGGCAGCCGGCAGGCGGCGTGCAGCCCACCTCGTGGCTTTCGCGCAGCCGTTCGCGCAGTGCCTTGGGCAGATTCGCCATTTCGTCCGTGCTGCGCACGTGTTTCTTGTAGAGCCAGTCCGCCATTTGTTTTCCCACGAAAGGCTTTGCGCCCAACGATGTGGCTACTGCGCCCAGCTGCGTCGGGGTCATTCCCAGCAGCGGGGTTTTTGCGACTTCTTGCTCCGTGTGTGGTGTCATTTCCAAAGCTTGTGGCGGGTGGGGAAGTGGTTTTTCAGACTATTCCGTGCGGGTAGGGGAGGCAAGTCCGCCTCTCGTGTTATTCGCCAAACTCCGCTCCTCCCGTAGCGTGCGGCCTCGCGGCCAGCTGCGGGAAGAGCGGAGAATGTATGCCGGTGTCAGCGGCCGCGGACCGCCGTTCCGTGTGTCTTTGTCATTTGCGGTAGAGAACCCAAGCGCCGGGGAATTTCTCCTTGAGCGCGTTGCGCGACTGCACGGCCGAGGCTTTGTCGTCGTAAGAGGAGGCGAGCACGCGATACCAGCCGGTCTTGCCGTTGATGGTCTCGTTGGTCTTCACCACGCGAGCGTCATATCCCTCGCCTTGCAGGCGGCTCATCAAGCCGTTGGCGTTGGCCTCGGTCACGAAACTGCCTACCACTACGCTGTAGGTCTTGAGTGCGTTGCCGCGAGTCACGTTTACGTCGCCGTTGATGGTGCGCACGTCCGTGTTGTCCGTAGCCGTTGTCGGCGCGGCGGGCGTCACGGGGGTGACAGCCACAGTCTGCTCGGTGGTGACAGGCGTGGTGGTGGCGGTGGCCTGCTGCTCGTTGGTCACTTCCTGCGACTTGGCTTTCTCGTATGCCTGGCGGAAAGCGCTTTCCTTAGACTTGCAACCGGTGAGCAGCACTGCCGAGCAAAGGCCCAGCGTCATGAGCAAATTTTTCTTCATCGTGTCAGTTGGTGTTTTTCTTTCTGTTTCTCGCGGAATGCTCTCTCGTCGCCCGTGCGGCAAATGCACGCGGCTCTCTTTCCCGTTTCCGCATATTATGGTTGCAAAGTTAGCAAAGTCGCGCCAACTCGCTCTCCTCCGAATCCTTAAATTTGCCTAATCGCGTCCGGTCGCCTCGCTCCCGCGATATTTTGCCGGAAAAAATGCTTCCCGATTTGCGCGGCGGGGAATAAAAGTGCTATTTTTGAGGCGTAATAACAAAGACACGTCTAACCGTCCCTGTTTGGTGGCGCGGCGGGCGGGAACGCGCTCCCCGCAGCCCTCGGGACACAACAATCTGAAGCAATGAAAGGACTTAGCATTTTGGCAGCATTTCTCGGCGGCGCGGCAGTAGGCGCAGCTTGTGGCATTCTCTTCGCACCCGAGAACGGCGCAGACACCCGTGAGAAAATCAAACAGGCTATACGCAAGCGCGGCATTAAGCTTAACAGCAAGGAGATGGAAAACCTCGTGGACGACATCGCCGATGAGCTTCAGCCTGCCGGCAACTGATTTTGATAACTCCGACGGCGGGCGGAGCGGACGCGCGTCTGTCCGTGCCGCCCGCCGTCCTCTTTCCGTGCGCGTTCAGCCTTTGAGGCGGTGGCGCGTCATGGTTTTGAAGCCAAATAGAATACTCATCCCGCGTAACAGAAGCAACCGTGTTTTCATCCGACAATAACATTGACACCATCGCAAGGCTTGTCGCCGAAGTGCGGCGGTATGCCGAGCTGAGGGGACGCACCCTCCGGCTCAGTTTCGTGGAGAAACTCTCCGTGCTGTTGGCGGCTGTGATGGCGGTCGCTGTGGTTGCGGTCGTGGCGGCGGTCGTTGTGCTGCTGCTGTCGTTTTGCGCGGCGGTGTTCATCGCTCCCTATACGGGCGGACTTGCCGGCGGGCTGGGTGTGATGGCTCTCCTTTACGCTTTGGCGGGCTGGCTGGTGTGGGCAAAACGCCACAAGTGGATAGAAGCCCCGATTGTGGGCTTCCTTGCCCGCCTTTTCTTGGAAGATGAAGAGGGAGCGGCGGAGAAATGACACTCCTTATATATAAGAAGACCTTTCCATTATGGCAAAAGATATGGCAGCACTCGAGCGTCTGCGCGTCCGTCGCGAGCAACTGCGGAAAGAGACGGAGCAGAGCGCGGCGGAGATACGCAAGCATTGGGAGGCGCTTTTCACGCCGCCCCCCGCTGACACAAAGGTGCAGCGTTGGGTGTCGCAGGCGGAGCGTGCCGTGGCTGTGTACGACGGCGTGATGACCGGCTACAAGCTTATGAAGCGGCTTGGGGCTGCTTTTCCGCGCAAGTCGCGTAAGGCTGGGACGAAACGCGGCCGCTGACGCGCTTTGCCGGGCTTGGTGGCGTTCTTTGCCGGAGGTGGTGACGTTCTTTGTCGGACGTTTTGTGTTGCGCTGAGGTCGGAGGCTCGATTCGTTTTCTCAGATTTTAGCGCAACCGCAAGCGGAAAAGCGTGTCGGTCGTTCGTTTCCTGTGTTCGCGATTTGCCTTGATTTCGCTGCTCAAACTATGTGTTCTGTGTGCATAAAACCGCCCTTTTCGAAGAAAAATGCGGAAAAGCTGAAAATTTTTAGGCGCAGGGCTTGGAAGTTTGGAGAAAAGCCGTACCTTTGCACCGCGTTACAGAGGTAACGGGTAACGGAAAGGAAGTTTGGGTGAGTGGCTGAAACCACCAGTTTGCTAAACTGACGTACGGGTTTAACCGTACCGGGGGTTCGAATCCCCCAGCTTCCGCACTTGGCGCTTTCATCTAATGGTTAGGATACATGCCTCTCACGCATGGTATACGGGTTCGATTCCCGTAGGCGCTACAAAGAAAGACCGCCGGTCGTTGGAGAATGTCCAATGTCGGCGGTCTTTCGCGTATAGACAACCTGTGCGCATTGCGTGGGAAAGCCGTTAGCTCCGCGTGGTAGGTTGCTTGCAGCGTGTGAGTAGTTGCTTGCAGTTCGTGAGTAGTTGCTTGCAGTTCGTGAGTAGTTGCTTGCACTGCGTGAGTGATTGCTTGTTCCGCGTGAGTAGTTGCTTGCGTTACGTGAAAGGGCGTGCACTCTGCGTGAGTAGTTGTATTGCTTACGTTGGAAGCTTGTGCAGTCAACGTGGAATTTTGTGCCGTGCTGCTCTCTGGAGCGGCGTGTTCCGTTTCTCGGCGGCTTGTCACGTTTGGAGCGGTGACTGCCATATTTAGATGCGGTGCATACATCCCCCTGAGTTGGCGCGGACTTGTTGAGCGGCGGCGTGTAGTTCGTTTGGAAGTGGCGCAATCCCTTGGGAGGCGGCACTTGGCTTGTTTATAGGTAGCCCGCACTCATTTGGGGTCGGCAGTTATTCGTTTATTCGTAGCGCAGTATTAGGGCGCAAGCAAAAAGGAAAGGATATGAAGATAACGCTTTTGGTTGTGGGGAAGACCACGGACAAGCTGATGGGGCAGCTGATAGACGGGTATGCCGAGAGGGTGGGGCATTATTTGCCTTTCGAGGTGCGCGTTGTGCCCGAGCTGCGCAACACGCGGGCACTTTCAGAGGCGCAGCAGAAAGAGAGAGAGGGCGAGCTGATACTGCGCGAGCTTTCGCCGGGCGACCACGTGGCTTTGCTTGACGAGGGAGGGCGGGAGTTCCGCTCCGTTGAGTTTGCGGCGCACATCGACCGCCGGCAGTCGTCAGGGGCGCGGCGGATGGTTTTCGTGGTCGGCGGACCGTACGGTTTCTCGCCCGCCGTGTACGAGCGTGCGTCGGAGCGCGTTTCGCTTTCCCGTATGACTTTCTCGCACCAAATGGTGCGCCTTTTCTTTGTGGAGCAACTCTACCGCGCCATGACTATTCTGCGCGGCGAGCCGTACCATCACGAGTGAGCCTCTGCCCGTTTCGCGCGGCATTGTTCCCGCTTTTCTCTGTACAAACTCCGGTTCTTCTCATTTAGGATTCCGGCTTCCCTCTTTAAGAATTCCGGTTTCCCTCTGTAAAAGCCCCTCTTCTTTTATAAAAAATCCCGTTTCGGCCTGTGCTTTCCCGCTCCCTCCATATTATATATGCGTGTCTGCTGCCGTTGGCGGCGGCCGCTCTGCTGCTTGCCTTGGCTTTGCCGGCGCGGGGGCAAGGAAGGCGGCTGCGTGTGGTGGAGTATAATGTAGAGAATCTCTTTGACACGCTGCACGCCGAGGGACATGAGGATGCCGAGTTCACGCCGCAGGGCGAGCGTAAGTGGGACAGCCGGCGTTATTGGGCGAAGTTGGGGCGCATCTCCCGCGTGCTTGCGTCGGCAGGAGGGGACAAGCCTGCCGCGCTCGTAGCCCTTTGCGAGGTGGAGAACGACAGCGTGCTTTCCCACCTTACGCGCCGCACGCGTCTGGCGCGGCTCGGCTACGAATACTTGGTGACCCGATCCGCCGACCCGCGCGGCATTAACGTCGCCTTGCTCTACCAGCCGCCGCTCTTCCTCCCCGTCTCCGTTTCCTCGCTCCGCGTCGCGCCGCCCTCCGGCGTGCACGCCACGAGAGACGTGCTGCATGTGGCGGGACGGGTGCAGACGGGCGACACGCTTGACGTGATGGTGTGCCACTTGCCCTCGCAGCGCGGCGGGAAAAAGGCTGAGGCTTACCGCCTCGCGGTGGCGCGTGCCGTGCGTGCGGCGGCGGACAGTCTGTCGGGCGTGAGGCAAAATTTCTTTCTTTTGCTGACGGGCGACTTCAACACTTCGTACCCCTCGCGCGTATTCTCCGAGGGACTTGGCGCGGCTCCCGTGCCGCAATGCCCGTTGCCGGACACAGCGAGTGCCGCTCGCGACAGCCTGTATCTGCTTTCGGCGAAACTGCACGGCGCGGGCGAAGTGGCGGGTACGTACAAATACCAAGGGCGTTGGGAGCAGCTCGACCATTTTGCCGTGAGCGGCTCGCTTTTGTCCGTCAGCGCGGGGCATCCGCATACCGCGCCGGAGTTTTGCCGCATAGCCGATTTCCCCTTTCTCCTGCGTGCCAATCGCGGCGGCGCGGTCTATCCGTTCCGCACCTATCTCGGCCCTTACTATCAAGGGGGCTACAGCGACCACCTGCCGCTCGTGCTCGACATTTTCCTTTGAAAATCGCCTCGCTTCCTTTGAGATTTTCTTTTAAGAATCAAAGAAAGCCGCAGTTTCCTATGAGAAAAACGACTTCCGCCTATTTCGCTTTAATCCAACGCCCGATTTGCCGGAACGAGGGCTTTTTCCCGTACATCAGGATGCCCATGCGGTAGATGCGTCCGCCGAGCCAGATAAAGAGCAGAGCGGTGGCGAAGAGCAGGGCAAGCGAAAGAGCCTCCTGCCAAAGCGGCACGCCGAACGGCACACGCACCATCATCACCACGGGAGACGTGAGCGGGAACATCGAAGCCCAGAAAGCGAGCGGCCCGTCCGGATTGTCCACGCTGCCTATGGCGGCGTAGAAAGCGAAGAGCAGGACGAGGATGATTGGGAGTACAAACTGCGAGCTGTCCTCCGCCTCGCTGACGCTTGCGCCGGCAGCGGCGAAGAACGAGGCGTAGAGGAAATATCCCCCGACAAAGTACAAAACAAAAACTACGGTGAGTTCCGCCAAAGGCAGACCGCTCAGAGCCATAAAGAAGTCGCGCCCCTCGCCCTCGGGAAGCATTGCGGCGAGCGAGCCAGCGTCCGCCGCGCCGTTTGCAGCCATCGCGCCGGCGGCAGCCATATCTGCGGGGGCATTGAAAGCGGCGATAATAAGTCCGGTCGCGGACAGAATGACGCCGAACATAAGCGCCCATATCGCCACTTGCAGGAAACCCACGAGCGCTATGCCCACAATTTTCCCCATCATCAGCTGGAAAGGCTTCACGCTGCTTACGATAATCTCCACGATGCGGTTGGTCTTCTCCTCCGTCACGCTTTGCATCACCATAGTGCCGTACGCGCTCATAAACATGTAGATGAGCGCGGTGAAAACAAAGCCCGCCGCAATCGCAGCCGTGGTGCTCGAGGCGCGGTCGCCGCCCTCGGAGCGTTTCACCGTAGCCACGTCCACGCCGGCCTGCACCTTGGCTATGAGCGTGTCAAGCCCCGCCACGCCCGAAGCGGCAAGCCGCTCTTCGCGCACCCGCTCGGTGAGCTTGTCATGCACTTGCGCCAGCAGGTCTGCTGGCACTTCGCGCCGCGAGTATATGGTGACGGCGTGCGGCGTGACGGCAGGGTCGGCGGAGATTGCCACCACGGCCTCCACCTCCGACGTGTCCGAGTACAGTTCCGGCGCGTTGCAGTCAGCCACAGGCTCGTAGGTGAAATCCGCGCCGCCGGTGAAGGCGGAGACATATTTCCCCGTTGCGTCATAAACGCCCACGTGCCGCGTGTCGTCGCCTTTGATGGCGCCGAGCAGCGCCGGCGTGAGCGTGAGCGCGGCGAAGAGGAAGGGGGAAAGTATCGTCATCACGATGAACGACTTTTTCCTCACGCGTGTGACGAATTCCCGTTGTATGATAAGCGCAGTCTTTGACATGGCGTAGTGTTTCAGTTTTCAGGCGCGGCGGCCTCAGTGACGGTTTTAATAAAAATCTCCTGCATCGTAGGCAGTGTCTCGGCGAAAGAGCGTATCTCCGTCTGCGCGGAAAGGCACGCGGCGAGCTGCGAGCCGGTCGCGGCGGCGTCTTTTCGCAGTGTGTAGGTGTGCAGCCCCGCGCGCTCGGTGTGCGCCTCTATGGCGAAAAGCCCCTCCACGGGTGTCACCTCCGCTCCTGTCGCCGTCACTTCGTACAGCCCCGTGCGGAAGCGGCTCTTTATGTCCGCCACGCTGCCCGCGAGTGCCACGCGCGACTTGTTGATAAGGGCTATCTCGTCGCACACGTCCTCTACGGACGACATGTTGTGCGTGGAGAAGATGACCGTGTGCCCCTTGTCGCGCAGGGCGAGTATTTCCCGCTTCAGCATTTCGGCGTTGACGGGGTCGAAGCCCGAGAAAGGCTCGTCAAAGATGAGGAGCGGCGGCTCGTGCGCTACGGTGATGGCAAACTGCACCTTTTGCTGCATGCCCTTAGACAGCTCGTCGAGCCGCTTGTCCCACCACTGCGTCAGCCCCAGCTTGTCAAACCACGCCTTCATCCGCGTGCGTGCCTCTCTCTCGCCCAGCCCTCTCAGCCGTGCGAGGTAGACGGCCTGCTCGCCCGCTTTCATCTTGCGGTACAGCCCGCGCTCTTCGGGCAGGTAGCCAATGTTTGCCGTGTCGGCCGCGCAGAGCGGGTGGCCGTCGAAGGTCACTGTGCCGCTGTCGGGCAGGGTGAGCCGGTTGACAATGCGTATGAGGGTGGACTTCCCTGCGCCGTTGGGGCCCAGCAGTCCGAAAACCTTGCCGCGCGGCACGTCCGCGCTCACGTCGGAAAGGGCGGTGTGGGCGTCATATCGCTTTGTGACGTGCGAAACTCTGAGAAAAATGTCTTCCATCGTGGGGAGTGTGGGGTGGGGGACATACTGCAAGCGCCCGCCGGCGGTCACCGTTTCGTGGCGGTCGGCGGGCGCTTGCCGCGTTTGCTTTTGTGGGTGGCTTTATAAAAGACCCTGGTGGTGCGCAACGTGTCGAAGAAGGCACGCTTGCGGCGGCAAATTCCAAGAACAGCCTTAGGGCTCGCTTTCCCCCTCTATGTAGTTTTCGAGGAAAAGGTTCTCTCCGTCAAAAACGGCGTAGGTGAACTGCGAAATCCAGTCGCCGAGCAACACCACGCGCGTTTGCCGCGCCAGCATAAGGTCCAGCTCTATGTGGCGGTGTCCGAAGACAAAGAAGTTTATTTCCGGGTGCGTCGCCATATACGCTTTCGCGAAGCGCACAAGCTCCTCTTTGTCCTCGCCCTGGTAGGGCGGCTCTTTGCCGTCTTCGCGCTTGAGGCGGGAGCGGCGCGCCCATTCCAGGCCGAAAGCCACGCCCCAGCGCGGGTGCAGCGCGGAGAAAAGGCGTTGGCAGAGGCGGTTGTGGAAAACGGCGCGCAACACGCGGAAACACCGTTCCTCCGTACCGAGTCCGTCGCCGTGCGCAAGGAAAAACACCTTGCCGCATATCTCCGCCACCTCGTTGTGCCGGTGCAGCGTCACGCCGCACTCTTTTTCAAGGTAGTCCGTCTGCCAAAGGTCGTGGTTGCCGGTGAAATAGTGCACCTCCACGCCCGAGTCCGTCAGCTCGCTTATTTTCCCAAGCAGACGCGTGTACCCCTTAGGCACAACCGTGCGGTACTCGTACCAAAAGTCGAATATGTCGCCGAGCAGGTACACCGCCGCCGCCTTGTGCTTCACCTTGTCAAGGAAGCTCACCAGCCGCCTCTCTTGCGTGCGGGCGTGCGGTATGGCAAGGCTGCCGAGGTGCGCGTCGGAGAGGAAGTAAACGTTCTGCCTCGTCGGCACGGACTGTATGTCGTTTTTCTTCATTTCTTTCTTTGTGCTTGTGGCGTGGGTCACATGAAGCCCAGCTCGAGCTTTGCCTCGTCGCTCATCATAGAGTTGTCCCACTCGGGCTCGAAGACGAGGTTCACGCGAGCCTCCGTGACGCCCGGCACGCCGTCGAGCTTGGTGCGCACGTCCTCTACGATGAAGTCGGCGGCGGGGCAGCTTGGCGCGGTGAGCGTCATGTCCACTTCGAGGAGACCGTCCTCGTGCAGCTCGATGCGGTAGATGAGTCCGAGGCTGTATATGTCGACGGGTATCTCGGGGTCGTACACGGTGCGCAGCACCTCTACGACGCGCTCCTCCGTCTTGAGTTTTTCTTCGGGTGTCATTGTTGTAGCCATAATGTCTGTCTGTGTGTGCGTTTTGCCTTACAGCCGCCCTTCTTCGCTGTAGCTGTAGTACGCGCCGTCGGTGACGATGACGTGGTCGATAAGGCGTATGTCCATCAGCCGCGCCGCGTCTGCCAGCTTCTTCGTGAGCCGGTCGTCTTCTCCGCTTGGCCGGGCGTTGCCCGACGGGTGGTTGTGGCACAGGGCTATGTGCGTGGCTCCCGCCAGTATCGCCTCGCGCAGTGCCAGGCGTATGTCCACCACCGTGGCGGTGAGTCCGCCTTGGCTCAAAGGGCGTGAGGAAATGAAGCGCAGGTTGTGGTTGAGCAGAAGTACGTGGCACTCCTCCACCGCCTTTTCGGCGAGCAGCGTGCGGAAGTACTCGTATATGTTTTGCGCCGAGTCGAAGCGGTCGCGCTGCACCACCGTCTCCGCCGTCCGCCTTTTGCCCAGCTCGCACGCGGCGAGGATGGCCACCGACTTGGCCGGGCCCATGCCTTTGTACTTTGACAGCGCGTCCACCGACATGCGCCCGAGCGTGTTGAGGCTTCCGCCGCAGTCGGCCATTACGCGCTGCATGAGCGCCACGGCGGTTTCTTCGGCGTTGCCCGAGCCTATGAGTATGGCGAGCAGCTCCGCCGTGGTGAGCGCGGCGGGCCCTTGCTGCGTGAGCTTCTCCCGGGGGCGGTCGCACTCGGGCAGGTCTCTGAGGCTTATCTTCACGTCGTTGTTTTACTTATAAAAATTCTTGCGGAAAGCGTCAAATTCCCCTTTGCCTCTGACCATGCGCCGCCACCAAGCGCGTATGAAGCCCGTGCCGTAGCCCGTCAGCTGCACGAAAGCCGCCGCGACTGAGCGCGCGCCCACCTTTGCGCTCCGCTCCCGCCACGCAGCGTCGGCGAAGATGAGGGCGGAGAAAAGCAGCAGCGGCGCGAGCGCCACGAGGGTGTAAAGCGGGCAGCCAGCCAGCAGCGAAGCAAGCGCGGAGAGCAGCAGCAGGGCGCAGCCTACGGTGAAGACGGCGGGCAGCAAGTGCACGGCGCGGAGCGTGCCGGGGTGGCGCAGTGTGAGGTTGATGCGGGCTATGCCCGAGTTGTGCACCTGACGGAAAAACTTGCGCAGGTCCGCCCGCCGCTTGTGCCACACCCATGCCCCGGGAAAGAGGCGGCAGCTGTGGCCCGCTTTGAAGACGCGCGTGGAAAAGTCGATGTCCTCGCCGAAGCGCATCTCGCTGAAGCCGCCCAGCGCGAGGTATACCTCGCGGCGCACGCCCATATTGAAGGAGCGGGGGTAGAATTTGTCCATCTTCCGTTTCCCGCCGCGTATGCCGCCGGTGGTGAAGAAGGAGGTCATGGCATAGTTGATGGCCTTTTGCACCGGCGTGAAAGAGGGGTGCGCGCGGTCCGGCCCGCCAAAGGCGTCGCACGGCGCGGCCGCAAGCTCGTCCTCTACGGCGGCGGTGTAGCCCGGCGGAAGCACGGCGTCCGAGTCGAGTATCAGCACATACTCGCCCGTGGCCCGCTGCACGCCATAGTTGCGTGTCTGTCCGGGCCCGCTGTTTGGCTTTGCGTAGTACGCCACAGGCAGCCTGTCCTTGAAGGCCGCAACCTCTTTTTCGCAGGGGACGGACGAGCCGTCCTCCACCACCACCACGTCGAAGTTTTGCCGCTCTTGGGCGCAAAGGCTCTCCAAAAGCTCGCTCACTTCGTCGGGGCGGTTGTACACGGGGATTATCACCGAAAATTTCATGACGCAAATTTAGGTGAAAAAAAACATTCGCGCCGCCCGCCGCCCCGTGCTCTCGGAAAAGAGGAAAAATAGAACACTTACGGTCGCCGTCCCCGAGGCTATTTTTTATGAATTCTTAACGGCAAATCCCATCTTTCGCGGACTTGGGAGGAACTTCGTTGGAACGGAAAGGGGATTTCTCGGCACGGAAATAGGCCCCGTGGCGACGGGAATGCTTGAAGTTTTTCCGGGATGTACATGCCAGCGGCGCGATATGTACATATACGCGTTGTGTAAGTTGTTGATAATCAATAATGCGAAAGCGGGGACGCGCCCAGTGTGCGCATCCCCGCTTTCCGATACACAAAGATAATACATTTTCCGCCCGTTTGCAAGAGGCCGTTAACGTTTATACATATTTCGGAAACGGAAAAATAGAACACTTTTCATAGGGAAAAGGGGGCGTTTCCGGCTTTTCGGGGTGTGAATGAGCGAACGTCGCAGCGCCTTGCTCGGGGATGCTTATAAATATATTAAGGTGTGACGCGACTGTAATAAGGTGTGTCGTGATTTGTAATAAGGCGGGATGCGATTTATAATAGTTTGTGACGCATTTGTGCGTGCGACAATGGGACTGAATGCCCATCTGTGCGACTTCGTCCTACCACTTGCGCATCTCGCTCCTGCATTTTCCACCCGCTACGTACGGCTGTTTTGTGCCGCAAAAGCGGCTCGTTTGCAAATATAAGGGGCGGGAAAGTGGCAAAAACCGGCGATTGGCGGCGCGTTCCTTTTTTTTGGTTAATTTTGCCCCAAACTATCTGCGGGAAAGCGCCGCATGGCGACCCCTGCACGATTTCTCAGAAAAAAGACATGCAAGACATAGACTGGACAAGCCTGGGCTTCGGCTACCACCCCACGGACTACAACGTGCGGTGCTACTACCGGGACGGGAAATGGGGCGAGATAGAGGTATCGTCCTCCGAAACAATCAACATGCACGTTGCGGCTACTTGCCTGCACTACGGTCAGGCGGCATTCGAAGGGCTTAAAGCCTTCCGCTGCCCCGACGGCAAAGTGCGCGTGTTCCGCGCCAAAGACAACGCCGAACGCTTGCAGAGCACCTGCCGAGGCATCCTGATGCCCGAGCTTCCCACCGAGACGTTCTGCGAGATGGTGGAGCGTGTGATAAAGCTCAACGCGCGTTTCATCCCGCCCTATGAGAGCGGCGCGGCGCTTTACGTGCGCCCCGTCTTTGTAGGCACGGGAGCGCAAGTGGGCGTGCACGCGGCCGACGAGTACCTGTGCCTGATGTTCGCCACCCCCGTGGGACCCTACTTCAAGGGCGGCTTCTCCACCAACGATTACGTTATCGCGCGCGACTATGACCGCGCTGCCCCGCTCGGCACCGGGCGCTACAAGGTCGGGGGCAACTACGCCGCCAGCCTCGTTGCCAACAAGTGGGCGCACGATATGGGCTACGCCTCCGAGTTCTATCTCGACGCGAAAGAGAAGAAATACATCGACGAGTGCGGCGCGGCCAATTTCTTCGGCATCAAGGACAACACCTACGTCACGCCGAAGTCGTCCTCCATACTCCCCTCCATCACCAACCGAAGCCTGCAGCAGATAGCCCTCGACCTTGGCATGAAGGTGGAAGTGCGGCCCGTGCCCGAGGACGAGCTTTCCACCTTCGAGGAAGCCGGCGCGTGCGGCACGGCAGCCGTGATTTCGCCCATCCACAAGATTGACGACGTGGTGGCGGGCAAGAGCTATGTCATCGCAAAAGACGGCAAGCCCGGCCCCATGTGCACGAAGCTCTACAAGCGCCTGCGCGACATACAGTACGGCATAGAGCCCGACACGCACGGGTGGATTACCGTCATAGAGTAAAGGGGCGCAATTTTCCAAAAAAACGCAAGAGAGAAGAAATATGCATAGCAAAGGCCTTACGCGGACGTTTGCCGCGCTCTACATATCCGCCGCCCTCGCTGCCGCCCTTACGGGCTGCAACAGCGACAAGAAGAAGCTCGAGGACAAGGAAAAGGAACTTGCCGAGCTGCGCCAGCTCGCCGAGCTCGACAAGCGCGAGATGGAGAACCAGTACGCCGAGTTTGCAAGCCAGTACGGCGAGCTGAAGCAAAACGTGCGGGACGACTCGCTCGTGGCACGCCTCGACGCCGAGCAGGCCCGCGCGGAGGCACTGCTCAAAGAGCTGCGGAGCGTGAAGGCAAGCAGCTCGGCGGAGATACTCCGCCTGAAAAAAGAGCTTGCCACCGTCCGCGCCGTGCTGCGCGACTACGTGCGGCAGGTGGACTCCCTCCAGCAGGCCAACCAAGCGCTTATCGGGGAGAGAGACCAGGCACGCGCCGACGCAGAGCGCACGAGGGCCGAAAACACCTCCATAAGCGAGCGCAACGCCGCGCTTAACGAGAAAGTGGCCATCGCCTCCCAGCTCGACGCCACCGGCGTGAGCGTCACGCCGCTCAAACGCAACGGCAAGCCGGCCAAGAAGAGCAAGGACGTGGAGCGTTTCAGCGTCGCCTTCACCATATCCAAAAACGTCACCGCCGCCGCCGGCACGCGCACCGTGTACGTGCGACTGCTCAAACCCAACCAGCAAGTGGTGGCGCAGAGCGGCACCTTCGGGTACGAAAACCGCAACATGGGCTACTCTGCCGCAAAGACCATCGAGTACAGCGGGCAGGAGCAGCGCGTGACGCTTTATGTGCCCGTCTCCGAGTATCTCGGCGCGGGCGGTTACACGGCCTACATCTTCGCCGACGGACAGATGATAGGCAGCGGCGCAGTGACCATGGCGAAGTGACCTCCGCCGCGCTACGGGAAACGTTTGCGGCGCAAGGCTGGTATTTCTAACCGAGAATTCAAACGTAAACGGCGCGTTGTTTATAAGAGAAATACGTCCGAAAAGCGAGATAAAGAGAAGAGAGAAACACCTTATTATATAACCTCATAATCCAAATTATGAAAAAAAACTATCTGAGTGTCAGGATGTTCGCAGCTATTGCCGCTCTGATGCTGGGAAGCTCCGCCCCCAAGCTTAGGGCGCAGGAGGTGATATTCCCGCAGCAGACGCAGGCCGGCGTGGCATCCCTCACGGCTACGGGCGGCGAGTACACGCTGTCCAACAATCTGCTCACGGCCTCTTTCCGCTCCGCCGGAGGAAAGCTCCTCTTTGACGGTTGCCCCGAGATGGACCTCAAGGCAGGCACCGAGCTTTTCAAGGTCGTGCTTGGCGACGGCACGTCGTTCAGCTCCTCCGACATGACGCTTGAGAGCGTGGAGACGGAAGACCTCACCGGCGACGCAAGCGCAGTGAAAGGCTCCGACCGCTTCAACGGAAAGGCCATCAAGGCCGTTCTCACCAAGGACGGACTCAAAGTGACGTGGCACGCCGTGCTGCGCGACGGCTCCCACTACCTGCGCACGGAGATGGACATCGCCGCCACGGGCAGCGACATCGCCATGCAGAGCATCACCCCGATGCTTTACACCGTGGACAACAGCACGGCGAAGTCCGTACCCGCCGTTGTGGGCAACACGCGCGGCGCAGTGCTCATAAGCGACAAGATTTTCGCAGGCCTCGAAACCCCGATGGGCATCAACTCCTCCAAGGCCGAGAACGCCGGAATGGAGAGCTTCACGCCGAAATCGTGGACACCCGAAAGCTTCGTATGGTCGCCGGGCAGCGAAACGCCCGCCGAGATTCTCAAGCTTGACATCGACGGCGCAGGCACAGCCACAAGCGAGCAGATTGTCGCCGCACGCGGCTACGTGACCTTTAAGAAAGCCGGCGAGCAAACCGTCACCTTCGAGTACGCAAGCGGCAACCACCGCCTCAACATCGTCGGCGTGGACGTGGTAGACGGACAGGGCAACGTGAAAGCCTCCGACTACCACTACGGATATACCGGCGGACTGAAGAGCAACAACGTATACACCCTCAACATACCCGAGACGGGCGCATACGTGCTTCGCTATTTCGTCGAGACCAAGACCGAGACCGTCACCAGCAGCGGCAACGTGACCTTCAGCGAGAAGATAGGCGTGCCTGTCGTAGTTTACGACCTCGTGGCCGGCACGACGCAGGAGCGCACCGTGCAGACCTCCTCGTCGAGTTCCGCACAGCTGCTTGACGCAGACGCTTCCTCCACCTCCCCCATCTACGACCGCAACGACTGGACCGCAACCGTGGACGGATACACCGAGGAGAACGGATGCGGAAAACCGGAGAACATCATCGACGGAGACGCTTCGACCTACTGGCACAGCCATTACGCCACCAGCACAAACAAGAACATGCCCCACTGGTTTATGGTGGACATGAAGAAGTCGCAGAAGGTGGCTTACCTCGGCTTTACCACCCGCCAGGCAGACGTGACCGTGAACGGCCACATCAAGGAGTTTGAGATCTGGACGGGCGACGACGCCAACAACCTTACGAAGCAGATGAGCGGCACTATGTCGTACACGCTCGACGAGCAATGGATTTCCCTCCCCTCGCCTGTCACGTGCCGTTATGTCAAGGTGGTTATCAACTCCTCCCAAAACGGCGCAGTCTTCGCCGCTGTGGCTGAGTTCCGCGCCGCTTCCGCTGACCCCTACGGCGACCAGGAGATCACGACGCTTGAATCCGACGAGACCGTCATCCGCACCTGGAACTCCTCCTCTTGGACTCAGACCCCGCAGGACGAAGTTCCCTACCGCGTGACAGAGCTCGACCACAACTACCCCAACATCTACCAGAAGCTCATCCCCGTGCGCTTCGAGCAAGGAAAGGGTACGCTCGTGACGGACTTTAGCTATGTGAGCGGAAACCACCGCTTGAACATGGTGGGCGTAGACCTCATCGACGCAAACGGCAACGTCGCAGTGGGCGAGTACCACTTCGGCTACACCGGCACCTCGAAAGCCAACACTGCTTACTCTCTATTCATCCCCGCAAAGGGCGACTACAAGCTGCGCCTCCTTGTTTCCAACAAGACGGACGAGCTCACCTCCACGGGCAAGATTAGCATGACGTACAGCGTCGTTGACACGCTGCACATGGTAGCTCCGACGGAAGTACCCATCGAGGGTTACTGGTACCGTCCCGCCACCCTTTCCTCCGACAAGGATTGGAATGTCAGCTCCGTCGTTGGTCTTGTGGCCGAGGGCCAGCAGCGCCGCTCCTTCCTCGCTTACAGTGAGCGCGAGCGTGCAGTGCCTTGGCGCGCGATGCCGGTTTACATCTCCTGGTACGAGCTGAACATCGACCGCAACAATGCTGTGGGCAACGGCGGCAATTATGATTCCTCCGATCCCAACAACACGAAAGGCAACTACTCTGCCAATATGAACATCTCCCAGTGCGTCGACGTGATGAACCAATGGAAGACCAAGTTCTACGACGTTTACGGCAAGACTCCCGTGGCTTACGTCTGGGACGACGGCTGGGACGCTTACGGCACTTGGACGTTCAACAGCAATTTCCCCGATGGCTTCACTCCGGTAGACAACCTCGCGAAGCAGATGGGCAGCGGAATCGGCGCTTGGCTCGGTCCGGTGGGCGGTTACGGCGCAAGCGGCAACTACCGCCGCAAGTACTGGAACAGCCGAGGCGGCATGCAGCTGAGCAACAAAACGTACTACAACTACTTTATCGACTGCTGCAAGGACATGATAAAGAAGTACGATTTCCGATTCTTCAAGTTTGACGGCATCAGCGCGCAGGCTACGGCTGTGGGACCGGACCTCACGGACGCCGGCATTGAGAACTGCGAGGCCATCATCGCCATTGAGAACGAGGTGCGCAAGGCTCGCCCCGACATCTTCTACAACACGACGGTGGGCACTTGGGCTTCTCCCTTCTGGTTCCACTACTCCGACGCCGTATGGCGGCAGGAGGGCGACTTCGGAAAGATTGGCGTGGGCGACGACCGCGAGCAGTGGATAACCTACCGCGACCGCCTCGTTTACCAGAACTTTGTGCAGAACTCTCCGATATGCCCCATCAACACGCTGATGACGCACGGCGTGATTCTCTCTACGCACGGAGCCGTTTCCAAGACGATGGATTATGACGGCATCGTTCGCGAGATGCGCTGCGCATTTGGCTGCGGCTCGGGCATGGTTGAGCTTTACACCGACTATGAGCGCCTCAACAACATCTCCGACCCCAGGGGCAAGAGCAACCTTTGGAAGGAGATTTCCGACCTGATTGATTGGCAGGCGAAGAACGCCGACGTGCTCCCCGACATACACTGGGTAGGCGGCAACCCGTGGGACGGCTCCGCTGCCAATATCTACGGCTGGGCTTCTTGGAACGGCGAGAAGGCAACCTTCACGCTCCGCAACCCGGGAACTGGCACGCAGACGCTTACCACTACGCTCCGCAAGGTATTTGATATCCCTGCTTACATCAAGACCACCATCACGCTGAGCAGCTCGTTTGACGACCAGACCTTCGGCGACGGCGGCATCAAGGGCATAGACCTCGGCACGCCCATTGACGTGGACAAGGAGCTCATCATAGAGATGCCCAAGTCGAGCGTGTTTGTGATGGAGGGCGTAGACAATGGCAACAACAAGCCGACGGGAGTCAGCAAGGCCGAGACGGCTTCTCTTGATACCACGTCCGCCAAAGTTTACGACCTCTCCGGCCGCCGCCTCTCCGAGCCCCAGAAAGGCCAGGTGAACATTATCGGCAGCAAGAAGGTAATCAAGTAAAAACGCGCAAAGACGCTTTCCCTCTTTGAGGGAAACGCCGAATACAGCAGTCCCCCGCAGGAAAAGCCTGCGGGGGACTTTTTGTGTCCGAGCGAAGAAAGGTGGCGGAGAGCCACGAAACGGCGGGCAAAGAAGTGAGAACAGGGGGAAACGCCTTATCCCTGCGGGCGGCGGAACTCCTGCGGCGTGCAGCCCGTCATGCGCTTGAAGTATTTGCAGAAGAAAGCGGGTGAGGGGAAATGGAGCTCGTCCGAAATTTCGCAAACCGGCTTGTCGCTGTGGCGGAGCTTCACTTTCGCGGCAGTGACCACGGCTTTGTCAATCCACTCTTTCGGCGTGCAGCCGCTGCTTTGGCGTATGAGCGTGCAGAGATGGCGTTCGGTGACACAGAGCCGGTCGGCGTAGAAAGCAAGCTTGCGCTGGTCGGCGCAGTGCTCGTTGACGAGGCGCAGGAAATGGTCGAAGACCGCGCTGCGCCCGTTTGCCTCGGGCTTGTTTCCCTCCCTGCTCGCAAAGACACCGTCGTAGTAGGACGTGATTGCCGCTATAAGATGGTGGGTAACCCTTTGTTCGCCGCCTTCCCCGTTTGCCACCGCCAAGGCGTGGAGCGTGCGGAAGAGCATCTCTATCAGCGTTGCCTCCGTGTCCGAGACGGAGAGAATTCCGTGCTTTTGCTTTCCGTTGAAGAGCGCGGGCGGACTGCCTGCATGCGCTATTTGGAAAACGTCCGGCCGTATGCCCATCCCAAACACAGCGAGGTCGTCGCTCTGCTCCAAGGGTTCGACGATGGTGCCCGGGCATACGAAGAGCACGTTCCCCGCCTTGCAGGTCTGCTCTTGCAGGTTGATTACGCTGCGAAAGCTACCCCGCTTTACGTACCCTATGCGATAGTCGTCAAGGAGGAACGGCGCGCCGCCGTTGTGCATGAAAGGACGGAGGAAATTACTCATGCCAAGCACTACGCCGAAGCCGTCCCGGAAGAAGTGCTTTTCCGGCAGCATTCTTTCGCGGCTCAGCGTGTCAAACATCGTTTGCAGCGTGAGCAGATGCGGTCCTTTCATATCCGTGTCTTGTTTTCTTAACTCCTTCCTTATGCGGGAAAAGGCAATAAAAACGGCTTAATCGTGCCGTTGCCTGTGCAAATATCGTACAAAAAGGAAATTTCTTGCTCATAAGAGATAACTGAAAAGCATCTTCCACGGCTTTCCTTTGCAGCAGAAACGTAAAGGAAAGAATGAAAACAAACTTTTTTCTCTCTTTGGTGCTTTCCCTCGCTCTCCCGCTTGCTTCGGGCGGCGCGGCGGAGGCAAGGGCGCAGGCGCGGGAAACGTCCGCGCCGACACTCACCTTGGAGGCGTGCCGTCAAGACGCGCAGGACAACTATCCCGCCGTGCGTCAGTACCGCCTTGTAGAGCAAACCCGCGACTACAACCTTGCCAATGCGGCGAAGGGGTGGCTGCCCAAAGTCAGCGCGTCGGCGGGCGCGTATGCCTATACAGACATCGTGAAGGGCGGCGGCGTAACGGAAATGCTCGGCTTCAAGATGAAAAACTGCGTGGCTTCGGCATCGGTGACCGTAAGCCAGACCGTGTACGACGGCGGACAGAACGCCGCGCTGAAAGACGTAGTCGCGGCGGAGGCAGAAGTAGGCCGCAGGGAACTCGACGTTACGCTCTACGCCGTCAACGAGCGAGTCGAGCAGCTCTACTTCGGCATTCTGCTTTTGGAAGAGCAACTGCGGCAAAACCAGCTCCTGCGAAGCGACCTTGCCACAAGCGGGCAGGCGGTGCGAAGCCTAATGGACGGCGGGCTGGCCAACCAGAGCGACCTCGACGCCGTGCGGGTGGAGCAACTCAAAGCCGAGCAGCAAAGCGAGAGCCTGCGTCTGACGCGGGCGGCGTACCTGCGCATGCTGGGCGTCTTCGTAGGGCGTGACTTGCCCGATGCGACAACGCTGGAAAGACCTGCCGACCGCTTGCCCTCCGACCGCGGAGCGTGGGGAGCAAAACGCCCGGAGCTTTCATATTTCGCCGCGCAAAACGCACTGACAGACATTCGCCGCAAGCAGCTCGATACGGCCTTGCGCCCCACGGTCGGACTTTTTGGCACGGGCACGGCGCACACTAAGGTCACGGACTTGCTGCATAACGGTCTCCTTGCGGCTGGTGTGTCCGTGTCGTGGAACATCTCCGCGCTTTACACCCGAAAGGACGACATCCGCAAGCTCGCGACGCAGCGGGCAATGTGCGACAGCCAGCGCGAGCTGTTTCTCTTCAACAACCGCTTGCAGAACGAGGAGTCATCGGGCGCGGCGCAGGCTCTGCGCAAGCAGATAGCGCGTGACGAGGAAATAGTCTCGTTGCGCGAAAGCATACGCGCGGCGGGCGAGAAGAAAGTGAGGCTCGGCACCGAAAGCGTCAGCAACCTTGTGCGGGACATCAACGCCGCGAGCATGGCGCGGGCGCAGAAGGCGCAACACGAGATAGAGCTGCTGAGCGAGCTTTACAAGCAGCGCAACCTTAACAACCAGTGATCCGAAAAAGACGCAGTAAACATAAATAGAGAAACAGAAATGAGAAAAAATATAAGCGCGGCATTGGTGGCCGCCCTCGCCGCTTTTACGCTTGTGGCGTGTGACCAGAAAGAGAAAGACTATGACGCGACGGGCGTGTTTGAGGCGACGGAGATAACGGTTTCCGCCGAGCAGAGCGGCAAGCTTTTGCAGTTGGACGTAGAAGAGGGCGACAAGATAGGGCGCGGCGTGCAGGTGGGGCTGACAGACACCGTGCAGCTTTACTTGAAGGCGCGGCAGATAGGCGCGACGAAGCTCTTCTACGCCTCCCAGCGTCCCGATGCCGGCAAGCAGGTGGCTGCGCTCAGGCAGCAGCTTGCGAAGGCACGCGAGGAGTGCGACCGCTTCTCCGCGCTTGTGCGCGACGGGGCGGCAAATCGCAAGACGCTGGAAGACGCGCAGAGCCAAGTGAAAGTGCTCGAGCGGCAACTCGAAGCGCAGTTGTCCTCACTCGGCACGTCCACAAGCAGCCTGAACGCGCAAATGGGCACGGCGGACGTGCAGCGCCTGCAAGTGGCGGACCAGCTCCGCAAGTGCCACATACTTTCCCCCGCCGCCGGCACTGTGCTTGAGAAGTACGCCGAAGCGGGCGAGTTTGCGGCGGCGGGCAAGCCGCTCTTCAAAATTGCCGACTTGGACAATATGCGACTGCGGGCTTACGTCACGTCCGCCCAGCTGCGCCGCGTGCGTCTCGGGCAGACGGTGAAAGTCTTTGCCGACTATGGCGGCGGGGAGCGGAAGGAGTACAAGGGGCGCGTGGCTTGGATATCGTCCAAGGCGGAGTTTACGCCGAAGACCATACTCACCGACGACGAGCGTGCCGACCTTGTGTACGCGGTCAAGGTCGCGGTGAAAAACGACGGTTTCCTGAAGATAGGAATGTACGGCGAGGTGAAATTGTAAGGGCTTCCTCTGCACACGAAACGGCATGACAGACATTATAAACGTAAGCCACGTCTCGAAAAGCTATGGCAAGGTGGCGGCGCTGAGTGACGTGAGTTTTTCGGTGAGCGAGGGCGAGGTGTTTGGCCTTATCGGGCCGGACGGAGCGGGCAAAACAACACTTTTCCGCATACTCGCCACACTTCTTTGCCCGGACAAAGGCCGCGCGAGCGTGGGCGGCTTTGACGCGGTGTCGGACATGCGTGCCATTCGCAAGGTCACGGGTTATATGCCGGGCAGGTTTTCGCTTTACGAAGAGCTTACCGTGGAGGAAAATCTTGACTTCTTCGCCACGCTTTTCGGCACTACGGCGAAAGAAGGGTACGACATGATAAAGGCGGTATACTCGCAGATAGAGCCTTTCCGCAAGCGGCGGGCGGGCGCACTGTCGGGCGGCATGAAGCAAAAGCTTGCGCTGAGCTGCGCCCTGGTGCACAAGCCGCGCGTGCTGCTGCTTGACGAGCCCACAACGGGCGTAGACCCGGTGAGCCGCAAGGAATTTTGGGAGATGCTCGGCACGCTTGGCGCGAAAGGCGTGACCGTCGTGGTGTCCACGCCATATCTTGACGAGGTGCGCCGCTGCGACCGCGTGGCATTCCTGCACGAGGGGCAGGTGCGCGGTGTCGGCAGTCCGGAGGCTGTTTTGGAGCAATTCAAAGACGTGTTTTGCCCGCCCTCAATCGCACACGCGAAAGCGGGAAACACGGATGCGGCGGGGAAGAAAGAATATGCCATCGAGGTGGAGCATCTCGTAAAGTCCTTCGGCACGTTCCGCGCCGTGGACGACATATCCTTCTCCGTGCGGCGCGGGGAGATATTCGGTTTCCTTGGTGCTAACGGCGCGGGGAAAACCACCGCCATGCACATACTCACGGGACTGAATAAGCCCACCTCGGGTGGCGGGCGCGTGGCGGGCTGCGACATCGTGGCGCAGTACGAGGATATAAAGAAGCACATCGGCTACATGAGCCAGCGCTTCGCTTTGTATGAGGACTTGACCGTGCGGGAAAACATACGTCTCTTTGGCGGCATCTACGGCATGCGCAGAAAGGAGATTGCGAAAAAGACCGACGAGCTGCTGCAAAGGCTCGGCTTCGCGGAGCACGGCGACGACATCGTCGCGAGCCTGCCTTTGGGGTGGAAGCAAAAGCTCGCGTTTTCGGTGAGCATATTCCACAGCCCGGAGATAGTATTCCTTGACGAGCCGACAGGCGGCGTAGACCCCGCCACGCGCCGGCAGTTTTGGCAGCTCATATACGACGCGGCGGACAAAGGCATAACCGTATTCGTGACGACCCACTATATGGACGAGGCGGAGTATTGCGACCGCGTCTCCATTATGGTAGACGGAAAAATCAAGGCGCTCAGCACGCCCGCAGAGCTTAAAGCGACGTTTGGGCAGCGGGACATGGCGGGCGTTTTTATGACCTTGGCAAGACAGTCTGTAAGGAAATGAGGAGATTTTTGTCTTTTGTGGTGAAGGAGATGCGCTACATTGTGCGTGACAGGCGCACGATGCTCATACTCTTCGGCATGCCGGCGGTGATGATGCTGCTTTTCGGCTTCGCCATATCTACCGACGTGCGCGACGTGCGCGTGGCGGTTGTCACCTCGTCGCTCGACCACGCCACGCAGCGCAGCATCGAGACGCTTGGCGCGAGCGAGTACTTCGACATTGTGTGCGACGTGCGCACGCCCGCCGAGGCGGAGGAGCTTATCCGCCGCCAAAAGGTGGACATTGCCGTTGTCTTCGGGGCGGACTACGCTTCCAAGCGCGGCGGCGTGCAGGTGATTGCGGACGGGACGGACCCCAATATGGCGCAGATGTACGCCAACTATGCCACTCAGATACTCACGCGCTCGGGCAGCGGCGCGGCTGGGGCGGACAACCTTGTCTCCGCCAAGCTGATGTACAACCCGCAGATGCGCAGCTGCTACAATTTCGTCCCGGGCATTATGGGCATGCTGCTTATGCTGGTCTGCGCCCTGATGACGAGCGTCAGCATTGTGCGCGAAAAGGAGAAAGGCACGATGGAGGTGCTTCTTGTCAGTCCCGTGCGTCCGTTGATGGTGATAGTCGCCAAGGTCGTTCCCTACCTGCTTATGGCTTTCGTGATACTCACAACGATTCTGCTCATCTCGCGCTACATCCTCGGCGTGCCGCTGGCGGGCAGCCTTTGGGCGATATACGGCGTGTCGGCGGTGTATGTGATGGTGGCGCTCTCGCTCGGGCTGCTCATCAGCACCGTAGCCAAGACACAGCTTGTGGCGCTGCTTGCCTCGGCCATGACGCTAATGCTTCCCAGCGTGCTGCTAAGCGGAATGATGTTCCCGGTAGAGAGCATGCCCCCCGTCCTGCGCTATGTCTCGGCCGTCCTGCCTCCCCGCCACTACATTGCGGCGATGCGCAAGCTCCTGATTATGGGGGTGGATGCCGGGAAAGTGGCGCACGAGACGGCTGTGCTGGGCGTGATGCTCGCTGTGCTGCTTGCGGCGGCTTTGTCTAATTTCAAAAAACGCTTGGAGTAGTATGGCACTGAGATTTCTCATAGAGAAAGAGTTTATACAGATACGCCGCAACGCCTTTGTCACGCGGCTGGTGCTGCTTTTCCCCGTCATCATAATGTGTGTGATGCCTTGGGTGATGAACATGGAGGTGCGCGGCATCGTGGTAGACGTTGTCGACAACGACCGCTCGCCCGTTTCCGCCGCTTTGGCGCACCGCATCGAGGCGAGCGACTATTTTGTTTTCAACGGACAAAAGGCGAGCTACGCTGAGGCTATGGACGACGTGGAGGACGGCGCGGCGGATGCCGTCGTGGAAATACCGCCGCACTACGGGCGCGACTTTGCGCTTGGACTGCGGACGCGCGTGCTTGTCGCCACAAATGCGGTGAACGGAACGAAAGGCACTATGGGCAACGCCTACCTCACGAATGTGGTGGCGCAGCACGTTTCCGAGCTTGCGGGGACGGGGAAAACGGGCGCGGCGGACGGCGCGGCGGTGCTGTATCTGTACAACAAGCACCTCAACTACAAGCTCTTCATGATTCCCTCCCTGCTTGCCATACTCGTCATGCTTGTCTGCGGCTTCCTTCCCGCGCTCAACATCGTGGGCGAAAAGGAGAGCGGCACGATAGAGGCCATAAACGTCACGCCGGCAAGCAAGGCGGAGTTTATCCTCGCCAAGCTCGTGCCCTACTGGGTTATCGCGTTCGTCGTGATGACGGTGTGCCTCGTGCTGGCGTGGGCGGTGTACGGGGTCAGCTCGGCGGGCAGTCTGTGGCTCGTCTACCTGCTGGCCATGCTCTTGGCTTTCGTCTTCAGCGGCTTGGGGCTTGTGGTGTCAAACCATAACGAGACGATGCAGCAGGCCGTTTTCGTGATGTGGTTTGTGGTTGTGTGCCTCTTGCTGCTTAGCGGACTTTTCACGCCGGTGCGCTCTATGCCGCACTGGGCGTATCTCACCACCTACGTGAACCCGATGAACTATTTCATCGAAGCCATTCGCACGGTCTTTGTGCGCGGCGGCGGCTTTTCTGAGATAGCCCGTCAGCTGGCGGCACTTGCGGTCATCGCGGCGGGTATGAACGTGTGGGCTGTTGTGAGCTATCGCAAAAACCATTAGTCCTCCAGACAGCGGGGCGGCTTTCCAAGCACATCGGTTTAACGCGTAACAACATTTCCGCACTTCGGCGTTTTGTGTAAAACCTCCCGACCGGGAACGGATTTTCGCCGTGACGGCTCGCGCGAAAACGCAATTTTATCGCCCGCAAAACCAAGAAAAGTGTTCTATTTTTCCGTTCTCGAAATATGTATAAACGTTAACGGGCTCTTGCAAACGGGCGGAAAATGTATTATCTTTGTGTATCGGAAAGCGGGGATGCGCACACTGGGCGCGTCCCCGCTTTCGCATTATTGATTATCAACAACTTACACAACGCGTATATGTACATATCGCGCCGCTGGCATGTACATCCCGGAAAAACTTCAAGCATTCCCGTCGCCACGGGGCCTATTTCCGTGCCGAGAAATCCCCTTTCCGTTCCAACGAAGCCCTTTCCAAGTCCGCTAAAGATGGGATTTGCCGTTAAGAATTCATAAAAATTCGCCTCGGGGACGGAGTGCGTTAGTGTTCTATTTTTCCTCTTTTTCGCGCAGGCCGCAGCTTGTGTTTTTTCAGCCTTTTTGCGCGGCGAGAAGCTCCAATATTTTTTCTTTTGCCGTGCCGTCCGGGTGCAGCCAATGGGTGGCGGTGTCTTTCTTGAACCACGTGATTTGCTTCTTGGCGTAGACCCGCGTGTTGCGCCTTATTTTCTCGAGGGCGAAGTCGAGCGTCCATTCGCCGTCAAGGTATTTGAAGAGCTCTTTGTACCCCACGGTGTTGAGCGAGTTGCAGGCGCGGTAGGGCAGCACGCGCTTTGCCTCGTCTACGAAGCCGTCTTCCGCCATCTGCGTGACGCGGGCGTTGATGCGTGAAAAGAGGTCGGCGCGCTCGCGTTCCAGCCCCACTTTCACCACACGGAAAGGCCGCTCGGCGCGTGTGCCGGTGTGGAAGGACGAAAACGGCTTGCCGGTCATGTAGCACACCTCGAGGGCGTGCACCACGCGTTTGGGGTTGCGCAGGTCGCAGCGGTCGTGGTAGGCGGGGTCAAGCAGGCGCAGCTCGTCGGCGAGGCGTTCGAGCCCTTCCCTTTCATATCTCTCGCGCAGCGTGGCGCGTGTCTCGTCGTCTATGGTGGGGATGTCGTCAATGCCGTTGCACACGGCGTCTATGTACATCATCGAGCCGCCCGACAGCACGCAGGTGTCGTGCCTGTCGAAGAGTGTGCCGAGCAGGGAAAGACATTCTGCCTCGTACTGCGCCGCGCTGTAATAGTCCGTCAGGCTGTGTGTCCCGACGAAGTAGTGCCGCACCCGCCGTTGTTGCTCCGCCGTGGGGGCAGCCGTGCCGATGGGGATGTCTTTGTATATCTGCCGCGAGTCTGCATTGAGGATGGGGCAGCCGAGGCTCTCTGCGGTTTGCAGCGCGAGTTCGGTCTTTCCCACGCCCGTAGGGCCGAGCAGTACGAGTAGTGTCTTCATTTGCTTGCGCACGTTTTCGCGGGCAAAAAACTTGGGCTATCTCTGTCCGCCGAATGACGCGGGAGGCAGAAATAGCCCAAGTCGGGGTTGCGCCGTCAGGCTTGTTTTTCAGAAAACTTAGTAAGGCTGTCCTTCGCTTATCTCGAAGCCCTCGGCGTCGAAGTCGTCGCTGTCGAAAGAGGTGTCGCCGAAGAAGTTTTCGCCGGCGTAGTCGTCGTCGGCACTTGCGCCTTTCTTCGCTGTCTTTTTCGGGGCGATGTCGAGGTCAAGCTCGGCTATCTGCACGGGGGCTTCTCCCTTCGAGCGTGCCACTTCGGGCTCGCTGAGCGTCTTTCCGGGGATTTCCTCAACGACGTCGAGGTAGAAGCAACGGTCGGAGAAGGGGTCGAAAACAAACTCCAGTCGCTGGTCCTCGCCCTCAATGAGCTCGGAAAGGCGCGTGGAGGCCATCACGTATATGTCCTCGTCGGAGTCGCCCGTGCCCATGTCCTCGCGCGTCACTTGCTGACCGCGCTCCCATTCCTCGTCGCAGAGGTAAAAGGAGGTCATTTGGTCGTCGGGGTATCCGCAGGACGCGAGTATCGCCTTGTTGAGGTCGAGAAAGGTAGCGTCGCTGTCTATCTTTATTTCGCGGAGGAAGCCGTCGGCTTCGTCGGAGATGAGTTTTATTCTGTAAAGCATTGGTCTTGTTGGAGAGTGGGGGAGGGGCGCAGTCGCCCTTTGGGTGGATTAGGCTTCCTTGATGATGCCGCGCTTGGAGCTTTCCACGAAGCGCAGGATATATTTCACCTCGTCGGTCTGCGGTATCGTCTCGCGTATTTCTTGTAGGCAGTCGGCCCGCAGTTTGCTGCGCTGGTAAAGGAGGCGGTAGGCGTTGTGTATATTGTCTATTTGCTCTTTCGTGAAGCCCCGGCGGCGCAGGCCTACGAGGTTGAGGCCGCAGTAGGCGACGGGTTCGCGGGCGGCGGTGGTGAAGGGCGGCACGTCCTGGCCTGTGCGCGTGCCGCCGCTTATCATCACGTAGCTGCCTATGTGGCAGAACTGGTGTATCAGCACCGACGCGCTGATAATGGCAAAGTCGTCCACCACAACCTCGCCGGCTATCTTCGTGGAGTTGCCGATGATGCAGCCGTTGCCTATCACGACGTCGTGCGCCACGTGCATGCCTTCCATAAGGAGGTTTCCGCTGCCCACGACGGTCTTGCCCTTGGCGGCGGTGCCGCGGTTTATCGTGACGTTCTCGCGGATGGTGTTGTTGTCGCCCACTTCGGCGGTTGTCTCCTCGCCTTTGAACTTGAGGTCCTGCGGCACTGCGCCAATCACGGCACCGGGGAAAATCACGTTGCCCTTGCCGATGCGCGAGCCGTAAAGCACGGTGACGCTGTTCATAAGGCGGTTGCCGTCGCCGATAACCACGTTTCTGTCAACGAAACAGAACGGACCAATCTCGCAGTTGTCGCCAATGACGGCTTCGGGGTGGACGTATGCCAGTGGGCTTATGTTTGTCATATTTCTGTCTGGGGTCGGTGCAAAGGCGCGGCTTTCCCCGAGCGGCGGGGACGGGCGCGCTTGCCGGTACTTAGTTGTTCTTGGTGATTTGCGCGGTGAAAGAGCCTTCCATCACTATTGTCTCGCCGACGAAAGCGAAACCGTGCATCGTGGCGATGCCGTGGCGTATCGGCGTGACCAGTTCGACGCGGAAGATGAGCGTGTCGCCCGGCACTACCTTCTTGCGGAATTTTATCTCGTCAAGGCGCAGGAAGTAGGTGCTCCATCGCTCGGGCTCCTCCACGGTGTTGAGGACGAGCAGACCGCCGGCCTGTGCCATAGCCTCCACTTGCAGCACGCCCGGCATTACGGGCTCTTTGGGGAAGTGACCTTGGAAGAACGCCTCGTTTGAGGTGACGTTTTTTACGGCGACTATGTAGTTTGCCCCGGTCTCTATCACCTTGTCCACAAGCTGCATCGGATAGCGGTGGGGAAGCAAGGCGCGGATGCGGTTAACGTCCATCATCGGCTCGTCGCTCGGGTCGTAGTTTGGCGCCTGTATCTCGTGCTTGCGTATCTCGCGGCGCATCTGGCGTGCAAACTTGTTGTTGATGGTGTGACCCGGGCGTGTGGCGATGATGCGCCCCTTTATGGGACGGCCAATAAGAGCCATGTCGCCGATGATGTCAAGCAGCTTGTGGCGTGCCGGCTCGTTGCGCCACACAAGAGGGCGGTCGTTGAGGTAACCGAGCTTTGTCGCGTCGCGGTGTTCTACATGCAGGTGGTCGGCAAGTCGGTCGAGCGCCTCCTGGGATATTTCCCGCTCGTATATGACTATGGCGTTGTCGAGGTCTCCGCCTTTTATGAGCCCGGCTTTAAGCAGCGGCTCAATCTCGCGAACGAAGACGAAGGTGCGGGCGGGGGCTATCTCCGAAGTGAAATCCTCCATGTCGTCAAGGGTGGCGAACTGGCTGTTGATAAACTGCGAGTCGAAGGATATCATCGCCGTTATCGAGAACTGGTCGTCGGGGAGGATGATGATGGAAGAGCCGGTCTCTTCGTCGCGGAACTCTATCTTCTTCTTGATGACATAGAAGTCTTTGGGCGCGTTCTGCGTCACGATGCCCACGCGGCGTATGTTTTCCACGTATATCTGCGAGCTTCCGTCGAGTATCGGCAGCTCCGGGCCGTTCACCTGCAAGAGGCAGTTGTCTATGCCCAAGGCATAGAGCGCGGCCATGGCGTGCTCGATGGTGCTGCAGCGTGCGTCGCCCTTCGCCACTACGGTTCCGCGCGAGGTGTCTATTACGTTTTCGGCGATGGCCTCTATGACGGGACTGCCTTCAAGGTCTATGCGCTGTATTTTATAGCCGTGGTTTTCGGGGGCAGGGTTGAACGTGACGGTGAGGCTAAGGCCTGTGTGCAGACCTTTGCCGAAAAGTGAAAAACTGCCGCCGAGTGTCTTTTGTTTCGACATATATAGGAATGACGCCGTTATGGCTTGTTGTAAGGGACTTGCTTAATTTTCTTATAATGCGCTTTCGTCCGCAATCTTGCACGCCGCCGCAATTTTTTCCAAGAGTTTGTGTGTTTCTCTTGTCGCCGGCCGTGGCGCGGCGGGACGGGCGCGGTGGCATGGGACTACTTGCCCAGCTCTTTTTTCAGTGACTCCAGCTCCTTTTTCAGGCGGCTCAGCTCCGTGTACATCTCGGGGAGCTTCTTGTAGGCCGCGCTTGAGCGGGCGAAGTCGCGGAAGGGGATTGCGGGCGAGCCTTGTATGGCGACATTGCCCTTGGGCAGGCCTTTCGCGATGCCGGCCTGCGCGCCCGTAAGCACGCGGTCGCCGATGGTGATATGCCCGGCGATGCCCACTTGCCCGCCAAACATGCACCATTCGCCTATCTTCGTCGAGCCGGCAACGCCCACTTGCGCGGACATCACGGTGTTGGCGCCCACTTCGCAGTTGTGCGCTATCTGCACAAGGTTGTCTATCTTCACGCCCTTGTGTATGCGCGTCGCTCCCATAGTGGAACGGTCGACGCAGCTGTTTGCGCCTATTTCCACGTCGTCTTCTATTTCCACGACGCCTATTTGCGGAATCTTCTCATATCCGTCTGCGGCGGGCGCGAAACCGAAGCCGTCGGCGCCAATCACCACGCCGGAGTGCAGCGTGACGCGGTTGCCTACGCGGCAGTCGTGGTAAATGGACACATTGGGGTAGAGCAGGCAGCCGTCGCCTATCGCCGCGCGTTCTTCTATTACTGTCCCGGCGTAGATTTGGCATCCTTCGCCCACCTTGGCGTTTTCTCCGATGTAGACGTGCGGGCCTATGTAGGTGTTTTCACCCACCGTGGCGCTTTCTGCAATAACGGCCGTGGGGTGTATGCCCGTGCGCTTTTGCACGGTTGACTGATAAAGCGTCAGCAGCTTGGCTATTGCCTCGTAGGCGTTGGGGACGCGTATGAGCGTCGCGCTTACCGGCTGTTCGGGCTTGAAGTCGTTGTTCACCAAGACTATGGTCGACTCCGTGGTATATATATAGTGCGTGTAATGGGGATTGGCAAGGAACGAAATAGCTCCCTTTGTGCCTTCCTCAATCTTGGCGAACGTCTTGACGGAGGCGTTTTCGTCCCCCTCGACAGTGCCGCCGAGATAAGCCGCAATCTGTTTGGCTGAGAAATCCATTAATTTCCGTTTTGTCAGTTGGTAAGGCAAATATCGTAAAAAATCTGTTACGAGATATGAATAATGCGGTTGTTTCGCCTTTGCGTGCTTGCTTGGGGCGCTTTTCCATAATGCTCGGGCGGCGCATTTAGGGCTTTGCGGGCGGAGGCTATTCGCAGAGAAAGCGCAAAAGGGCTGCCATCGCCGTGCGCCGTGTGGCGGCGTCGCAGATGCACTCAAAGGGGAAGCCCATGCATATCGTGCGGTAGCGCGGACCTTTGTATGCCGTGCCCGCGCCTTGTCCTTCGCCGTAGACAAAAGCACTGAATGCCCCGCTTCCCTCGGCTGGCAGCAGCGCGTCCGGGGCTTGGGCGGCGTAGTGCGCGGAAGAGGGCGTGCGGTAAACGGGGAAGGAGAGGTTGAGGCCGGAGACTGAGCCGGTGGAGTCGTTCCGCGCTGTCCCGGAAAAGCGGTATTTCAGTTTTTGCTCGGCGAAAGTGCGCTCTTCGTCTGTCCGCAGGTCGGAGCCTATATAGCTTCCGCTCAGTAGAAGCGAGCCTCCGCCGTCAAGGTACGTCTTTATGCGGCGGCGCACGGCGGCAGGCAGCGCTTTCGCGGGGCGCAGGTTGTGCGGAACGTCGCGCTCGAGACCTGCGATATAGTCTATTGCGTCAACTCCTGTGAGTGAGAACCCTTCTGCGGTGAACGCTTCGCGGGAGACCGACTCGTAAGAGTAGCCGCCCGCAGCCGCTATCGCCTCGCCGTGGCTTTCGGGGTAGTCAAAGGTGTTTCCGGCAAACTGCTTGCCTTCCATTTCGCTTCCGCTGCCGCCCGTTTTGAAGTTGGTCTGTCTTCCGCAGTAGGCGGTGGTATAGAGGTAAGGCACACCAAAGTCTTCGTCGAGGTCGAAACCGACGCTGTCTCCGCGCTCTATACGTGCCGGGCCGCTGAGCCGGCAGAAGCCGTTTACCATAAGTACTTTGCGGCGCGAGGCGGGTGCGTAGTATACGGCGAGGGTCTCTGAGGGAAAACTCTCTCCGCCGGCGTTAACCGCCGTAATGCGGAAACAGTACCGCCGTCCTGGCAGGATGGGCATACTGAAAGCTGGTTCCGCGCCGGTGGCTTGCCCGTTGTCAAACCCTCCGTCGTCTACTTTCGTGTAGACAATATAGCCCGTCGGCACTGCGCTGCTTTCCTGATCGTCGCGCGTGGGCTTCCACGTGAGAAGAGCCGATGTGCCGTCGGCGGAGAGGCGGGCGGCGAACGCGCGGACGGGGAGCGGCTGCACAGAATAGCGTTTTATGCCGTGCTGGCGGCAGACAAAGCGCAGGATTGACTTATACACGGAGCGCGCCAAGGCAAACTTGAAGTGCGGGTCGTGTGCGTAGCGCATGTCCGTCGGGCTTTGGTGGGAGAGCATTTCGAGTATGGCGGACGGGACGGCGGGCATGCGCGTCTCGGCGTAGTTGCGGTCCCACAGCTCGCGGCGCGTCCAGCCCGGGCAGTAAGTCCCTCGCAGGTAGGCGGCAAGTCCGTCAAGCAGCTCTGCGGCGAAGTCCCACGAGGAAAGGCGCGAAAGTCCGGAGGCGTAGGACGTGCGCCCGTAACCGTCTTGCGTGGTGCTGATGGCAAGCGAGCCGTACACCGCGCCGTTAGTTCTGCGTCCCGCGTCGGTATGGAGCGCGAGCGCAAGCTCAAAGGGCACGCCGTCGCAGACGGTAGCGCTTCCAGCCGAGTTGCTCTCTGCCAATGTGTCGGGTACAAACGCGCTCCCGAGAGCCAGGCGGTTGAGCATATTGGAGCGAACGCGCAGGTCGTCCTTATAGTCGTCTGCGCCTTGCTCGGTATTGAAGAGCGAGTCGGGCACACCCGCCCACTGCGCCCCGTATCGCGCGGCTTCGAGGAAACGCGGCAGACCGCTTGTGCCTGCGGTTCCGCGCTCGGTCTGCCCCACGCCGCCGCCAAAGCGCACCGCGTCGGCGCATACCACGCCGCGGGAAGTGCTGAGGTTTGACAAGGTGACGCGTCCGCTCTTGCTTTGTCCCTCGTCAAAGTCGTATGTGCCGAGATAAACCCACGTTCCGCCGCCGATGCGCTGGTTCACTTTCAGCGTCGTAGCCCCTCCGAGGTGGTAGACGGTGTATTCGGCGTCCGGCACGCTTTGGGGCAACGAGGCGTAGCTTGCGTATACGGCGTAGCGCCCGCGGCGCGGTATGCGCGGCGTCCACGTGGCGGTGGCGGCGCGCCTTAGCTTTGAGGTGGCAGAAATAGTGCGCACTGTGCCGGAAAGGAACGGCTGCACACTGTCGTTAAGCAGCGCGGGCGGCGCGGCGAAGCCCGTTACGGCGGCGGGCGTTTCCCACTGCGTGTCGCCCGGGGCTTGCTCCGTGTAGTCGCCTTGCCGCGCCGGGTGGTCGTTGTCCACTACCGCCTCCGCCGTTTGCACGTCCCTTTCGCGCGGGCTGCAAACCACCGCGCCCGCTTTCTCGAGCATGGGGAAAAGGTAGGGGAGAACAATGGACTGCGTCAGCAGGTCTTCCGACGTGCAGTACAGGCGCGGGCGCTGCCATCTCCATTCCGTCCCGTTGTAGTATCGGCCGTGGCTGGGCCAGATGAAGAGATGCCGCCCTTGCAGTCCCTCGGTGACGGAATAGGGCAGGGAGGCGTTGGCAACCCACGGCTCGCCCTTGTAATCGGTTGCGCCCCACAGCCGGCTTTTGTCCGTGCCGCTCTCCCGCCGGGCGTTGGGCACGAGTTGCTCTAAGTCGCGCCCGCGCTTGTCCTCCACGCGCAGCCGCCACTTTCCGTACGGCGCGGGAAGCGCGGCTTTGATGCCTTGTTTAATGCGGCGCACTACTGAGTCGCTTAGCGGTTGGCCGCAAAAGGACTCGCTGGCGTATACAAGCACCTCTTTCGCCTCTTCGTCAAGGCGCGTGCTGTCTGCCTTCATCCGCGAGGACGGAATGTACCCCGCCACGCTGTATGAAGCCATCCATTTGTCCACCGCGCCGCTTACGGCTTTGTGCACCGCCGCGCTGTCTTGCGCCTCTGTGCTTTGCGCTTTCGCGGCAAAGGGGGAGAGGACAGCGAGGGCGGCGATGAGGAGCGTTTTCCGTGCTATATATATAATAAGGTGTGGCTGCATTTTTCCTTGGGGCTTGTGTTGGGGCGGATTTTGTCCGCGCAGGGTAGGGCGTTCCTTGTTTTGCGGGGTAAAAACCTCGTTTCGCGGCGAGTCTCTTTATACCGCAAGCGGGCGGAGCCATACGCGGCCCCGCCCTTGCGTGTAGGTTGGCTTGGTCTCTTGTCAGAACTTGTGGACGACGAGGCCGCTGCGCAGCTTCGGCTCAAACCACGTGGCCTTGGGCGGCATAATGTTTCCGCTGTCGGCGATATCCATTATCTGCTGCATGCTTACGGGATGGAGCGCCAGAGCCAGCTTCATCTCTCCGCTGTCTACCCTTCGGCTCAGCTCTTCCAGTCCGCGCAGCCCGCCCACGAAGTCTATGCGCTTGTCGCGGCGCAGATCCTTTATACCGAGCAACTTGTCGAGGATGAGGCGTGAGGAAATGTCGACATCAAGCACGCCAATGGGGTCGGCGGGGTTGAATGTGCCTTCGCGTGCCGTGAGCTTGTACCACGTCCCGCCGAGGTAGAGCGAGAATACGTGCTGGCTCTCGGGGCGGTAAGGCTCTGTGCCTTTCGCCTCTACGGTGAAGTCCTCTTCGAGCTTGGAGAGAAACTCCTCCTCGCCCATGCCGTTGAGGTCGCGCACAAGGCGGTTGTAGTCGAGGATGGTGAGTTCGTCTGAGGGGAAGCAAACCGCCATGTAGTAGTTGTACTCCTCCTCGCCCGTCTTCGTGTCCGCCTCTCTCGCCATTTCGTCCCCCACGAGCGCGGCAGCGGCCGAGCGGTGGTGGCCGTCGGCAATGTAGAGCGAGTCCATAGCCTCAAACTCCCGTGTGACGGTCTCTTCGTCCTTCGTGTCGGACACCACCCAAAGGCGGTGGCGGAAGCCGTCGCCGGGCGCGGTGAAGTCGTACACGGGCGGCAGGGCTGCGTATTTGTCGCGCAGGGCGGCGAGCGCGGTGCGCGGGCGGAAGGCGAGGAACACCGGCTCCACGTGGGCGCGGTGGGCGCGTACGTGGCGCATGCGGTCGGCCTCTTTGTCGCTGCGCGTCAGCTCGTGCTTCTTTATCACTCCCTGCATGTAGTCCGCTACGCTGGCGCACACCACCCAGCCGTACTGCGTCTTGCCGCCCATTGTCTGGGCGTAGAGGTAGTAGCACTCCTTCTCGTCGGGGCGCAACCAGCCTTTCTCGCAAAACTTCTGCAGCTGCTCGGCTCCGCTCGTGTAGACACACGGGTCGTACTCGTCGATGCCGGGAGCGAAGTTGATTTCGGGCTTAATGATGTGGTAGAGCGACATTTCGTTGTCGCCGGCCTCGGCTCGCGCCTCCTCCGAGCTAAGCACGTCGTAGGGGCGGCTCTCCACGCGCTCCACCAGCTCTACGGGCGGGCGCAGGCCTCTGAAAGGTTTTATCTTGGGCATGTCAAAGGGGGCTTAGGCGGATTAGTTTACTTTGAAAGTGGTGTCGCCGTCTTTGAAGAAGGCGCAGATTTGGCGCGCGGCGGCGAGACCGGCGTTCACGTTGGCCTCTTTCGTTTGCGCGCCCATCTTCTTCGGCGTGTAGATGTAGCGAGCACCGAGCAGCTCGGTGGCTTCCTCGTGGCGCTTGAGCTTGAGGTCGGTGACATAGCGCAGGTCCTCCCTTTCGCGCAGCGCGAGAAGCAGGCCGTCCTCGTCTATCACGTCTTGGCGTGCCGAGTTGGCCAGGATGCCGCCCTTGGGCATCTTTGCCACGAGGTCGTGGCCTATGCTGCCGCGCGTCTCGGGCGTAGAGGGGATGTGCAGACTTACGATGTCGTTGGAGGCGAAAAGCTCCTCGGGCGTTTGGCATACTTTAAGTCCGGCGTCGGCTATTTTCTGCGGGTGTCCCGTCGGGGAGTAGCCCGAAATCTCCATACCGAAGCCCTTTGCTATGCGGGCGAGGTTTTGCGCCACTGCGCCGTAGGCCATCAGGCCAAGGCGTTTGCCGCCCAGCTCCGTGCCTGCCGCGCCGTTGAAGCCGCCGCGCACGCAGTAGAGCAGCAGTCCGGCCACCAGCTCAGCCACCGCGTTGGCGTTTTGTCCCGGGGTGTTCATCACCACCACGCCGTGCTGCGTCGCCGCTTCAAGGTCTATGTTGTCGTAGCCCGCGCCGGCGCGCACGGCTATCTTGAGGCTTTTTGCCGCGTCAAGCACCTCGGCGTCCACTTTGTCCGAGCGCACGATGAGCGCGTCTGCGTCTGCCACGGCTTCCAGCAGCTGTGCCTTGTCGGTGTACTTTTCCAAGAGGGCGAGCGTGTGCCCAGCCTTCTCTGCGATGTCTTTTATTCCCTCCACGGCTACGGGAGCGAAGGGCTTCTCTGTGGCTACAAGTATTTTCATTGCTTCTTCTTCAGTCTTTGGGGAAACTTATTGTGCGGAAACGGCGAGGCGGACAAAACGCGGAACATCGTGCGCCGTCTCGCGCGCCGTCCTCCGCTGTTTTGTCCGCCTGCCCATTTTATTGAAGACTTAGTCTCGTCGTCTTATTTGTGCGCTTGCTCAAACTCCTGCATACATGCCACGAGCGCTTTCACGCCTTCAAGCGGCATAGCGTTGTAGCACGACGCGCGGAAGCCGCCGACAGAGCGGTGTCCCTTTACGCCCTGCATGCCCTTGCTCTGGGCGAAGGCGAGGAAGTCCGCTTCGAGGTCCTTGTACTCGTCGGCCATGACGAAGCAGATGTTCATCAGCGAGCGGTCCTCCTTGGCTGCCGTGCCGCGGAAGAGCGGGTTGCGGTCAATTTCTCCGTAGAGCAGGTCGGCGCGTTCTTTTGCGCGGCGGTGCATCTCCGTCACGCCGCCGTTTTTCTTTATCCAGCGCAGCGTCTGCAAAGCGCAGTAGATGGGCACAACGGGGGGCGTGTTGAACATAGAGCCTTTCTCCACGTGCGTGCGGTAGTCGAGCATCGTGGGGATGGGGCGGCTCACGTGGCCCAGGATGTCGTTGCGCACGATGACAAAGGTCACGCCCGCCATCGAGAGGTTTTTCTGCGCGCCGCCGTATATGAGGGCGTACTTGCTCACGTCGACGGGGCGGGAGAGGATATCGCTCGACATGTCCGCCACAAGGGGCACGGGGCTTGCGGGGTCAGCGTGCAGCTCCGTTCCGTATATGGTGTTGTTGGTGGTCACGTGGAAGTAGTCGGCATCGGCGGGCACCGTGTAATCCTTGGGGATGAAGGTGTAGTTGGCATCAGCCGAGGAGGCCACCTCAACCGTCTCGCCGAAGAGCTTAGCCTCTTTCAGCGCTTTCTTCGCCCACACGCCGGTGTTGAGATAGGCTGCCTTGTGCTCGAGCAGGTTGAAGGGCACCATGCAAAACTGCGTGCTGGCGCCGCCGCCGAGGAAGAGCACCGAGTATCCCTCGGGCACGCCGAGCAGCTCTTTGAAGAGGTCTTGCGCCTCGTCCATCACGGCCTGGAACTCTTTCGTGCGGTGGCTTATCTCCATGAGCGAGAGGCCCATGTCGCCGAATTCTACGCAGGCGTCCGCCGTGGCTTTCATCACTTCTTGCGGGAGTATGGACGGCCCCGCGCCGAAATTGTACTTTTTCATATTTCTGTTGTGAGGGTTGTGTGCTTTGTGGCCGGCGGCGGCAACTTTGCCCGGAATGTCCCGGCGTGCCGTTTGGCGGGGCTTAGGGCTGTGCCCTCGTCCCGTCTGTTCGGCGCTTTGCGGCGTATTCCCCTTGCGTGGAAAATGCGCCTTTTGCGCCCGCCTTGTGTTATGCAGCGAAATTAGCCATTTCCCGCCTTTTACGGAAGGCTTTGGGCTGATTTTTGCTTCTGTCCAAAGTTTTCGGTCGGTAAGCGCCGCCGCGCGTGTCCCGGGAGCTTTCTCGCGGCATCCCCAGCCATGCCGCTTTGGTGCTGTTTCCCTTTTTTATGAAAATGCCGTTTGGGAATGCCGGAAAATGAATTTTGCGGCACGGATTTGGGGCGTTTCGCGGCTCGGATACGGCTTGCGGAAAAGAGGAAAAATAGAACACTTGAGCGTGCCGCGCCGAGGGCGAATTTTTATGTAAGTTTAACTATATCTGACTATGCTCGCGGGCGCTGCAAGGCACGCTGTAGGCACAGATATAGGCCTTCTGCGGACGGAAATAGGCTCCGGAGCAACGGGAATACTTGGCGTTTTCCCTGCATGTACATCCCGGCGGCGCTATATGTACATCTCGCCGCCTCGTAACTCGTTGATTGTCAATACAGCAAAAGAGAGGCTGCGCACGCGGTGCATAGCCTCTCTTTTCTCTAAGCAAAGATAACACATTTTTCTCCGTTTTCCAAATCGCCATTAACGTTATTTATAAAATCAAAAACGGAAAAATGGAACACTTTTAGGGCTTTTCGCGTGGCGGATTTGCGGTGTTTGGCGTGGCAAAAGGTGGGCGTTTTTCCGTGCTTGGATATGCTGTGGAGTACCCGGCGTGTTGCCGGTGGAGAAAACGGGTGCGCCGGGGTGGGGAAAGTTCCTCCGGGATCGGTGCGCGCGGTGTTTTCCCGGAAAATGCTTGCGCATTAAATGCGCGGCGGTTATATTTGCGGAGAAATGAATGTCGTTTTGCCTGCGCGGCACGCGATAGCCTGACAACCTATGAAAAACAAAGTACTTTACCTTTTGCTTTTGCTGCTCGCGCCGGCCTCCGCGCTGGCCGACCTGCCTTTCCGCAACCATCGTTACGACTCCTTCAAAGTGCTCGCCGTGGAGAGCGACAACATCGTATTCCTCGGCAACAGCATCACCAACATGCACGAGTGGTGGGAGGCTTTCGGTAACCCGAAAGTGCTCAACCGTGGCAACTCGGGCGCGGTGACGGACGAAATGGTGGCAAACCTTGAGAGCGTGCTTGCCGGACGGCCCGCCAAAATCTTCTTTATGATGGGCACAAACGACATTGGCACGCAGGGGATGAACACCCCCGCCTACGTCGCCGCCAACGTGCGCCGCACGCTGCGCCGCTGCAAGGAGGAAAGTCCCGAGACGCAGATTTATATGCAGAGCATACTGCCCAGCACGCTCGGTCTGCGCACGCTCGAGGGCGAGCGCGGCGCCAACGACAGCATACGCCGCCTCTGCGCGGAGTACGGCGCTACGTACATTGACCTTTGGGACAAATTCACCGGCATACCCTCCGGCAAATACACCCTTGACGGCGTGCATCTCACGGCGGAGGGCTACCGCATTTGGTGCAACGCCATCGCGCCGTACGTGGGCAGCGACTGCGTCTATCCCGCCTCGGCTTCCGACAACGCCTGCGGGCTTGGCGGCGTGCACGGAGAGCGTTGCACCTACTTCGGCTTCGCGCCCGTCACGAAAGACGACATCCTCTTCATAGGCGACGGGACGGTGAACGGCGGAGAGTGGCACGAGCTGCTCCACTCGTCCCACGTCAAGACGCGTGCCTCGGGATGGGGCGTGCCGGGCAGCGACATCGCCACGATGCAGGCTATGCTCCCCAATATCTTTAAGGGCAACAGCTCCAACGCGGCTCCCGCGCAGGTTTACATACAGCTCGGCTTCTCGGAGGCCTATGGCAAAACGGCGGCGGCTACGGTTGCGGCGAAGTACAAGACTTTCTTGGAAAAGGTGCGCGGTTATGCTCCCGCCACACCTATATATATATGCGCGGTGTACCCCTCGCCGGACGCTTCCATCAATTCCGCTTACATCGTGCCTCTCAACGAGCAGCTCAAAGCCCTTGCCGAGAGCACGGAAAACGTGACCTATGTGGCGGACACCTACACCAAGATGGTGAAGAACGGCGTGGCGGACACAGACCTCTTTACCGGCGTGTACCTTTACGGCAAGGGCTACGCCCGCTGGTCGCAGATACTCGCCCCGCTGATGGGCGGCGACACCCGCGCCACCACGGACGAGGAGGCTGAGACGCGGCTGGCTACTTTCGCTGCACGCACCGCGCTTGCCACTGCCCTCACCACGGCGGAGAACGTGGAGGTGGGCAACGCCGTTGGGCAGATTGCCACCGAGCACGCCGGAGGCATTGCCGCTGCGGTCAAGGAGGCGTACGCGCTTCTCGCTTCGGCCACTGCCACAACCGCAGACATGCAGGCGAAGGCCAATGACCTCTCGGCGGCAGTCAAAGCCGCGTTGCCCTACATTACGCTCCCCACCGCTTCCGAAGACGGCGCGGAGGTGTGGTATCAGCTCTACACGCCGCAGCGCGGCAGCCGCTACCTCACGTCAAACGGCGTGGGCGCAGGGCTTACGGGCTCGGAGACCGGGGCTGGGCAGGCAGCCGCTATGTGGAAGTTTGTCAAACGCACGGACGGCAACACATACGACATAGTAAACGCCGCAGACGGCAGCTACGTAAGTCCCGCCGCATCATACAACAAGCAGCTTTCCACAGCGTCCGAACGCCCCGCGAAAGGGTGGACGCTGAGTTACAGCGAAACGCCCGGACTTTTCATCATCAGCAGCGGAAAGGTGCAGCTTAACCAGACAAACCTCAACAACGCCGTCTACAACTGGAGCAACGGCGAGAGCGGGCAGGACCGCACCGACACGGGCTGCCAGTACCGCATCGTAGAGACCACGCTCCCCGAGCCTGACCCCGACGCATTCGTGAAAGGCGACCTGGAAATATCGCTCAGCACGGGCAGCTACGACAATCCGACGGGAGTCTTCAACAAAACGTGGCGCAGCACCAGCTCCAACCCGCAGCTCACCTTTACCTGCCCCGCAAACAATATGGGAAAGAGCGGCACCGACATTGTGCTCTACGCAGGCACGGCGGGAAGCGCCACTTACACGCTCTCCGTCCCGGCGGGTTACGTGATCACGGGCTACCGCTTTGACTACGCCAACATCGCGGGCAACACCTCGGCCATCACCTTTACGGGAAGCGGCGTGACGGGTACGAGCAGCACGGAGACAAAGCGTTTCGCCGTCGAGGGACTTTCTTCCCAAAGCGTCAGCTTCACGCAAAAGGGCGACAACAAGGGCGTGCTGCTCACGTCCTTCATAGTTTCGGTCGAGAATCCGCAGCTCGTGGGCGTGCGCCCCGTTTCCGCACAAACGGAGGCGGCGGGACGCGCCAAGGGCATATACGACCTCTCGGGCAGAAGACTGACCTCGCTCCCCGCAAGCGGCGTTTACATCGTCGACGGAAAGAAGACCGCACGCTGAGCCTGCGGGGCATTGCGCCAGAATGCCGACTGCCGCATTTCGCGCCGCCGCGCGAGGGCGTTTAGCAGATAAAGTCCTAACTTTGCAAGGAAATCCAGAACCACTTAAATATAAAGCAAGAGAAATGAGAGTTATCATCGAGCCCGACTATGAGAAACTGTCGCAGTGGGCTGCCGACTACGTGGTAAACAAAATAAACGCCGCCAACCCCACGGCAGAGAAGCCGTTTGTGCTTGGCTTGCCCACCGGCTCTTCGCCCATCGGCATGTACAAGGCGCTGGTTAAGGCCAACAAGGAAGGGCGCGTGAGCTTCAAGCACGTGCTTACCTTTAATATGGACGAGTATGTGGGTCTGCCCGAGAGCCATCCCGAGAGCTACCACTCCTTTATGGCTACCAACCTCTTTAACCACATCGACTGCCCGAAAGAGAACATACACATCCTCAACGGCAACGCCGAGGACCTCGCCGCAGAGTGCGCGCACTACGAAGAGATGATAGCCGCAGCGGGAGGCATTGACCTCTTCATCGGCGGCATCGGTCCCGACGGACACATAGCCTTCAACGAGCCGGGAAGCTCCCTGACGAGCCGCACCCGCCAGAAGACGCTCACAACTGACACCCGCGTGGCTAACTCCCGCTTCTTCGGCGGCAAGCCCGAGGACGTGCCCGCCACTGCTCTTACCGTAGGTGTCGGCACGGTTATGTCCGCCAAGGAGGTGCTTATCCTCTGCAACGGCCATAACAAGGCTCGCGCCCTGCAGGCCGCTATCGAGGGCCCTGTGACGCAGATGTGGACCATCTCCGTGCTGCAAATGCACGAGCATGGTATTATCGTCTGCGACGAGGCCGCTTGCGAGAGCATCACGCACGGCACGTACAAGTATTTCAAGGACATCGAGAAGAACAATCTCTAAGTCCCCGCGCACGGGAGACCCTGCGTGCAGACACAAAAAGGGGGCGGCGGCGTGATGGCTGCCGGCCCCTTTTCCGTGTGCTGCGGGTAGGGCGTGCGAGCCAAGTGTGTTTTGAAAGAAAAATATAGTCTGTGAGAGAAAACAACAAACTCTCGCGCCGTCCCCGCCGAAGAGGGTGGGTGGCGCTGCTTCCGCTTTTGCTGCTCGGCGCGGTGATGGCTCTGCTCGCCGCGTGCGTGGGCGGCTTTTCCCGCATCCCGATGACGCTCGTCTTCCTTTTCACGTCCGCCGCGTCGCTTCTCACGCTGCGCGGATACAGCGTGGGGGAGCGCGTCGAGGTTTTCTCGCAAGGCGCGGGCGGGAAAGAGCTGCTGCTGATGGTTTGGATTTTCGTCTTGGCGGGGGCTTTTGCCGGCTCGGCCAAGGCGATGGGCGCGGTTGACGCTACGGTGGCTCTCACGCTGCGTTGCCTGCCCGAGCAGATGGTTTTGCCCGGACTTTTCCTCGCTTCCTGCCTCGTCTCTTTGTGCGTGGGCACGTCCGTCGGAACGACCGTCGCGCTCGTCCCCGTAGCCGCCGGACTTTCGGCGCATACCGGCGCGCCGCTTCCCTTAGTGGTGGCGGTGGTAGTCGGCGGCGCGTTTTTCGGAGACAACCTTTCTTTCATCTCAGACACTACCGTGGCGGCGACGCGGACGCAGGGCTGCGCCATGCGCGACAAGTTTCGCACCAATTTCCGTATCGTCCTGCCCGCCGCCTTGCTTTGCCTCGCCCTTTATGCCGTCTTAGGTTTGCGCCTGACGGGCGGAGAGGGCATGCCGATAGGAGAAATGCATGCGCTGCGTACAATTCCCTATCTCGCCGTCCTTGTAGCTGCCCTCTGCGGTATGGACGTGCTGCTGGCGCTTTGTCTTGGCATCGCCCTGACCGGCATTGTAGGCGTGGCGGACGGCGGCTTCGCGCTGCGGGGCTGGCTTGAGAGCCTCGCGGAAGGCATTGCGGGCATGGGCGAGCTTATCCTCATCTCGATGATGGCGGGCGGACTGCTCGCCGTCGTGCGGAAAGGCGGCGGCGTGACGTGGCTTGTGCGCATGCTGACGCGCCGTGTGCGCTCCCGGCGCGGCGCGGAATGCTGCATCGCCGCCCTCGTCTCCGCCACAAACCTCTGCACTGCCAACAACACGGTCGCTATCCTCTCGGTCGGCACGATTGTGCGCGACATCTCCGTCCGCTACGGCGTAAGTCCGCGCCGCGCAGCAAGTCTGCTTGACATCTTCTCTTGCGTGGTGCAGGGCTTCATCCCGTACGGAGCGCAGCTGCTGATGGCGGGCGGGCTTGCGGCGGTCAGTCCCGTGGAGATTTTGCCCTATCTCTATTACCCCGCGCTCCTGGCCGTGGTGACAATGGCGGACATCGTTTTCCTGCGCCACCGCGCGGCACGTCGGAGCGGCGCGGAGGGATAATCGCGCGAAACGTTTTGCCCGTCGGCCGTCTTGCGCTACCTTTGCAAAAACATATACCCTATTGGCGGCAACCGCCCGCGCTTATGCAGAAAAACGAGACAGTACGGCAAATCAACGCGTACGCCATGCAGGACGGCGTAGTCCTTGGCATCTTCGGGATACTATCGCTTGCGGCTTTCCGCGGTTCGTTTGCGCAGCCGTTTCTCTCCACGCTTTTCTCCGTCATGCTCTTTGCCGCGCCGTTTGTGGCCGCGACGCTGACGTTCCGCTTCCGCAATGTGGCGGCAGGGAAAACGGGCGGCTTCACGTTTGCCTCGGGTTTCCTGCACGCGCTCTTTACAGGACTTTACGCCAGCCTGTGGGTTTCGCTCTGCGTCTACGTTTACCTTCACTACTTTGACCATGGGACGGTGTTCGCAGAGTATGCCCGCGCCTTGGACACGCCGGAGTCGCAGGCCTACTTGCAGCAGACGGGCTTGAAGGCCGAGCTCGACATGATTTCCGGCGGGCGCGGGGCGCAGGGGCTTACCGACGCCATGCAGGCAATCGGAGCGGCGACCTACGCGGTCGTTCCCATTTACTTCTCCGTCATTTTCGGTCCGTTCATCTCCGCGCTCATCGGCGCGGCGGCGCGGCGCAGCGGGAAAGACGGCGGCGCGGAGTGGCGGCAGGGATAACAGACATACTGGCAGCAGTACAAATCAGCAGCAATGGAATACAAGTACGACATATCCGTCGTGGTGCCTCTTTTCAACGAGGCGGAGAGTCTTCCCGAGCTTTATGCTTGGATTGAGCGCGTCATGGCGGCCAACGGCTTCAGCTATGAGGTGATTTTCGTCAACGACGGCAGCACGGACTCCTCCTGGCAGGTCATCGAGGGCTTCGCGGCAAAGGACGAGCGCGTGCACGGCATCAAGTTCCGCCGCAATTACGGCAAGTCGCCCGCGCTCTTCTGCGGCTTCCGCGCCGTCCAGGGACGCGTGGTGATAACTATGGACGCCGACCTGCAGGACTCGCCGGACGAAATCCCCGCTCTCTATCGCATGATAACCGAAGAGGGTTACGACCTCGTCTCGGGATACAAGCAGAAGCGTTACGACCCGCTTTCGAAGACGCTTCCCACCAAGCTCTTCAACGCAACCGCCCGCCGTGTGAGCGGCATCCATAACCTGCACGACTTCAACTGCGGGCTCAAGGCATACAGGAGCGAGGTTGTGAAAAACATAGAGGTATACGGGGAGATGCACCGTTACATCCCGTACCTCGCGAAAAACGCCGGTTTCGCACGCATCGGCGAGAAGGTGGTGCACCATCAGGCCCGCAAGTTCGGAAAAACGAAGTTCGGCGGACTGAACCGTTTTGTCAACGGTTACCTTGACCTTCTTTCGCTCTGGTTCCTGAACAGTTTCGGGCTGAAGCCGATGCACGTCTTCGGCTTCCTTGGCTCGGTGATGTTTTTCCTTGGCTTCGTGGCTTGCGTAGTAGTTGGAGCGGTGAAACTCTATAACCTCTACTCGGGAAATCCCGTGCACCTCGTGACGGAGTCCCCGTATTTTTACATTGCCCTTACGATGATGATACTCGGGACGCAGCTCTTCGTGGCCGGCTTCCTTGGCGAGCTCATCAGCCGTAATGCAGCCGGACGAAACGACTACCAAATAGAGAAAGAAATATAGGATGCTCTCGCGGGCGATACGGCATGGTCGCTCTGGCCGTATTTACGGAGCGGCAGTCACTGTCTTAGGGAAAACTTCCCGTATCTTAGGCAAACCAGTCCCTATCTTAGGCAAGATTTCTCCAATTTTAGGCAAGACTTCCCGTATCTAAGGCAAAACTCCCTCCGTCTTAGGTAAAATATCCCCCATCCAAGGGTTGACAATCCATATCTTCAGCCAAGCAATCCCCGTTTTTACAGACACGATGACCTTGCGCAAAGCGCTGGCAGCCGCAGGGGCGGCGACGCTGCTTAGTGCGTGTACCAACATAGACTGCCCCCTTGACAACGTAGTGCGCATGCAGTGCAACCTCTACGCCACGGGGACGGGGGTGGCATACTCCCTGACTGACACGCTCACTGTTGCGCCCGCCGGGAAAGACACAGTGCTGCTCAACAGAGCCGTCGGCGTGAGCAGTTTCCTGCTTCCCCTGAAAGAGGGCGGCACGCGCGACACGCTCTTGCTGCGGCTTTGTGACGCGGCGGAGCGTTCGGCGGTCGACACACTCTATCTTTCCCACAGCCACTATGTGCACTTTGAGTCGGTAGACTGCCCCGCGTCCGTCTTCCACGAGCTTGAAGGCGTGTCGTTCTCGCCGCAGACTGGGCGCGACTTCCCTCTCAGCATAGACAGCGTGGCTCTTGTGCGCAGCACGGTTAATTACGAAGACATTGAAAACGTTCGCATCTTCCTTCATTCTGCTTCTTCTGGCAATTAGCCTCCCGCTTTGCGCCAACGCGCAGCGGCCCGAGAAGACCGACAGCGTGCGGACGGAGAAAGACAAAGCCGCCCGCACCCCCGTGCGCGGAGTGCAGTACTCCTCGCGTGCGGAGGCCGCCGCCGCGTTAGAGGCGCAAAACGCCATTCCGCTATTTGCCGGCGTGAGTGTGTCCGTCGATCTTTGCGGCGCGGTAATGGCTGTGCTGACGCCTTACGGACAATACGAAGCGGCGGCGCGGGTCAATCTTCGCGGTCGCTTTTTCCCTATCGCCGAGGTGGGGTGGGGCGTGAGCGACAATACCAACGAGTCCACCGAAAACCATTTCAAGGTCTCCGCGCCCTATTGGCGTGTGGGCATGGACTACAACGTGGCGCGCGACCGTCGCAGCGGCAACCGCATCTACGCCGGCCTGCGCTACGGCTTCTCGTCTTACAAGTACGACATGAGCGGTCCCGACATCGTCGACGGGTATTACGGCACGGCGACGCCCTTTTCCCTTACCGGCCTGAACGGAACTACGCACTGGGCAGAGGTAGTCTTTGGCTTGGAGGCCAAGGTGTGGGGTATGTTGCACTTAGGCTGGAGCGTGCGCTACCGCCAGCGCTTGCACGACAGTCCGTCGCCCTACGGCAGCGCTTGGTACGTGCCGGGCTTCGGCCGTAACGGCGGGCACTGTATCGGCGGGACGTTCAATCTGATATTCGACATCTGAAACACTCTCCCCAATGAAAATACGCAAGAAGACCGCCCTCGCGGCGCTATTCCTTTTGCTGCTTGTGGCAGGCAGCGTGTGGATACTCGGCTTCCGCGGCACGGCGCGTCTGCGCGTGGCCGAGGGACCAATCTTCGGCACGCTCTACCATATAAAATACGAGTCGGCTGAAGCGTTAGACTCCCAGATAGTGGACGAACTGCGCCGCGTCGACGCGAGTCTGTCCGTCTTCAATCCCGCAAGCACCGTCTCGCGCGTCAACGCGGGCGCGGCGTGCAAGGCCGACGAGATGCTGCGCGATGTGCTGCTCCGCGCCCGCGCTGTGAGCGAGGCCACGGGCGGGGCGTTTGACGTGACCGTGATGCCATTGGTCAACGCCTGGGGCTTCGGCTTTAAGAAAGGAACGTTCCCCACGGACGGCGAGATAGACTCCCTCCGCGCTTTTGTGGGCTATCGCCTTGTGTCGCTGCAAGGCGACAGCGTGGCGAAGAGCGACCCGCGCGTGATGCTCGACTTCGGAGCCATTGCCAAAGGGTACGCCGTTGACCGCGTGGCGGGCGTGCTGCGTGCCCACGGCGTGCGCAACTATATGGTGGAGATTGGCGGCGAGGTCGTGGCAAAGGGGCGCAACCCCGACGGCCGCCCTTGGCAGATTGGCGTAAGCAAGCCTGTGGAGGGCGGGGGTGACGGCAGTGTCGAGAAGGTGGTTAGCCTGACGGACGGAGCCCTTGCCACGAGCGGCAACTACCGCAACTTCTACGAGCGCGACGGGCGCAAGTACGCCCACACCATTGACCCGCGCACCGGCCGCCCTGTGCAGCATTCCCTGCTCTCGGCTACGGTGATGGCGAGGGACTGCGCCACGGCCGATGCCTACGCCACGGCCTTCATGGTGATGGGGCTTGAGAGCGCTGAGGCTTTGGTGAAGAAGGACAAAACGCTTCGCGCCATCTTCATATACAGCGACGCGAAGGGCGGAATGCGCGTCAAGGAGGTAGAGTAGGGGGGCTTCTCCTGCACAGGCTTGTTTTTTGTTATCCGTCAAAACAGATTTTCCACCGCTTAGGAAAGAATCTCTCATCGCCTCGGCCGCTTATGGACTTTTCCTCGCGCCTTTTGCTCACCCCGCTCTTTCAGGGATTCAGTCGTCTCGACTTTCTAGACATTGTGGGAAAGACCGCGCTCGACTTCCGCACCTATCCCGACCGCGCGGAGCTGTGCCGGCAGGGTGACGAGTGCCGTGCCATTTGCATGCTGCTTGGCGGCGAGGTGGTGTGCGAGGCAGAGAGTCCCGAGCACAGCTATGTGCTGTCCGAGCGCGTCCGCGCCCCGTACACTTTCCCCTTTGAGACGCTTTACGGGCTGCATAACCGCCACGGGCGCACCGTGCGGGCGTCGGGCGAGGCGCAGGCCGTGCTGCTCGACAAAGCGTGCGTGACCGAGCTGCTCGCGCTTTACCCCGTCTTTCAAATGAATTTCCACAACCTGCTAAGCACGCAGGCGCAGCAATTCTCCTCTTTCCTTTGGCGGCGTCGCGGGGAAGAGATAGAGGAGCGTTTCCGCTCGTTTCTCCAACGCCGCTGCCTGCGTCCGGTAGGCGACAAGACGCTTCGCGTGCATATGGAAGTGCTGGCCGGCGAACTTGGCGCCACGCGCCTCCGCGTCTCCTCCATGCTTGCAGCCCTTGCCGCTCGCGGCGTGCTGCAGTACGGGCGCGGCAAGATACACATCCCCGCGCTCGAGCTTCTTTGACCGTCCGCCCCGTCCCTTTGGGAGTGAAAACAGTTTTGCTTGTGCAAGGCAAAACGTTGCGCAGAGGCCGCTTGGAGGCCGGTTTCGCCCTCTTCCGCCACTTTTGAAAGCACGCCAAAGCCGTGTTTTAGTGATAAATCGCTACTTTTGGGGCTTGTATAAAACCGCACGAAACCGCACGCGTATGCCACGTATTGTAAGAAACGCCCTCGCGGCGCTCCTCCTATTGCCGTTTTTCACCCCGGCTTTTGCGCAGAAAACGCGCAAGCCCGCAGCCGCTCCAGCCCCCACCGGACAGGAACTCTTGTCGCAGTACCGCTTCGAGGAAGCCGACGCGGCCCTTCAGCGCGAGCTGACCGCCGCGAAGAAAGCCGGCCGCGACACGTACGACATTGAAGACAATCTGCGCCGCGCCCGCCTTGGGGCGGACATGCTTCGCGGCACGCAGCGCGTCACGTTCATAGACAGTGTGAAAACTTCGCGCGAGGCAATGCTTTCCGCGCTAAGGCTCGGCAAGGGCTGCGGCACGCTCTGCGCCGCCAGCGATATTGCCGACGCTATTGCTTCCGCGCCCGCCGGCATCGGGAGCGTTGCGTACGTCAACGCCTTGGGCGACAAAGCCATCATTCCTGTTTCGGAGGGAAAATTCTCCGAGCGCGGGCTTGCCGTCTCCTATCTCAACGGCACGCGGTGGAGCGCTCCCGCCGCGCTTCCCGGCCTCGACTCGCTCGAAGTCAATATGGACTATCCTTTCGCCATGCCCGATGGCGTCACCCTCTATTTCGCAGCCGAGGGCGAGGAAAGCCTTGGCGGCTACGACCTTTTCGTGACGCGCTATGACACGGAGGCGAAAAGCTACCTCCGTGCCGAAAATCTCGGAATGCCTTTCAATTCGCCCGCCAACGATTACCTCCTCGCCATAGACGAGGACGCGCGGCTCGGCTGGCTTGTCACGGACCGCAATCAGGCTGCCGACACGGTGTGTGTCTACACCTTCGTGCCAGAGGACGTGTACCCCGTGTGGGAAATGACCGCCGCCAACGCTGCCGAGGTGCGCCGCGCCGCGATGATAGCCAGCGTGGCCGACACGCAAAGCGACGCCGACGCAGTGAAAGAGGCACGTGGGCGGCTTGCAGCCGTTCGGGATGGTGTGGGCAACGCAGCCGCTTCCGACGAGAGCGGTTTTTACGTGATAGACGACACGCGCGTGTACACCAAGCTCTCGCAGTTTCGCAGTGAGAAAGCCCGCTCCTACGCCAAGCAGGCCGATGACGCGCTTTTGCAGCTGCGGGCAGTGGAAAGCCAGATAGACCTTCTGCAGCGTGCCGCCGTGAAAGGCTCGCGCTCTTACGACACAGCCAATATGCTCAGCGCGGCCTACGACAGCTTGTCCGCGCTGCATAAGGAATACAACGACCTCTGCAAGAAGATGAGGCGGGAGGAAAAGGCGGCGCTCTGACCCTTGTGCCGCAGTGCCGCGTCCGCCGTGCAGAACCACCAACTTTATACCATGGAAAAAGAGACAAACAAACCCATCGCCCCGTCCGAGCTGATAATAAATGAGGACGGAGGCATATTCCACCTCCATCTTCGCCCCGAGCAGCTTGCCGACAAGGTGGTGCTTGTGGGCGACCCGGGGCGCGTGCCCTTGGTGGCGTCGCATTTCGAAACGACCGAGTGCGACGTGTCAAACCGCGAGTTCCGCACCATCACCGGCACGTGCAAGGGAAAACGCGTCACCGTCGTCTCCACCGGCATTGGCTGCGACAATATCGACATTGTGGTGAACGAGCTTGACGCGCTCGCCAATGTCGACTTCGCCACCCGCACCGTCCGTCCCCAGCTCCGCAGCTTGGAGATTGTGCGCATCGGCACTTGCGGCGGTTTGCAGCCTTTCACGCCCGAGGGCACGTTCATAGCGAGCGCGGTGAGCATCGGCTTCGACGGACTGCTCAACTTCTACGCCGGGCGCGACGCTGTGTGCGACCTGCCTCTCGAGGACGCCTTTTGCCGACACATGCAGTGGCACGGCAACCAGTGCATAGCCCACCCCTACGTGGTGCACGCCGACGAGGGGCTGCTTGACCGCGTGGCGGGAGCGGACATGGTGCGCGGCATCACCATCGCCTGCGGCGGCTTCTACGGCCCGCAGGGACGCAAGGTGCGCCTGCCGCTCGCCGACCCGCGAGCCAACGAAAAGATTGAGGCTTTCGAGTACAACGGCCAGCGCGTCACCAACTTCGAGATGGAGAGCAGCGCCGTGGCTGGACTGTCCCGACTGATGGGGCACAAGGCACTTACGTGCTGCATGGTGATTGCAAACCGTGTTGCCGGCCGAGCCAACACCGGCTACAAAAGCACGATTGACCATCTTATCGCCACTGTCCTCGACAGACTTTGACCCTTTCTTGCGGATTTTCCGCAGCGGCGCAGTCTTCCCGGGAACGGTGTCGGCTGCACGCCAATCTTCACCGCCCGTCGTACGCTTTTCGGCCGCTTTTCGGCAGTGCGTGCGGCGGGCGGTGAAAGTGTTTTTGAGGGGCGTGGAAAGACAGTTCGGCGAGGCGTGGAAAAGAGGAAAAATAGAACACTAACGCGCTCCGGCCTCGAGGCGAATTTTTATGAATTCTTAACTGCAAACCTTAGCTTTCGCGGACTTAGAAAGGGCTTCATTGGAACGGAAAGGGGATTTCTCGGCACGGAAATAGGCCCAGGAGCGACTGCAATACTTGGAGTTTTTCCGGGATGTACATCCCGGCGGCGCTATATGTACATATCGGCGTTTCGTAAGTTGTTGATAATCAATAATGCAAAAGCGGGGATGCGCTCAGTGTGCGCATCCCCGCTTTCCGATACACAAAGATAATACATTTTCTCCCCATTTGCAAGAGGGCGTTAACACTTGTGCACAT
>CAVFVD010000012.1:0-58910 GCA_963625935.1 uncultured Oscillospiraceae bacterium | reverse complement strand
TAAAGGACTTCGGTCGGGATGTTTTTGGCGTTTTGAGTTTTAGCGGACAGCAATAATTAGTAAAACATTGCCGCGCCTTACTGCTCTTGCGGCACCTTACAGCTCTTGCGGCGCGGCAAATTTATATTTATACCCTTCCCCTGCAAGTTTGTTGGAAAAGTTTGCTTTTTGTCGGCAAAAAGCGGCGGGACAGCAATAATAGATCCCCTCAATATCCTGCGACATTGAGGGGGTTACTCGAATACACGAATAATGTTACCAAACAAAATACACATCTGTTCTTCTTTTACAGTAAGCTACAGCAACATCACGTGCCGCTTTGATTTTAGTTTTTTCAATATCCGTCTCACGTTGTGATTTTCTTTCAATGAGTTCAATGGCTCGTTTAGCTTCCGCATCCTTAGTTTGCTTTATTTGCACGCAGAGTTGTTTGGCTTCATCAGCACAAGAGCTTGTCATATCTATTTGTTGTAGATATTCGACTGCCGCATCAAAATTACCGTTAGAGTATTCAGCCCGAGCTTTCTGAATGATATTATTGCATTCATGCGTTTGGTATTGACGATAAATTGTAGTTATCTCGTTATTGACTTTTGCGTAACCAGAGATTGTCGCAGGACAAGAAAACAACAGAGCCAGTCCCTCGCCATATTGTTGAATATTGGCGAAAGTGCGAGCGCGTGATATTACAGAATTAAGGTTTCGCTGATAATAGTCCGTAATCTTGTCTTTTGCCGTACGTATGAATGTTGCCAATCGCCTATCCTCTGCCGAAACTTTGGAAAGGGCATTTTTTATAGCGTCATCATCGTTTGCCCCCTCTCCTCGTACCGTGATGGCACAACTTGCAAAAGTCGTGCTTGTCACAAGATTCGTACAGATGAAGTTGAACTGTATGTCGCTTGTGTGTATGTTTCTCATACCACCCTCAACTACTTGTCGGTTGACAAAACTTATTTCTGGCTTTATGGCGATTGTGCTGACTTCTGCAGTTTCCACTCCGTTTTCTGTCATAACGGGCAAAAATTTAATTCTCAGAATTTTTGCTGTATTCCCACTAAGTTGGTCATTACCTGAGGGAAGCGCAAAAGCTATTTCAATCCCTTGTGCAGAGATTGCCGAGAAGCAACTCGTCAGTAAAGCCATTAGCAACAATATTCTTTTCATAATCAAGGGTCCTGTTATTTTATCGTGACAATCAACATGCTATTGCTTGTTGTCCTTTCTATCTTGATTCCAAGATTCCGAAAAAAAGACAGTAGCTTTAAGCCGAACTTGTTGATATTATATGTTCTTCCGTTCTCATCTTTTAGCGGAATGCGGATGTCATCGAATAGCATCTGCTTGTCGGTAGTTCCCTGTATATGGTAATTGCCTTTATAAGCATTCTCTTCCACCCACATCTCCAATGCGTCGGACAAGGCGAGACCGTCGGCTCCTACCTCTTGCGACATCGTACGAGAGGAAGCCTCGTCAACCCCTATGGTCACCGCTATGGACTGACCGTTTTCTGCTATGTCCATCAGTTTTTCCTGCATTGTATTCAAGAATTTGTCCATTCCTGTCTCAACAGCTCTTGATGTAAGTTTGCCATAGTCATCAGTGTAAAACTTCCCGCTCTCGCAAACTGCATTAGCAAGCGAATTTGCAGTAGAGGTTTCATAACCAGACAGGATTACTTTCATAGCATTGCCAGATGGTGATTCCAATGGGGTTATTTCCGCTTCTACATAAACATCAGCACCTGATTGTTGTATAATCATTGTCTTGACATCCTGCTGTTGGGAATTTCCTAAAGCGGTAGCTTTCGACAAGGCTTTTACTTTGGCAAAGAAATCAACTGTAGTATAACCTCTTTGATCAAATGCCTCCCTTATCTTTGTTAAGGCTATACGCTGGTTTACATCATTTTCCAAGACAGTACGGATATCTTCACCTTGCGTAGTATATGGTATAACCATGATTTTGGGACGTGCCGTAGGCAAAGGAGTAATTGGGGACTCTATGCTTTGTGCCCATGTACAGCAGAAGGCACACAGGCCAAATAGCATTGTTGCAATTCTTTTCATACTTATTTCTTGATAATTAGGTTGCAACGAACTAATTTGTGAGAAGCTTTACTGTTTTCAATAGCGGTAAGGAACTTGCTCGAAACTCTGCATTCTGCGAATGATTCTCCTGAGAGCTTTGTCACCTTGGCTTTTCCTACTTCTGCCGGATACGGTTTGCCGTCAAGCATCTCTACGGATTCTATCGTAAACATATCGCCGACCTTGATTCCTGCTTCCTTGCCGACATTGAGAAGTATCGTGCTTTTATCTATCGTCTTCAATACCCTTCCCCTGACAGGAAAATTGATACGGAAATATTCATAGATATCGGACTGTAGGCTTTGCATCGCTGCCGTAACAGCACTCTCTGGCGACAGCATTTCCTTACTGCATTTCCCCTCAAAACTTTGTGCCTCATTGCTTACGCCAGTCTCTACGTCAACTACTTTTAACTGAAATGCCACACTCGCTTTATAACCACGTGTACTTCCGTCGCCATTCCTCATGCGATAAACTGGTATCTTAACAATGTGTCCTGTTACCAATTGTTCGGCAGCAACAGCCGCACCTTGTTCTGCAAGATTATGGCTATCAAGAAAAGCCTCGCTCTTCTGTAGTTCGAGTTCATCCTCCACTTTATCACGACTTGTTCTGTCAACTACGACAAAGCGGTGGGTGTTAGTCAGCATTTCCACAACCTTCTCTGTTACAAGTCCTGTGTATGGACTCTCTACATCGCAGGTAAACTGAGTTACACCTACGACAGGGCGGACATCGGATGCAAGAGATACTTGCGTATATCCGAAAAGGATACACGCAAGTATGACCGCATATAAAATGCGAAAATGTCCCATTACAAATTCTTTGCAGTTTTTGCTGTTTCAATCATCTGCTTGATGGCAACAGCTTTCGCTTTAGACTCCTCAAGCAAGACCGGGTAAGCATCTTTTGTAAAGGCGAGAGCTGATGCAATCTTAGCTGCTTTCATAGGATTCTTGTTGGTGGAAGATGCCTTGGTTGCAGCCTCTGCAGCTTTTCCTGCCTCAGCGATAGATACACCTTCCGCAGTTAAAGTTGTGCTTAATGCAACAAGTTCCTCTACAGTAGGTTTCTTGATGCTTGCGTCTGTAACACCATCCTTCGTCTCGCCAATCTGACGATAATAAAGGTCTTCGAGTAGTGATGATGACGCAGCAGAACTAACGGCTGCATTGTAAACACCCTGTACATAGGTGTCAACGTCTGCAACTCCAGTTTGTTTGGGCGGCTTCGAGCAAAGTTTTTCCAGTTTCTCACGACGGTCGGCACTTGCCTTAATGTCCTCTTTGGACTGACCGAAGCAGAAAGATACCGACATTGTTAGCAACGCTGCGGTAACAAATAAAAATTTTTTCATCTTGTGTTATTTTTAAAGATGACTGCCTGGCTACCACAGCAGGGTTGATTTTATTGACTGATATACAGAATAAAAGAACGTGGAGCCAGTCTGTCACTCGTTCCACGATTCGTAGGCCTTCGCATTGCCCTGTCAGTCCGAAACGAGCAACGCCGAAAGCCCCACGTGTGTGTAAGTATATAAACACCCTTTCTTGGCAACCAATGCGAAATGCAATCGAAGCCAATGAGGGCTGTATACAATACACCCATGAGACGTTCCTTGTTGCTTTGTTCTTGACTGACAAATGAGTTTGCGAAGTTCACGAATCGTCAAAACCAAAGCGTCAGATACGCCTTTTACTATGTATATGTCTGCCCGCCCCCTGCCCATCGGGGCTTCCGGCAACGGATAGACATTGCAAGTGTAAGCATTATCTCTGACAAAAGACATATCTTTCTTCGTTTATCTTCACATTTAGTCCAAATTTCGTAACATCAATGGTTTGGGCTGCTCAATGGGACAAATTGCCTATATGTTTAAAATCGGCGGGTTTCCTTACTATATAATAGTGTAAGTTAGTTTAATCGTTTATAGTCTACAATTATGGGAAAGTGTGAAATCAATGTTACCAATGATGTTGCAGAGGAGCTCATACTTGAGCTGATTGACAAACTTGAAATAGAGACTTATGGTGAAGTTACAGATGGTGATCCATTTTTCCTCTGCATCTTTCAGTGGCTGAATCCCAAGCTGGAAGACGTAGTGACCGACAAAGCCACTATGGCAAAATTCTTAGCAAAAATATTTTCGTGCGCCGGCGCAACTAAGGGAGACATCATTAGAATGTTCACCAACTTCTACGAATATTATGATGATGCCGATTTGATACCGGACTTTGAGAGAGAATGTTGGGCGGAAATACAGTAAAGGCAGGATAACGCTTCATCGTGCCGGAAAGTCGCGCGAGTGTACATATTGGTGGTATCATTCCAAGCAACAATAAAATACAGACATTAGAAAAACGTTCCTGAGAGAATTTTTGTATGAGCAAGCCGACTTGTTTCGGATGGTTACGAATAAAGAAACAAGCCGCGGCCGCCCGTGTGTACGGGGTGGCCGCGGCTTGTCGTATTTATGTTGCTCCGCCTTTTGCGGGCTGAGGCTTTCGCTTAGAAGTAGCCCTCGCGCTTTTTCTGCTCCATGGACGCGTCTTGGTCGAAGTCAATGACGCGAGTGGTGCGCTCGCTCTTGGTGGTGGTCATCATTTCCTCCACAATCTTCTCAATGGTGTCTGCCTCGCTCTCTATCGCGCCGGTCAAAGGCCAGCAGCCAAGGGTGCGGAAGCGTATCTTGCGCATCTCTATCTGGCTGCGGTATTGCTCGGGCAGACGTTCATCGTCCGGCATTATTATTTGTCCGTCAATCATCACCGTGGGGCGTTCTTTGGCGAAATAGAGCGGTACGATAGGGATGTTTTCCAGACGGATATATTGCCAAATGTCGAGTTCCGTCCAGTTGCTGAGCGGGAATACGCGTATGCTCTCGCCCTTGTGGACGCGTGCGTTGTAAATGTCCCAAAGCTCGGGGCGCTGGTTTTTCGGGTCCCATTGGTGGAACTGGTCGCGGAAGGAGAATATGCGCTCTTTCGCGCGGCTCTTCTCCTCGTCGCGGCGCGCGCCGCCAAATGCTGCGTCAAAGTGGTGCTTGTCGAGCCCGTGCAGCAGCGCCTTGGTCTTCATAAGGTCGGTGTGCACTTTCGAGCCGTGCGTGAAAGGCCCCACCCCGGCCTTGAAAGCCTCCTCGTTGCTTTCCACGATGAGCTTCCACCCGTGCTCGCGGGCGTACCAGTCGCGGAAGTCAATCATTTCCTTGAACTTCCACTTAGAGTCTATGTGCATCAGGGGGAAGGGCGGGCGTCCGGGGGCGAAAGCCTTTTCGGCCAGGCGCACCATCACGCTGCTGTCCTTTCCGATGCTGTAGAGCATGACGGGGTTCTCAAATTCCGCCGCCACCTCGCGGATGATATGAATAGATTCGGCCTCAAGCTCTTTTAAGTGGCTCAGGCTGTATGTCTCTGCCATAGTCTTTTGTTTCCTGTTTTCTTCTGCGTTGCCGGCCAAAGCCTGCGTCATTTCTTTATCCTTACGGTGAGTCCCTGGCGCTCCAAGTCCTTCACGGCGCGCTCGATGGCCTCGTAGTGCTCGGGCTGTATGCCGAGGGCGGGGAGGTCAAGCACGGGGATGTCGTCCGCCGCGTGCAGCGTCTCCTCGTCCGCCGGGCCGATAATCATGCCTACGCAGGAGGTGTTGTTGGTTACGGGGTCGATGAGTATAAACGCTCCTGTGGGCTTGTTGGCGGCGTACGCGTCGTAGAAAAGCTCTTTGGCTGTCACGATGGTTGCGCGGCCTATCTCGTTAAGCTCTAAGTGGTCCACGTCGCTGTGTTCGAGCGTGTTCACGTCTACTTTGTAGGCGAAGTGGTCTATGCGGCAGCGCGAGGTGTTGGTGGTTTGTTTGAGGTAAAACGACTTCTCGGTGTCCATCGGCTGCTCGTCCATCCACACAAGCATAGCCTCGAAGTGGCGCCCAATGTTGGGGAGGTTGTCCGGATGTACTATCATCTCGCCGCGCGATATGTCTATTTCGTCTTCAAGCTGCAGCGTTACGCACTGTGGCGGGAATGCGTAGTCGAGGTCTCCGTCGTAGGTGACGATGCGCTTCACGCGGCTGCGCTTGCCCGAGGGCAGTGCCATTATCTCGTCTCCCTTGTGCACCACGCCGCTTGCCACTTTGCCGCTGAAGCCGCGGAAGTCGAGGTCGGGGCGGAGTACGTACTGCACGGGGAAGCGGAAGTCGGCGAGGTTGTGGTCGTTGCCCAGGTGCACGCTTTCAAGGTACTCGAGCAGAGCCGGCCCGTCGTACCACGGAGTGCGCTCGCTGCGCTCCACCACGTTGTCGCCCTCAAGGGCAGAGAGCGGGATGCAGCGCACGTCGGGGATGGCGAACGGGGCGACGAAGTCCTCAAAGTCTTTCACTATCTTGGCGAAGACTTCCTCGGAGAAGCCCACGAGGTCCATCTTGTTCACTGCCAGCACCACGTGCTTTATGCCCAGGAGCGAGCAGAGGAACGTGTGGCGGCGCGTCTGCGTGATGACGCCGAGGCGCGAGTCCACGAGGATGATGGCGAGGTTGGCGGTGGAGCCGCCGGTAATCATGTTGCGCGTGTACTGCTCGTGTCCCGGGCAGTCGGCTATGATGAATTTCCTCTTGTTGGTGGAGAAGTAGCGGTATGCCACGTCTATCGTGATGCCTTGCTCGCGCTCGGCTTTAAGGCCGTCGCAGAGCAGCGCGTAGTCTATCTGCCCTGCGCCCGCGTTGCCCATGCGCTCCGAGTCGCGCTGCAGGGCGGAGAGCTGGTCTTCGTAGAGCTTTTTCGAGTCAAAAAGCAGACGGCCTATAAGCGTGGACTTTCCGTCGTCCACCGAGCCCGCCGTAAGGAGGCGTAGCAGGTCCTTCTTCTCGTCTTGGTCAAGGTACTCCTCTATGGAGAGGCGGTGACCGTCTACGACGTAAGCCTCCTCGTTGGGGTTGTTGGCGTTGTTTTTCTTAGTGTCCATCCTTGTTTTCTTACAATGGCGGGGGAGAATGCCGCTCTCCGCCGCGCGGCTCTTAGGCGCACGCGTCCCGCGTTGCAAAGTTAGTCAAAGCTACTGAAAGTCAAAGCGGAGTGGGGGAGAAGCCCGTTCCGCCAGTATGCGCCAATGCGGCGGACGGGGCTTTTCGCTTCCCCTCCGCCGCATTGTGCGGTCTTCGCGCTGCGGCCGGCTTTCCGGCGCGACGCGCGTATGGTTGTCTGTCACGGCTTACCAAACCACTGCGTCCGAGGTGGCGTGGCAGTAGCCTTTGAGCTGGCAGTCAAATACCAGCGTGGAGTAGGCGGGAAGCACGCCCTGCGAGGCCGACTTGTAGCCGAGCTGCTGCGGCATGTACACGCGCCATCTGTCGCCTATATGCATGTACATCAAGGCTGTGGTGAGCCCCTCTACTACGCCGCTTGCAAGGAATTTGCTGCCGCGTCCGAAGTCCGCGCCAAACACGTCCTCTTCCGAGTCGCTGTATCCGCTGCGGTCGAACACCAGGCCCTGCGCGTAGCTCTCCGTGGGCATAAGCCGCCCTATGTAGGCTATCTTCACGGAGTCGGTATAGAGCGGGCAGCCGCTCCCCGTCCCGCGCTGCACAATCTCGTAGCAGATGGAGTCGGTCACCGAGCTGGCGTTCACCTTGGCGTAGCTGCGGGCCACGCGCCACGCGGTGTGGCTCTCCCAGTCGTCGCCGTACTGGGCTTTCGCCTCGGCTATGGCGGTCTTGGCTTGGGTCATCTGCGCGACGAAGTAGTCCGTGTTTCGGGCTTGCCAGTTGTAGGAAAACTCTCCCGTGTCCGTGCTGTCGTCATCATCGCTGCAAGCGGTGAGGCAGAGCAGCGGCAGGAGCGACAGGATAAGGAGAAGCAGATTCTTGTTCATTGTGCTGGCGGGGTTGGATATGGTAAAATCCCTCGCGGTCTTACTGCAGCTTGCGCAGAAGCGAGGTGAGGCTCACCTTCTCCTCAAGGAGGGAGCGCAGGGAGTCGACGGGCACGCGCTCTTGCGCCATCGTGTCGCGGTCGCGCAGGGTGACGCAGTTGTCGGTAAGCGTGTCGTGGTCTATGGTGATGCAGTAGGGCGTGCCTATTGCGTCCATGCGGCGGTAGCGCTTGCCGATAGAGTCTTTTTCCTCGTACTTGCAGTTGAAGTGGAACTTTAAGTCCTGCATAATCTCGTGCGCTTTTTCGGGCAGGCCGTCTTTCTTGACGAGCGGCATAACCGCAAGCTTCACGGGAGCGAGGGGCGCGGGCAGCTTCAGCACGACGCGGCTCTCGCCATTCTCGAGCTGCTCTTCGCAGTAGGAGTGGCACATCACGCTGAGGAACATACGGTCCACGCCGATGGAGGTCTCTATGTCGTACGGGGTGTAGCTGCGGTTTTCCTCCGGGTCAAAATACTCTATCTTGCGGCCGGAGAACTTCGCGTGCTGCGAGAGGTCGAAGTCGGTGCGGGAGTGTATGCCCTCCACCTCTTTGAAGCCGAAGGGCATCTTGAACTCTATGTCGCAGGCCGCGTTGGCGTAGTGCGCCAGCTTTTCGTGGTCGTGGAAGCGGTAGTTCTCTGCGCCGAAGCCTAAGGCCTCGTGCCATTTGAGACGGGTCTCTTTCCACTTGTTGAACCACTCTATCTCCGTGCCCGGCTTTACGAAGAACTGCATCTCCATTTGCTCGAACTCGCGCATGCGGAAGATGAACTGGCGAGCCACAATCTCGTTGCGGAAAGCCTTTCCTATCTGCGCGATGCCGAAGGGGAGCTTCATGCGCCCGGTCTTCTGCACGTTGAGGTAGTTGACGAAGATGCCCTGGGCCGTTTCCGGGCGCAGGTAGATTGTAGACGCGCCCTCGGCGGTAGAGCCCACTTCCGTCTTGAACATAAGGTTGAACTGGCGTACGTCCGTCCAGTTGCGCGTGCCCGATATGGGGCAGACTATTTCCTCGTCAAGAATGATTTGCTTGAGCTCTTCCAGGTCCATGCGGTTCATTGCCTCGCTGTAGCGCTGGTGGAGTGCGTCGCGCTTGGCCTGGTGCTCGAGCACGCGGGGGTTGGTCTCGCGGAACTTGGCCTCGTCAAAGGAGTCGCCGAAGCGTTTGCGCGCCTTGGCCACCTCTTTGTCTATCTTCTCTTCGTATTTGGCTATCTGGTCTTCTATGAGCACGTCCGCGCGGTAGCGTTTCTTCGAGTCGCGGTTGTCGAGGAGCGGGTCATTGAAAGCGTCCACGTGTCCCGAGGCTTTCCACACGGTGGGGTGCATAAAGATGGCGGAGTCAATGCCGACGATGTTCTCGTGCAGGAGCACCATCGACTGCCACCAGTATTGCTTGATGTTGTTCTTCAGTTCTACGCCGTTCTGTCCGTAGTCGTAGACTGCGCCGAGGCCGTCGTATATGTCGCTGGAGGGAAATACGAAACCGTACTCCTTGCAGTGGGAGACGATTTTCTTGAAGACATCTTCTTGTGCCATTGTATGTGTGTCGTGTTCTGTTGCTGTATTCTCCGTGGAATCAGCCGCAAAGTTAACCATTTAGGGTGAAGCCGTGGCTCGCGCCCTTGTATTTCTGCAAGCGGGCGTCCGCGTCAGGCGAAATGCCCCGGCTCGCGGCGCAGCAGCTCCACTATGCCTGCGGGCGGACGGCCGTTTTGGTATTCGTGCTTCATCCAGTCCATGTAGGGCGCGGCGTGGGCGAAGAAGCGACGGTATCCGGCGCAGAGGTAGTTGAGCCCGGGCTCGCCGTCGGCGGTGCGGGCGAAGCGGTTGCGCGGGCACTCTCCGTTGCAGGCGAAAAGGTACTCGCACTCGCGGCACTGCCGGGGGAGCGCGTCGCGCTTGGCTGTGCCAAAACGCTGTTGCTCGGGGCTGTACATCATCTCGGTGAGCGTGCGCGTGCGAATGTTGCCAAGGCGGTATTGGGGGAAGACAAAGTGGTCGCAGCTGTACACGTCGCCGTTCCACTCCATTGCGGCGGCGTGGCCGCAGGTCTTGGCGAGTGTGCAGATGCCGGGCTGCTGTCCTGCCCAGTTGGCGAGCGTGGCGTCAAACAGTTGTATGAAATATTCGCCCACGTCTTCGCGCACCCACTCGTCAAAGAGGGCGCAGAGAAAGTCTCCCCACATCTCGGGGTCTACGCTGAAGGGCGCAACCTTCCCTCCCTCTTCGCACAGGGCGGCGAGTCCGCGCCCGTCGGCGTGCGCCAGCTCGCGCTCCACTACGGGGGTGAACTGTATGTAGTGGCAGCCTATCTCTTTGAAAAAGGAGTAGAACTCGTGGGGGTAGCCCGCGTTGAAGTCGTTGACCACGGCGAGGGCGTTCCATTCCACTCCGTGGCGGTTGAGCAGCTCCACGCCGTGCATTACCCGGGCGAAGGTTGGTCCTCCGCCCTTGTTGCGGCGGTACTCGTCGTGGAAGTCCTGCGGTCCGTCCAGGGACACGCCCACCAGCCAGCCGTTTTCGCGGAAGAAGCGGCACCACTCGTCGGTGAGCAGCGTTCCGTTTGTCTGTATGCAGTTGTCTATGCGGCGCCCGCCGGCGTACCGCCGCTGCAGCTCTACGGCGCGGCGGTAGAAGGGCAGGGGGCGCATAAGCGGCTCGCCGCCGTGCCACGTGAAGAGCACGTCCGGGGAGGTCTGCGCGCCGATGTAGTCGCGCACGAAGCGCTCGAGCAGCTCGTCGTCCATCACCTCGCCGGGCTTGTCGGCGTAGAGCTTGCCTTTCTCAAGGTAGTAGCAGTAGCGGCAGCCGAGGTTGCAGCGCGCCCCGGCGGGCTTGGCCATCACGTAGAGCGGGCGGGCGAACGGGGCGAACACTGTGGACTTTTCCATATTGGCTTCTCGGCTGTGCGGTTTGCGGTGTGGGTAAAAAGAAAAACCTCCGGAAGCCAAGGCTTTCGGAGGAAAATCGGCTACTTGCGGTGCGTACGGGACTCGAACCCGTGACCCCATGCGTGACAGGCATGTATTCTAACCAGCTGAACTAACGCACCTAAGTCGCTCCTCACGGTTTCTCCCGTGATTGCGGGTGCAAAATTACAGCTTTTCCCTTACTTGCAAAATTTTCCGGCACTTTTTTATGGGCAAATCTGCAAAAACGAGCCGAGAAACGCGCAATCTGTGCATAAATACCCCAATCGCGTGCGTCTTTTCCCCTCACTTGCACGGGGTGGGAGCGGCGCAAATTCCAACGGCAACGGGGTGCAGAGAGCAAAGCTCGTTTTTTCCGCCCTTCGGGCGCAGATGTACACGCGCGGGAAAAATAGGACACTTTTGCTCGGCCGGGACGAATTAACATTTTTAACCTTGGTTAAGGCAACGAAAGGGGCTTTCGCGGGGCGGAAAGGGGACTTGCCGTGACGGGAATAGGCTTCGGGGCGACGGGAATACTTGGAGTTTTCCCGCCATGTACATCCCGGCGGCGCTATATGTACATATAAGAGCCTTGTAAGTCGTTGATATTCAACACGGCAAAAGCGAGGGTGCGCAGACGGTGCGCACCCTCGCTTTTCTCTATACAAAGATAATGCATTTTCCTCCGTTTTCCAAACGCCGTTAACATTTCGCCGAAGCCCGAATCGGACATTTAGGACACTTTTGGAGGGTTCTTTTTAGACGAGCTTACAAGCCCGCTTTAGTGATTCCAACTTTCGGGCAGGGACTGCCTGTCTGTGCGGACATAGACACCCCAGTCGTCGCCGTCCTCCTCGATTATGTGTATTTTGTCCTTGCTTAGCCATGTCACATACATATAATAAGGCTCGGTGTCGTCCTCGTCTTCCCACCACAATATTGCTTTGTTTTTGGCATCGTATGCAACCCTCCCCTCATCATCCCTACAATAGCTTCCATTAGCATAGAACCTTGTATACATGCGCCCGTTGGAGAAGACAACCATCTCCTCTGCCTCCTCGTTTATCCAGTTTCCCTCAAGAGAGTAGGAAGCAGAGGAGTCCTCCTCATCGTCTTTGTTGCACGCGGAGAAAGCGAACGCCGCCAAAAGGACGGCGAAGGCGCACAAAAGCGCCGCTCTTGTTTTTTTCATAGCAGTAAGTGTTTTTAGGTGAAAGCGTGGCAAGCGCGTCCGCGCCTGCTCCGCATTGGCAAAAATAAGGTTTTGGCAACCACTTTTTTGCACACCCTTCATTCCCCTGCACGCAGAATGCGCGGACGGCGGCGCAAGCTGCAAGAAAGCGTGCCTATATGGCACAGAAAATCCGCCCGCGCGTCTTGTCGGCGTGCGGGCGGAAAGTGTCAGTTATGTCGTTTCGCGGGGCGAGGGTCAGTCGCGTGCGGTGAGCGTAATGCCTTTCAAGGGCACGTAACGGGTGTTGCCGCCCGAGGCAGCGCGGAGGTACACGTCCTTTTCGCAGGTGAGCGTCTTCTTGTCGGCGGAGACGGAAAGCTCTATGTCTATCTTCTCCGTGGAGCGGCCGTCTGCCGTGCCCACAAGCACGCCGGAGATGAGCAGCGTGTTATCCGTGGAGTTGTAGGTATAGGAGGCGGTGCAGGCGTTGGTGTTGCGCGTGGAATAGTATTGGTCTACAATGTTCACGTCAACCTTTACCTTGCCCTCAATCTCGTCTCCGGCGTAGTTGGAGTTAAGCACAAACACCACGGTGCCCATTGTGGAGGTGGCGTCGTCGAAGCGCGCGCTGTTGGTCATACCCATAAATTTCACCGGGCCGTCCCACGTCGCGCTCTTCACGGGCGAGTAGGTGCGTGCGTCAAGGTTCAGCACAAAATTGTAGGTCTTGCCGCCGGCAATGACTTTCACTATGTTGTCCTGTATGGTGTACGTTCCGCTCTCGCCGCCGTACGTGGCTGTGCCGAAGCCGTCAAGCGAAAGCGTGTTGCTGTCTGCCGTGCCGCCCTCGAGGGTGTACTCGCCGCGCTCCTTTCCTACGAAGACAAAGGCTGGCTTTGCGCCGTCTCCCTCATAGCTATAAGAGAAGAGAACGTCGCCCGACGTGGCATCGTAGGCGTATGCCTGGCTCGCCTCGCCCAGCGCGTCGCCCTTTTGGTAGGACATGCGAAGGGCGGTCACCTCGCGCGACTGCGTGTCGATATAGTAGTAGGCGCTTGTGCCGTTTTCGCGCCGCAGCTGCACGAGGTAGTGCGAGCCGTAGTCGTCAGTGGAGGCGCAAGTGTAGGAGAAAGCGTACTGAGAGGCGAAGTAGAGTTTCACGTTGTCGGGGCGGTCGTCGTCGAGGTTGCTGAAATTGACGAAGAGGTCGCCGCCGTCGATGAATTTGCCGTTAATGCCGTACCCCTTCTTCTGGCTCACGCCCTGATCCGTGGCGGGGTCGTTGTAGCTGATGCGCTGAGAGGCCTCGGTGTAAGTGTAAGTGCCGTGCGCGGAAAGGGCGTTGTCGTCCGTAGTCTCGGCGGTGTAGGCCGTGTTGGCTTTGAGCTCGGCGGAGAGCGTGGGCGCGGTGGCGGAGAATATGCGGTTGTCGCCCGTCTTCACCTCGTAGCCCTGATACGTCCCCACGAAGTCCATACCGCGATAGTAGCCCAGCTCGGTGGCGGTGACCTCGATGGAAATGGGCTCGTCGGGCATCTGCACGAAATAGCACTTTCCGAAGTCGGTGTCCTTGTCGGTGTACTCCACGGTCAGTTTCTCGCCGCTCTCGCTCAGAGCCTTGATGTAGGGCAAATAGCCGTCCTCGGCTCCGTAGTAGAATTTCACGAGACCGTCCATAGTCTCGTTGTACACGCGCTTGTCCTCGTCGACGGTCCAATCATCGCAGCAGTTGAGCATAGTGAGGTAGGCGTGGCGGGCCACGATGGGGGTGATGGCGTGACGGTCTACGACGGTCTCAGCCTCAAGCGTCACGTCGGCGTCAGGCATTGTGAACTTGTAACGGAACGTCGTGCCGTCGTCGGTGATATAGGTGCAGGCTTTGCCGTTGGCGGTGAGCGAGGACACCTTGTACTTGGCGTTCTCCATCTTGACGTACACAATCACCGTCTGACCGGGCGCAGCCTCGGCGGGGCAGCTGAACGAGCAGAAGCGGTCGCTCTCAGCCGTGATGGCGTGGGTGTTGCCCGCCACGTCGCCGCTGAGCGCGAAGGTGACGGAGTCTATCTCGCTGACGGGGTATACGCCCACCACCTTCTTGTCTTTAAGCACGTACATTTTCTTCTGCGCGGAGGCGGACAGCGCAAAGCCTGCCGCGAGCGCGGAAAGGAGAAAGAATCTCTTGTAAATCATATTTTTGCTTGTTTTCCTAAACCTAAAAGCGGGGGTGCGCCTTTCACGGATCACAGCCGTAGCGTTCTGACCGTTCCATGTGCGTCCCGCCGCGTGCAGCCTTACGCCCTTGAAAGGGCGCGGCGTTTCCTCTTATTGCAGCAGGCTTTTCACCATTTCGGAGATGGCTTTCCCGTCCGCGCGTCCTGCGAGCTTTTTGGACGCTACGCCCATTACCTTGCCCATGTCGCGGGGCGTGGAAGCGCCCGTCTCGGCGATGATGGCGCGAAGCTCGGTCTCAAGCTCCTCGGCGGTAAGTGCTTTGGGGAGATACTCCTCAATGACGGCGGCTTGCGCGCTTTCCTCCTCGGCGAGGTCGGGGCGGTTTTGCTCCTTGTAAAGGGCGGCGGTGTCGCGGCCCTGCTTGGCGAGCTTCGCCAGTATCTTCAGCGCGGTGGCGTCGGGGAGGGTGTCGTTAGCCCCCGGGGCGGTCTTGGCCTCGATAAAGTACTTCTTGATGTTGCGCAACGCCTCAAGGCGCACTTTGTCTTTCGCCTTCATCGCGGCGATTATGTCCTTGCTGACTTTCTCAAATATGTCCATATCGCAATAAGTTTTTGTTTTTCTTCCAATGCTTTCAAAAGCGCGAAGGCGCGGAGGGCTATTCCGCGCCAAAGCTGATGGTGTCGCCGGAGCGCACTGCGGCGGGGCGTGCCGCCGGAGACTGCGTGCGGCGCTCGGTCTTTGAAGCGTAGCTCTTTATGCGTGCGAGCTGTTCCGCGCCGCGCGTCTTCGTCGGGACGCGCTCCACCTCGGCGATGAGGTCTTCGTTGAGCAAATCGTCCGGCGAGAAGACGTAGGCGCGTGCGGCGGCGGACTTTTTCCCACTGCTCTTCACAGCATAAAAAGAGTTCCGCCGCTCTTCGTAGCGCAGTTGCTCCTCCTCGTCCAACGGCTGCGCCGCCCGCTCGTCCTTGCGGGCGTAAAGGCTAAAGCCGGAAGCGAGGATGGTGACCTTTACCTTTCCGCCGAGGCTGCGGTCGTAGGCGAGTCCCCACTTGAACTGCATGTCTTCATCGTCAAAACGGTCCATAAAGTCGGACAGCTCGTTGAGCTCGTCCGTCATCATTCCGTTTTCATCGGGATCAAACGATAGAGCGAGCAACATGCGGGCGGAGCGGTATATGTCTTTGTTGTTGAGCAAAGGGGAGTGGAGCGCGTCGGCTATGGCTTTGCCTATGCGTCCCGCGCCCTCGCCATAGCCGGTGGACATCACGGAGACGCCGCCACCGCGCAAAACCATGTCGACGTCGCGGAAATCGAGGTTGACCCGCCCGTGCATGGAGATGATGTCGGTGATGGAGGACACGGCCATAGAGAGCGTGCGGTCGGCAAGGCGGAAAGCCTCTATCACGCTCGTTTCGGGATACACCTCAAGCAGGCGCTGGTTGTTGATGACAAGCAGAGCGTCCACCTCGGCGGCGAGCGCGTCAAGTCCGGCAAGGGCTTTCTTTATCTGACGGTCGCGCTCAAAGAGAAAGGGTATGGTGACAATGCCCACCGTGAGTATACCCTTCCCGCGTGCCTCGCGGGCTATGACGGGAGACGCGCCGGTGCCGGTGCCGCCGCCCATGCCTGCGGTGACGAAAACCATCTTCGTGTCCGCATCGAGCATTTCACGTATCTCCTCGACACTGTCCTCGGCGAGCTTGCGCCCCTCTTCGGGACGACCGCCCGCACCCAAGCCCGGACCAAGTTGCAGACGATCAGGCACAGGAGTATCGGACAGAGCCTTTGCGTCCGTGTTGCACACAAGACAGCGCACGCCCTCTATCTCGTCTCGGTACATCTGCCCGACGGCGTTGCCACCGCCTCCGCCCACGCCTATCGCCTTTATGATGGCGGGCGTGACTGGCACGGCTGGCGTAACGATCAGTTCGTTGGTGTCGCTCATATTCTCTTCTTCTTGGCGGGTTGCCGCTCCTTTTTGGGGGGATTAACTCTCCCTACCGGCAGATTGTCACTTCCTACTGCCGAGTTGACTTTCCTTTCTTCCGTGCTTTTCCTACTTCTTGCCGGGGCAGAACGCCCTAAAAACGTTTGCGGCGGCATTGGGTTGCCGCCGCAAAATACTTTTCCGGCAAATCGTCTCCGCACCTCCCTTTTCCCGCGTGAGCGGAACGGAGCGTGGCGGATGTGTGCTTAGTTGAATGAAATCACCGAACCTGCCGACGCGCCCGGAGCTACGGCTGTGGCGCTTTCGGGTTCGATTGCCATATTGTTGAAAGCCTTGCTCTTGATGCTTGTCAAGGCCTCCTTGCTGCGCTTATAGGTGGGGGTGAGCTCAACCATAGAGATGATTTCCTCGTTGTCAAGATCCTCCTGGCCGAAAAGGAAGAAGCGCGGCGGGCGACGGGTGCGGCCCTTGCGGTCTGCGTTGCCGTAGAAAATGTCGCGGCGCTCCTCGTACTCTTCCATACGCTCGGCGTCCTTCTGCATACGCGCCTCCTCTTCTGCGTCGAGGCGCTTCTTCATTCCGGGTATGTTGTTGATGCCGAAGCCGGTGGCAAGCACGGTTATCTTTACCTTGTTGTCGAGCGAAGGGTCTGTGCTGAGTCCCCACTTGGTTTCCACGTCGTCGCGGAACTTGGACATGAAGTCGTGCACCTCGTTCATCTCGTCCATCATAAGGGCTTCGCTGTCCTTTTCCCCGCAGAAAGAGATGGAGACAAGCACCTTCTTGGAGTTGAAGATATCATTGTGGTTGAGCAGCGGCGAGCAGAGCGCGGCCTCGATTGCTTTGCTGACGCGGTTTTCTCCCTCTCCGTAGCCCGTGGACATAAGCGCCACGCCGCCGTCTTTGAGGACGGTGCACACGTCACGGAAGTCGAGGTTGATGATGCCGTGCATAGTGATGATTTCGGCTATGGAGCGTGCCGCCACACTCAGGGTGTTGTCCGCCATCTCAAAGGCGGAGGGGAGCGTGAGGTCGGCGTAGAGCTCGCGCAGACGCTCGTTGTTTATCACCAAAAGGGCGTCGACGTGCTTGGAAATCTCCTCCACGCCGTCGAGCGCTTTGTCAATCTTCTTGTTTCCCTCAAAGCGGAACGGGATAGTAACGATGCCGACGGTGAGGATGCCCATAGCCTTTGCCTCGCGGGCTATCACGGGAGCGGCGCCGGTGCCGGTGCCGCCGCCCATGCCGGCTGTGATGAACACCATCTTTGTGCCGTCGGAGAGCATCTTATGTATCTCCTCCAGGCTTTCCTCTGCGGCCTGCCGCCCTACCTCGGGGCGGTTGCCGGCTCCGAGTCCCTCGCGGCCAAGCTGCAGGCGCTCGGGCACGGGAGAGTCGCAAAGAGCCTTAGAGTCGGTGTTGCACACCACGAAGTTGACGTCGTGGATGCCTTCGCGGTACATGTGGTTGACAGCGTTGCCGCCGCCGCCGCCGACGCCTATCACTTTTATGATGGAAGGCGTGGTTGTGGGCACGCCAAGGTCTATCAGGGTTGTCTTGTTGTCTTCTGACATAGCTCTTCCTATTTTATACAGAACCAGCTCTTATTCTTTGTCGCTGCCGTCGCTCACGAAGTTGGCGAAGAACTTTCCGAAACGTCTGAACTTCTCCATTCGTTTCTCTTTCCTCTCTTTGGCTTCGCGCGCCTTGCGTTCGTCTTCTTCCTTGGCCAGGCGCTCTTTCTCGGCCGCCTCGGCCGCCTTGCGCTCCTGTTCTTCGCGGGCTTTCGCCTCTTCAAGCACGGTGCGCGTCTCTTCGGGGTCGGGGGCGAAGATGTCGGGCTTTGCCTGGCCGAGCGCGCCTCCGCAGCAGTTCATGTTGCCTTTGTCTATCAGCGCGACGGCTGCATCGCAGCTTCCGTCCTTGTTGAAATCGGGGAAGTCGGGGGTGCGGAGCTGTACCTTTATGTTGCGCACGAAGCGAATCTTTTCAAACGCCGTGTCGCTGGCGAAGAGGCGGTCGATGTTCTTTATGCGCGACGCGCCGCCCGTGATGATGATGCCGCCGATAAGCTGGTCCTTCGTGTAGCCCGAGACTTTTATCTGGTTGTTTACGTTGAGGACGATCTCCTCTACGCGCGCTTCCACCAGTCCGCAGAACTCGGCACGCGCTATCTGGCGCCCGTCGTGCAGGATTATAGGCTTTCCGTCCTCCTCGCTTTCGTCTGCCACCGCCGCGCCGTATTTGAGCTTCAAGGCCTCGGCCTCGTCGTCCTCAATGGTAAGGGACATAATGTCGCGCGTGACGTTGGCACCGCCGAGAGGTATTACGGCGAGGTGGCGCAGTATGTTGTTTTTGTACACAGCCACGGAGGTTGTCTCCGCCCCCATATCCACGAAGACGCAGCCCGAGCGCTTCTCCGACTCGGTTAGCATCACGTCGGCCAGGGCCTGCACGGTGATGGGTATGTCGGCAATCTTCACGCCCGCCGCGCTGAAACAGTTGCGTATCTCCTCACGCACGGAGGCGTTGGCAACGATGTTGAGGAAACTCCCCTCAATGCTTTCCGTGAGGAAGCCGACGGGGTCGGTCTGGCGCTGCGTGCCGAGGCGGTACTCCTGCGGGACGGACTCGAGAATGTCGCGTTCGCCGCCCGCCATGTTGCGGTTTTCGTCGCACATGGCGTCTACCATTTCCTGCGTAATCTCTATTTTGGAGTCAAAATGCCGCACGACGGAGTTGGGCACAGTATGCATGCCGAAGCCGCCGATGCCTACATAGACGCGGCTGATGCTTTTCTGCATCTTCTGCTCCATTTTCTCCTTCATCGCCACAAGGCACTGCGTCATCTTGCTAATGTTGTTGATGCGCCCCTTACGTATGAACGTGGTGGAAGGCTCTTGCGCGTAGGCAAGTATCTGTATCGCCCCGTCGGGCTGCTTGCGCCCGGCGACCGCCGTCACCTTGGACGAGCCGAGCTCTATGGCTACAATGAAATTGTCTTCCATTATGTGTTATCCCTATCTTGTAAAAGTGTCTTCAAAAGTTCTCTTTTCTCATTTCTCAGCCCGCTTTGCGACAATCTGCGAGACGTGCTCGACGGAGATGCAGCTGTATTTGTTCCACCCAACCTCGGGCATCACCTTCTGGTAAAAGGTGTAGAGGTTTTGAAACTTGCGGGGTATGCTGTCCGTCCCGCCGAGGACAATCATCTGCCGCCCTACGCGCGGGAAGAGCTCCACTTGCCCTGACGGCGTGACGTGTATCTGCTCGATCTGGGCGTTCCAGAAGTCGTTGTCGCGCAGGTAGAGGCCAAGCTTGATAAGCTCTTTGCGGGCGTAGCGCCGCGAGATGGCGCCGGTGGCGACGGCTATGTCGGCCACGTAGCCGGCGGGACTCATCGCGCAGCCCTTTGCGTCGAGGTAGTAGTCGTCTCCGTTGTCGGCCATGACGCGCAGGACGGGCAGGCGCTGCGACACCAGCACGTTGAGCGTGCCGCCCGGAGCCTTGTAGCAGGTTGCGCTTTCTATGAAGCTTTGCTTTTGCAGCTCTTTCTCTATTCGCGCCCCGTCTATCTGCCCCATTGCCTTGCCTATGGGGTAAAGGCCGGTAGAGCGGAGCATACGCTCCACCTCTTGGGAAGTGATGAAGCCGGCGCGCGAACTGTCCGCAACGGTGATGTTCACCTCACGGCACATGGTGTGCTCGTCTCTCCCCGCCATCGTGGTAAACGCGAAGACGAGGTAGACTATGAGCGCGAGGAGTAGCAGTAGCTTTACGAGCGTTTTCACTTCGCTGCGGTTTTGTGGATTTACTTTTTCTGCCTTTGACTTCCGGGCGGCGCGCCTCGGGGGCTTATGCCTCTTTCTCTTTGAGCGTTTCGGCGAACTGCGGAACCATATCGTCCACGTCGCCCGCGCCGAGGACTATCAGCACCTCAAAGTCCTCTTCTTTCAGCAAGGCGGGGAGGTCTTTCTTCTCCACGAGCCTTTTTTGTATGCCCGGGCGGAGATTGTCGTATATCAGGCGGCTTGTCACGCCCTCGATAGGCTTCTCGCGGGCGGGGTATATCTCCGTAAGTATAACCTCGTCAAGCAGCGAGAGACTGTCGGCGAAGTCGCGGTAGAAGTCGCGGGTACGTGTGTAGAGGTGGGGCTGGAATATGGCTGAAATCTTCTTTCCGCCGAACACCTCGCGTATGGAGAGCACGCTTTGCTTAATCTCGGCCGGATGGTGGGCGTAGTCGGAGAGCAGCACATGGCGGGGCGTGCGCAGGGCGAAGTCAAAACGCCGGGCGACGCCGCCGAAGGAGAGCATCGCGGCGCGTATCTCGTCGGCGCTGGCTCCGGCTATCTGCGCGAGGGCCATAGCGGCGATGCCGTTCTCTATATTGATGGCCACTGGCACGCCAAGCTCCACGTCTTTTATGTCGCCGAAAGGCGAGACGTAGTCGAAGACAATGCGTCCGCCGCCTATGCGCACATTCTCGGCATGGAAGTCTCCCGCCTCGCGCGAGTAGTCGTAACGGCGCACACCCTCTTGCAGCCGTTCCTGCATCTTTAAGCCGCGGTGCACAATTAGCGCGCCGCCGGGCTGTATCAGACTTGTGTAGTGGGCGAAGCTTTCGAGGTAGGCCTCCTCCGTGCCGTAGATGTCGAGGTGGTCGGCGTCGGTGGCGGTGACCACGGTGGCGTAGGGGCGGAGATGGTGGAACGAGCGGTCGAACTCGTCCGCCTCAATCACCACATAGGGGCTGTCCTTGGAGAGGAGGTAGTTGGTGCCGTAGTTCTTGGTGATGCCGCCAAGGAAAGCGTTGCAGCCCACATGACTTTGGTGGAGCAGGTGCGCCGCCATAGACGACGTGGTGGTTTTGCCGTGCGTGCCGGCCACGCACAAGCCTTTCAGCGAACGCGTGAGCGTGCCCAGCACTTGGGCGCGCTTTTGTACCTCGAAGCCGCCCGCGCGGAAGTACGCCAGCTCGGCGTGGTCGGTGGGGATGGCGGGGGTGTAAACCACCAAGGTGCTGGCGCTGTCGCGGCAGGCCTCGGGGATGAGCTCGGGGGAGTCGGTGTAGTGTATCTGCGCCCCCTCGGCCTCGAGCTCGCGGGTAAGCGCGGAGGGCGTGCGGTCATAGCCTGCCACCGTCTTTCCCTGCGAGAGGAAATAGCGCTCAAGGGCGCTCATGCCTATTCCGCCCGCTCCGATGAAATATACTGACTTTATGTCGTCCATTGCTGTTGTTTCGCTTTCTCTGTCTTGGTTGTTTTCGCTCACCGTCATAGCGGCTCGGCTGCGATGTCTGCCGTTTTCTGCCTGTCGGATGCCGTTTTCCCCATTTCATCGGGGATTTCGCATAGCAGGGCTTAGGTCGCTCAATGCCCCTCCGCAAGCCGTATCACCTCGTCGGCAATAACCGAGGCGGCGTCGGGGTGCGCGAGGCGGCGTATGTTGGAGCTAAGCGCTTCGAGCCGCTCGTTGTCCTGCACGGTGTTGATGGCAAGCGGGAGAAGGGTGCGCCGCGCGTCGTCGTCGCGCACGTAGAGCGCGGCTTCTTTCTGCACAAGCGCGAGGGCATTCTTTGTCTGGTGGTCTTCGGCCACGTTGGGCGACGGGACGAGTATCACGGGTTTGCCAAGGAGGCAGAACTCGGAGATGCTGCCCGCTCCGGCTCGCGAGATGACAAGGTCGGCGGCCGCGTAAGCCGCTGCCATGTCGGCTATGAAGTCGGAGGCGACAAGGTTGGCGGGGCGTCCGCGCCCGTCAAGCTCGCTTTGTATGCTTTCGCTGTAATACTTGCCGGTCTGCCAAATAAACTGCACGTTGCGCTGCTGCTTGACGAGCGGCAGGTTGCCCAAGATGCTCTCGTTGAGGGTGCGTGCGCCGAGCGATCCTCCTATGATGAGGATTGTTTTCTTGCCGGGTACGAGTCCGAAACTCCTGACCGCCTCGTCTTTCCCCGCAGTGGGGGCGGCGAGGTTCTGCCGGACGGGATTTCCCGTAAGCATCAGCCGGTCGGCGGGGAAGAAACGCTCCATTCCCTCGTACGCCACGCAGATGCGCCGTGCCTTGCTGGCGAGGAGTTTGTTGGTGACCCCGGCGTAGGAGTTTTGCTCCTGCAAAAGGGTGGGTATGCCCATCGCCTCGGCCACGTTGAGCGTAGGACCGCTTGCGTAGCCGCCCACGCCCACCGCCACGTCGGGGCGGAAGTCGCGCAGTATGCGGCGTGCCAGACGGCGGCACTTTACAATTTTGAGCAGCACGGAGACATTGCGCAACAGGTGTTTGCGGTCAAAGCCGGCTATGGGCAGACCTTTTATCTCGTAGCCCGCCGCCGGCACGCGCTGCATTTCCATACGCCCCTCCGCTCCCACGAAGAGTATCTGCGCGTCCGGGCGCTTCACCCTTATAGCGTTGGCTATGGATATGGCGGGGAAGATGTGGCCTCCCGTGCCGCCGCCGCTTATGACTACTTTCATTTCTGTGTGCCTCCTTGCTCGTTTATTGGCGTAACTATATAGTACACGGCAAAATTAACAAAACTTACCGGCTTGCCCCGCTCCGCGCGTCCGCTTTTTTACTTTGGGGCAAGGACGCGAGGGGGCGGCGCGTCATTTCCCGTCCAAGACGGCGCGGAGAGCGGCGGGCGTGTCCACCACCTTATAGTATGTGGCGGGAGGTCCTACAACAAGCCCGGCGGCGTGCAGCGCGTCGAGGGCGGCGAGCAGCTTGTCCCAGCCGCCGCCGGCATTGTAGAACACGACGGGCTTGCGCCGGATGCCGATGCTGGCGTTGCCGAGGACGCTGAAAACCTCGTCGAGTGTGCCGAGCCCGCCGGGCAGCGCAACAAGCACGTCGCTCTCGCGCTCCATCGCGGCCTTGCGGTCGGTGAGGTCGGCACAGCGGAACGTCACATCGATGGCGTCGCTCACAAGTCCGCGCTCGGCGACAATGTCCGGCACCATGCCGAAAACGCGCCCGCCCGCGCTCTTCGCGCTCTGCGCCAAAATCTCCATCAGTCCGCACCGCGAGCCGCCGTAGACGAGCGTGCGTCCCGTAGAGCCTATCAGATGTCCCACCTCTCGCGCAGCGGTGGTGTATGCTTCGGGCAGTCCTTCCCGCGCGGAAAGGTACACGCCCACTTTTTCAAAGTTCATATCGTTGTTGTTATGGTTGCTTCTTTTACGTATGTTGGTTCTCTTATTGGCTTTCAGTAACGGCCTTTGAAGGACATCGTTCCTGTTTTGCAATCAAAACGTTTGAGGGCAAAAACCATCGCGCATTGTGCAACTGACTGCGCAGACGCTTTGGACAAGAGATGGACGAAAGGGGGCGAAACGTATCCTTTCGTGCGCCACGCTCCTTTCCGCCGCGATCAACTGCGCCGCCCCGTCTATGCAAATACGACCCTCCGGCGCGGAAGAACGAGCCAAGCCTGAAACGGCGGAGTCTCTGTCAGCTTTTTCGGCTATTTGGCAGGTATCTCCGCAGTGGGAGAAACGGCGCGAACGGGATGATTTTTCAAGAGACCTTATCGTGTTTTCCGCAGTCGGTTTTTTGTGCCGTTATGCCCGTCTCTTGATAACAAACTTTATATTTTTTAAGTCGTTCAACGCGTCCTGCGGCGGCGGAGACGCACCTCGGAACGCCGGAAAGGCATCTTTTTCGCACGGGAATACTTGGAGTTTTGACAGGAATGCTTGGAGTTTCGCCGACATGTACATGCCGGCGGCGCTACATGTACATATTGCAGCCCCGTAATCCGTTGATTTCCAGTAGATGCGCAAAGGAGGGAAAACGCGGTTGCGTATCCCTCCTTTTCTCTACACAAAGATACGATTTTTTTCGGCGGTTTGCAAGTGGGGTGTCGCGACTATGTTAAAATGCAAAGCGGCGTTTTCGCATGAAAAAAGGGCTGTATTCTGACAGAGAACGGAGCGTTTCCCATGCCCGAATAACTCGGAAATCGCACCCAAAGATGCCCTTTCTCCGACTTGCGGATTTCTTTTTCAAGAGCTGCTCGTCGATATGCTTAAAAGGGGAGGCGGAGTTGACTTCCGCGCCTTAATCGGTGGCATCCCCAAGAGCAAGAGCCGCCTGTTTGCTTACCTTACCGCCACGCACTCTATCTCGACGCGTGCGCCCTTGGGCAACGTCTTCACAGCCACGGCAGAGCGGGCGGGGAAGGGGGCGGAGAAGAACTGGGCGTATACCTCGTTCATCTCGGCAAAGTCCGCCATATCGGCAAGGAATACCGTTGTCTTCACCACGTCGCCCATGTCAAGCCCGGCCTCGGCAAGGATTGCTTTCATATTGGTGAGCGACTGGCGGGTGAGCTCTTTGATGCCGCCCTCGGCAAAGTCGCCCGTGGCGGGGTTAATGGGGAGCTGACCGGACACATACACTGTGCCGCCGGCTTCTACGGCCTGGGAGTAAGGACCTATCGCCGCAGGGGCGGCAGTTGTGCTGATGCTTGTTTTGGACATATTGTTACTGTGTTTTGCTTGTTTGGTTTTTCCTGATAATTGCTTTTCCAGACCTTTACGGCGGGGCCTTTCCACCCTATATGCGCCGACCGCCGCCGCGTCACGCCGAGGCGAGGAGTATGAGCAGCACAGCCGCCCAGTGCGCCACGGAGCCGAGCAGGACGAAGACGTGCCAAATGCCGTGAAACCACGGACGCTCGTCGTGCGCAAAGAAGTATGTGCCGCCGGTGTAGAAAGCCCCCTCGGCCAAAAGGCAAAGGAAAGCGGACTGCGGTATGGCTCGCACCACGGGGACGGCGATGAAGACGAACGTCCACCCCATCACAAGGTAAAGACCGAGCGACAGGCGCGGCCAACGCCCCATAGCGGCTATTTTGTACACCGTGCCAAGTGCCACCACACCCCAAAGCGCGCCGAAGGTGAGCCACCCCGTCACGCCGCCAACCACGCCGACGCATATAGGGGTATAGGAAGCGGCTATCATGACGTAGATGCTTACGTGGTCGAGCACGCGAAGGGCGCGTTTGGTGCGCCCGGGCATCCACCAATGGTACACGCTGCTGGCGGCGTACATCAGAAGCATACCGCACGTGAAGAACGTCACGCCGAAAGCGTTGCGCCACCCGCTGCGGTAGCCGAGACGCAACACCACCCACGCCGTGGCAAGGGTGAAGACCACGCCCGCCAAATGGGTAAGCGTGTTGAAAATTTCTTCTCTTGTGCGTTTCTCTTTGAGCGGCATCTTACGAGGCGTAATGGCTTAGGTTGTTAGGACTGTGGGAGGCTTATTATATAATAATGTGTGCCTTGTTGCAGGCCGGGCGAGCCTTTAATGTAGGTCGGGTGCGGTTTGCTGCAGATAGGGGGCAAGTTGCTGCGGGCAGGAGAAGCCTGCTGCGGGTTGGGTATAGCCTTGCTGCGGCTGGGGACAGATCTTTTGATGGTTGTGGAAGCCTTGTGGCATATAGGAGACGCCTTGCTGCAGATTGGGGATAGTTTGTTGAAAGTTGAGAGCAGCTTTTTGCGGTTTGGGGAAATCTAATGGCAGATAGGGACACATTGCTCCAGGCTGGGGCAGCTTGTTGATGATTGGGGGCGGCTTGTCTGCAAGTCGGTTACCCCCTGTCTGCATACAAGAGACTACCTTGCCGCATAGCGGAGAGCCTTATGGTCGCTCTATAAAGTGACTTTGTCTGACCGCTGTTCTGTTTTTCATCCCGAATGTTTATACCCTCGGCTGCATGGCTTGCTTGGCTCTTCCGCTCACGTACATTTCGGGCGGAATAAAACCGAATGGTGACGTGGCGCAGCTTGTCAATGATTGCAGACACTGCGGCACTTATTATAGACGCCCTTATATAAATAAGGTGTGTCCGTTTCTAAGCGGGCTTCCCCGCACGCCGTTGTCCCAGACGTCGGGGCAAAGTTAGTCACTAAGCGGAAAGTGGAAAAACGGGGATGAGGATAAAGCGAAAAAGCCTAAGCCGGAAGCCGGCAGAAAAGGAAATCCCCCGGAGCGGCATTGCCGTCCGGGGGACTTCGTCTAATGTGTGTTTCCCTTAGAAAGGGAGGGGAATCACTTTACAAGCACCTTCTTGCCACCTACGATGTAGATGCCGGAAGAGAGACCGTTCACTGCGTTCTCAGCCTTCACGTTAGCGCGAACCTTCACGCCGGAGAGCGAGTAAACGTCTACCACCTTAGCGGCAGCTGCGTCGGATACGGTGTTGATGGAGCTGATTGTGCCCTCAATCTTCACGCTGAGGTCACCGGTCTCCTCCGTTGCGGGAACGGTCGGGAGTACGTAACCGCTGTTGTGGGCGATTGCGTCGCCGCTCACTGCGTCTACGATTGCGCCGTTCACAAGCACGCCGTAGTCAACCTTAGCGTCCTCTGCTGCGAGCACACCCTGCAGGCCGTTTACAGCCTTAGCCTCGGTTGCCCAAGCGAAGTCTTCATAAGTGCCGAATGCTACGGTGAAGAGAGCGTCGGTATAGCCACCCTCCTCGTTGTAGAAGAACGGAGTGCCGGCCTCGATGGTCGTGCCCTGCTCGATGGTAGCAAGCTCGAGCGTGTTGCTGGTCGTGTTGCGGCCAATCACGCTGTAGCAGTTGCCGTCAGACTCTACGTTTACGGGGAGCGTCATGATGGAGAGGCTGTTAGAAGCCACTGCCCAAGAAATCTCGGAAGTGAACTCGCTGGGGTCTGCCTCTACGAAGGTGAATGCGGAGTTGTCTGCGCCCTGGGCTGCGCCCCAAGTTACCATGTTGTAGTAACCCGGCTGTGCGTTGAGGTAGATGCTCTCATCGAATACGATGTTCACAAAGCCCTCGCCCTCTACGCGTGCGCTCTGAAGCGTGAACGCGCAGGTGTCAGCGTCGGTAGAAGCCTTTACGGCTGCGTTGTTTGCGTGCGGGTTGTTGAGGTACTCGCCCGTCAGCACGTTCTGCAGCGTGAAGCTGCCGTTGATTGCGGTAAGCTTCCATACGTTGCCCACCTTCTGAGCGAAGCTGTCGTCAGCCTGCAGCCACTTAGCCTGTGCGCCGTTACCCGGAGAGTAAACGTAAGCGTCAGCAGGAGTCTTGGTAGCGGTGCTGGTAGACTTGCTCTGCAGATAGTAGTAGCCAGTAGCCGGAGTGTGCATCTTAGCGTTGAACGCTGCAACAGCAGCAGCCGCGCCGTCCTTCACTGCGTTAACCTCAGCGAGGTTCATCACGTCCTTGAGCTGTGCCTCAAGCGCTGCGATAGCTGCCTCGAGCTCAGCCTTTGCGCCTTCCTCGTAGAAGCCGATGCCGTCACCCTCTGTGGTGCCGTCAAGGAACGTCTTGGCGTTCTCCACTGCCTCCTTGGCGAGGGCGGGATCGGGATAGTTGTCCTGGAAGTCGTCATAAGCCTTCTGCAGGTTAGCTATGTCCTCAGCCGTTGCCTTCTTTGCGGCGATGGCAGCCTTAGCGGAAGCGAGCTGCTCCTCGAATGCCTTGCGCACGTCAGCCGGAACAGCCTCGATGAGAGAGGTGGAAGCGTCATAAGCAGCCTCGTAGCCCTGAAGAGCGCTGAAGCTGAAGTGCTTGCTGCCCGAGTTGGTCTTCTTCACGTCAAGACGGATATACTTGTAAGCGGCGTCCATAGCGATGGAAACCAGGCCTACGCCGTTCTTGTACGTAGAGTCGTTAGCCTCGCAGTAGAGGTCGATGTTGTAAGTCGGCTCGAAAGTGCCCTGGAGTACCCAGTCGGCGTTGTCGATGTCCGTGGTGTCGTTGCAAGCGTATACCTCGAACTGAGTCGGGAAGTTGGAAGCAAACGTGTAGCGGTCATTCGGATTTATACGCTTGCTCAGCTTGAACTGTACGTTCTGCACAGCCTTGTCAAGCGCTACGCCGAGGTAGTGGTAGTCGCTGCCAGTGTATTCGCCGCCGTGCCAGTCGCTGTGGAAGAACGTCGTCGGGTCAGAAGCCTCGTCAATGAGTGCCTCGAAAGAACCCTCGGTGCTCTCCTGAGCGTTGGAGAAGAGCTGCGTTGCGCTGGTGATGAGCGCGCCCTCTGCGGACGTATAGTCATCGTCAGCGGTTGCGTTGCTCTTGTAGCTGAAGCCCTTCTTGTAAGAAGCGAGTGCCTCGTCATAGAGCTCGGAGAGAGCCGTCACGTTCTTGTCGTTCTCAATCTGGTCAGCGATGTCGTCGATATCGCTCTGCGAAACAGAATAGAACTTCCAGCCGGAAGCCTCTGCGTCGGTAGTCCAAACAACGAGGTTGTTGTGGTCACCCGGCTGGTGGAGTGCGGTACACAGTACGCCGTTCCAGCCCTCGACAGGCTTAGCGATAAGAGAAACGCTCTCAATCACGAACGTGGTGCGGGTCTGCGGGTAGATCTTGTAGCTCTCCTTAGCCTCGTCGGTCATCGGGATAGCCTGGCCGCGGCTGGTAGCCACGCCGAGGTAACGGCCCGTGTACACGTTCTGAACGAAGTAGGAGCCGCGAGCCTCGGGGTTCTCCGTCAGCTTCCAGATATACTTGGTGTCAGCTGCGGTCGGCTTCTCAGGACGCTCCCAAGTCTGGTTGTACGTCCAGTGCGCGCCGCTGGTGCCGTCATCGTATACTGCGTTGCTCTCCGTGCGGGTACCGCCGAAGTAGTAGTAGCCTGCCTGTACAAGCACTGCGCCGTCCTTTGCAGCCTGAAGAGCTGCGCGGCAACGTGCAACTGCGGCCTCTGCCTCCTCCTGAGTGTTGGCGTCGCTCCAGTTCTGAGCCAGAGTCTGAGCGTCAGCGTAGGAGTTGAGCAGCTCGTTGGCGAGCTCCTCAGAGATCTGACCCGGCTGGTCGCCTACGTCGTAGAGGTCGGCGGTGTTGTCGGGGAAGATTTCAGAGAGAGCGTCGTTGATGTAGTCTGCGCCGGTAAGCTCCTCAACGGGGAACACGTTCCACACGTTCTGAGTGTAGCTGTTGCCGAAGTAGATGTCCTTGCCCTCGCTGTTGGAGCAGAGGAACGTCACGTTAGCCTTCTCCGTAACGCCAGCCTGTGCGGAAGCGTCCACAAAGACGAGCTGGTTGATGGAGCTGGCTACCTTGGTGGCGGAGGTAAAGTCCTCGCAAGCCTCCAGCTCTTCATCGGAGCTGTAGACCATAGCCTCCTTCACGCAAAGCTTCCAAGCGCGTGCCTCAGCTGCAACGTACGTGCCGTTGCTGGCAAGATACTCGCCTGTGGAAACCTGCTTGAGGTAGAAAGCGGGAAGACCGTCCTCGTTCTCGCCGGCGGAGACGAGCTCGAAGAGGTTAGCCTCCGTGATGGTAGAGCTCTTGTGAACTCCTGCCACGAAGTCATTGGCCGCGCCCTGAAGCGAGCCGTTCTGCAGGACAAACTGAACGCCCGTCTCCACATCGTCGATGGTCCATTCGCCTCCGTCAGCGATGGTGCCGCCCTGTGGCCAGTAGCGTTTTTCTGCCTGCGCTGCCGTCGCTCCGATGACGAACATCACCGCGAGCAACAAAAGATTGTAAACCTTTTTCATTGAGCAGAAATTAGTTGTTAGTTAGTAGATTAAGTGAATTGATTGGTTTTTTCCTTTTGTGGCGTGCCTAATCGGGGGTAAAGTTACGGGAGAGCGGCGAAATTACGAAATGTTTTCAACGAAAAATGTTGTACGTTTTGGCAAGTGCAGTCCGCAAACGACGCGTCCCGTTCTTCGCAGGTTTTTCATAATGTCGGGGTGCGCGACAGACACTTTTGGGGCTTTGGAAGAGGGGATTTTCGGCTCCGTCTATGCTTTGCAGTCGTTCGTCGGGCGGCGGCAAAGCGTTCGTCGAACGGCGCGGACGGCGGCAAAAGGGACGGTGATGGTTGCGCGTTACGGCGCGTTAGCGTAATTTTGCACGGCGGGGCGGCAGAAAGCCTTTCAAAGCCTCGTGCGCGGCGGGAAGTGCGCTATTAAAAAGGCTGCGTTTCCGTAAGAGGGTGCGGACGGCATGTATGCAAGGGGACGAACGACATTGTGCAAAGGCGCGGACGGCATATAGGCAAGGCACACATCCTTTTGGAAAGGGCAACCACGCCGCGTTTAAGCACGGACGCATTATTATATATAAAGAGCAAACTACGCGCCATAAAGAGTTTGGCGCGAAGTCGTACAATAACACCCGCCGCGCCGTAACAGATTTGGTGTGAAACGTGCAGACGCAAGCGACGCGCCATAAAGAGTTTGGCGCAGAATGTACGGGCTGCCGGCATTGCGCCTTAAAGAAAGAGCCACGGAATGGTACTTAATTACATTTGGATAGCCTTTTTCCTCATTGCCTTCGTTATCGCCCTTGTGAGACTGCTGTTTTTCGGCGACACGGAGGTGTTTCCTGCCATTATGAACTCCACCTTCGACACGTCGAAGACCGCTTTCGAGATTTCCCTCGGGCTTACCGGCGTGCTTTCGCTGTGGCTCGGCGTGATGAAGATAGGCGAAAAAGGCGGAGTGGTGGCGGCCATCGCCCGCGTGCTTAGCCCCGTCTTCAAGCGGCTGTTTCCCGGCGTGCCGGAGGGGCATCCCGTCATCGGCAACATCTTTATGAACATCTCCGCCAATATGCTTGGGCTTGACAACGCCGCGACCCCGCTCGGGCTGAAAGCGATGGAGGGGCTGCAAGAACTCAATCCGCGCAAGGACACGGCAAGCGACGCGATGATAATGTTCTTGGTTTTGAACACATCCGGGCTCACGCTCATCCCCGTCAGCATTATGGTGTACCGCGCGCAGATGGGCGCGGCGCAGCCCACCGACATATTTGTGCCGATACTTATCGCCACCTTCTGCTCCACGCTCGCCGGCATTGTGGCCACGTGCCTTTACCAGCGCATCAACCTCTTCCAGCGCACGCTCCTGCTCACGCTCGGCGGTCTCTCGCTTGGCGTGGCGGCTCTGGTATGGGGCTTCAGCCGCCTGGACGCGGCGGCGATGAACACCGTCGGTACTTCCGCCGCCAACATACTGCTCTTCACCATCATCATCTGTTTCCTCCTCGCCGGAGTGCGTCGCCGCGTCAACGTGTACGATGCCTTTGTGGAGGGGGCTAAGGAAGGGTTCAGCACCGCCGTGCGCATCATCCCCTACCTCGTTGCCATGCTCGTGGGCATTGGCGTCTTCCGCGCGTCGGGCGCGATGGACTGGCTCATCGAGGGCGTGAAGTGGACCGTCGGCCTGTTTGGCGGAGACACACAATGGGCGGGCGCTCTGCCCACCGCGCTGATGAAGCCCCTCTCCGGCAGCGGGGCACGTGGAATGATGGTGGACGCGATGCAGACTTACGGAGCTGACTCGTTTGTGGGGCGGCTGAGCTGCATTTTCCAAGGGTCAACCGACACCACTTTCTACATCCTCGCCGTCTACTTCGGCTCTGTGGGCGTCACGCGCACCCGCCACGCCGTGGCCTGCGGCTTGCTTGCCGACCTCGCCGGCGTGATGGCCGCCATAGGCGTGTGCTACCTCTTCTTCGGATAGGCTTAGAGGAGGGAAAATCGCGCCCCGCCCGCACACGCCCCCGAATGACAAACGACAGCCGCACACATACGGCGGCAGCCACACATTATATATATAATAAGGAATAGATGTCAACTCAAGAAGCCCCCGCGCAGAAGCAAGGGGGAATGAAAGCGCTGGCCAAGGACACGGCCATATACGGACTCTCGAGCATCGTCGGACGTTTTCTCAACTACCTGCTCGTGCCGCTCTACACCGCCAAGCTCGCGGCCTCGGGTGGCGGGTACGGTGTCATAACCGAAGTGTACAGCTACGTGGCTTTGCTGCTTGTGCTGCTTACCTTCGGCATGGAGACAACGTTTTTCCGTTTCGCCAACAAGGAGGGAAACGACCCGATGCGCGTGTACGCCACCACGCTGTGCGCCGTCGGCGGCGTGGCGCTCACTTTCGCCGCCCTTGTCCTCGTCTTCCTGCGCCCCATAGCCGGCGCGCTCGACTACGCGGCGCACCCCGAGTATATAGGAATGATGGCCGTGTGCGTGGCGCTGGACGCCTTCCAGTGCATCCCGTTTGCCTACCTGCGCTTCCGGCGGAAGGCGGTGAAATTCGCCGCGCTCAAGCTGCTCTTCATCGCCTTGAACATCACGCTCAACGTGCTTTACTTCGCCGTACTCCCCGCCCTCTACGCCGTGCCCTCTTTGCGCGACACCGTCGCCCTGGTGTACGACCCCACGGTGGGCGTGGGCTACGCTTTCGGGGTAAACCTCTTCTGCACGGCCTTTGTCACACTCTTCTTCCGGAAAGAACTTACAGGCTTCAGCTGGCGGCCCGACACCGCCCTGCTGCGGCGCATGCTGTCCTACTCCTGGCCCATCCTCGTCCTGGGCATAGCCGGCATACTCAACCAAACGGCCGACAAGATGATATTCCCGCGCATGGTGAGCGGGGCTGAGGGCAAAGTGCAGCTCGGCATATACGGCGCGAGCGTGAAAATAGCCATGATAATGGCAATGATAACTCAGGCTTTCCGCTACGCCTACGAGCCGTTTGTCTTCGGCAAGCAAAAGGACAAGGACAACCGCGAGGTCTACGCCAAAGCCATGAAATATTTCATCATCTTCACCCTCCTCGCCTTCCTCTTGGTCATTGGGTATATGGACATACTCAAGCACATCATCGCGCCCGACTACTGGAGCGGCCTGCGTGTTGTGCCTATCGTCATGGCGGCGGAGATAATGATGGGGGTATACTTCAACCTCTCCTTCTGGTACAAGCTCATCGACAAGACTATATGGGGCGCGTGGTTTTCCGGCGCGGGCTGCGCCGTGCTCATAGCGGTCAACGTGATTTTCATCCCTCGCTTCGGCTATATGGCCTGCGCTTGGGCGGGCTTCGCCGGATACGGCACGGCCATGCTGCTTAGCTATTTCGTGGGGCAGCGTCATTACCCCATCGCCTACCCGCTGCGCAGCATCGGCGTGTACGTGGCCATCGCGCTGCTCTTCTTCTTCGGCATGCGCCTCACCGCCGCGCACATCGCCTCTGTACCCCTGCGCCTGCTTGCCAATACCGCCCTCGTCGCGCTCTTCGTGGCGCACATTGTCCACTACGACTTCCCGCTCCGCGCCCTCCCCGTCGTGGGCAAGTTTTTCGGGAAGAAAAATTCGTAAAAACCCTCCCGCCCAAGCCGGCGACAAACACACACGCCACTATGAACGTAGAGATTGACCCCTCTTGGGGTGAGCGGCTCAAAGAAGAGTTTTCCGCGCCCTATTTCGCCCGTCTCACCGACTTCGTGCGCGGGGAATACCGCGCCGGGGCGTGCTACCCGCCCGGGCGGGAGATATTCACCGCTTTCAACCTTTGCCCTTTCGACAGTGTGAAAGTGGTGATCATCGGCCAGGACCCCTACCACGAGCCGGGACAAGCCGAGGGGCTGTGCTTCTCGGTAAAAGACGGCGTGCAACTTCCGCCCTCGCTGCAAAACATCTTTAAGGAAATAGAGGCCGACACCGGCCGCCGCCCGCCCGTGAGCGGCAGTCTGCGCCGCTGGGCGCAACAGGGCGTTTTGCTCCTCAACGCCACGCTCACCGTCCGCGCCCATCAGGCTGGCTCCCACCAGGGAAAGGGCTGGGAAACCTTTACCGACGCGGTCATCGCACGGTTGTCGGCGGAGCGCGAAAACCTCGTTTTCCTGCTTTGGGGAAGCTACGCGCAGAAGAAAGGCGCGGTGATAGACCGCACGCGCCACCTTGTCCTCTCCTCGGCCCATCCCTCGCCGCTCTCGGCATACCGGGGCTTCTTCGGCAACCACCATTTCACGCTCTGCAATGACTTCCTCGCGCGCCACGGGCTCGCGCCCATCGAGTGGTGAGCAAGCAAAACGGCATCTGATAGCTTTATTGTTTCATAAACAACAAGAGAATGTACCTTCCCCCCATACTGCAAGTGGGCGACGTGCTTTTGTCGTCCGACATACTCACTGAGCATTTCTGCTGCGACCTTGACGCGTGCAAGGGCATCTGCTGCGTGGAGGGAGACAGCGGCGCGCCGCTCGCGCCCGGAGAGGACAAGCGGCTCGAGGAAACCCTCGACACGGTGTGGGGCGACCTCAGCGCGAAGGCGCAAGCCGTCATCGACCGCCAAGGCGTGGCGTACCGCGACGCGGACGGAGACCTGGTCACCAGCATAGTAGACGGGCGCGACTGTGTCTTCACGTGCTACGACGGCGGGGGCTGTTGCTTCTGCGCCACGGACAAGGCCTACCGCGAGGGGCGCACGGCGTGGCGCAAGCCGGTCTCTTGCGAGCTATACCCCATCCGTGAGAAAACGCTGCGCGACGGCACTGCCGCCATACAGTACCACCGCTGGGACGTGTGCCGCCCGGCCGTGAAGAAAGGGCGCGAGCTTGGGCTGCCGCTCTACCGCTTCCTCAAAGAGCCGCTCATACGCCGCTTCGGAGCAGAATGGTACGAGGAGCTTTGCTCCGTTGCCGAGCAGCTACTCCGCGATGCCGGCGACTGAAAATGCGTCCGTCCTACCATCGTCTCTCCCGCCGTTTGTCGGCGTGCCTTGCTTGGGGAGAACAAGCGTAATTGTCGAGGTGAGGAAACATCAAGTTTTCAGCCAAACGGAGCGGCAAGTTCTGCCGCGCACAAGGGCAAAAAGTGTTCTATTTTTCCTTTTCGGAATGTGTACAAGTGTTAACGCCCTCTTGCAAACGGGGCGAAAATGTATTATCTTTGTGTAGAGAAAAGGGAGGATATGCACACTGTGCCTATCCTCCCTTTTGCATTGTTGAGTATCAACGGGTTACGCGCCTCCTATATGTACATGTAGCCGCGCCGGGATGTACATGCACGAAAAACTCCAAGTATTCCCGTCGCTCCGAAGCCTATTTCCGTCGCCAGAAGCTCCCTTTCTCTCGCCCGAAATCCCTTTCCCGGGGTCGCGAAGCTATGGTTTCCCGTTAAACATTCATAAAAATTCGTCCTCCGCCCGGTTTGCAGAAGTGTTCTATTTTTCCTCTTTTTCCCAACCTCCGTTCTTCGTCCCCAAACACCGCTTTCAAGTGGCGTTTCGCATAAGGACAAAGACGGATTTCCCAATGTTCCGAAACTCCCTCAGCGGGACACGTGCATATAATAATACGCGCGTACGCGCACGCATACGCGATGCGCGTGGCAGCCCCGTTTCCCGTATGCGGTGAGCTCCTTTCCGTGCTGTAATTGCGCCTTTTGTACGTCGGAAAGTGCAGTTTGCAGACAAAAAGTAAAGGCGAACGCATTATAGCGAGGCATTGTTAAGTCTTTTTCTATCTATTTTTATACTTTTGCAATCACCCCTCGCACTTTTCTGCCTTTCCGACACAAGGAAAGCCTTGCGGCAGCGGGGCAAAAGGTGCGTCCCCGCGCCTTGCGGCAAGAGCGGCGGGTTCGGGAAGACTGGCGTAGGCCGGCGACATAAACTAAGAGACTGAACAAACATTATATTATCAACCAACACCAACATTTCATGAAGCACATCTACACCCTTCTGAAAGGCATACTGGCAGCGGTGCTGCTCGGTGTGCCGTCGTTGGCTTCAGCCCAGACCCTCGCCGAGCTGGCGGGGAAATGGACGCTGACGGCCAGCGAGGTGGCATTTGGCGACGGAAGCACGGACGGACTGCCCGCATCCAGCTACGATGTCACCATCACTGTGGACGAGGCTACCAGCACGGCGTACCTCGCGGGCTTCCCCGGCACGGACGTCACCCCGACGGACGGTGTCTTCCAAGGCACGTACAAGGCTAACGGCATGTACGGCTACACGCTCACGGCTGCCCTTCCCGAAGACAGCAAAGTGACGCTCGCCGACGGCGCAGTAGTAGGCTACTCCGCTGACACGGACGACAGCCCCTGGGGTGTCACCCAAAACAGCAAGACGAAAGCCATCACCATCAAGCAGCCCAGCGGCGACAACCTCGTCTTCAGCTACACCAAGGGCACGACAAGCACTACGCTCTCCTTCTCCGGCGTGACACTCACGCAGAAAACGGAGACCACGCCCACTTACACGGCTGCGCCCGCCGACCTCGCCGGCACGTACGCCATCACCACGGGCACTGTGACCTTCGCCGGCGACACCGACGACATCACCAACGAGCCCGCAACCACGTACACGGGCATCATCAAGGTGAACGCCAAGGGCGAAGCCACGATGACCGGTCTCCTCGGCACGCCGATGATGGCCGACTACGTGTCCGGCAATGTGATCGACTCCTGCTATGTGGGCAAGTACGACGCCACGGCGCAGACCATCACGTTCAGCACGCCCGAGGGCTACTTCATCAGCGTTGACGACGAGTACTCATACATGCTCCTCGCCCCGTTCACGGTGAAAGTGAGCAAGAACGCCGACGGCAAGTACGTCCTCAGCACGTCTGATGCCATCACATACGACTACTCGGGCGAAAACTACGACGAAGCCACTTGCTCCTTCGCTGGCCTGACGATGGTGCAGCAAGGCGAGAACCCGACATACTCTCCCGCTCCCGCCGACCTCGCCGGCACATACGCCATCACCACGGGCGACGTGACCTTCGCCGGCGACACGGACGAAATCGACACCAAGCCCGCCACCTCGTACACGGGCATCATCAAGGTGAACGCCAACGGCGAAGCCACGATGACCGGCCTCATCGGCACGCCGCGCTTTGAGTCTATGTTTGACGGCGCGATAGACTCCTGCTACGTAGGTCTGTACGACGCAAAAGCGCAGACCATCACGTTCAACACGGCTTGGGGCTACTTCTGCGCCGACTCCGAGTACAATGTCTACTACCTCAAGTCTGCTTTCACCGTCAGTGTGGCGAAGAATGACGACGGCAAGTACGTGCTCAGCACTTCCGCCCCCATCGTCTACACTTTCGTCGGCGACAACAAGGGTGACGCCACCTGCTCCTTCGCTGGCCTGACGATGACACAGCAGGCCGACACGCCCTCTTACTCGCCGGCTCCCGCCGACCTCGCCGGAAAGTACACCATCACCACCGGCGCAGCTACCTTTGACGGCGACACCGAGTACATCACCACCGTGCCCGCCACCACTTACAAGGGCACCATCAAGGTGAACGCCAACGGCGAAGCCACGATGACCGGCCTCATCGGCACGCCGATGACACAGTCCGAGGAGACAATGGTGGCAACGGACTCCTGCTACGTAGGCAAGTACGACGCAGCCGCTTCCACCATCACCTTCAGCATTCCCGACGGCTACTTCATGACCGACTCCGAGTACAACGCTTGGTTGCTCAAGTCGCCGTTCACCGTCAGCGTAAGCAAGGGTGACGACGGCAAGTACGTGCTCAGCACCTCCGACGCCATCACATACGACTTCTGGGGCGAGAACGAGGACGAAGCCACCTGCAGCTTCGCAGGTCTGACGATGACGCAGCAGCCCGCTTACAACATCTCCAAGGAAGACCTCATCGGCAAATGGGAGCTGACGTTCAACACCCTTGACGACGAGAGCGGAGAAGCCGTTGCCGCCGACAGCACAATGACTTTCACCATCTATGAAAAAGACGGCGAGCTGAAAGTAAGCAACGTCTTCGGCAGCACCTACGAGTTTGCGCTCAACTACTCCGACATGGGCGTAGCCATCCCGTTCACCAGCGACTACATCGGCGACGACATGGAGATGGGCACGCAGATCATGATTTGCGGCGCATACGACGGTCTGAGCACTCCGGCTGTAAGCTTCGACTTCGGACCGGACAACACGCTCGAGCTTGCAAGCATGCTCTTCTGCATGAACGAGAACGGACAGTTCCTCGCCACGTCCGGCACGGCCAAAAAGGTTACGGACGTCGACCCCGAGCCTGAGCCCGACCCCGAGCCCCAGGCTCTCGGTGAAGCAATCACCGACCTCACGAAGCTGAGCAACGACAAGGTTTACGCCATCTACAACCCCGTGGTATTGGGAAGCGACACCTACACCTCCAAGGGCGCGTACGTAGTGTACAACCCCAGCGCAGTGAACCCCACCTACCTTTGGGCTGCCAACGGAGAGAAAGGCCAGTTCAACTCCACCGCCGTCAACTTCTCCCTCACTGACGAGAACCACGCATGGATGGCAATCCAGCACGACGGAAGCTTCTACCTCTACAACCTCGGCACGAAGATGTTCCTCTCCACCTACGGATGGTCGGACGCTGGCGGCGCAAGCGGTCCTTGCAAGTTCTCCGCTACGCCCACGCCCCTTACCGTGGTGACCCGCGCAGACGGCTACCTTGCCTTCACCTCGCACGAGAGCGACGACCACTCGTTCCTCTGCGCCGCCCCGCAGTTTACCTCCTACCCGATGTCAGTATGGACGAGCGACGACAGCGGCTCGGCATGGGCACTCAAAGAGAACGCCAACATCGAGGCTGACGCTGACGCGATGGGACTCATTACCGCAATCGCCACGGCAAAGGCTGAAGCCAAGGCTGCCCATACGGGCGTCTACACGCTCTCCGGCGTGAAGATGAGCGAAACCGGCCTCACGAAGCTGCCCAAGGGCGTGTACATCGTGAACGGCAAGAAGCAGATTGTGAAATAAGCGACATCCGCTCACAAAGCTTAGACCGCGCATTTGTGAGACAAGCCCCGCCAGCAGCCAAGCCCTCTCGGGCGAAAGCAAGGCAAGCGGAGACCACATCGCAAAGCGAGACTGAATAAAAAATCCCGGCAGGAAAGGCCACGAGCCCCCTGCCGGGATTTTTGTGTCCCGCCGCCACGGCGGTCTCAACCTTTTTTCCTAACTTAGCCTACTATATCGCGCGGCACGCACACACGCCGCCGCGCCACACCAACCAGCATACAAAAAAATGACATATATACATGAACTACAAATGGCATTTCAAATGCACCGCGCCCGAGGAGGCCTCCCGCGCCAAAGCGCTTGCCGCCAAGCTGGGCATACACCCGGCGCTCGGGAAAATACTCCTTGAGCGGGGAATAGGCACGGAGCTGGAGGCGAAACGCTTCTTCCACCCACAGCTGACGGAGCTGCACGACCCCTTCCTGATGGACGACATGCAGGCCGCCGTGGAGCGCCTCAACCAAGCAATGGGGCGCAAAGAGCGCATACTTGTCTACGGCGACTATGACGTGGACGGCTGCACGGCAGTAGCCCTGGTGTACAAGTTCATACAACAGTACTACTCCAACATAGACTACTACATACCGGACCGCTACGAGGAGGGATACGGAATATCGCGCAAAGGCATAGACTTCGCCGCAGAGTCGGGCGTAAAGCTCATCATCGTGCTCGACTGCGGCATCAAAGCCGTAGAAGAGATTGCCTACGCAAAAGAGTGCGGCATAGACTTCATCATCTGCGACCACCACGTCCCAGATGACGTGCTGCCGCCCGCCGTAGCCATCCTCAACCCCAAGCGCCGCGACAACCACTACCCCGACACCCATCTCTCTGGCTGCGGCGTCGGCTTCAAGCTGATGCAAGCCTTTGCCGCGAGCAACGGGATTGAGTTCAACAAGCTCTCCGCCCTGCTCGACCTTTGCGCCGTAAGCATCGCCTCGGACATAGTCCCCGTGATGGGCGAAAACCGAATACTTGCCTACCACGGACTCCGCTGCCTCAACTCAAACCCCGGCATCGGGCTGCAGGCCATCATAGAGGTGTGCGGGCTGGGAGAGCGCGAGCTGACGATGAACGATATCATCTTCAAGATAGGGCCGCGCATCAACGCCTCGGGGCGTATGCAAAACGGACGCGAAGCCGTCGAGCTGCTTGTGGAGCGCGACTACGCCGCCGCCATAGCCAAGGCCGAGCGCATCAACTTATACAACGAGGCACGCAAAGACCTTGACAAGCAGATGACAGAGGAAGCTGTCGAGCAGGTGCGTGCTTTGAGTGACCTCGACTCCCGGCGCAGCATCGTCATCTATAACGAGGAGTGGCACAAGGGCGTGATTGGCATCGTCGCCTCCCGCCTCACCGAGCAATACTACCGCCCCGCCGTGGTGCTGACACGCTCCGAGGGCGTAGCCACAGGGTCGGCGCGCTCCGTGACCGGCTTCGACGTGTACAAAGCCGTACAGAGTTGCGAGGATTTGCTTGAGAACTTTGGCGGCCACACCTATGCTGCCGGTCTCTCGCTTAAAGTGGAGCACGTGGAGGAGTTTGCCCGCCGCTTCGAGGAGTATGTCACGCAGCACATCAGCGACGAGCAGACCGAGGCGGGGCTTGACGTGGACGCCGAGCTCGATTTCAAGGACATCACCTTCCGCTTCTACCAGCAGCTGCGCCGCTTCGCGCCGTTCGGGCCACAGAACCCCAAGCCCGTCTTCTGCACCCACCACGTCTACGACTACGGCACGAGCAAAGTGGTAGGGCGCGGGCAGGAACACATAAAGCTTGAGCTCGTTGACGACAAGAGCAACAACGTGATGAACGGCATTGCCTTCGGGCAGAGCTCGCAGGCGCGGTACATAAAGACCAAGCGCGCCTTCGACATCTGCTATACCGTGGAGGAAAACACCCATAAGCGCGGCGAGGTTCAGCTGCAAATTGACGACATAAAGCCGCTCTGACGCGCCCTTGCCGCCGGAACGGGCGGAAAAAGACCGGAGATGGAGGACTTCAAAGACATACTGCGCCGGTACTGGGGCTACCCCGACTTCCGAGGCATACAGCGCGACATCATAGAGAGCGTCGCGCGGGGCGAGGACACCCTCGGCCTGATGCCCACCGGCGGGGGAAAGAGCATAGCCTTCCAAGTCCCCGCCCTCGCGATGGAGGGCATGTGCCTCGTGGTTACTCCCCTCATCGCGCTGATGAAAGACCAGGTGGCGCATCTCCGTGAGCGCGGCATCCCGGCCGCCGCCGTTTACTCCGGACTGCCGCAGAGCGAAATCGCCCGCCATCTCGACAACGCCGTCCTCGGCGCGTACAAGTTTCTGTACCTGTCCCCCGAGCGGCTCTGCACCGAGGCGTTCCGCAGCAAAGTAAGGCGCATGCGCGTGTGCCTGCTCACGGTGGACGAGGCCCACTGCATCTCGCAATGGGGATACGACTTCCGCCCGCCCTACCTGCATATCGCCGACGTGCGCACCGCCCTGCCCGGCGTGCCAGTGCTTGCGCTTACCGCCACAGCCACGGCGCAAGTCGCCGAGGATATTCAGGAAAAGCTCGGATTTAGGCGCAGCAACGTTTTCCGTATGAGTTTTGAGCGGAAAAACCTTTGCTACGTCGTGCGGCATACCGACAACAAGTTTGAGGAGCTTCTCCACATCCTCGCCAGCGTGGACGGTTCCGCCATCGTCTACACCCGCAGCCGCGGGGCGGCGAAGCAGATAGCCGAAGACCTCAACTCGGCCGGCGTGACCGCGCTCCACTACCACGCGGGGCTTACCGCCACCGACAAGGATACGCGCGAGAAGGCGTGGAGAGAGAACCATTTCCGCGTGATGGTAGCCACCAACGCCTTCGGTATGGGCATCGACAAGCCGGACGTGCGCCTCGTGGCGCATACCGATTTCCCCGACTCCGTGGAAGCCTACTACCAAGAGGCGGGACGTGCCGGGCGTGACGGCAAAACGGCCTACGCCGTCCTGCTATATAACCAACACGACCGCAAAAAGCTTCTCGACCGCGTGCGGGAGAACTATCCCGAGCGCGAGTATATACGCAAGGTGTACGACGACCTTTGCGCTTTCTACCAGATAGCTGAGGGCGAGGCCCAGGGGCGGACGTTTGAGTTCGACCGCCAACGCTTTTGCACCGTCTTCCATCATTTTCCCGTCACTCTTACCGGCGCGCTCAACATTCTCACTCAGGCGGGGTATATTCTCTATCAGGAAGACAACGACAGCCTTTCCCGGCTCATCGTGCTTACCACGCGTGACGACCTCTACCGTGTCGACTACCTCTCGCCCGCAGAGGAGCGCGTGCTGAACGCGGTGCTGCGGCTCTACGCCGGTCTCTTTGCCGACTACGTCTTTGTGCGCGAGGACACAATCGGGGCGCAGTGCGGCATGACGCCACGCGAGGTGTACGAAGCCCTTGTGCAGCTGCGCTACCGCCGCATCATCAATTACGTCCCCCGAAAGAATGTGCCGCGCATCACTTACACCACGCGCCGCGTTGACACCAAATACGTCGAGTTGCCGCCCGAGATATACGAGTCCCGCAAGAGCCTATACGAAAAGCAGGTGCAAGCCATCTGGGAGTATGCCAACGAGACCTCCCTCTGCCGCAGCCGCTACCTTTTGCAGTATTTCGGCGACGAGGCCGACGACTGCGGCCACTGCGACCTGTGCTGGGAACGGCGCGAAAGGAGCGCGGAGGAGCGGAAAACAGACAAGGAGAGGGAGAAAGAGCTTGAAAAACAAATTCTCAATATTCTCTCTGACGGCAAAATCCACGCCCCGGCCGAACTGCCAAGCGACAAATACCCCCGCCGTCTGTACGAGGATACGCTGCGCCGTATGGCTGAAGAAGAGACGATAGAGTTTGTGCGGGGGAAAATACGCCGTTGCTGAACAAAAGCAGGGCAAAAAGTCGCACACACCCATCGCGAGTGTGCAACTTTCGTAAGCTGTGACGGCGCAGTTGCTGAAAAATGCACAACGGAGTTTTCTTTTTCGCGACAAAATCACTATATTTGCCAAAGACAAACGTCAGAGCGCGTTTCCCCTTGCGGCCACTTGACCGCCCACCGGGCGGGAAGCGCGTAGAGAGAGAACTTGAAAAGAGAAACAACGTGCGAATAACCGAATATTTGGCGAGCTTAGCCCTCGGTCTGCTTTCCCTTGGGACAGCGCAGGCGCAGGACATACTCCCTGAGGCAATGCCCGCCCGCCCCCACTCTGAGAGAACCGTCACGGAAACAAAAGCGGCCGAGCTTCCCTTGGCGCGCAAGGCAGTGAACGCCGCCGCCCCCGCCGCAGCAACGGCGGACGCTTCCGCCAACTTCGGCGAGAGCGTGGTGAAAACGGCGCTGCAATACCTTGGAGCGTCCTACCGCTCGGGAATGTCCGGCCCCACGGCTTTTGACTGCTCGGGCTTCACCAGTTTCGTGTACCGTCTGCGCAACGTCCCCATCCTGCGCTCCTCGCGCTCGCAGTTCACGCAAGGCACGCCCATCGCCCGCGTAGCGGACCTCAAGAAAGGCGACCTCGTCTTCTTCGGCGGCAGCGGCAGCTCGCGCTCCGTGGGACACGTAGGCATTGTGACCGAAGTGGACGCCGAGGCTGGCAACTTCTCCTTTGTGCACGCGGCACGCGGGGGCGTGAAAATATCCGAGTCCAACGAAGCCTACTACAGCCGCCGCTATATGGGCGCGCGCCGCATTGTAGGCGAGTAAGCACCCACCATACAAGGGCTTCCCATGCTGCCGCGAGGCGTGCGAGGGAAGCCCTTTCTTTTTCTGCTTCACAGCTAACTATTTTCAACAGGAAACAAACATAAAGAAACCATGCCACTGACACTCTTGCAGACTTTGCCCGCTGAGCTCAGCGCGAGCAACCTTGACAAAACCATTGACAAGCTGACAGACCTTTGCGTCACCGCAGGGAAGCACATCCTCGCGGCCGTGCTCATCTACATAGTGGGAAAATTCATCATACGCGTGATTAACCACTTCGTGCGCCGCATGCTCGACCGCCGCGCCATAGACGCCAGCGTGAAAGGCTTCCTTTGCAGTCTGGTCAACATACTGCTAATGGTGCTGCTCATCGTCTCCATCATCGGCGCGCTGGGCGTCAACACCACTTCCTTCGCCGCGCTCCTCGCTTCGGCCGGCGTGGCAGTGGGCATGGCCCTTTCCGGCAATCTGCAAAATTTCGCAGGCGGCCTCATCATACTCCTCTTCCGCCCCTACCGCGTCGGCGACGCCATCGAAGCGCAGGGCGTGAGTGGCGTAGTGCGCGAAATACAGATTTTCCATACCATCATCACCACGGCAGACAACAAAGTGGTATACGTGCCCAACGGCTCGCTCAGCACCTCTACGGTTGTCAACAACTCGCGCGAGGAAACGCGCCGCGTGCAGTGGACCGTGGGCGTAGACTACGGCGAGGACGTGGAAAAGGTAAAGAAGCTGCTTCTCGGCATCTTCGCCGCCGACTCCCGCATACTTACTTCCGTACCGGGCAAAGAGCCTTTCGTGGCACTCGACACCCTCGGCGACAGCAGCGTGAACATCGTAGCCCGCGTATGGGTCAAGGGAGCCGACTTCTGGGGCGTTTACCACGAAGACTTGCAAAAGATTTACGACACCTTCAACCGCGAGGGTGTCAACTTCCCCTATCCCCAGCAGGTTGTCCACCTGCAAAAGGAGGCCTAAGCCTATCCGCTCCGTCCCAATTCCGCCACTCAGCAGCGCAGACATATAAGGTTGCAGCTCCGAAGCACAGCCACCGCCGCAAGCATCTGCCGTCAATACAAAGAAACGGCTAAGGAGACGCAGCAAGAAAAGGGGTAAAGTGTTCTAAATGTCCGATTCGGGCTTCGGCGAAATGTTAACGGCGTTTGGAAAACGGAGGAAAATGCATTATCTTTGTATAGAGAAAAGCGAGGGTGCGCACCGTCTGCGCACCCTCGCTTTTGCCGTGTTGAATATCAACGACTTACAAGGCTCTTATATGTACATATAGCGCCGCCGGGATGTACATGGCGGGAAAACTCCAAGTATTCCCGTCGTCCCAGGGCCTATTCCCGTCACGGCAAATCCCCTTTCCGCCCCGCGAAAGCCCCTTTCGCTGCCTTAACCAAGGTTAAAAATGTTAATTCGTCCCGGCCGCGCAAAAGTGTCCTATTTTTCCCGCGCGTGTACATCCTTACAGAGGTGCCCTATGCGTATTTGGTGGAAAAAACTTACTTTTGCGGGTGACGGCAGCCGTAATGGAGTGCCGGTATGTTTACCTAAAAACAGCTTGTATGACGTTTACGGAGAAATTTCTTTGGACTCTGCTTGCCGGAGTCGTGGTATTGTTTTGCCTTGCCGCTTGATAAAGCCACGTCAGAGTGCAGGGCGCGTTTCGTATTTGCCCCTGTGTAATTCCGGCGTGCTTTGTAATAGGCGGGGAGAAGGCTCTCGGTTATTATTAGAATCACTTGCGTCCGTCCGTTGACGCGGATTGGGTCGAAGGAAAACAGTCCGCCCGGCACAACTCGTGTTGTGCCGGGCGGACTGTTGTATGTGTGCCGGCGGGAGTATTTGCCGCGTGGGGCGGACTTACGCTTTTTGCTTGCGCCAGAGGGCAAGTGCGCGGTCCTCCTCCGCTTCCATTATTTCGCGCTCGCCCGGCCCTTTGTCGTTGATGCCGCAAAGGTGGAGTATGCCGTGTATGATGACGCGGTGGAGTTCCTCGTCGTAGTCCTTGCCAAGCTGCTCGGCGTTGGTGCGCACGGTGTCGAGGCTGATGAAAAGGTCGCCGGAGAGCACGTCCCCCTCGCAGTAGTCAAAGGTAATGATGTCCGTGTAGTAGTCGTGCTGCAAGTACTGGCGGTTAACCTCCAAAATTTTCTCATCGTCGCAGAAGACGTACGCCACCTCGCCCACGCGTTTCTCGTGGGCGGCGGCCACCTCGCGCACCCACGCGCTTGTTTCGCGGTGGGGTATTGCGGGCATCTTCACGTTTATGGTGTTGTAGGAAATCATGGCTGCTGTTACAGTTTTTTCTCGGTTTTCACCGTTCCGTCAGCGTAGGTGGTGGTCACGATGGTCACGCCGTGGCGGGACGGGGCGGCTATGCGGCGGCCCTGGAGGTCGGTGTACGTCACGCTGACAGGGCGCGAGCCGGCTTTCACTGCCTCTATGCCCGCCGGCAGAGTGTACGACACGCGGGCGGAGACGTTAGTCGTGCCGTCCACCGTGTAGACGCTCTCCACGGAAAGCGTCTTCGCAGCGAGGTTGTGGAAGAAGACGGTCTTGTAGCCCGTGTTGTTGAAGATGTCGTAATGGTCGGTGAAGGCGTAGGGAATGTCCGTCAGGCTCTCGGAAAGGTGCGAGTAGTTGTCGGTAGTGAATGTGTACGGCTCGTCGTCGGCGTAGAAGCGGTAGGAGAGCTTGTCGGGATTGATGTACCCGCCCTTGGTGTCGCTGGCAGGTATCGTGACGTAGATGGCCGTGTTGGTTTCGTCATAGAAAAGCACCTCCGGCGTGGCGGGCGTGGCAGGCGCGTCGCCGGAATAGGGCGTGAGCTTCACGTCGGTGAGGTAGGTCTGCACCTCCGCTATGGCATAGTCCGTCTCAAGCAGATAGTGCCCTGAGGCCATAGAGTATGCGCCCGTCGTCTCGTCAAGCGTGAGCACAAGGTCCTGCAGCGGCAGGTCGCCCTCGTCGTCCGGCTCGCCGCCCTCTGCAAGGCGGTAGTAGAAAAGGTCGGCTCCCTGTATGATGTAAAGCTGCGGGAAGGTCACAGTCTTGTTTTCTACCTTTCCGCGCACTACTTCGTCGGGCGAAGAGAGGCAAAGTCCGCTTGCGTAGCAGTATCCGTCGCCCGGGAAGCAAAGTTTTGCCTTGGAGTAGCTCGGCGTGTCGCCCGCTTTCTTAGCTCCGCTCAGGATATACTCTTTCGCCTCCGCCCCCTCGGGAAAGGCGTAGGAGACAATGTCACCCATGTCCTCAAGAGCGAAATTGTAGAAGAAGCCATAGAAGCCAGCGTCCTCCTCCGTTTCGCCGTCGACGAAGACACCCGCAATGTCGGCGGCGTCGGTCTGCGTGATTTTGCCGTCAGCCGACACGGTGAAGTGCATCTCGTCCTTAAAAGTGGAGATATAGCCTTGGTCGTTGGCCTGCACAGCTTCGAAGTAGAGCACGCGGTCGCCCTCTTTGTATAGCACCTGTCCCGCTTTCAGCGTGAGGTCGCCGTCCTCGATAGTGCCTTTCAGCCACGTCTCCGGCTCGCCCTTGGCGGTGCGGTTGTAGCCCGGGGTGAGTCCGTTGAGAAAGACCGTTTTGCCGTCCTCAGAGTAGCGAGCCTCCACCTTTCCGTTGGTGTAACTGCCGTTGTTGTCGGTGTAGGACATGATGTAGTGCTTGACAGTCCCCGCCGGGTCGTAAATGGGTTCGTCGTCCTTAGGCACATTGATGCGTGCCGTGGCTTTCGCCGCCAAGTGCCGCGTGGCTGCGGCTTGCGCCTTAGCCCCGATGCGGGCGGTATGCGGCTTTGCGCTGAGGCTTGCGGTCTGCGCCTCCGCAGTGACCGTCAGGCAGAGAGCGGAGAGGAAGGAAAGAAGTAGTCGTTTTATCATAAAAATAAAGAGTTGTATCTTTTGGGAAAAACACGTGCCGCTCAGTCGAAGAGCGAACGCTCCTGCATCCCCGCCGTAGGCACGATGGGGCGGCCGAGATGCTTGAAGGCAAGCTCCGTAACCTCGCGGCCGCGCGGCGTGCGGCGTATGAAGCCCTCCTTTATAAGGAACGGCTCGTAAACCTCCTCCACCGTGCCCGCGTCCTCGCCGATGGCCGTGGCGATGGTGGTGATGCCCACAGGTCCGCCCTTGAATTTGTCTATGATGGTAAGGAGAATTTTGTTGTCAATCTCGTCCAGTCCGTACGCGTCTATGTTGAGCGCCTCGAGGGCGTAAGAGGCGATGGCGTGGTCAATGCGCCCCGTGCCCTTCACTTGGGCGAAGTCGCGCACGCGTCGCAGAAGCGCGTTGGCGATACGAGGCGTGCCGCGCGAGCGTCCCGCAATCTCCTTTGCCGCCGCCGGCTCGATGGGCACGGAAAGGATGGAGGCCGAACGCTCCACGATGCGCTGCAGCGTCTCCGCGTCGTAGTACTCGAGATGCAGGTTGATGCCGAAACGCGCCCGCAGAGGAGCAGTGAGCAGGCCGCTGCGCGTCGTCGCACCCACAAGGGTGAACGGGTTGAGGTCTATCTGTATGCTCCGCGCCGCCGGGCCCTTGTCTATCATGATGTCTATGCGGTAGTCCTCCATCGCCGAGTAGAGGTACTCCTCAACCACGGGCGAGAGACGGTGTATCTCGTCAATGAAAAGCACGTCGTTTGGCTCCAGCGCGGTAAGCAAGCCCGCGAGGTCGCCCGGCTTGTCAAGCACCGGGCCAGAGGTGAGCTTGAAGCCTACGCCCAGCTCGTTGGCGATGATGTTGGACAGTGTGGTTTTTCCAAGCCCCGGCGGGCCGTGCAGCAAAGTGTGGTCGAGCGGCTCGCCCCGGTATTTCGCTGCCTCCACAAAGACCCGCAGGTTGTCCACAACCTTGCGCTGCCCGCTGAAATCATCGAAGCGCAGAGGGCGCAGGGCGTTCTCAAAGTCGCGCTCTGTGCCGGCAGGGCTCTGTTGCTCGGCGCGTATGTCGAAAGTGTCTTCTCCCATAATGCGGGCAAAGTTACTCTTTTTGCGCCTAATAGCCCCGCGCCGCGAAAGGGGCGGAGCGGCGGGGTGGGGGAGACTGAAAAGTTTTGAGTAACTTTGCTTTGCGTTAGAGCCGTCTTTCGCGGCGGCCGTCACAAACTTCAAGCTAAGGAAATGTTAGAGATAAAGGACCTTCACGCCAGTGTGGAGGGAAAAGAGATATTGCGCGGGGTGAACCTCACCATCCGCGACGGCGAAGTGCACGTCCTGATGGGGCCTAACGGCTCAGGCAAAAGCACACTCAGCAATGTGTTGGTGGGAAACCCCAAGTACGAGGTGACCGGCGGCAGCGTGACGTTCAACGGAAAGGACCTGCTCGCGCTTTCCCCCGAGGACCGCTCGCACGAAGGGGTCTTCATGTCTTTCCAAGCCCCGACAGAAATCCCTGGCGTATCGATGACCAACTTTATGAGGGCGGCGCTCAACGCCAAGCGCAAGTATTTCGGCCAGGAGCCGCTTCCCGCCAGTGATTTCCTCAAACTCCTCAAAGAAAAGCGCAAACTCGTGGGGCTCGACGCCCATTTTATGAGCCGCGGGGTCAATGAGGGCTTCTCCGGAGGCGAGCGCAAGCGCAACGAGATATTCCAAATGGCGGTGCTCGAGCCGCTTTTCTCCATCCTCGACGAGACCGACTCGGGGCTGGACGTAGACGCGCTGCGCATTGTCGCCGAGGGCTTCAATATGCTGCGCACGCCCAAGACAAGCGCAATGGTGATTACCCACTACCAGCGTATGCTTGACTACCTGAAGCCCGACTTCGTGCACGTGCTCGTGGCGGGTCAGATAGTGCGAGAGGGCGGCGCGGAGCTAGGATATGAGATTGAGGAGAAAGGCTTTGACTGGATAAAGGAGGCATTGTAAGGATGGACAGCCACAAACAGTATCTTGACCTTTACCGCGACCACGCCGCGACGCTGTGCGAGCATAGCTGTGCGGCGATGAACGCTCTGCGCGAAGACGCGGCGCGGCTCTTGGGCGAGGGCGGACTTCCCGCCACGCGCGAGGAGCGGTACAAGTACACCGACGCGCGGGCGGCTTTCGCCCCCGACTATGGCGTGAACCTCAAACGGCTTACGGACGGGCGCGACCCCTATTCGGCTTACCGCTGCAACGTGCCTAATCTCAGCACCGCGCTTTTCTTTGTGGTGAACGATGTGCCTTGCGCCGCCGCGCCCGCCTCTTTGGCGCAGCTGCCCGAGGGCGTGGTGGTGGACAGCCTGTGCCGTGTGGCAGAGAGCCGCCCGGAAATTTTGCAAGAATACTACGGACGCGCCGCCGCCACAGACCGCGGCTTCCGCAGCGGGCGGGACGGAGTGACGCTGCTTAACACGCTTCTGGCGCAAGACGGTCTCGTGGTGTATGTGCCCGACGGCGTGCGCATTGAACAGCCCGTGCAGATTGTCAACGTCAACGCCGGCCGCGCCGACTTGCTTAACTCGCGCCGCGTGCTAGTCATTGCGGGGCGCGGGGCCGAGCTCTCGCTCTTGCTTTGCGACCATTCGGAGGAGGGGGCTAAGTACCTCACCACGCAGGTGGCGGAAGTGTACGCCGCCGAGGGGGCGAGGGTGAGCGTGTTCAGTGTGGAGGAGACCAACGAGGCAACCTCGCGCTTCAGCACCGTATATGTGGAGCAGGAGGCAGGCAGCCGCTTCAACTACGACGGCGTGACGCTCACCTGCGGCCGCACGCGCAACCGCCTCGACGTGCGACTGCGCGGCGAGGGCGCGGAGACCGCGCTCTACGGCGCGGTTGTGGCGGACGGAGAACAGCGCGTGGACAACAATGTCCTTGTGGAGCATCTCGCGCCCGGCTGTGCCAGCGATATGCTCTATAAGTATGTGCTCGACGACCATAGCGTCGGGGCGTTCGCCGGTAAGGTCTATGTGGAGAAAGGGGCGCAGCGCACCGTTTCGCAGCAGACCAATGCCAATATCTGCGCCGCCCCCACGGCGCGGGCTTACTCTCAGCCGATGCTGGAAATATATGCCGACGACGTGCGCTGCAATCACGGCTCGAGCACGGGGCGGCTGGACGAGACGGCTTTGCTGTATATGCGCCAGCGCGGCATCCCCGAGGCTGAGGCTCGCCTTATGCTGCAGCACGCCTTCGTCAACGAGGTGCTTGCCCACGTTGCCATCCCGAGGCTGAGGGAGCGTCTGTCCCATCTCGTGGACCTTCGCTTCCGTGGCGAGCTTGGACACTGCAAGGGATGCCGTGCGTGCAAGTGAGAAAAGCACGCCGGCGGCAGAGAGTTGTTTTTACAGAATAAAAGAAAGAGAGTCCGGGTCTTGCGGCGCGGACTTTTTCATAGCAGATAACGCAATGCTTGATATAGAGAAAGTGCGTGCGGACTTCCCGATACTCTCGCGCGAGGTGTACGGGCGGCCTTTGGTTTATCTTGACAATGCCGCCACCACGCAGAAGCCGCGCTGTGTCGTCGAGGCTATGACGGAGGAGTACTACTCGGTGAACGCCAACGTGCACCGGGGCGTGCACTACCTCTCGCAACAGGCCACCGAGCTGCACGAAGCGGCACGCGAGACAGTGCGAGCCTTTGTCAACGCCCGCAGCACGGCGGAGATAGTCTTCACGCGCGGCACCACGGAGAGCCTTAACCTTGTCGCCTCGTCGTACGGCGAGGCATTCCTCACAGAAGGCGATGAGGTGCTGCTCACGGTTATGGAGCATCACAGCGACATCGTTCCGTGGCAGCTCTTGCGCGAGCGCCGTGGCATCGTCATTAAGGTCATACCGATGAAGGATGACGGCACGCTCGACCTCGAAGCCTACGAGCGGCTCTTCACCCCGCGCACGCGGCTCGTCTGCGTAGCCCAGGTGAGCAATGTCCTTGGCACGGTGAACCCTGTGCGCGACATGGCGCGGACGGCGCACGAACACGGGGCGCACTTCCTTGTGGACGGGGCGCAGAGCGTGCCGCACATGCCCGTCGATGTGCAGGAGCTTGACTGCGACTTCCTTGTTTTTTCCGGTCACAAGATTTACGGTCCCACCGGCATCGGTGTGCTTTACGGCAAAGAGGAACTGCTGGAGCGCATGCCGCCTTATCAGGGCGGCGGAGAGATGATTTCGCGCGTCAGCTTTGAGAAGACGACGTACGAGCGGCTTCCTTTCAAGTTTGAGGCCGGCACGCCGGACTACGTGGGCTCGCGCGGGCTTGCCGTGGCTCTGGACTACGTTGCCCGCTTAGGCTGGGACGCGATACACGCCCACGAGTCGCAGCTCACGCGCTACGCCATGGAGCGGCTCGCCGCAATCCCCGGCATACGCCTTTACGGCACGGCGGCGGAGAAAGACGCCGTGGTGTCCTTCAATGTGGGGGAAATTCATCCGCTCGACCTTGGCACGCTGCTCGACCGCCTTGGCGTGGCCATCCGCACGGGGCATCACTGCGCGCAGCCGCTGATGGCGCGTTGCGGCGTGGAGAGCATGGCGCGTGCCTCCTTTGCCCTCTACAACACCAAGGAAGAAGTGGACGCTTTAGCGGCGGGCATTGAGCGCGTGATGCGGATGTTTTGAGAAAAATTGCCTTTCCCGGAGCAGTGCCTTAGGGACAGTAAGAGCGGGAAAAGGGAAAAATCTGAGAGAAAGTAAGACAGACGGAAGACGATGCTTTGCTCCTTATATAATAAAGAGGGACTGACGGAAGCGGGCTGCGACGAGGCGGGACGCGGCTGTTTGGCGGGGAGCGTGTTCGCCGCCGCAGTGATTTTTCCGCCGGATTACGCCAACGCCGAGCTTAACGACTCCAAGCAACTGTCCGCACGCCGCCGCTACGTCCTTAGGGAGGTTGTGCAGCGGGACGCTTTGGCTTGGGCCGTGGCTGAGGTTTCGCCCGAGGAGATAGACCGGATAAACATCCTCAACGCTTCCATCCTCGCCATGCACCGGGCTTTGGACAAACTCGCCCTGCGCCCGGGCTTCGTGATTGTGGACGGAAACCGCTTCAAGCCCTACGGCGACGTGCCGCACACTACGATTGTGAAAGGAGACGGCAAATTTCTTTCCATTGCCGCCGCGAGCATTTTGGCCAAGACCTACCGCGACGACTATATGAAGCGGCTTCATAAGGATTATCCCTATTACGGCTGGGACCACAACGCGGGCTATCCCACGAAAGAGCATCGCGAGGGCATACTCCGTTACGGACTCACGCCCTTCCACCGTCGCTCGTTCGGCGGACTCGGGGAGTCGCAGCTGCCGTTTGCCGAGTAGCGGCACGGGTCACTTTGCCAGCATCACCACACTGCCGGCCGTGATGAGCGCCGCGAGTATTTCCACATAGTATTTCTTTATATCGGGACGGGCTGCCCGGCGTTGTGCGCGCCGGACAGCCCGTCCTCATTTTTGTTGTCAGGGGATTAATGCTTCGCAGCCGTAAGGCTGGGCGTTTATGCCGTCATTTTGTTGAGCTTCTTGAGCATCCCGAACATCACCGCCGCGCTTATGAGGCAGAGCGCGATAAGTATGCCCCAGTTGTACATAAGGGGAATCTTGTCCCAAAGCATAGAGGGGATGCTGCTGAGATAGTTGCCGATGGCCGTAGCGGCAAACCAGCCGCCCATCATAAGGCCCTTGTACTTCGGGGGAGCTACTTGGGAGACGAAAGCTATACCCATCGGGGAGAGGAGAAGCTCGGCGAGCGTCAGCGTGAAGTATGTCGAGATGAGCCAGTTGGGGGAAAGCACGCTCTGCGTGGCGTCGCCCAGGTCCATGGGCGAGGTCAGCCCGTAGGAAGACAGTGTGATGACGCAGTAGCCAAGGGCGGCTACAAGCATGCCCCATCCGATGCGGGCGGGCGCGCTTACCTCGTGTCCCTTGTTTGCCAGTGAGTCAAAGAAGAGCATACTGAAAGGCGTAAGCGCCACGACGAAGAAGGGGTTGAACTGCTGGAAGTCGGACGGCTGAGCGTAGGTGGGGTCGTCCATCGCAAGGTAGAGGGCGCCTGCCCCCGCCACAAGCAGCACAGTGACTATCCCATTGACGGCGCGCATCTTTGCTGTCTTCGACTGGAAAGATGCAAAGCCCGTGTAAACGGCTGCAGCGATGAGCGCGAGGCTGAAAATGTTGAACCAAAAGCGCATGCCGCCGCAGATGGTAAGGTTTGTGTACTTTTTCGCGAAGAACGTGAGCGCGGAGCCGTTTTGGTGGAAAACCATCCAGAAGAAAATCACCACGCCGAATACCATCAGCAGTGCCTTGATGCGGTCGCTCGTCTGCTTCGGAGTAAGCTGCTCGCACACAACCTCGCTTTTTGCTTCGGGCTGCTTGGTCGCGGTCACGTCGGCGTGCTTGAACCAGCTGCGGCAAGCGAAGTAAATAAGAGCGGAAACTATGAGCGACACGCAGGCCACGCCGTAGCAAAGGCCGTAGCCGCCGTAGAGTGCGGTGAGGTAGTCTGCGTCTTGGCACGCTGCGTCATAGGTGAAGCCGTGCTGACTGAGGTAGAGGTTGGTGACCCATTTTGCCATCGCCGGGGCAAACATTGCGCCGATATTGATAGCCATGTAGAAGAGGCTGAAAGCCGGGATGCGCTGGCTGGCATACTTGGGGTCGTCGTAGAGGTTGCCCACAAGCACTTGCAGGTTGCCCTTAAAGAGACCTGTGCCCAGAGACACGCAGGCCAGTCCGGCAAACATTGCCAGCTTTCCCGCAAGGTCGGGAGCCGTGGGAATAGCCAGGCCGAGATAGCCTACAAACATCGTGGCGAAGCCGATGGTCACGCACTTGCCGTACCCTATCTTGTCGGCGAGCATGCCGCCGAAGAGCGGGGAGAAGTATACGACGGCAAGGAAGATGCTGTATACCTGTCCCGCCTGCGCCTCAGTCCAGCCAAACTTGGCCTGCATGAAGAGCGTGAAGATGGCAAGCATGGTGTAGTAGCCAAAGCGTTCGCCCGTGTTGGCAAGCGCGAGGGCGTATAGCCCTTTTGGTTGTCCTTCAAACATAGATAATCTTTTTGGTTTGTATGAGTGTTTGTTGTTTTCGCAGTCAGGCTTCCGCTTTCCCCTCTTCCAGGTATTCTTTCAAAAACTCCGCCGTGTGTCCCACGCCGCTTGCGGCGAGCGCTTCCGGAGTGCCGGAGAAGAGGACGTTCCCCCCGGCGCGTCCGCCCTCAGGCCCCATGTCTATGATGTGGTCGGCGGTTTTTATCACGTCGAGGTTGTGTTCTATCACTATTACCGTATTGCCTTTGTCCACCAGGCGTTGTAGCACTTCGAGCAGCACGCGTATGTCCTCGAAGTGGAGACCCGTCGTGGGCTCGTCGAGTATATATATGGTGTGCCCGGTGTCGCGCTTTGACAACTCTGTGGCGAGTTTCACGCGCTGGCTCTCGCCGCCTGAGAGCGTGGTGGAGCTTTGCCCGAGCTTCACGTAGCCCAGTCCCACTTCCTGCAACACTTTTATCTTGTGCAGGATGGCTGGCACGTTTTCGAAGAAGTCTACGGCTTGGTTGATGGTCATGTCCAGCACGTCGGCAATGCTTTTCCCTTTGAAGCGCACCTCGAGCGTCTCGTGGTTGTAACGCTTGCCGTGGCACGCCTCACAGGGCACGAGGACATCGGGCAGGAAGTTCATCTCGATGTTTTTGAATCCGTTGCCTCGGCAAACCTCGCAGCGTCCGCCTTTCACGTTGAAGCTGAAGCGTCCCGGCTTGTAGCCGCGAGCCTTAGCCTCGGGCAGATTGACGAAGAGCGAGCGTATGTCGGAGAAAACGCCCGTGTAGGTGGCGGGGTTGGAGCGCGGCGTGCGTCCAAGCGGACTTTGGTCCACGGCCACCACTTTGTCAATCTTCTCCAAGCCTTCTATGCGGTCGTAGGGCAGTGGCTCGTCGAGCGAGCGGTAGAAATGGCGGGAGAGGATGGGGCGCAGTGTCTCGTTGATGAGGGTGGATTTTCCGCTGCCCGAAACTCCCGTCACACAAATCAGCGTGCCGAGGGGGAACTCGGCGGTGACGTTTTTCAGATTGTTGCCCTTCGCGCCGACGAGGCGCAGCACGCCGTCGCCTTTGCGGCGCGTGGCGGGCGTCTCTATGCGCAGGTCTCCGCGCAGGTAGCGGGCTGTGAGCGTGTCGCGCGTAAGCATTTTCTCGGGCGTGCCTTCGAAGACCACCTCGCCGCCGTGCCGTCCCGCCCTGGGTCCCATGTCGACCACATAGTCTGCGGCGAGCATCATGTCTTTGTCGTGCTCAACCACCACCACCGTGTTGCCAATGTCGCGCAGCCGCTTGAGCGAGCCGATGAGGCGCACATTGTCGCGCTGGTGAAGCCCTATGCTTGGCTCGTCGAGTATGTATAGCACGTTGACAAGCTGTGAGCCTATCTGCGTGGCCAGTCTGATGCGCTGGCTCTCGCCGCCGCTTAGCGTGACAGACGAGCGCGAGAGCGAGAGGTAGTCAAGCCCTACGTCGAGCAGAAATTTCAGGCGCGTCAGCAGCTCTTTGAGTATTTCGTGCGCTATGGCGCGGCTCTTCTTCTCCAAGCGCTCTTCCACGACAGACAGCCACTCGTAGAGCGTGGCTATGTCCATGTCGGCGAGCTCGGCGATGGTTTTTCCGGCGAGACGGAAGGAGAGCGCCTCGCGGTTGAGCCTCGCGCCGTGGCACTCGGGGCAGACAGCCTCCTTTGAGAACTGCTCGGCCCAGCGCTGCGCCGCCGCTGTCATCTCCGCGTCTGCCATTTGGCGGATATATTTCACAAGTCCGTCAAAGTCCACGTAGTAGTCCTCTGTGGTGTGCGCCGTCTTGGCGGGAATGCGCAGCCGTCCGCCAGTCCCGTTGAAAAGCTCGTCCATCGCCTCTTCCGGGATGTCGCAAATGGGGGTGGTGAGGTCGCAGTCGTACTTTTGCAGCACGGCGTCCACTTCCCAAAAGATGAGCGCGTTGCGATAACGTCCCAGCGGCGCGAGTCCGCCCGCTTTGATAGAGAGCGTGTCGTCGGGGATAACTTTCTCGCGGTCCACAACGCTCACGTAGCCCAGCCCCTTGCACTTTTGGCATGCACCTTGCGCCGAGTTGAACGAGAAGTTGTGCGGAGCCGGCTCTTTATAGGATATGCCCGTCGTGGGGCACATAAGGTGTTTGGAGTAAAAACGCGCCTGCCCGCTCTCCGTGTCAAGCAGCATCATCAGTCCGCCGCCCTGCGTGAGTGTCTCCGTGACGCTTTTGCGCAGGCGCTCCCCGTCCTTGGCTTTCACAGCAAGCTTGTCCACCACGACCTCGATGTCGTGGTTCTTATAACGGTCGAGCTTCATTCCGGGCTCGGCTTCGCGCAGCTCGCCGTCTACGCGCACGGTGAGGAAACCCTTTCTCCGCACGTTTTCAAACAGCTCCTTGTAGTGTCCCTTGCGGGAGCGGACGAGCGGGGCAAGGAGGTAGACGCGCTTTCCCTCGTAGTCGGCGAGGATAAGGTCTACGATGCGCTCCTCGGTGTACTTTACCATCCGCTCGCCCGTGGCGTACGAGTAAGCGTCGGCGGCGCGTGCGTAGAGCAGTCGCAGGAAGTCGTATATCTCCGTCACCGTCCCCACTGTCGAGCGCGGGTTTTTGTTGGTGGTTTTCTGCTCGATGCTTATCACGGGACTAAGCCCCGTGATTTTGTCCACGTCCGGCCGCTCGAGATTGTCAAGGAAGTTGCGGGCGTATGCCGAGAACGTCTCAATGTATCGGCGCTGCCCCTCGGCGTAGAGCGTGTCAAAGGCGAGCGAGCTCTTCCCCGAGCCGCTCAGTCCCGTGATGACGCTGAGGCTGTAGCGCGGCAGTGTCACGTCCACGTTTTTCAGGTTGTGCACCCTCGCTCCGTAAACCTCTATTTTCGGTTGTGTGTCTTTCGCGTCAGCGTTTTTCTCCATCTCTTGTGCTTCGCGCGGGCGTCCGCCCCGCCGTTGTTCGTCCCTATCCCCGCGCATTAGTTGAGGCTGTCCTTCTCAGTGTAGCCGCGCAGCAGGTTTATCACCTTTTTTATGTTGTATTTCTTTCCGTCCGCGCCTTTCGCCTCGATGTTGAGATAGTACGCGCCGTCGGGGGCGTTGCCGCCCGGGCCTTTGCCGTCCCATCCTCCGGCGGGGTTGTCCCACTCGTAGAGCTTCTTGCCCCAGCGGTCGAAGACGCGGGCTTTGAAAGAGATGATGCTCTTGTATCCCTCTTTCACGCGGAACACGTCGTTCACGCCGTCGCCGTTGGGCGTGAAGGCGTTAGGCACTTCCAGTTTCGACTCGCTTATGGTCACGGTGAAAGCCTCGCCGCCGTCGCTTTGGTCGTATTGCAGCGTGTCTGTGCCCAGCACGAAGGTGGCGAGAAGCACAACGGAGTAGGTGCCCGACTCGTTAAACGTGTACTGCGTGTCCTCCTCGTAGCGGCGCAGGAAAGGCGTGCTTTCGCCCTGACGTGTGAACTGCCACTCGTATATGCCCGTATAGTCGCCCACGTCGGACGGCTGCGCCTTGAACGTGGCTGTGAAGGGCGCGTCGCCGTCATAGGCGCTTTCCTCCGTCTCCGTGCCGTCTTCTCCGGTGTAAACCATCGCGGGCGTCACGGACGGCAGTTGCGCCGCCAGCTGCAGCGGCAGCGCGAGCAGAAAAATAGCATACAGTCGCAACATTTTCTCTTTTCTTACAATTTGTCTGCAAAGATAGTGCAAGGCGAGCGCAATGGAAAGCCGAAAGCCTAAGCTTTCGGCGTTTTCATAGCCGAGCCGCCGCCTATCTTATCCAAAGATAGTGCAAAGTGAGAGCAGTTGAAAGGCAAAAGTCGCAGACTTGTGACTTTCAACTGCCGAACTGCCGCCTATCTTATCCAAAGATAGTGCAAAGTGAGAGCAGTTGAAAGGCAAAAGTCGCAGACTTGTGACTTTCAACTGCCGAGCTGCCGCCTATCTTATCCAAAGATAGTGCAAGGCGAGCGCAATGGAAAGCAGAAAGCCTAAGCTTTCGCTACGCCGTACACTGTTTTTTGCTCCGCTTCCCCGCAGAGCCGCCACACCAAAAGCGCAGAAAGAATGTACATAAATACACGCCGTAAGCGCCGTCCCGGAGCTTGGGAAAAAGAGGAAAAATAGAACACTTTTGCAAGCCGTCCGACAGGCGAATTTTTATGTAAGTTTAACGCTGAAACCCGGATTTGCGAGTGCGGAGAAGGGATTTCGTGCAAAAGAAGGGGGACTTCTCGCCACGGAAATAGGCCCTGGGGCGACGGGAATACTTGGAGCTTTCCGTGCATGTACATCCCGGCGGCGCTATATGTACATATTGGAACTTTGTAACTCGTTGATAGTCAATACGGCAAAAGAGGGGATACGCACGCGGTGCATATCCCCTCTTTTCTCTATACAAAGATAATACATTTTCGCCCCATTTGCAAGAGACCGT